>JANPKJ010000034.1:0-116488 GCA_031425955.1 Akkermansiaceae bacterium | reverse complement strand
CGCGTGGATCCAGCTCACCCGCCATCGGGTCCGGTCCATTCTAACGATCTTCGGTGTCGCGTCCGGCATGTTTCTCTTCACTGCCGTCGAGACCCTCCAGCGCTCGCTCGGCAAGGCGACCGAAGCCTCAGCGGCGGACACTACGCTGGTCGTCTATCGGGAAAACCGCTTCTGCCCGTCCGCCAGCCGCTTGCCCGAACATTACGCCGATGAGATTCGCAGGATCGCCGGCGTGCGCGAGGTGATCCCGGTGCAGATCGTCGTCAACAACTGCGGCGCGTCCCTCGACGTCATCACTTTTCGCGGCGTTCCCGATGATTTGCTGCGGAAATTCGCACCCGAGATTGAGATCATCGAGGGCAGCGAGGAGGAATGGCGGCGGCGCGATGACGGAGCATTGTTAGGTGAGGTTTTCGCGAAACGCCGCGGGCTCAAACCCGGCGACCGCTTCGACGCCGCCGGTGTCACCGTCACGGTTTCCGGCATCCTCCGCTCACCCTTCGCGCAGGACAATAACGTCGCTTATGTGAAACTCCCATTCCTCCAACAGGCCTCGCGCGCCGGCCTCGGTGTGGTCACACAATTCAATGTCCGAGTCAGCGAATCCAAACAACTCGAACCCGTGGCCACGGCCATCGACGAGCTCTTCCGCAGCGGCCAAGAACCCACCGACACCCGTCCGGAAAAGGCGTTTTTCGCCGAAACCGCGTCCGAACTCGTCGAACTCATCGGCTTCACCCGGTGGCTCGGCGTCGGCGCGGTCATCGCCGTGGGCGGGCTCGTCGCCAACGCCCTCCTCCTCATTGTCCGTGGCCGGGTGAAGGAAAATGCGGTCCTGCGCACCCTCGGATTTCCCGGTCGCGCCATTGGCTGGCTCGTCCTGAGCGAGGGTGGAATGTTAGGGCTCGCCGGCGGCGTGGTGGGAGTCGGTCTCGCGGCTTTGTTCCTCCGTTGGCAGAGTTTCACCATGGGCAATGAAGGCCAGACGCTCGCCATCCAGCCGGATGCCATTGTGATTTTCATCGGGGTTCTAGCAGCGCTACTCCTCGGCATCTTCGCCTCGCTGTGGCCCGCCTGGCAGGCGATGACCCAGCCCATCGTCAAAAATCTCCGCAGCTGACCCATGCTCCCGCTTTCCTATGCCGTGCGGAACCTTTTCCGCTCCAAGTCCAGACTGCTGCAAACCATCGGCGGCAGCGCGATGGTCGTATTGTTAGTCATGGCATCGGTCGCCATCAACAACGGGATGAAGCGCGTGCTGTCCGCCTCGGGATCGGACCGAAACATCATCCTCGTCGGCGCGGGATCCGAGGAAAGCATCCAGCGCAGCGAGGTCGCCGAGCGCACCGCCGGCATCGCCGAAGCCGCCGTGCCCGGCATCGCGGAAACCCTCGGCATCCGTGCGGTTTCCAGCGAGATCCACTACATGAACTACCTCGGCCTGCCGGACGGGCGCAGAAGCCAGGCGATGCTCCGGGGCGTCACCCTTCAATCATTGCGGGTCCATCCCGAGGTGAGGTTGCTGCAAGGGAATTTCCCCGCTGCCGGAGAACTCATGGTCGGTCGTCTCGCATGGCGGAAACTCGGCCTCGATGAGAGCGATCTCAGCGTTGGTGGGATTCTAACTTTGGAAAACCAACCCCTGAAAATCTCTGGCATCTTCGCCGCACCCGGCACCGTGTTGGAATCCGAAATCTGGGCCACGCTCGGCGATCTGCGGGTGCTCGCCAAACGCGAAACACTCTCCTGCGTCGTCCTCCGCCTCGACGACCCCGCCGATTTCGCGGAAGCCGATCTCTTCGCGAAACAACGGCTCGACCTCGAACTCAGCGCCCTGCGCGAGAGCGACTATTACGACCGTCTCAGCGCCTTCTTCAAACCGTTGCGTGCGATGACTTGGATCACCGCCGGCCTCATCGCGGCAGGCGCGATTTTCGGCGGCGTCAACACGCTCTACGCCGCCTTCGCCTCGCGTGTCCGGGAAATGGCGACCCTGCAAGCCATCGGCTTCGGCCGCAGTGCTCTGTTGTGGAGTCTCGTCCAGGAAAGTACCTTGGCCTGTCTCACCGGTGCGTTGCTCGCCTCGGTCGTCGCCGTTGTTTTGCTGGACGGCAGGACCATTCCATTTTCCATCGGCGCATTCACCTTGGAGGTCGGTCCCGCAGTCGCCATCACCGGCATTCTCACCGGGCTGTTCCTCGGTCTGCTAGGCGCACTGCCGCCGGCCATCCGCTGCCTCAAACCACCGCTTCCCACCGCTCTCCGCATGTCCTAACACAACCATCCCATGAAAACGAAAACCACCTGCCTCATCCTCGCCACCGCCGCCCTTCTCGCCTCGTGCGGAAAGAAAGAAGCCACCGCCCCCACCGTGAGCGCACCCAGCACCTCACTTTCCGCCGTGCTTGCCGCCTCTCCCACGGGTGAGCCGAAGTCCATCCACCTCATCCGCACCACCGCCAAGCCCGGCGATGAAATCACCATCAGCGGTAAAATCATGGGCAACGAAAAACCCTTCGTGGAAGGCCGCGCCGCCTTCATCCTCGGCGATCCCGAAGTGCTCACCCCTTGCAATGCGAATCCCGACGATAAATGCACCACCCCGTGGGACGCTTGCTGTGACTCACCGGAAGACAAAAAGCGCGGCATCGCCACCATCCAGATCGTCGGCGCAGATGGCCGCGTCCTCAAGGAACCCGTCGAAGGCGTCGGCGGCTTGGCAAATCTCGCCACCGTCACCGTTAGCGGAAAAGTCGCCGAGGGTTCTTCAGCAGATGCACTCATTGTTTCCGCCGAAGCCATCCGCACTCTCCCCTGAGGAGGAGGGACCTTATTGTCCCTCTTCTCGTAACCAAAGAGACGACAGTAAAGTCGCCGCTCCTCCCTACAATCGCAGGCGGTAGCCGATTCCCGGTTCGTTACGGATCACTTCGCCAACGAGGCCTGCGGCGTGGAGCTTGCGACGGAGGTGGGTGAAGTGTACGCGGAGATAGTGGGATTGTTCCATGGCCTTGGGTCCCCAGACGGCGTTGAGAAGGTGGGCGTGGGTAAGCACCCGCCCGGCGTGGCGGGCGAGTTGGGCGAGCAGGGAAAACTCGATGGGAGTGAGCGGCACGGGGTGACCCGAGACGCGGGCCTCGTGCGAGGCGAGGTCGATGGTGAGCGAACCGATTGAAATAACGGGTTGTTCTTCCGCTGGAGTGACGCGACGAAGAAGCGCTCGCAAGCGGGCAAGGAGCTCGGGTGCGTCGAAGGGTTTTGTTAAATAATCATCGGCTCCGAGATCGAGGGCGCTGACTTTATCGGCGGGATCGGGGCGGGCGGAGAGAATGAGCACAGGCACGGTGGTCCACTCGCGGAGGCGGCGGAGGACTCCGAGGCCGTCCATGTCAGGCAGGCCGAGATCGAGGATGAGAAGATCCGGTTTTTCCAAGGCCAGCGCGTGGAGCCCGTGAGAGCCATCGCCCACAGAAATTACGGTGTGGCCGCTGCCTTCGAGGAGGACTTGGAGCATGCGGCGGATGGAAAGTTCATCATCAATGACAAGGATACGGCTCACGTTGGATCGGGGATTTGATGGGCAGTGCGCACCGGGATTTTGAGGATGAATTCGGCACCACCGCCAGGAGTATTGCGCGCTTCGCTGGTGCCGCCAAGCCCACGGATGAGGCCCCGGACGATGGATAGTCCGAGTCCAAGTCCGCCGGGGCGGCTCGACTCGCCACGGTGGAAGCGGGCGAACACTCGGGCGGGATCTGCGAGGCCGGGGCCTTGGTCGCGGACGTGAACTTCCAATTGTGAGGCCGGGTTGATGGAGGCGCCGAGATGGATGGGCGTGCCTGGCGGTGTGTGGTGACCGGCGTTTGTGAGGAGGTTTCCCAGCGCGGCGAGCATCAGGTCGGCATCGAGCCAAACCAGCGGTGGGGTTCCGTTTTCAATGATGATTTCCAGAGGATGCCCGGCGGTGGCATCCGCCGCCTGTTCGGCAGAGTGTTCAAGAATTTCCAGCAGTTCGCACCACTCCGGCTTCGGCTGGATGGCTCCGGATTCGATGCGGGTGGACTCGACGAGCTGGTCCACCACCCGGCGCAGGCGTTTCTGGGCTCCGCGCATTTCCGGGATGAGTTCGTTGAATGGCATGCCGCTATCAAGTGCGTCCAGTGCGGAACCCATCACGGAGACGGGTGTGCGGAGTTCGTGGGAAACGTGATCCAACAAAGAGCGCCGGAGTTGGTCGCCGCGCTCGAGGAAATCGGCGCGGTGGATGGCGTGGAGCAGATGGTTGCGCTCCAGACCCAGCCCGAGCTGGGCGGCGATGGCGGCTAACAAATCACGCTCGGCAAGCGGCAGTGGATTTTTCCCGGGATCGATGGAGAGCACGCCCATCGCGAAGGATCGGCCTTGCAGCGGAAGGTGCAGCGCCTTGGCTTCGGGCAGAGTGCCTGTGCCACGGCCTGCGGGTTGTTTTTTCTCGAAGGCCCACAGCGCGACTCCTCGCTCCTTGGCATCCAGAGGCAAGGTGCCGGAGGGATGCGGTGGTTGGAGTTCATGGTTCGAATTGTCGCGAAGCTGGATGGCACAGGGCAGGTTGAACAGCGAGCCGACGGCGTGCAGGCAGTCTCCAACGGCCTCATTCGTATCCGAGGCTCCGGTGAGGATGGTGTTGATTTCCAACAGCCGCGTCGTGCGCATTTGCTGGCGGGTGACGGCGAGACTGCGGCGCTGGAGACGGTTTGAAAGCCAGCCCATCGAGAGTGAGGCG
The DNA here is from genome assembly GCA_031425955.1 of Akkermansiaceae bacterium. Classification (GTDB taxonomy): domain Bacteria; phylum Verrucomicrobiota; class Verrucomicrobiia; order Verrucomicrobiales; family Akkermansiaceae; genus Luteolibacter. The sequence continues at coordinate 111,726 of JANPKJ010000034.1, read as the reverse complement.
ACGAGCAACGCAACAAACATGGTAATGTCCGTGGATGAGCGAATGCTGATCGAGAAGCGCGGCTCAGTGAAAAGAAAGTTCCACGCAAGCCCGGTGAAGACGGCGAGTGCGAAAGTTCCAACAGGCGTAAGGCATAGCGACCCGACGATCACGCCGCAGAGCATGAGCATCGCGAGATCCTGAGCGGTGAGGAGGCCGAAAAGGGGATAACTGAACAGCGAGAGTCCTGCGGCGATGGCGGCTGCTTTGACGATGCCGGAAAAAACTGCTGCCCGATCCAGGGAGCGGGGTTGGTGTTTTGAGTGAGAAGATAGGCCGTCGGCAGGAAGCCCGGGCTCCATGGCCACCACGTCGATGTCGCCGCTCCGCTGGAGCAGGCGCAGCGCAGGTGGTCGCATGAAAAAATCGCGCCAACCATGGCGCGGAGATTTGCCGATGATGATCTGGGTGACACCTCGCTCGCGGGCGGCGGATAGCAAACCCTCGACGAGACTCGCCGCTTCCACCGTGGCGGTTTCCGCCCCCAGCTGGCGGGCGAGCGACAGGTTTTCGGTGAGTCGGTTCTGGTCTTCCGGGGCGAGACTTTCATCCGTGGTCACCGCGATGGCGGACCATGGGGCGTCGAGCGCGCCTGCCATGGCACGGGTCCGCCGGATGAGTGATACGGAAAACGGACTGGGACCGACGGCGACTAACAACCGCTCGCTGGTCCGCCAGGTTGCGCGGCTGCGGCGCTGGACTTGGAATTCGCGTAGATCGACTCCGACTCGCTCGGCGGTGTAGCGCAGGGCTAACTGGCGCAGCGCGGTGAGGTGACTTTCCTTGAAGAAGTTCGTCGAAGCGGCTGCGGCCCGCTCGCCGAGATAGACTTTTCCTTCCTCCAAGCGGCGCTGCAGGTCACGCGGCGTGAGATCGACGAATTCGATTTCATCCGCCCGGTCGAGGAAACTGTCGGGGACAGTTTCGCGGACGGGAGCCTTGGTGATGGCACTCACGATGTCCGAGCGGCTCTCCAGATGTTGGATGTTGACGGTGGTGTAAACGTCGATCCCCGCATCGAGCAGCTCGGCAATGTCTTGCCAGCGCTTCGGGTGGCGCGAGCCGGGGGCGTTGGTGTGGGCGAGTTCGTCCACGAGCGCGACTTGGGGCCGGCGGGCGATGAGTGCGTCCAGGTCGAGTTCCGCGAGTTCCGTGTCGCGGTATTTCAATTGCTTCCGAGGAAGAATTTCCAACCCGGCCAACAGAGTTTCGGTTTCCCGGCGGCCATGGGTCTCGATCACACCGGCCACGACAGCGACACCTTGCCGCCGGAGTTCTCCCGCTGCCTGGAGCATGGCATAGGTCTTGCCCACGCCCGGGCACATGCCGAGGAAGACTTTGAGTTTGCCGGTGTCAGACATCGTGAGCGAAGTTTACCGCGTAATCCGGTCAAGGGCGAGGTTGAGTTCGAGCACGTTGATGAGCGGCGGACCACCCAAGCTCCCCATGAGCGGGCGCTTCGTTTCGTCGATGGCTTTCATGACGATGGCGGGTTCCAACTGGCGGGCTTTGGCGATGCGTGAAGCTTGGAAACGAGCAGCGGCATCGGTGATGTCGGGATCGAGGCCGGAACCGGATGCTGTGACCAGATCGGCGGGGATGGGGTGTTCGGAAGCCGCTTGATGAGAGGATATGAGTGCTGTGGCGCGTTCGGTAAGTTTCGGATTCGTCGGACTGAGATTCGATCCGGCTGCAGCACGGGCGTTGTAGTCGCACGCCGAGGGGCGGGGGTGGAAATAGTGGTCACCGGTGAAGGCTTGGGCGATCAAGCGGGAGCCAACGATACTACCCTCAGCATTTCTAACGAGCGAACCGCTGGCTTGGTCGGAGTTTGCGATGCGGGCGAAGCTATGGATCGCAGCGGTGTAGGCGAATCCGCAGAGAGCGATGCTGGTGAGGATGAGACGGAGAGTGGTCATGAAGATGGATGGTTAGGGATCAGTGGGATAGATGTTCGAGCACCGGCCCGAGCAGGGCAGCCGGGAAGAAGGTGAGTGCTCCGAGGAAGAGGATGATGGCGAAAACCATCAGCCCAAAGGTGGGCGTATCCGTGCGCAGCGTGCCGGAGGAAACGGCGACACTGGGTTTCGCCGCCAGCGATCCGGCGATGGCAAGCGGCAGCAGGATGGGCAGGTAGCGGCCTAACAACATGACGATGGCGGTGGCGATGTTCCAGGGATCGGTGTTGTCGCTGAGACCTTCGAGGCCTGAGCCGTTGTTCGCGGCGGCGGAGGAAAACTCGTAGATGATTTCCGAAAGTCCGCGTGCGCCGGGATTGTTGACGGTATCCGCGCCCATGGGAGTGGCCGCGAAAAGCGCGCTGCCGCCAAGGATGAGCAACGGATGGATGAGAAAGGTGGCGGCGGCGAGAGTCATTTCCTTCGCCTCGACTTTTTTGCCGAGGTATTCCGGCGTGCGCCCCACCATTAGGCCGGCGACGAAAACGGCGAGGATCATGAACAGGAAAAAATTGATCATGCCCACACCGACGCCGCCGAAGGTCGAGTTCAGCCAGAGTCCCGCGAACGGACCTAACAACGAAAGCGGATTGAGCGAACCATGCATCGCGCCGACCGAGCCATTCGAAGTGCTGGTGGTGAGCACGGCCCAGAGCGGGCCGGTGGTGGCCCCAAGGCGGAGTTCTTTGCCTTCGAGATTGGCGGTTTGCTCCACGGGTAGATTTTCAAAAGCAACGGTCGGCGCGGACTCGGGAAGCACGGTGCAGGCGACTTTCAATGCCAGAAAGGCGAACATCACCGCGGAGATGACATGCGCGTGGCGAGGTCTGCCAAGCATCCGGCCAAATGCCCAGACGCAGGCCATCGGGATGAGCGGAATGGCGACGAGTGAGATGAAATTGCAGACGAGGCCGGGGTTTTCAAACGGGTGCGTGCTGTTCGGCCCGAAGAAGCCGCCACCGTTGGTGCCGAGTTGTTTGATCGCGAGAAATGCGGCAACAGGTCCGCGGGCGATGGTTTGGGTGGCACCTTCCAAGGTGGTGGCCACGGCGCTTCCCTCGAGGGTCATCGGCACGCCGACCAGCGAATAAACCAGCGCCCAGATCGTGGCGAGCGGCAGCAGGAACAGCACGAGGATGCGGGCAACATCGCGGTGAAAGTTCCCGAAATCACGGCTTCCCGATAGGCCACGAGCGAGGGCGGCAAACACCGCGATGCCACTCGCAGCGGAAGTGAATTGCAGCCACATCAGAGTGAGTTGTGAGAGATAACTGTAAGTCGCCTCACCGGAGTAATGCTGAAGGTTCGTGTTGGTGACGAAAGAAACGACCGTGTGAAATACCAGCGACGGTTTCACCGCTCCCATGCCATCGGGATTGAGTGGCAAATGATGTTGGAAGGTGAGAACCAACCATGTCAGCACGAACATCGCGCCGTTGAAGACGAGCAGCGCGAGGAAGTAGTTCCGCCAGCCAAACGGTTTTTCCGCTCCCTTGCCGAGCAGGAGTTGAAACATCCGGGTGAGCCGTGAGTTTTCCGCCGGAGCTTGGAGTGTCCAGAAAAGCCAGCGACCCAGCGGCCAGGAGATGGCGGCAACGAGGGCGATGAAAGCCAATGAGAGCGTGAGTGTGTTCATGGTGATTTTAAGTTAGACAAGGTGTAGGGCGGCGAGCGTGAGGTCGATGAGCTTGATGCAGGGAAACGGCACGAGGATGCCGCCGAGACCGTAAATGAGCAGGTTGCGCCGGAGCAAGGCGGCGGCATTCATCGGGCGGTAGGCCACGCCTTTCAGGGCCAGCGGAATGAGGGCGACGATGACCAGCGCGTTGAAGATGACGGCGCTCAAGATCGCGGATTGGGGCGAATGCAAATGCATGATGTCGAGAACCGCGAGCGGGCCTTTTCCAGATGCGGCCCCGATCCCGGCGAAAAGCGCGGGCAGGATGGCGAAGTATTTCGCGACATCATTGGCGAGCGAGAATGTGGTTAGGGAACCGCGCGTCATGAGCAGTTGTTTGCCGATCTCGATGATGTCGATGAGCTTGGTGGGATCGGAATCAAGATCCACCATGTTTCCCGCTTCCCGTGCGGCCTGGGTGCCGGTGTTCATCGCGACGCCCACATCAGCCTGCGCCAGAGCGGGTGCGTCGTTGGTGCCATCGCCCGTCATGGCGACGAGGTGACCGGCTTCCTGTTCCGCTTTGATGCGGCGCATCTTGTCCTCGGGCGTGGCTTCGGCCATGAAATCATCCACGCCCGCCTCGGCTGCGATAGCGGCGGCGGTGCGCGGATTATCGCCGGTGATCATCACGGTGCGGATACCCATTTCGCGAAGCTTCGCGAAGCGCTCGCGGATGCCTCCCTTGACGATGTCCTTGAGAAAAATGGTGCCCATCACCCGTGAGCCGTCCACCACCACGAGCGGTGTGCCGCCTTGGCTGGAAATGTGGTTCACATCGCGGCTGACTTCTTCCGGCATGTTTCCGCCGATAGACTCGACATATCGTTTTACCGCCTCTGCCGCGCCTTTGCGGATGGTGCGTTTCAATCCATTTGAAATGAAGTCCACACCGCTCATCCGGGTCTCGGCAGTAAAGGGCACGAAGACAGCATGAGGCTCTGCCAGATCGTGGCCACGGATGTCAAAGAGCTGTTTCGCAAGCACAACCACAGATCGGCCTTCCGGAGTTTCGTCAGCGAGTGAGGAAAGTTGTGCGGTCTCCGCGAGGTCGCGGGCATCCACTCCGGGCGCAGCGAGGAATTCGCTGGCCTGGCGGTTTCCGAGAGTAATGGTGCCGGTTTTATCCAGCAGAAGCACATCCACATCACCTGCCGCTTCCACTGCCCTGCCGGACGTGGCCAGCACGTTCTGGCGGGTGAGGCGGTCGATCCCGGAAATGCCGATGGCGCTAACAAGCCCGCCGATCGTCGTGGGGATCAGGCACACGAGCAGCGCCACCAAGCTGCTGAACCCGGGTGTTTGCCCACCGAGAAATTTCGTGAACGCGGGCAGAGTGAAGGTGACGAGGATAAAAATGAGCGTCAGGGAAACCAGTAGCACGCCGAGCGCTTTTTCGTTAGGTGTCTTCTGGCGCTCGCTACCTTCGACGAGAGCAATCATACGATCAAGAAACGATTGGCCCGGCTCGCAGGTGACTTTGATCACGATTCGGTCTGATAGGACCCGCGTGCCGCCCGTGACGGCCGAGCGGTCGCCGCCGGACTCGCGGATGACCGGTGCGGATTCGCCGGTGATTGCGGACTCATCCACCGAGGCGATGCCTGCGATGATCTCGCCGTCGGACGGAATCGTATCGCCCGTCTCGCAGACCACCAAATCGCCAGGGCGCAGATCACTGGCAGGCACTGCAGTTTCCTTGTCGCCATCCAGCTTGCGGGCCGGGGTGGTGACGCGCATCGAGCGGAGGGCGTCCGCTTGGGCCTTTCCCCGCGACTCCGCAAGAGCTTCCGCGAAGTTTGCGAACAGCACCGTGAACCAAAGCCAAACGACGAGCTGGATTTCAAATAGATTCGATGTCTGGAAGAGGAACGCCGTGCAGAATATTGCGCCCAGATAGACAGTGAACATCACCGGGTTTCCCCACTGGACGCGGGGATCAAGTTTGCGAAGACTGGGGAGCAGTGCGCCTTTGAGAAGACGGGGATCGAGCAGTGAGGAACGTGGTTTCATCCTGCCGCCAGCATGCTTGTAATCTGGCCAAGCGGGTGCTAAACAAAGGGTGACTTGCGCTAATTTTCCGCTAACTCCATGATGCAGACCGAGCGCATTCAGGTCATTTCTCTTATCGGTATCTGCTGCAAAAACCGATCCCGCGTTCGTAACATACGGAGCAGGGATCTTACTGCGCCACTACTCCCAATTGCATCATGAAGAGGCGACAATAAGGTCGCTGCTCCTCATGTAAGTTTCCAAACCATCCCGAGCACAGCGCAGGCGCCGAGCGTGGGGATCACGCCGATTTTGAAGCGCTCCATGGCGAGCCACGCGCCGATGGCCACTACCGCGACGAAGTAATCGAGCCTACCGCCTTCCGGCAGCAAAGCGTGCCAGGCGAACCAGATCGCGAGGTTCAGGATCACACCCACGACGGCGGCGGTGATGCCGGTTAGCGCGGAGGAGAGTCCGGGGCGCTCCCGCAGTCCCTCGACGTGGGGTGCGCCGAGGAAGACAAAGAGGAAACACGGAAGAAACGTCACCCACGTCGTCACTAGCGCGCCGAGCGTGCCTGCGGCGAGCGGAGTCAGACCGCCGGGATTCTGCCAGGCAGCGACGAAGCCGACGAACTGCAACACCATGATCAACGGCCCCGGCGTGGTTTCTGCCAGGCCCAGCCCGGCCATCATCTGCGTCTGCGTCAACCAGCCGAATTTCTCCACGGCCATCTGCGCCACGTAGGGAAGCACGGCATACGCGCCGCCGATAGTGACCAGCGCCGCTTTGCTGAAGAACAAGCCTTCCTGGAAATGAATGCCTTTCCATCCCAACCACCACCCCACACCCAGCACCGGCAGCCACCAGAGCGTCAGGCAGATCACGGAGATCCGCACCGTGCGTCCGAGTGTGGCTTTCGGCACCGGTGGGAGCGCGACACAGGGAAGTTCTCCGACGCCGGATTTCCCGTGACCCTTGCCGGCGGGAAATTGTTTCGGATAGAATTTTCCACCCACGTAGCCGATGAGCGCCGCCGTGAGGATGATGATGACGAAGTTGATCTTGAAAACGAAGATGGCGACGAATGCCAGTCCCGCCAGCGCCCACAGGCTGGGTGATTTCAGCGCCTTCGAGCCGATCCGTTTCACCGCGGAAAGCACGATGGCGATCACGGCCGCCGTGAGTCCGTAGAAAAGCCCGTTCACCCACGCGATGTCGCCGCCAGCCATGTAAAGCCAGCTCAGGCCTAGCAGAATAAACATCGAAGGCAGGACGAACAACACGCCCGCCGCGATCCCACCGCGCGCGCCGTGGAGCCGCCAACCGAGGTAAGTGGCGAGCTGTTGGGCTTCCGGGCCGGGCAGCAGCATGCAGAAATTCAGCGCGTGGAGGAAATGCTCCTCACTCATCCAGCGCCGCCGCTCGATGATCTCCTTGTGCATAATCGCGATCTGCCCGGCCGGCCCGCCGAAGCTGATCCAGCCGAGTTTCCACCAGAAGCGGAGGGCTTCGGGGAAGGTGGGCGCGGGCGGCAGTGCTTGGGAATCGCTGGAACCCTCGTTCATGACATCGTGTGGCAAGTGATCGGGCATGGCGGAAGCTTGGTGGAGCGCGCAGGTTCGCGCAAGCGGCCAAACCTCGCCTTGTTATTCTTATTGTTATGGGAAGGATTTTGTCGGACCCCGGTTGAATCAAACGAACCCGGTCCCAAGCGATCCGCTCCGGCAAATGATGATTTTCGCTCAATCCGAACTCTTTGATTCCCAGTTTACCATTCCTCGCGGTCGCATGGGGATCGACATAATTCCGGACTCGTTGATTGATGCGCAACATCGAGTCCAAGGTGGAGTTTATCCCACAAGTCACCCATTTCATGAAACCCTTATTCCTCCTCTCCGCGACTTTTCTGACGACCTCCGTCGTTCTCCTGGCTGCCCAGCCGGGCAAAAAAGGCAAAAACCGCCCCGGTGCGCCCGTGGCACAAGAGGCAGCGGTTCCGGTGGATCAAGCCGCCGCTGGCGTCTGGCACACATGGACCGCCTCAAACGGGGGAAAACTGGAGGCGAAATTCAAGGCGCTTGAAAATGGAATCGTCACGGTGGAGCAAAAGGACAAGCGTATCGTGCGCTTCCCGTTGGTCCGCCTGAGTGCCGAGGACCAGCAGTTCGCCCAGGCCCGCAAAGCCGCCCAGCCGCGCCCGCCGATGTCGCAGGAGGTCATCGTCAAAGCCGCCGCCAGGCTGGATGATTCCATCAACGGCGCGCTGAAACAAAGCGGAGCTGCAGCGAACCCACCGGCGAGTGACGCGCAGTTCGTCCGCCGCCTCCATCTCGACGTCATCGGCCGCATTCCCACCGAGCAGGAGGCGCGCGCCTTTCTCGCAGACACTTCGCCCGGAAAGCGTGAGGCGCTGGTCAACTCGCTGCTGAACTCGCCCGGCTACACGATGCACATGTTCAACTGGCTCGCCGACATGCTGCGCGTGAAGGACGACTATGGAAAAGGCGCGAAAGCCTTCCTCTACGAAGATTGGCTCAAGGACCAGATCGCCATGAATCTCCCGTGGGACGTGATGGTGCGAGACATGCTCACCGCCGATGGAAAACTCAACGAAAACGGCGCCGCCGGATTTCTCCTGCGCGACGCCCAGATGCCGCTCGACGGTGTGTCCAACCTGCTCACCACGTTTCTCGCTGCCGATGTCTCATGCGCCCAGTGCCACGACCACCCGTCCGCCGACTGGACGCAGCGGGATTTCTACAGCATGGCGGCGTTCTTCGGCGCGACGGACGGCTATCACGAGGACGTCTATCGAAAATCCCGCCGCCTCGCCAAGTCGGACTCGATTTCGCAGGCAGAGAAGAATCTGGCCAAACAGATTTTCGCCCCCAACGCCTACAACTTGGTGGACCTGCCCACCAACCACCTGAAGTTCCCTGCGGACTACAAATACAAGGACGCCAAGCCGGGCGAGGTTGTGAAACCGGAGCTGATCCGCTGGGACGCGTCCGCGAAAACCAATCCCGCCTATCAACTCGACGACGTCAAGCCGTCGCAGCTCCGCAATGAATTCGCGGAGTGGATGGTCCACCCGGAGAACCCGCGCTTTGCCGCCGCGATAGCCAACCGGCTGTGGAAGAAAGCATTCGGCATCGCCGTGCAGGAGCCGGTTTCCAATCTGGATGATCCCGCCGGCGCTAGCAATCCGGAGCTGCTCGCACTCATCACCACTTACATGAAGCAGGCCAAGTTCGACCTGCGCGAGTTCCAGCGCATTCTCTATAACACCGCCGCCTATCAGCGGCAGGCGTGCGAGGCTCCCGAGGATCCGAAAAACTATCAGTTCCCCGGCCCCACCCTGCGCCGGATGAGCGCCGAGCAGGCCTGGGACTCCATCGTGACCCTGGCTTCCGGCGATGATGCGGATCAAGTCCTCCTTCGCCGTGGCGACGATCTTCAGAAGACCGTGGTTCCAGACGACCAGATCAACGCCGAGACGCTGAACCGCTTGATCACCGAAATGAAAGCCAGCGGCGCTCCCATGAAAGGCGGCGGCGGGAAAAAAGGCGGAAAAATGAACCCGAAGGCACTTGCAGCCAGCTATGAAGGCGGCATTCCGCAGATCCGCTCCGGCCTGGTTCTGGCCCGTGCCAGCGAGCTGCCGCAGCCCGCACCGGAAAACCACTTCCTGCGGTTGTTCGGCCAAAGCGACCGGCTTGTTAGCGACACTAACACCACCGACGGCAGCGTGCCCCAGATGCTCCAACTCATGAACGGCCCCGTGCAGGAAATGATCGCCAGCGGCTCCTCCGCACTCGCTGCCGCAACCAAGGCCACCACGCCTCCGGACAAGATCGCATCGCTCTATCTGAGTTTCCTCGGTCGCCAGCCAACTGCGGATGAATCGGGGAAAGCGCTGGCCGCGATGAAAGACGGGCTCGCGATCAACGACCTCGCCTGGGTCCTCCTGAACTCCCGTGAATTTCTCTTTGTCCCGTAAAACCACCCGCCATGAAATCCGATCTACTCCGACTCCATGAATTTTCCCGCCGCTCCTTCGTCGAGCGCATGGCACAAGCCGCCTTCGGCATCAGCCTGCTGCCGTTCATGCCGGGTGAGAGCCTCCGCGCCAGCGAGGTCCCGCCGACTGGTGCCAAGGGACCCGGCTTCGGCAAGGCCAAGGCGGTCATCATGCTCCAGCTCTCCGGCGGCCTGAGCCAGATCGACAGCTTCGATCCCAAGACCGGCGCGTCGAAAGGCCCGGGCGACGCCGTGAGCACCAAGGCCGGATTTCAAATCTCATCCTTTCTGCCAGAGACCGCGAAGATCGCCGACAAGATCACCGTCATCCGCAGCATGACGGCCAAAGTCGGCGTGCATGAGTCAGCCCGCTATCTGATGCGCACAGGCTTCGAAAAACGCGGGACCATCGTGCATCCCACGCTGGGTGCCTGGGGGCAGCACTACCTCGGAGCAAGTCACCAGACCTTGCCTAGCAGCGTCTGCATCAACCGCCCGTCGAACCATGGCAACGGATTTTTCCCCGCCAGCATGAGTCCGTTACCGATCCTCGATCCGGACGAGGGCCTGACAAACGCGGTTTCCCGCGCGGATGCCGCGACCATGGAGAAGCGATTGGCGCTGCTCGGCGAGATGGACCGGAAATTCACCGGCACGGTCAAGGACAGCGGCGTGGCCGCGTACAACGAGTTTTACGAAAGCACGCTGCGCCTCATGAAGGGCAAGGATTTGGAATGCTTCGACCTCAACAAGGAATCCGCCGATCTGCGGGCGAAATATGGCAAGAACCGCTTCGGCCAGGGTTGTCTTCTCGCACGCCGCTTGATCGAAGGCGGTGTCCGCTACGTGGAAGTCGAGAGCGGCGGCTGGGACATGCACAAGGACATCGAGGGCGGCATGGAGGATCGCGGTTCCGAGTTCGACACGGCATTCGCCGCACTCGTCAGTGATCTGGATGCGCGGGGGCTACTGGACAGCACAATGGTGGTCGTGGCCACCGAGTTCGGCCGCAAGCCGCAGTTCGACGGCAGCGGGCGCGGGCACCATCCGCTGGTGTTCTCCTGCGTCCTCGCCGGCGGCGGGGCGAAACGCGGATTCGTCCACGGCGCGAGCGATGCCGCAGGTGGCCAGGTGGCGAGCGACCCGGTTACGGTCGGTGAATTGCACGCCACTGTCGCCCATGCCTGCGGGATGCCGATAGAAAAAAACGTCGTCAGCCCAAGTGGCCGGCCATTCACCGTCGGCAATAAAGCCAAGCCGGTGAGCGGAGTCTTCGCCTAGGCGGACGCGCACAGTTCGTCTTTTTCTCAGCACCGGTTATCGCCTTGTCAGATTGCCCTTGTGAGGCGCGGCGGTTTTTCGTTTTAGTGTGGCGTTGAAAAATCCGGCTAAGACCATGTTGTTTTTCGTCCCCAAAGAGAATCGCCCGCTAGAGACCCGCGTCGCGCTCGTCCCCGCTGCCGCCGCCAAGCTGGTGAAACTCGGCGCGCAAGTCGGCATCGAATCCGGTGCCGGACTGGCCGCCGGGCATTTGGATGCGGATTACGAAGCCGTCGGTGCTTCGATGGTCTTCGATCGCGCCGCCGCCATCCGCTCGGCGGATTTCGTGCTTCGAGTGCTTCCGGCAGAGCCCGATGAAATTGCTCTCCAGAAACCCGGCTCGCTGGCGACCGGACTGATGGACCCGTTCGGCTCGCGCGAACGCACCGAAGCCTATGCCGCTGCCAGAGTCACCGCGTTGTGCAGCGAGCTGATCCCGCGCTCCACCATCGCGCAGAAAATGGACGTGCTCAGCAGCCAGGCGAATCTAGCGGGTTACGTGGCCGTCATCACCGCCGCCGGCCAACTCGACTCCATCCTGCCGATGATGATGACTCCGGCGGGCACGATTTCTCCGGCCAAGGTGTTCATCATCGGCGTCGGCGTGGCGGGCTTGCAGGCGATCGCCACCGCCCGGCGGTTAGGTTCGCGGGTCGAGGCTTTCGACACGCGGCCGGTGGTCGAGGAGCAGGTGAAATCGCTGGGGGCGAAATTTGTGAAAATCAACATCGGCGAGGTCGGCCAGACCGAGCAGGGATACGCCAAGGAACTCACGCCGGAGCAGGTCAAACTCCAGCGCGACGGCATGGCGAAAGTCTGTGCCGCCTGCGACATCGTGATCACCACCGCCAAGGTTTTCGGCCGCAGGGCACCCATCCTGCTCACCCGCGAAATGATTTCCGGCATGCGTCCCGGCAGCATCATCGTCGACCTCGCCGCGGACGGTGGAGGAAATGTCGAGGGCACGGTGGCGAATCAGGAAATCCTCACTGACAATGGCGTTAGAATCATCGGCTGGAGCGCGCTCGAGTGCCAGGTGCCACGCCACGCCAGCCAGATGTTCGCGGCGAACATGGTGAACCTCATCGAGCACTTTTGGGACGCCGAGGCCAGGACATTCCCGCTCAAGCTCACCGACGAAATCATCAAGGGCTGCATGCTCACCCACGACGGTAAGATCGTTCACGAACGCTTTCAAAACCCCTGAATCCCATGGAACTCGCTCCGCTGCTGCTACTGCTTTTCGCCTTCACCCTGTCGATCTTCCTCGGCTTCGAGCTGATCGCCAAAGTTCCCTCCCAGCTTCACACGCCGCTGATGAGCGGGTCCAACGCGATTTCCGGCATCACCATCGTCGGCGCGCTGTTAGCGCTCAACATGGGTGAGTCGCCCACCGCGAAATGGCTCGGCTTCGCCGCCGTCGTGCTCGCCACCATCAACGTAGTGGGCGGCTACATCGTGACCGACCGGATGCTCGCCATGTTCAAGAAAAAGGGAGGACCCAAGCCATGAACGCCGTCCTCATCAATTTGCTCTACATCATCTCCTCGATCCTCTTCATCTTCGGGATCAAGATGCTCGGTTCCGCGGACACGGCGCGCCGTGGCAACCGGCTTTCCTCCGTCGGCATGTTGATGGCCGTCGTTGCCACGTTGCTCTATCTAGGCCTCGACTGGTGGATGGTCGCCGGTGGAATCGCGCTGGGAACCATCATCGGCATCGTCGCCGCCTACCGCGTGCAGATGACGGCCATGCCGGAAATGGTCGCCCTTTTCAACGGCTTCGGCGGGCTCGCCTCGCTGCTCGTCGGCGCGGCGGAATACATCAAGCTGCGCGACAACGGGATGGTTCACTATCTGAAATTGCTGGAAGCGCAGAGCGGCGTCACCGTGCCCGGCTGGTTCGTGCTCGTCGCCATCGGCCTGACCATCCTGGTCGGCGGTGTCACGTTCACCGGCAGCGTCGTCGCCTATGCCAAGCTTGCCGGAAAGATCTCCGGTCAAGCCACGCTCTTCGCCGGGCAGAAGCTCATCAACTTCGTGGTGATGGCCGCCTCGCTCGTCGGCATTGGCCTGATGACCGCTGGCGTGGACAATCAGATGGCGTTCATTTCCGGAGTTGTGCTTGTGGTCCTTTCGCTCGTGCTCGGCGTGTTGATGACCATCCCGATCGGCGGCGGTGACATGCCGGTGGTCATTTCGCTGCTCAATTCCCTATCAGGCATCGCCGCGTCCATGGCGGGATTCATCATCCTGAACAACGTGCTGGTTGTCGCCGGCTGCCTTGTCGGCGCGTCCGGCATCATCCTCACCATGATCATGTGCAAGTCGATGAACCGCACCATCGGCAACGTGCTCTTCAGCGGGTTCGGCTCGACCGTGCAGGCCGCCGGCGAGGTGAAGGGGGAAATGAAAGCATCGTCGCCCGAGGACGTCTTCTACGTGCTCGAAGCCGCGCAGAGCGTCGTTTTCATCCCCGGCTACGGCATGGCCGTCGCGCAGGCCCAGCACGCCGTCAAGGAACTTGCTGAGCTGTTGGAAGCCAACGGCGCGGAAATCCGCTTCGCCATCCACCCGGTCGCCGGCCGCATGCCCGGCCATATGAACGTGCTGTTAGCAGAGGCGGATGTCGCTTACGAGCAGCTTTTCGAAATGGACCAGGTGAACCCGATCATGTCCACGGTCGATGTCGCCATCGTGATCGGTGCCAACGACGTGGTGAATCCCGCCGCGCTCGACGATCCCGGCAGCCCGATTTACGGCATGCCCATCATCAACGCCCACGAGGCCAAGACCGTTTACTGCCTCAAGCGCGGCAAAGGCACCGGTTTCTCCGGTCTCGAAAACGCGCTCTTCTTCGGCGAGAATACCCGCATGCTCTACGGCGATGCCAAAGCCACGGTATCGGCGCTAGTGGCGGAATTCGGAAAGTGAGCCAAGCTGGAAGTATGGAACGACTTTTACCCGATTTTTTCGAACGCACACCGGAGATCTGTGCCCGGGAACTGATCGGATGTGTGTTTTTGTGGAAGGGTCAGCGCGGCAAGATTGCGGAAACTGAAGCCTATGCGGCGGAGGGGGATGAGGCGTGCCACACTTGGTTTCGGCCAAGTGCGAGAAAGTTTATGGCCGAGCATCCGCCAGGAGCGGCGTATGTGTATCTCAACTATGGTGTCCATTGGCTTTTCAACGTCTTGGTGAAAGGCGGGACGGTGGACGGCTTCGTGCTCTTCCGCGCACTGGAGTCGCAAGCGCACCCCAGGCAGGGCGCGGGCCCAGGGAAACTGACGAAGCTGTTCGGGATTGATGGCTCGGCCCACGGGACGGAGTTTCTCGACAAAGAAGAGACCGGGATTTTCCGGGGTCACGGAAAAACCATCGTCCTGGCAGGGCCCAGAATCGGCATTTCACGCGCCAAGGAGCTGCCGTGGCGGTTTGGAGCGGCAGGCTCCGCGGCATTGAGCGGAAAATTCTCCTGACGTAGAAATCGATGGTTCCCCGGCGGGAGCCCCGAATACGTTCGCTACCTCGCGGATCAAATGATTTCGCGACCTTTTGGGTTGCCCCGCCGACAGGCTTTGCTAGCTTGCAAGCGATTGGTTTGGGAAAAGTATGAATGCCGTGCTCGAACATCCCGTGCTCGTATTGAATCGGTTCTGGCAACCGATCCACACCTGCTCCGTCCGCAGGTCGCTCCATTTGCTCTGCCTCGGCCATGCCCAAGTCGTGCAAGTCGAGGGCGAGGAACGTTTCAATTCCCATGATCTTTCCTCGTGGATTTCCTACTCGGTCGGAAACGCCGATGCGGAAATGATCCACGGCGCGAGAATCGCCATCCGCGTGCCGAAGATCGTCGTGCTCTCGGTGTATGACCGGCTGCCGCGGCTTGAGGTGAAATTCACCCGCCGCAATGTGTTCCTGCGCGACAAGTTCACCTGCCAGTATTGCACCAAGGTGCTGCCGGAAACCCAGCTGAACCTGGACCACGTCACCCCGCGCGACAAAGGCGGGCGCACCACTTGGGACAACATCGTCACCTCCTGCTTCCGCTGCAACACCCGCAAGGGCAACAAGCTGCCGCACGAGGCGAACATGCACCCGCAAAGCAAGCCGCTCGCCCCGCGCTGGCGGCCGCTCTTCGGCATGCACGAAAACGGCCTGGCCGACGAAAGCTGGGCGCACTTCCTCCACTACGACCGCAACGAGACCCGCCGGTCCGCGTGAATAAGTAGCCATGACACTCCTGTCGTGGGCCAGTGAAGGGTGAAAGGGAAAGCGCCGGAGGCTTCCTCCCTTCCCCGACCATTGGCAGGCGGACGGGAGGGTCCACCCTCCTCATGGATCGACGACGATCTGATAACGGAAATAGACCTGGCTCTCCCCGAGCCTGCTCACGCTGAAGGTGTGGTTTCCTCCGCTCCCCGAATCCGTGACCGGCGACCAGCTGGCAAGATTGCGTGACCATTGCACGCCGAAGTTCACGCCGGTGACGCCGGCGGGTTGGGGAAAGGTGATGGTGTAGTTGTTCCCGACCATCGCCGGCTGCGGCAGCGCCCAGCCCGCCGTGGCGACGGTAGGATTCAGCCTGAAGGCATACTCCACGCCGTTCATCAGACCGTCGTTGTCATGGTCTCCGGTGGGACCGCCGGTCAGTGCCGGATACTGGGTGGCCACCCATGCTGCGTAACCGGTCGGTGCCTGCGCGGTCACGCTTTTCGGCGGGCCGTAGGCAAACCAGCGGGTTCCGACATTCGGCCGGATGCGCAGGTAGTAGGCCGTACCCGCCGTTAGCGGAGCTCCAGCAGTCGCCGCGTTGAGCGTGAACGAACTGGCGACACCGGAGAGAGGGGTGGAGGTTTCATTTACCAACTCGGTAGAGTCGGTCACCGTCACATCATCGATGAAGAATCCGTCATTGGCTGAAGTCGAGATCACGGAAGACTCGTTGTTAGTTCT
This sequence comes from Akkermansiaceae bacterium, assembly GCA_031425955.1. GTDB lineage: Bacteria > Verrucomicrobiota > Verrucomicrobiia > Verrucomicrobiales > Akkermansiaceae > Luteolibacter. Next base: position 95,761 of record JANPKJ010000034.1, on the reverse strand, counting down.
CAAGACGAAGCGAACCCTGACGATTTGGCCGGCATATGCCGCCAAACTCAGACGGCGGCTGCTAAACCCCGGATCCCACAAGTTGCTGCTTAGTCCCACGCCGTTGCGACTCCAGACGCTCGCCCAAGAACCGCCACCGTTGGTGGAGATTTCCGCATGGAGAGTGGTCGTCGTGGTCGCAAAACGCCCCAGGTCGTAAAACTGCAGATGGCTCGACGCTGATGGAATGACATCCCGACCAATGACAAAGCTCTGGTCCGCGAAATTCGGAAATACGAGTTGAAATGCCTTGGCTCCAGTTCGCTTTACAGTGGTTTGTCTCATCGCTCCAGATGTCACCAGGTTGATTTGTGTCGAGGGATCCTCCGCACCTTCGCCCCAAGCAGCCGCGCTCGACGTGGTCACCCGCAGTTCATAGGCGTCCGCCTGTGCGATGGGGTTGAAGGTGTAGGCCGCTCCGGTCGTTGGTGGAGTGTCGCTACCGGCGATGGTCGGTGAAACATTCAGCACGCCCGGATCGAACAGCGTCACGGTGTAGCTGTAGCTCGTCGGGACGTTGGTGCCGCTGATGCCTGAAACGGTCACCTGGTAGGGTGTGTCTGTAACGATCGACGCTGGCAGTCCGCTTGGGGTCCAGACCAGCGTGCTCTCACCGTAGCCATCATCGTCATACCAAATGACCGGTGCTGACACGCTGTTTCCTCCCTGCGTCATGGTCACCGTCGCCCCGGAGAAATTTGCTCCCGGATAGGACAGCGACCAACGGGCTGGCACCAGACCGAGCGGCACGTAGCCGCGATTCGGCCACGCGACGAACAACGGGGTCGGGGGCGCTTTGAAATCTCCGATCACCCAAAGCGAGTTGGCGCTGTTGTAGGAATTTTGTGCGGGAACGTCCCCGGTACCCATGGACTGAGCCCACGAGTAGTTGATCCAGCGGCGGTGTCCTACGAGATGGTTGCCGCCTCCATCATCGCGCATGTAGGCGTCCACCGCGCCTGGTCCATAATTGCCGAGGGCGATGTTGCTGTTTCTCGCGGCTTCAGAGGCATTCGCGGTGTAGGAAAGCCAACTGCTCGGCGGCGTATGGCTGAGCGAGTTGTTACGGGCAAACATCAACGCCGCCTCCTGGTCTTTCGAGCATTTGGTCGCGTCGAGGGTGATATCCCCGGGCAGCCCGCAAAGCGCGCGGTAGAAATTGATCCGCCGCCGGACGTCCTCCTTGAAGGCCGCACTGGTGGTACCCACCACGCCGGTCGCCACGCTGCCCGTCCAAGCGATTTTGGACGCATAGTTTTCCGACGCCTGGTAAACCGTATTGTAAAACGCCAACACCTCGGTCCGGTCCAGAGGATCCACGACGAACCCGGCAGCCGCCGTGGGGTTGGAGGTCCCAGGCGTCCAAGCGGACAACACTGGTGAAATCGCAAACGAAACGACGAGAGCCGCCCTGAAAATTTGCAAGCGTCGGTTGAACATTAACAAAAATTTAGCAAATCATGCAGTTCAAGCAATTCAATTTTTAAAAATTAGGCGCAATTCAGAACATCCCCGGGGGAATTCCGCTCCAGCGGAAGAGTCTGACTTACAAAAATCGAGACGCACGGTTCGAGGACCCCGAGTCTGATTTCTGCGTGATCCAACCACTTCACTCCGCCCGCGAAAGCCGGGTGATGCCGCGCTGGAGGAGCTGGGAATCGACCGCGGTGGCGGTGGCGTCGTCGAGGTAGATGGTGAAATTCTGCTCGGCGAACTCGATGGAGTGGCGCTCGGTGAGATTGCCGCGGAAGGCTTCGATGAGGCTCTTCATGTTCTTCACTTCCTTGCCGTTCACTTTGTTCACGATGAGGTTGCGCAGGCTTTCGTAGCCGACAGTGGCGGGAGTGGGGATGGAGCCGCTGAGGAAGACAATGCGGTCGACCTTGCCCTCGTATTTTTCAGGGTTTTCCATCGCGTCGAGGAATTCGAGCGGCGCGCGGGTCTGCCAGTTTTCACCGTAGGATTCCATCAGCGGGCGGGAAAGTTCCTGGAACACCAAGCCGCCTGTAATCAGGTAATTTGGTGCTTTTCCGAAATTGTAACCCGGGACGAGCCGGGCGCTTTCCTCCTCGCGGGTAAGGGTGGCTTTGATTTCCAGCGGCTGGCCTTCTTGCAGCAGCGAGAGGGTGACGGACTCGCCGGTGGCCTTCTCGCCGCGGATCAGGTGACCCCAGAAAAGGCTGCCGTAGTTCGGATGCTGATAGTATCCGCGGCGGTCGATGGTCCGGCCGTCGATGGCAAGCAGGACGTCTCCCTTTTTCACCCCGGCGATTTCCGCGGCACCGCCCTTGCGGACATTCTGGATGTAGATGCCGCCTTGGTCATCCTTGAGCTTGAGCCACTGGCGAAAGGAATTGTCCTCGGTGCGGGCGATGGAAATTCCGAGGCTGGGGAAGCCCTTGTAGTCGCCGTCCGCGCTCTCTTTGAGGAAACGGGCGATGATGTCGGTAGAGGCCACTTCGCTGATTTGGTCCTTCGAGTTGTAGCTGATGAGGACGCCGGCGAGTTGCCCATTCTGGAGGACGGGCAACGAGTAACTGCTCGCCGCACTCTGCATCGAAGCCTTGACGAGATAGGTGAGGAAGCCGTGGCCAGGCAGGAAATTGGAGGTCACGTCGATGCTTTGGAGCGTGCCGGGCGTGAGCAGCGGGAGCCCGTTGTCCTCGATCTGCAGCATTTCCAGCGTCTGACCGATCTTCGGCGGAGTGGTCAGGGCCAGCGGCGTGGTGCCTTCGAACAAGGTGTTGCCTTCCTTTTCCGAGACCGGACCCAGCAGCGCCAGATTCGCTTCATAGTCCACGGCGATCACCTTGGCCTGGGCGAAACGGGTGCCGTCGGGAGATTCAAATTCCAGGTAAGTCGCGTCTGCCACAAGCTCGGCGGTGGTGATCACGCGCTGCGGCGCGACGATCGCGGCGAGCGCGCGGCGCTGACTGGGCGGGTTTTTCTCCCACGGCTGGCCGGGGTTCCACGACTGCTGGGTGGAATTGATGCGCATCACCGAAGACTTGATGTCCGCTTTGGGTGCCTTCACCTCCGGCGCGGTGGCTTCCTGCGGTGCGGGGGCAGCTTTGGCGGCGGCCTCTGGCTTTTTCGACTCGCAGGCGTTTAGAATGAGCAGCAGGGGAAGAATGTGGCGGAGGCGCATGCGCCGAATGCTGCGTGGCGGGGCTTTGCTTGTAAACCTTGGAGAAGGAGGGAATTCAACCCTCTCGCGGGTCGCCACTAGGCTACCGCGCCCTGCATTCGCGCCCGGACCTTCTGCTCGATATCCGCAACGAATCTCCCGGAGAGACACCAAGGAGGTCCGAAATCCGCTGAAATGAAGCTTGCCCGTTTTCGATTCATCCGTTAGCCCCTTGGACGTTTGATTTCACACGGGTAGAAAAACCATGATGACTTGAATGAAAATCTACCATTAGGGCCTCTACCCGTCCCTCGAGCGGGTTTTTTCAAATTGCCCCGGAAGTCGGATTTTTTGCTTTGGATTTGCCCCCTCGCTCCCTCCTCCTTTGCCCAAGCCAAAAATGAACCATCTGCAAGCTCTGCTTGAATCACCGCCCAATCGCCGGCGAATCCGCTTTTCCAACGGATCATGGTGGCTGACCGGTCCCGATCATGGCCAGGGTTTCCGATTGGACACGAGAATCAAACAATGCGGCTGGAAGGTCAGTCGGCTCTGCATCGACCTGGGCATCGGAAACCGCACGTTTTCGCGCATGGTCGAGGAGGGACTTGGGATCACAAGCAAGCGCTGGCTGCGGGAAGTCAGGATCGTCAGCGCCTGCCACCTGCTGCGAGAGGATTCCAAGATCGAGGTTGTGGCCCAAGCCCTTGGCTTCCGGCATGTGTCCGATTTCACCCGGGAATTCAAGAAACTGGTCGGCGTGTCCCCTTCTTCCTACATCCGGGGAGAGAATTCCAGATCCACGGGATATCGTATAACGGGCTAATGTGGGGATAAACCGGCTCTCGTGGCTCGACTGTTAAAGTCAGTTTCACTTTGTCACTTTTTCCCTAGTCATTTTGATTGTGCCATCAGATTGGGTTCTGTTTTCTGTCAGCGCATTGAATGCATGATCCAACTGGGCAATACGACAAATTCTAATTGAATGGGAATGCCAAAAGAAAATCCATGAATTACCCTCCCAGATCCCCGCGACCGCAGGTGCTTCTTGGCATCGCACTCAGCTTTGTCGCTGTGGTGCTTGTCGTCTGGAAACTGAATTCTGCGACGATCTCTGAAGCCGATGTCGTGAATCCAAGTGCCGTCCAAATATCTGCGAGAATGCCCACCCCTAGCGACGTCTCCAAGGACCGGGTAAGGAAGATCCACGTTCCATCCGCCGATTTGCCGCCTATCCTCTCGGAATCATCTATAGCCGCATCATTCGTTCAGCAAGATGCCTTACCCCCCGCTTCTTCCACACCCTCCGAAACCGCCGCATTCCTCGTCACTCGCGAGAAACTCATGCGGAGCCGCCAGCAGTTGATGCAGGGTTTGGCCGATTCCGCCCCGGAAGAGCGGCACAAAGCCATGGAGAAATGGCATAAGGAAAACGCCGAAGCACTTGGAGCCCAGCAACAACTCGCCATCCGGATGGGTGCGGAATCCCGTCTTCCCCGCGTGCTCATCCAAGAACCGCGTATCCCAGACAACGCTACCCCCGAGCTTCGTGAATTCCTCACTACCCGCCACGCCCTCATGAAAGACCGAGCGGAAATGATGAACCAACTCCGCGATGCCACACCCGAGGAACAACAGAACACCATGAAAGCCTGGCATGAAAGTTATTCCGAACGCCTCGCAGCGTTGCGATCCCTTGCTTCCAAGACTTCTCTGTCTGTTTCTCCAAGTCACAATCCTTGATCACTTAAATCTCAAATCTCGAACTACCATGAAACGCAAACATATCGTCTCTTCCTGCTTCATCCAGAGTTTGCTTATTGCTCTGCCAGCGACTGCTCAAAATCTCCCTGTGAACGGAGATCTTATTGTTTCCGGTGCGGGCAAATTTGCCGCTGGAATCGACGTCGGCACCACATCCCAACACACCTTGGATTGGGATTCGTTGAATGCCCGCGTTGCCAGTGATATCAATGCCATCGCAGGCGGGTTTGTTTGGCGGGACACCTACGTGCTTAACAACAATGTCGAGACCGCTAAAAACAAAATGTTGTTGGCTTCCTCCAACCTACTGACCCTCTACAAGTCCGATGGCATGGCAGTGGGCCTGACCTTGGATCCCAACGCAGGGAAGATCACCTTGCCAGCTGGGGTGACGGGTGCGGGAGTTTATTCGGGTGCCACGCCGGTTCTCAAGGCGAGTGAGACCGGCGAAGCGATATTTTCATCAAAGGTCCTTTTTGAAAACGGAGCGGATTTCGGCACAGGCAACACCCTGAAAGCATCGAATGTGCAATTCCTGCGCAGCACCCTGGCAAATTTGGGTTACAGCGAGACCTCTAGCAATTTCACCCCAATCAGTAGCATCAAGACTACGGGGAATATCACCATTAGCAGAATCGTAAGCTCGGGAACCTTCCAATATGCGATTGGATCTTTTGACGGCCAAGCAACGATTGGTAATCAATCGATCTACGAGTGGTCTCCAAGTTCGTCTGGCTTTGTGGCGAAGTGCGATGCAAACGGTGCCGCCATATGGGTGAAGCCGATTATAGTTTCCACCGGGTATTGCGGGGTGTCGAATGTGGCAATCAACTCGTCTGGCGCGGTCGCGGTTGTCGGCAGTTTTAGTGGAACAACTCAGTCTTTCGGAGCGGGTAAGGAATTGGTTTCCACAGGCACGGATGGGTTTGTTGCTGTCTACAATTCCTCTGGAACGATACAGTGGGCCAAGTCCATAGGTGGCAGCGGCACCGACTACGCGAGTTCGGTTACGATTGCCACAGACGGGACCGTGACGGTGGGGGGCATATTCGAGACTGCAACGACGACGCTGGCACCGGTAGTTCTTACAAGTGCGGGTTCTTACGATGGCGTCGTTGTCAGATTCTCCCCATCTGGAGGAGTCTCATGGGCGAAATCAATTGGAGGCATAAATTACGACTCTCTATCGACGGTGTCTGTGGACAATGCTGGAAATGTGCTTGTGTCGGGTATGTTCAGCGGGGCGCTTACCACACTGGGATCGGCGAATCGAACGGGTGCAGGCTATCGGGACGGTTTTTTGGTCAAGTTGAATGGTTCGGATGGCCAGGCTCTTTGGTCGAAGGCTATAGGTGGAGGCTCTGATGATTATCTCGTTGGGCATGTTCTGGACTCGGTTGGCAATATCATCGCTTTTGGATCCTTCTGGGGAGCAACGACCAATTTGGAAACTGGGAAAAATCTGACTTCCGCCGGAAATTTTAATGGCTTCGTCATCAAAACTGATACTTCCGGACTGACTCAGTGGACAAAGGGGATTAGTAGTTCCGGTTACGGTGGGCTCTCTGGCGGCGTAGTCACCGCTGACGGAAAGATTGTGGTTACTGGAACATTTTCTGGAAGCACCACCTCCTTGGGATCTGGGCTGAACGTCTCTGCCGCAGGAAACTCGCACGACATCTTGCTCGTCCAAATCGATCCGTCATCGGGAGCGGTCACCAAAGCGCAGGCAATCGGTAGCGCAACAGGATACGAGTCAGTGAGCTCGTTATCGCTAAGCGGAACATCCGGTCTTTGCCTGACCGGATACACCGGTGAGGTTTTCGGCATGGGGAATTCGCGCATGGCTCCCGATTCGTTCAATGCAAGTTGGCAGGGCTTTGATGTGATAACGCCGACGTTGTTGCCCGCTTCTGCATTCAGCTGGTCCGGTGGCATGGCTTCAGGGACAGGAAGTATCGCGATGGGAAATCAGTCCTTTGCCTCGGGTCCAAATAGTACTGCCTTTGGCAATGGCACGGCCACGGGTGATAATTCCTTTGCGGTCGGGAAGGGTGTGGCTAGTGGTGCTGGCTCGGTTGCTATCGGTACGGGTAGTCGGGCAAATGGGCAGGCATCGCTTGCGATAGGAGAAGCCAATGTAACCAACGGTAGCTATTCTTCCTCGCTCGGGTTTAGCAACAGTGTCTATGGTGCGGGATCATTCGCCATCGGGCAGTATAACTCCGTTTATCGGGATAGTGGTTTCGTCTTCGGAGAGGGGAATACTCTCTATGGCAACTCATACGGAGGTGTTTCAATCGGCGCATGGAACGGGATGCAAGGTAATACGGGCGAGTATTCCGTGACGCTGGGCGTGGAGTCGACCGCGATTGGAAACTATTCTACGGCGATAGGCCTTGGTGCTGTTTCATACAGCTACATGAATACCGTATTGGGTTGTGGAAACGTAGGTGATGGGAATGCAACTGTCTGGATCGAGACCGACCCTTTGCTGGAACTCGGAAACAAGGAGTTCGGCCACTGGGAACCCAAGGAAAACCGCTCCAATGCCATCACCACCCTCAAAAACGGCCAGACCACCCTCATCAACAAGGCATGGAATAAAAGGGATTTCGCGACGGTTCCAGCCACTGCAGATCCTTCGACTGCCACCACCGACAGTGGCGGTAACGCCCTCGTCGTGGACGGCCACACCGTCCTCAACGGCAAGGTCATCATCTCCGTCCCCCAAGGCGACATCTCCATGGGCATCTACCAATAATCCATGTGGCGGCGGTCTGTGACCGTCGCTAACCGTGCCTCGTATCTGTCGCTAGGCTTCCGCCCCACTCAAAGATCCCATCGTGCCCATTCACTGCCATGCACTTCTCATTCTTGCTTAAACCACATCTCCTCATCCCCATCGCGGGCCTTGTTCTTGCTGGGACCGTGACGGGTGATCCGCCCAACCAGCCGGCATGGTGGACAAATGAATCGACCCGCGTCATCCAACCCGGTGCGGTAGAAAACAACCAAGGCCCCGCCAACATCGGCCAAGCCAAGCACATGGCCAGATCGGCGATTCTGGAGCTGCGCGCCCGCGGTCTCACCCAACTCGCCGGAGACATCGAGGCCGCCCTTGTCGGGGTAAACAAACCGATCGCCTCATGGGCAGCCCCGGCAAATCCCACCGAGCAGGAGAAACAAAAGGCCCCCCTCCTCATCGGCCAACTCAAAGCCATCGCCCTTCCGTTTTACAACCGCCTCAACACCGCCGCGCCAGGATGGGTTTTCGCCCAAATTCAACAAAATCAACCTTCCGGGATAACGCCAACCCCGGGTGTTCACTATTCACAGATTAACTCCGCAAACCAATATTATACCGAAGGAGGCATCTACCCATGGAATCCGGACACACCAATCGACGTCAATCGTTCCATCGCGACGATCGGACAGCTCAAAGCGGTGTTTTCGTTAAGATTCGATACGTTGCCGGCAAGCTTGAATGGACCGACACTCGCTGTTCCGGCGACCCTGCAAGCTGTCGCGGGGCTCTTCTTCACCCACACGATATCTTCCACCGGTAGCGCGGTCACGTTCAGTTCAAACACCCTGCCATCCGGACTCACGCTGAGTCCAACGACAGGTGTCATTCAAGGAACTCCGGATCAGACTGGCAGCTACCCGCTGCAATTCAGGGTCTCCAATGAAAAAGGCAGCGCGAGCGCTGCCACGGTTTTAACCATTGTGGCCGGCCAGCCTACCATTACGAGTCCATTGGTTGCACCCGCTACTGTCGGTAAATTCTTCCAGTATGAAATCACTGCCAAGAACAATCCTGCAAGCCTCTCCGCCACCAGTCTGCCTGCCGGCTTGAGCTTCACGCCAGGTACGGACGTCGTGAGCGGAATCCCGACCACTGAAAGTGCGAATACCTTTTCGATTCAGGCCAATGTCATGGATGTAAATGGCAACTTAGTCCCTGCCGACACCAAAACCGTGACGTTGTCCTTTGTGAACCCTCCTCAGATCACCAGTTCACATTCAGCCGCCGCCACCCAGGGCGCATCGTTCTCATTTCAAATCACGGCTACAAACACACCGCAAACATACGCTGCGACTGGCCTGCCAGCCGGGCTCAACATTGATGTTGGCACCGGTTTGATCTCCGGAACCCCCACCAGCCTGGGGAACACGCTTGTCACGGTGAAAGCGTCCAATGTCTCGGGCACATCTGAGGACTACCTGTGGATCAACGTGAAGCCCTTGGGTGCGCCGGTATTGACTTTGCCCGCGAAGATCTACCTTACCTCGGGAGTTCTGTTTACTTACCAGATCCAGTGCGATGGTTTGCCAAGTCAATACTCCGCCACAGGCCTGCCCACTGGATTGAGCGTGAATCCATCAACCGGAATCATTAGCGGAACTCCGATTGTAATCGATACCCCTGAAGTGGTTTTTACAGCCATCAACCCCACGGCGTCATCCCAGAAAAAGGTCATTTTCGTAGTGATGTCACCCAACAAGACAGCCAGTGGGATCATGAAATTCCAAAATGGCGTCAGTCCTTCTCCACGGTATCAGGCTTTTTCCACGGGTATCGTTGAAGACACGGAAGACGTGACACAGGTCGACTCCAACTTTGCTGGGATCTACGTTGGAGCACCTTCCGCAACCAAGATCGGCCGGGTCATTGTCGGTTTTCCATTGTCGGATCTTCCCTCGGATGCCGTCGTCTCATCCGCCTCGCTGAAGGTTAAAGGATTCTCACAAGTTTTTGCGACCTCTCCAGTCTACCCACAAGTCGAACTTTTGGCAGTGGGAGCGGCCGTCGATTGGGACGGGATCACATGGAGTTCGGCCGGACCACTCTCCACTGCATTGACACCAATAATCACCACTCAGGCGCCTGCGGCACTCAACCAATCCAACTTGGACTTCCCAACCAATGGCTCGTTTGTTGCGCAGACAGCAGCCGCTGCTGCTGGAGAAAGCGGGGAGTTGAGACTGATGCTGAAGGCCCCTGCGGCCGAAGCGCATCCTCCTACAAACCGACCGAGTGGTTTCAATTGTATCGACGCGCGTGATTCCGTGTCGTCGGACAGGCCGGAACTGACGGTTGGCTATACGACAGGTGCGCCACCGGAATTCAATCTGCCTACTGAGTGGCTGGTCATCAATGGCGTCGCCCAAAGTCTGAAGGTGAGCGCGTCGAATGGTGCATCTTCCATCAATGCGGGGGGAATCATGCCAGCTGGAATCTCCTTCAATTCTGGCACTGGAATGCTGTCTGCGGCAACCAATACGGCAGTCGGAAATTATTCGATAACCTTAAGTGCGACGAATGCAAACGGTTCAGGAAATCGCATCCTCTACATACGGGTGATAGATCCAGCCCCGGTTCTCCCAAGCTCGCTCACCTGGACATTTCAGTCGGCGACCCAGTCGAACTACCTGATCACAGCGTCGAATAATCCCACGAGTTTTACGGTGTCCAACCTTCCAGAGGGTCTTGTCCTGAATCCATCCACAGGCGTCATCTCGGGTAGCACTCAGTTCTATGGGACACGAAACGTTACAGTAACTGCGGCCAATGAAGCCGGTTATGCGGTTGCGACTCTCGTTTTGGCGGTCTCTCAAAACACGCCTGTCATTACCTCACCACAAACTGCTTCGGGGAAAATTAGTACTAATTTCTCTTACAGAATAATTGCCACCCAGGGTGCCAACTCTTACTCGGCTCTCAACCTGCCCAGTGGCCTGACTCTCAACGGATCTGAAATCCGAGGAACTCCAACGCAACAGGGTTCCACAACGGTCACCGTATCAGCTTCCAATCCAGTAGGAACCGGAACCATTCAATTGAGTATCAACATCGAGGCACCCTTACCCCAACTTATCACAACTGAGTTGGAAGGGCAGGTTGGGCAGCCACTCGACAGGGTGATCGCATTCAGCAATTCTTCTTCCTCGTTATCAATTTATTGGGACAACATTCCGGATGGATTGTGGACCGACGGTTCGCAAATCCACGGTACGCCCACGATTGCCGGTGACTACACAGCGGGAGTAACTTTGGCAAATCAATACGGAACAGTCACACGCGAGCTTGATATCAGGGTTCTTCCGGCTCTCTCGGTAACGAACTCACTTTCGGTGAACGTGAAAGTGGGAGAGTCGATGAGTCATACCATCGAAACCGGCAGTCCCTCGTCGGAATTGCACGCAGTCGGATTGCCTCAAAATGGTCTGTCTTACAGCGACTCCACTCGGACAATATCGGGTGTTCCTCTCAACTCCGGCTCGATGTCCATTCCGGTGATAATTTCAAGCGTTCATGGTTCCGAAACGGAAATCTTGCTCATCAATGTCGCTCCACCTGCAGGCCCCCCCGAAATTATGGAGCCCTACATTGTGGATGGAGAGGTGGGCCAGCCGTTCAGTCATCAAGTGAACGTATCAAACTCCCCGAGTTCCTATTCGGTTTCTGGAAATTTGCCCGCGGGTGTGACCTTCAGTAGTGTCACAGGTGTCTTCGCTGGCACTCCAGCCCAAGTCGGGGAGTTTCCCGTGCAGGTAACTGCCACCAATGCGATCGGTAGCAACTCGGCGATCATCAAACTAAGAGTGCATCAAGCAATCTCGCTGGCGGATGGAATTGAAATCGTGAGCGGAAACCTGCAGGTTGGTTTGGTGGACAAATCGCTTGCGGCTCCTCTCGAAGTAAGGGTGGTGAAAAATGGAAATCCTGTAGGTTCGGCCGTGGTTGTCTTCGAAGTTCCACCTGGTAATGGGAGAATCCTGGCAGCGGACGGAGTTTCATTTGTCGAGAGCAGGGCTGTCGTGACGAACGCACAGGGTAGCGCATCCATTGCGTTCAAGCTCCCAGGTAGGCCAGGAAAAGTGGTGGTATGTGCCACGGTCAGAACCCAAGCCGTCGGTAGTCAAGCATCTGTTTCGTTTGAGGAAACCTGCATTCTTCAATCAATCGATGGTCCGGAGGATTTTGTGGAGCTACGTCTTCTCAGTGTTGGGGCTGAGGTGAGTCCGTCGCCCAAGACCGTCGTGATTCAAGCGCTTAATTCGCTGGGGCTCCCGATCCCAAATAAGACCTTGACCATTTCCAGGGCATTTGGAACAGGGACTCATGCGCCGGATTCAGCTATTACGAATGCACAGGGATCCGTCACCTTCAGTGTTTCCGCTGGAGGGTTGGCTGGTGCCGTGTCGTCCTATGTGGTGAGGGAATCCATATCCGGTGCTTCGCTGGGTATTGTGGTGAACGGTGACTCGGTTGAACCTGATCCCGGAGGTTCGCGCACTTCGGGATGGGACAATGACGGAGATGGGTTTGGAGTCTGGAGCTTCTCCGTAGGAACTGAAGCTGATGATGATCGCGCAAACGCCTTGCTCACTTGGCAAGGATATGGGGCAGACCAATACATTATCGAATGGAGAACCGAAGGGAGGAACTGGCAGCCACTTGCGAGGCCGGGGGCGAACTCATCAGACTACACGGATCTTAATGTGAAAGCAGGACGTCGGTATCATTATCGTATTTTCGCAGTCAAGGATGGTGAGGTCTCAGCGCCGAAGGAGGCGCCTTTGTTCTTATCGGATGTTCTTGAATCGGTCGAATCAAGGTTCAGTCTTTCTCATGTATCAAAAGGGTGCTTCAAGCAGTACACTGATGCCGTCAAACCGGATAAGCCCAAGTGGTATTTGACGGAAACCATGAATCGGAGTGAGTCATATAGCCGCTCTTCGGGTGAGACCTCCAGTCAATACAGTGATACTTATATGAGTTCCATGACCTACAAACCTGAAAGGAATGAGATTCCCGAAGGGGGATTGGATTGGGATAAAATAAAGTACGGCGGCAAATACTCGTACAGTGGAAGCGGGAAGTGGCTAAATATGTTTGATCACGTCGTCACGGATTCGAGAGCTAGCACGGCTGTCAGAAATGAGACGACTGGAATTTGGTCGGGTTCGGGACATTATCACAAACAAGTGTTGGGATATGTCCTCGCGGATGAAAGCTGGAAAATAAATTCGGATCCATGGCCTAACTGGTACTTTGGACTTAACGCCAATGTCTCCCCCACAAGAATTTCAGATTTCAGGGCGGGTGATGAAAATAATTCAACAATTCGTAAGGTTGTCGAGCTGAGCGAGGAATACACGACTGATCAATTGATCGAAGACGGGAAGTCTTCTCTGAGTGGTGCGTCTGATTGGGTAGTGGAGAGATACTTGTACGCGACACCATGGGTTTACCCAAATGCGTTTTACAAGACCGCATCGGGATCACATCACGCCTATCATTATCTCGATGGAAATTCAGAAGAGGGAGATGAGAGCTCTTATCAATTGAGACTTTTCAATTACAGGCTCAATTTCATTCCATCGTTCAGCGAAAAATACAAGTGGATTGAAGTTTTTGTTCCTCAGGAGTTCGATTGGAAGTATCTTAAAGCCTATAATGACGGCGATAAGGAGGAGTTGAACCGCCTGAATGGGTTGTTAAAAATTGTCTCCCAGCGCTCTGTGAATATATCGTCCGGGCAAACTGGTGAATTCACGATAGATCCCCGCAAAAACAGTGCTTATGGTAGATACGTGCTGGCGCCTGTTGAAAGTATCGTGGTCCCTGATTCTGATTCTCACTTGGACGAGAATGAAAAATCGCATGGAGTCGATATTGTTAACGGTCAATCGGTCTCTTTTACGCCCCCCTCAGCCCCGATACCGGGGAGCACATATAGGCTAAGCTGGACTGCTTCGTCGTCATTCTCGGTCTACGCGACCATTTCCGGAGTGGAACAAAAGCTCTCCAGTGGCAGAACCTATTCGGAAGAAGAGTGGAGCCTTATGTCATCATTCCGTATCGTTGCGAATGAAAATGCGCCCTTGGGCAGGGATGCCAAGTTAAGTCTCGAGATCACCCACAATGGAACGGTGATCGTGGATGATTCCTTTAAAGTGAAGATTCCGGATGATCGCGATTTTTCGGTTTCTGTCGATGAGGCGACGGGTTCCCAATACCGGAAGATCGCCCTGAACGGCACCCCACTACAGGATTCCAAGCCGCAGCAGGAGGCTGAATCCGATAGCGAGCCGGAAGAGACTTTCGTCGATGCCTTGACCCTGGGGCTGCGCCACTCCACCACAGATGTTTATCTTCCTGTTTCAGGCAGTGATCTCTCTCTTTCCTCCCGCCGGGATTTCAATCCGGAGGTCTGGAGCGAGCGCAATGGCCAACGCCCGCAGGAGGATCCTCAAAAGCCTTTCGGTGCCTGCTGGTCCAGTAATCTCACGCCTAGCATCAAATTCGTCAATTCGCTGAGTCAAAAACCGACCACTCCCGACAAAGCCTACGTGATCGATGAGTCTGGAGCGACACACGCGTTTTTTGTGATCTATGGGGATTTTCGGTCTGCTGGCACGAGAACGAATGCCCGGTTCTTTCCTGTGCCTTCCTCAAAGAATCAACAAGCACCAAATCTCACTTCCCTCAGTCTTGATGCTTCAGGCTCGCTTGTGTTTACCCGGAAGTTCGGCACGACGATTCGTTTCGAGAGCTGCGGTATTTATCAATATTTGAAGGCTGACCGTATCGCTGGCGGAAGCAGCGACTCTAGTCAGGTGATCAGTTACCTCCGCGCGACATCGGTGACCGACCGCCTCGGCAACATTCTTGATTACGAATACTCAGACTGGGGAAATCTGGTTCCGTCCACAATATCCGTAAGAAATCGTCCGGATTTGAAGCTCTACATCAAGCAGAACGACGAAGGCTTGATTACGTCGGTTTGGGATGCCAAGGGAAATGAAACGAAATTCGCCTATATAGATCTCGACTATTCAACCAAGCCAAGTGTCGGTAATATCTGGCTGCTTGATCAAGTCACCAATGCGGACGGAAGCGTTACGAAGTACACCTACGAGGCAGTTTCCGAGGCGGACCAGACGCCGGTTCCCGATATTCAGAAATCCTCCCAATCTCCCCATTGGCACTGCGAGTTGAAATCAATCACGGATCCGCTTCAGCAGACCCATACATTCAGCTATGCATTCGACCAGTCCAGGATGAACTACAAGAACGATGTGGATGGCGACTATCCTGGCCACATCGGCTACTACGTGCAAACGGGTCTTCCGCGGAATCTCAACACGGTCACGTTTCCTAACAATGCGGTTTCGACCTTCCAGAACAATTCCAAGGTTTGGGTCGGCTTAGATGACCAGGATAAGGTCGTTGCTTCCGGGCAGCGCCAGTCCGTAGTCACCGACACGTTGAATTTCTCCCGCACCTACAGTTTTGACCTGACGACCGTCGTGCCGATTCCAGAAGTGAAGATATCGTATCCGGAAAACCGTAGCTTCTCGGAACCCTTGCTCGTCGTTTACCAAAAGATGAGCGTACAGCATGGCAGCCTTGGTGCGGAATCTTTTGAGTTCGACCTCGACGCGGCCATGGCGCTGAAAAAGGTGACCGACTTTTGCGGGAACACCACCACCTTTGCCCACACGGAGGCTTGGAATACCGGCCTCGGAGTCAAGTTCCGCAGCTTCCTGGATCCTGCTTCTACCGCTTACAGCTACTACAGTGATCCGACCAGTCAGACGAATGCGCAGAACAAGACCAAGTACTTCACCTACACTCCCGATTCCCGCCTGATGAGAAGCGTTACCGACGAAAACGGGCGATTCACCGAATACACCTTTGATACGCTGGGTCGCAGGACCCGCGAAATCGTCTATTCGTCGTCCTCCAGATCCCAGAAGTTGAAGGATACTGGGTTCTCCTACTCCGACACCCGTTTTCCGGGCTTCATGACCTCTCAGACTTCATACCCGGTCCCGGGCTCGTCGGATCCGGCTTGGGTGACCGCACTGGTCACCGAGTTCGTCCCTGACGCGAATGGCCGTGTTGCCGAAGAAATCGTGGACCCCAGTGGACTCCGCCTGGTGACCAAGTCCACTTATGACAAGAACGGAAACAAGCTCACCTCCACTGATCCCCGCGGCAATACCACCTGGTTCAGTTATGATGGCCGCAATCGGATTTACGCGGTGACCCATGCGGACGGCACGAACACCCGTACGACCTACGATGCCAGTGGTAACAAGGTCCTGGTTGCCGATGAAAAGAACCAACTCACGGGTTTCCAGTATGACAGTCTTGGACGCTTGGTGGGACAGGTGCAGGATCTTAACGGAAATCTTTCCTATAGTCCCGCCGCCAAGAGCCTCACTGGTGTCGATTCGTCGGATCTTACCTCCTCCTTCAGCTACAACAATCTTGGCTCGAAGCTCAGCGCTACCGATCCTCGCGGATTCACCACCGTGATGAAATACGACGCGCTCCAACGTCTCACCAAGTCGATTCAGCCGAAAGCAAACCGCACCGCAGGCTACATTCCAGGGGAAACCGCGGACGACGTCACCACATTTGGTTACGATACTTTCAGGAACTGCGGAGGGACTGCCTTCGACAGCTCGGGTTTCAAGCCCACCCGCACCGTCGACCCACGGGGTTATCAAACCGTGGTCACCTACGACAGCCTCTACCGCCCTCTCTCCACTCTTGCCCAATACCAGCTCAGCCCTGCGCAGTTCGCCACCTCCACCACCGAGTATGACAACGTCGGAAACGTCACCGCGCAAGTGGACGGTCTTTCCCAGCGGACCGAGACCGTCTATGACGGACTCAATCGCCCCACCATCACCCGGGCCGCTGTGACCACTCCGGGCCAGGTCAACCCGGACTACGGCTACTCGCAGAAATTCTACACCTCCACCGGCTTCGCATGGAAGCAGCGGGATCAGGAAGGGCGTGAGACCACCTCGCAATACGACGCAGCAGGGCGTGCCCGGTTCGTCACGAGTCCGCAAGTGGACCGTGGAGACGGAACGCTCGCGTCCGCCGTTACCGAGAACATTTATGACGCGGCGGGAAACCCGGCGGCGACAATCAATTCACTCGGGAAACGCTGGGACTCTCTCTACGATTCCCGGAATCGCAAGGTCGTTGATCAACAACCCGCTGTTTTCGACCAACTTTCCGGCCAGACCGTGCGCCCGACCACTTCCACGGACTACGATGCCACCGGCAAAGTGATCAAAACCACGGATGCGAAGGGCAACGTCGCCCATACCCTCTACGACCGGGCCATTCGAGCCACCCACACCATCAGTCCGGCTGCGCTCATCACCCTCGCCAATGGCACGGTTTCCTCCCTCTGCACCGTTTCCCGCATGGAGTACGACAAGAATGGTAACGTCCTTAAAACCACCCGCGGCGGAATCGCCTCAGCCACCAGTCTGCTCAACGCGGCGGATCCCTATGGCGTCACCCTCACCGAGGCGCTCCTTACCGCAGTCAACACCTACGATGCCCTCAACCGCCTTGTCACCACAAAGGATGCTGCTAATATCACCGTCATGAACGAGTATGACGCCGCCGGCAATCTGCTGGCTGTCACCGATGGTAAGAACCAGCGCACCCAGTTCACCTATGATGGCTTCAAGCGCAACACCTCGATCATCGATCCCGCAAACAAAGCCGTCACCACCGAATACAACGCTCTCAACAAAACCGCCCGCGTCGATTCAAACAGCCAGCGCACCGAGTATTCCTACGATGCCGTCCATCGCCTCAAAGCCGTCAACTACGTCGGTCGCACCCAGGACAACCGCAGCTACACCTATGATAAAGTCGGAAACCTCTGCGCCGTCACCGAGAGCAAGGGCAACAAGACCAACATCGCCTACGCCTATGATGCGCTGAACCGCCAGATCCGGGAAAACCAGGGAGCCGCCCACACAGCCACCCTCGTTCCTCAGACCTCCGCCGGCAACGGTTCCCTGCCCACCGGAGTCACCGGCGCCCTCGCCCACCAATACAAATACGACCTCGCAGGCAACCGCCTCCAGGCTATCTATGGTGGCACCAACAGCTCCATCACCTCCACCTACGACGCCCTCAACCGCCTCAAGACCCTGGTGGAAGGCGGTCGCACCACCACCTACGTCTACGATCTCAATGGCGGCGTGGCCAAACTCACCCAACCCAATGCCGACACCACCGAGAAATCCTTCGATGCTCTCGGCCGTGCCACCTCCATCACGACGTGGACCGCCGGCACCACCCTCCTCAGCTCCTACAGCCACGGCTTCGACCTCGCCGGGAACTGCCGGAAAATCGTCGAGGACTATGCCGCCGGGGGGCTTCCGGATCGGACGGTGACCAACACCTATGACTCCATCAACCGCCTCACCGATGAGACGGCGGCAGGTGCCACCACGGTCACCACCCACTACGATTACGATGTCGCGCACAACCGCATCGCCAAGATCGTCACCGGCCAACCGCCCGCCCGCACCGTTTACTCCAACAATCTCAACCAGGCGAACTATCACTACATCGACTCAAACAACAACGCCATCTGGGACAGTGGGGAAACCAAGACCACCTACCTTCACGATTACAACGGCAACCGGACTTCCGCCACCAAGCGCACGGGTGCCTCGTCCACCACGGACACCTACAGCTACGATTACGAAAACCGTCTGGTCGGCATCACCAAAGCCACCCCAGGCCCGGATCTCCAGACCGGCACCTTCAGCTACATCTACGATTACCGCACCCGCCGCGTGGAGCGCAACGAAAGCGCGGCCAGCGGGGCGCTGACCAAGCTCGTCTTCTCCGGCGGCACCAGCATCCAGGAATACAACTCCGGCTCCGCCGTCCCCGCCGTCGAATACATCCGCGGCAGCGATTACGGCGGCGGCATCGGTGGCATCCTCTACAGCCTCCGGGGTGGCAGCGCCTCATTCAGCCACTACAACAGCCGCGGCGACGTCGTTGCCAAAACCAACAGCAGCGGCACTCTCACCTTCCAAGCCAGCTACGAAGCCTACGGCAAACGCACCGCCACCCAGGGTTCCACCCTCGATCGCCAGAAAGCCAACACCAAGGACGAGGATCCCACCGGCCTCCTCAACGAAGGCATGCGCTACCGGGACTTGGATAGCGGCACTTTTATTACCCGAGACCCGATGGGATTTGTGGACGGGCCGAACATGTATGCCTACGTAAGGCAGAATCCCTGGACGATGTTCGACCCGCTCGGGCTTTGGGAAGAGAATGAACATTTCAAGAAATGGAGTTCGAGGGCGAATGATCCCAATTTAGGATTTTTCTCCAGAATGGCCGCTATTCCGATGGCTGTGGGCGAAGCCTTGAACCCCTTCCGATCTGACAGCAACCTCCGTCAGGGAGGCAGAGAATTCGCGAAGAATGCGGAAATCGCACGCGAACAGCTCAAGTCTGCCCCGCCAGTAATCAGAGAGATTGCTCAGTTTTCGATGGGTGTAGGAATGGCGGGTGCCGCTCCCCTCACGCTTCCGAGCGGAGTGGGCGAACTAGGAGATTCGTATCAGCATGTTGGTGGAATTCAGACTGCTAAAAATGTCGCGACTGGATTGGTCCAACACATCAAGGAGAATCCCGTGGAAGGCTTAACCGAGGTGGGTGTCGGGATACTATCCGGCAAGGCGATGTTCCCGTCTGCGAGAATCACGCTGACGACCACCGATGGCTTTCTATTAAGGGGGTTCAACGTGAAAGCTCCTTTCGATATTCCCGCACAACGCTTCGGGGGCATGTCGCTTGGCAAGCCAGATTTTTGGGGGGCTAAAATTGGAACTGGAGAGTTTGTAAACAGAACATTCGCGGCAATAAAGCCCTCTTGGAATGATTTAAC
The DNA here is from genome assembly GCA_031425955.1 of Akkermansiaceae bacterium. Lineage (GTDB taxonomy): Bacteria > Verrucomicrobiota > Verrucomicrobiia > Verrucomicrobiales > Akkermansiaceae > Luteolibacter. The sequence goes on along the minus strand of JANPKJ010000034.1, from coordinate 76,075 downwards.
CCAATACACCTCAGGCACCATACCGAAAGGCACCCCAATGAAGATTGGCCTAATAGGACCGCAAGGACCTACTATGCCTGGATTGTCATTGCAGTTTATCACCGAATCTAGGAAAGTAATCAATCAAACCTCGAAAATCATTCCTCGTGAATAGCACTGATACACCGCAAGATTTCACAACTGAGATTCAGCAAAATAACCATTTTGTCTGTTTCAAAAATCTTTTAGAGATTGGTCAAGGCGGACCTTGTGTTGGCGAAATTACAGTTGACGGCATCGCTCTTTCGCCCGGTTCAAAGTTCGGGGGTCCTTTGCTAGGTGCTGGAATTTACATTTTTGCCCCCATCCTTAAAAAGAAGTTCCTAGGTAACTATTTTTCGCTTGTGAAAATCAATTTGTCTAGCAAGCAGATAACAGATTTTAATCTGAGAGAGGATCTAATATTTTTAGATCGGATAGATGAAGATGGTCTTTATTATTACAACACTTTCAACAAATCGTCCAAACCCATTTGTGTGAAATTGCCTGCTCTACCTACATTGCAATGAAATTCAAAAAGCCAGGCTTCAATTCAAGATGACAGACAAAATGTAGCTAGATGGACGCAGGAGACGAGCGCGATGGCTGGCCCCATGGAAGGATTCGTTGGAGAAACCGGCGATTTACCACTGCATTTCCCGCGTGGTGGACCGGCGGTTTGTGTTCGGGGATGACGAGCGGGAACATTTCCGGATGTTCATGCGGATGCAGGAGAATTTTTGATTCGTCATGCAGGGCATTGCATGACTCACCCTTCGGGCTACGGCTTCGCCTTCGTCCAAAATGCCCCTTGTTCGGTCGCATTGTTTGGGCTGCGGGGTGTTGTCTTATTGATTCAGCCCGGCCCCACCGGGCTTCACCCTTTCAGGGCACGTCGCGTTCGCTCTTGTCCAAACCGCCTGCAAGCCTTCGGCGGTTTTGCATCATGTCCAATCACTTCCATATCCTGCTGGAAGTGCCGCCGATGTCGGAGAAGGGGATTTCGGATGATGACTTGTTGAAACGAATTTGCGCCACAAGCACGGAGGCGTTCGCGGATGGTGTGGCTAAGGAACTGGCGGAGGCCCGCTCCCAAGGTCGGGATTCGTGGGTGGCGGAGATTCATGCCCGGTTCACCTACCGGATGCACAATCTCTCGGAGTTCATGAAGACGCTGCTACAGCGTAAGCGGGGTCTGTAGCGCCGTCTGAAGATTCTGGAGGGCTCTACATCATAGGCGTCATAGTTTTGCCACTTATGACTCCTATGAATGAATCCATTATGAAGGCCGACCGGCGTGGTCGCTTGCGCTACACTCCGGAACAGAAGCAAACGATGGTTGATGCCTACCGGGCCAGCGGTTTGAGCGCCCCGCGCTTTGCAGCACATCACGGCGTGAACTATCAGACATTGGTTACCTGGATCAAAAAGGACAAGCAATCGTCCGCGTCGGCAACGCCGGATTCCTCATCTTCCAGGTTCCTTTCCCTGATTCCAGCCTTGATCGAGGAAAACGGAAATCCGGCTGCGGACCGGGCCATGGAAATGCTCCTGCCAGGTGGGGCCAGGCTGTCAATCACCTCCGCCGACCATGTCGCGCTTGCCGTCAATCCAAGAAGCCAGACTTTTTGACGGGATTTGACTTGCGTGCGCGTTTCCTCCCTCTAGCCTCCCTACATCATGAACAATCGCAAGCGATGGACGGTGCCTTGGAAGGATTCGCGGACGAAACCGGTGATCTACCATTGCATCAGCCGGGTCGTGGGGCGGCAGTTCGTACTGGAGGTGGATGAACGTGAGCATTTCCGGATGCTGATGCGCATGTGCGAGAAATTCACGGGGTGCCGGGTGTTGTCTTATTGTCTGATGTCGAACCACTTCCACCTCCTGCTGGAAGTGCCGCCGATGCCGGAGGGTGGCATCCCGGATCAGGAGCTGCTTCAACGGTTGGGCGTTTTCTACAGCGAGGCGCAGGTGGCGGAGATCGTCAAGGAATTGGAAGAGGCGGCAGCAGTCCGGGAGCGTGGTGAGTTTGAACTGCCGCCCGTCGATGAAATCGGGACTCTGCTAGATCCTGCGCAGGAACTGGCGATGGCGAAGCAGGAGGCGGTGTGCAGGGGGGAGGAGATCCGCAGTCGTTACACCCGGCGGATGCATGATTTGAGCGAGTTCATGAAATCGCTGCTGGAACGTTTCACCAAGTGGTTCAATCGCGCGCATTCGCGCTCAGGCACGCTTTGGGAGGATCGATTCAAGAGCGTGATCGTGGAAAGCGGCACCGCAGCGCGGACGATGGCGGCTTACATCGACCTGAATCCGGTGCGCGCCGGGATGGTGGCAGATCCGGCGGAATACCGGTGGAGCAGCTATGGGGAGGCCGTGGGCGGCGGCAAGAAGGGGAACGGCAGAAAGGCGCGTGAGGGCTTGGTGAGGGCGTATTTTTGCGATCAGGGCGTGGGGTTTGAATCGGAGCGGTGGGGGGAGGTTTCGCGGTTGTACAGGCGGATGATGGGGCTGGCGCTGGAGAGAAAGAGCGGCAGGACGGTGGTGGAGAAAGGCGTGGTTCGCCCGCAGATGAATGCGGCGGAGGCGTTAGAGGCGGAGGATAACGGGACGGTTTTGCCGGATTTGAAGCTGGCGGCGATGTTGCGCTGCCGGGTGAGGTACTTCACGGACGGTGCGGTGGTCGGGAGCAAGGCATTCGTTAATGAGGCGTTCGAGGCAGCGCGGGAAAGGTTCACAGAGCGCCGAAGGGATGGAGCGCGGCGGATGAAGGGGAATGGGAAGGCGGCGGCCGGGGTGTTGTGGAGCGCCCGAGACCTACGGGTGAGGCTTGGGTGAGATGTCTGTGATCCAGCCTCCGCCCGATCACACTAAATCGTAAATCGGAACTCCGGGACGAGTAGTCCGGTTATTTCCCGCCGCGTCTGTCGTTGGATTTTTTCGGAGCCCGCTGGGGCTTTGGTGGAAAGGGTTTCGCCGCCCTTTTCGCCTCCATCTCGCGGGTGCGCTTCCGCCAGTCCTGGCGGGGTGCTTTTTCTCCGGGGAGCGGCGGCGGGGCGGGAGCGTGGTAATCGAAGCCGCGCAAACGCTTCCGGTCGAGTCGCTGGCCGATGGACATCTCGAGGATGTCGAGCAGGTTGAGATCACCCTTCGGCACGAAGCTGATCGCCTCGCCCTGCGCCTCCGCCCGGCCGGTGCGGCCAATGCGGTGCACGTAGTCCTCGGGATTGACCGGGAAATCGTAGTTCACCACGTGGCTCACGCCGTCGATGTCGATGCCACGGGCGACGATATCGGTGGCGACGAGGACCTGGACTTTTCCGTCCTTGAAGTCCTGGAGCGCTTGGAGCCGTTGTTCCTGTGAGCGGCTGGAGTGGAGGCGGGCGACTTTCACGCCGGCGAGTTTGAGGAAATTGGTGAGCAGGTTCGCGCCGTCCTTCATGCGGACGAAGACGAGCACGCGGGCGAACCGCGGCTGGCGGAGGAGTCCCAACAGAAGCAGGCTCTTCAGATGCGCGGGTACTTCGTAAACGCACTGGTCCACGGTGTCCGCCGGGTTCGAGCGTTTTCCAACTTGGATCATTTTCGGTTGATAGAGGAAGCGCCGAGCTAGGGACTCGATTTCCTTGGAGAGGGTGGCGGAGAACATCAGGGTTTGCCGGTGCCTTGGCAGCAGGGCGACGATTTTCTCGATGTCTGGCAGAAATCCCATGTGAAGCATGCGGTCCGCCTCGTCGAGCACGAGCATTTCCACCAAACCGAAATCGAGCTTCTGGCGGCCGACGAGATCGAGCAGCCGACCGGGCGTCGCCACGACGATGTCGACACCCTTGTGCAGGGAGCGGATTTGTGCCGCTTCCTCAACACCGCCGAAAATCGCGGCCACGCGGATGGGCAGACTTTGGCCGTAGTTCCGGATGTTTTCCATGATCTGCACAGCGAGCTCGCGGGTGGGGGCAAGGATGAGCGACTTGAGCCCGCGCGGCTGGCCCGCGCGGTTCGAGTGGGAGAGGCGGTGGAGCATGGGCAGCACGAATGCCGCCGTCTTGCCGGTGCCGGTCTGGGCGATGGCGATCACGTCGACGCCCAGCATCACCTTGGGAATGGCGGCCGCCTGCACCGGCGTCGGGCGGGTGTAGCCTGCTTTTTGAATCGCGCGGAGGATCCCGGGCTCGAGTCCGAAGTTGCTGAACGGCATGCGCGGAGCATAAACCGCCGGGAAGGATGATGGCACGGAATTAAATCCCGGGTCGGCCGGACTCGAAAATTTCAGCCCCGGTGGGTGGCCTCTATTCCGCTTGCCCGGGGACGGCGGGTTGTTTACGGGGTTGGCGCTGTCCCGCACCGGGGTTGGCATCTCTCACCACCGCGAAAGACCACTTTTATGCCAATCACCCGCGCCCTTCTCTCCGTTTCCGATAAAACCGGCCTAGCGGAATTCGCCAGGGAACTCCACACCATGGGAGTGGAACTGCTCTCCACCGGCGGAACTTCCGCCGCGCTGCGTGAGGCGGGCCTGCCGGTCATCGATGTCTCGGATTTCACCGGCGCGCCGGAGCTTTTCGACGGCCGCCTGAAAACGCTGCACCCGAAAGTGCACGGCGGACTGCTCCAGCGCCGCGACGACCCGCAGCACATCGCGCAGGCCAAGGCGAACGACATTCCGACGATCGATCTGGTGGTGGTGAATCTTTATCCCTTCGAAGAAACCGTCGCGAAACCGGAAGTTACCCTCGAAGAGGCCATCGAAAAAATCGACATCGGCGGCCCGTCGATGCTGCGCAGCGCGGCGAAGAACCACGCCAGCGTGACCGTCATCGTCGATCCCGCCGACTACTCGCGGGTGATCGAGGAGATGAAGGAAAACATGGGCAACACGACCAAGGGCCTGCGCGAACAGCTCGCGGTGAAAGTCTTCATGCGGACCTCGCAATACGACGCCGCCATTACCGACTACCTCGGCCAATGCCGGACCGGCACCTGCGCCAATTTCACCCTCAGCCTGCCGCTCGAACAAGAACTCCGCTACGGTGACAACCCGCACCAGAAGTGCGCGCTTTACGGAAATTTCCGCGAGTTTTTCACCCAAGTGCAGGGGAAGGAACTCAGCTACACCAACATCCTCGACATCGAAGCCGCCTCGGACCTGATTCTGGATTTCGTCCGCCCCACGGTGGCGATTCTCAAGCACACCAACCCATGCGGCGTCGGCCAGGACGACGAGGACCTGCGCGTCGCGTGGCAGAAAGCCTTTGAAACCGACCGTCAGGCCCCGTTCGGCGGCGTGATCGTCTGCAACCGCCCGCTGACCTTGGAACTCGCGCGGGTGATTTCCGAAATCTTTACCGACGTGATCATCGCGCCGGAGTTCGAGAGCGACGCGCGCGCCCTGCTCCAGAAGAAGAAAAATCTGCGTCTCATGAAAATGAACGACGCCTATCTGTTGGAGAAGAAGTCCGCTGTCATCCGCTCGTGCCCTGGCGGCATCATGGTCATGGACCGCGACCACACCGCGCTCGGCCTCGAAAATCTTGAATCCAAAGTTGTCACAAAGCGCCCGCCGACCGGAGAGGAAATGCGCGCCATGCGCTTCGGCTGGCGGATCGTGAAACACGTGAAGTCCAACGCCATCGTTTACTCCAGCGCCGACCGCACGCTCGGGATCGGTGCCGGACAAATGAGCCGCGTGGACTCCTCGCGCATCGCGATTTGGAAAGCGAACGAAGCTGGACTCGATCTCAAAGGCAGCATCGTCGCCTCAGATGCAATGTTCCCGTTTGCCGACGGCTTGCAATCCGCGATCGACGCCGGAGCCACCGCCTGCATCCAGCCCGGTGGCTCGATGCGCGACGCCGAAGTGATCGCCGCCGCGGACGCTGCGGGCATGGCCATGGTCTTCACCGGCCACCGTCATTTCAGGCATTGAAACGGCGGGCCGTCTCCGCATCCGGGCGTAATCCCCGCGCACGCTGGTCCAGGCGATTGGCGTGTCGATTGGCGTTGACACACTTTTTGAGGCTGGCCTGATGATCCTTGTGAGAAGGTTCGTATCGATCTATCCGAAAATTCGACCGTTCACCGGCATTCGCGGAGCGCTTGTGATCGTTTTGATGCTTTTTCAGCCGCTAGCGGCTGCCACTACCGAGCAGGATAGATCGCTGGCGGCGGAACAAGCGGAAATTGACGTTTGGCTCGGCAAAGCCGACAGCGTGGAGCTGGGAAAGCTCTCACCGCGGGTGCTTGACCTTGCGGACCGGCTGTTGCGTGAGAAGGGAGACGCGGTGGCACGTCCATATTTCGAGAAAGGTTTGGAGGGAAATTCCTGGGCACTGGATCGGCAATTGACCCTGGGAGAAATCCTCGCACGAAACGGGCAACCCGACGCACTTCGTGAAAAGGCGGAGATGGTTCTGCGAATCGCGGAGGAGGACGATGTGTTGGCACGTGCTGACAAATTGCTCGATAACGTTCAGCCCGAGATGCCCAGTCCGCTTGGGAACATCGAGGTCCGGGAGCGCCATCTAATACTGGTGCCGATCAACGGCGTTAGCCTTTTCGTATTGCGGGATCTCCGGGACACGTTGTCGAAACGGCTTGGCATCAAGGTCGTCCTGGCTTCGGTGGAGATGAAAACCCCCAACCCGGACCGCACCATAAAAACGCAGTGGGTCACGCGCACGCGGGCACAAGTCCTGGATGCCATCACGGCGCAACCGGCCTTGGCCGGCCAAGTGGAGAAAATGGGTTTCCGCGTCGAGAAGTTGCGGACCGACGATCAGACGCTGGAGGCGTTCGTCCGCAAGACGACGGAAATGGAACAGGGAGCAGCTGCTGCGCAGGCGCTCGTTGCGATGCTCGCGGAATTCGAGACATCCAAACAATGGGATGTCGAGCAACTCATACCAGATCTCCAGGCAGCTGTCGGCGGGGGCCTCGGACCGAAGCGGTTGGTGCTGGGAATCACCGACTGCGATCTCTTCGGAGGAGCCAGCAATTTCCTTTTTGGAACGGCGCAGACGGGCAATTTTCTGGGCCTGATTTCAACCCATCGGTTCAGGGCGATTTTCAATGATGAGGCACCCAAGCGGGAGAGATTCAATGAACGGGTGCTCAAACAATCCCTCGCCACGATCGGTTTCATGCTCGGTGTGCCGAGATGCAACACCCCCGAATGTGCGAGAGCTTATCCGCGAAGTCTCCAGGAGCACGACCAGAAGCCCTCCAAGCTTTGCCCCGTCTGCCACGCCGGATTCGAAGAGCGCCTTGGCCAAAAACTGCCGGAGGACTGATGAGGCGTTTCAAGGCTCCGCCTTGTTGTGTTTGCAGGGCAGAAAAAGGAATAACCAGCAAACACCAGCAATCACCAACACACACCAGGGAACCAACCACCCGAAACGCGTGTAAAACGTGAGATTCGTTTCCCGTTTCAACACTCCTGAAATCGTGCCCTGCTTGAGTGCTGCCAGCCGGACTTGGACCTGGCCGTTCGGATCAATCAATTGCGAGACGCCCGAAGTCGCTACGACGAACATCCACCGTCCGTTCTCGCAGGAGCGGATGCGGAACAACTCGGCGTGTTGATCGTGTTGCCGGGCGCTCCATGACTCAGCATCCATCGTCGGGACCACGAACAATTCGGCTCCGGCAGCCGTCATCCGGCGGACGACGCCCTCGTAATCGCAGTCGAAACAGATCGGCGTGCCGATTTTGCCATGGGAGGTTTGCACCGGCAGGGCGGTGGTCCCGGGAGTGCCATCGTCGAAGAAATGGACGGGATGGGCTTTGGTGTGTTCGCCGAGAATACCGGTTGGATCCAGGGTGAGGGCGATGTTCCGCCAGACATCACCGCCACCGGGACGATCCTGGGTGCCGACTGTCAGAGTGATGTCGCGATCCCGGCAGAGGGATTTCACGATTTCCAGATCACGCGGATTTGCCCGGAGATCAAATGGCACCGCGTATTCCGGCCAAACCACCAGGCGGATCCCGGGTGGCATTTCTCGCGTCGCCTTGAGATAGGCGTCCAACGACACACCCTCCAGTTGCACTCCCGCGGCATTCACGGCCAAAGGATCATTTGCCGCAGGCTCGGGACTACGGGGTAGGAGAGCGTGACTACCCGCTAGAATCACCAGCGGAATGATAGCGAATTTCCGCAAGGGCATCGTAAGGAGGACCGCGGAAAAAACGACCAAAACGCTGACTCCATACACGCCGATCCACGGCAGAAGCGTATTGGGCCCCATCGCAAGCCCGGCGGTCATCCAGGGAAACTTGAGGGGAAACAACTCCGCGCGAATGAACTCCCAGGCAGACCAATTCAGCGCGGTGAAAACCGCGAGCTGCCAACCGGCCACGCCGCGAAGGCTCGCGCGGCTCTGCATCTCCGCAAACAGGGCCGTGAATGCCGCGAGCACGCACCACAAAACGACCACCATGGTTCCGAAGATATGAAACAACCAAGATACCCCCAGCCCGTAGGTCGCCATCCCGTGCAGGAACCCTATGGTTCTAGCCCGGGTCCCGTTTTGCCCGCGGAGGGCGAGAAGCAGCCCGACAAGCCCGGGAAAAACCAGCCATCCCCAGCCGAGCGGCGGATAGGCCAAGGCAAAAACCGCCCCCGAAAGCACGGCAAGGCCACAACGGGCGGGAAATGAAAAGGTGGCTGGCATGACCGGTTGATGATTCAACTTCACGCGATGCTTTCAGGTATCAGGCTAACACCAAGCGATAACTTGCAATTCAATCGGGCTGCGCGTTACGTAATGGAATCACTCCAGATCGCCGAAAATTGGCGGGCCTTGTGAAAAATGGCGGAGGGGGTGGGGAGCCCTTACAGGGTGGGGCATCGATTGATCTCATGGGATTCTTTGGTTCACTGGATTTTCTGGGTTGCCCAGAATGGCAGGTCACGACGGGTGCCTTTGTCAGAAATCGGTCGAAAAAACCGCCATTCTGTCCCGGATGAGCGGATCGATTTGAAACCCGGCCGCCCAAAGCCGACTTGCTGGAAATCCGGCTGTTGGCTTGGCATATCAGATCGTCGTCCATCCGTCACACGTTTGCCATATCCCCGAGTCCAATCAAGATTCGATTGCCCCGCCGATGAATCCGCTCGATCTGTCGCAACGTATGGACCGCGTCGCATTCCTCACCGGATTCTTTCCAAAAATCCGACCAGGCAATGCAGCGCGATTTTTCGAGATTGACCGGAACAACGCGTTTAGGTCAACGCGCTGGCCGCTGTAACGGTGCTGCTAACGATCCGCCGGAGGTGGCGGATGCACCTGGCAAGGTCGGAGCGGAGCGCAGGCATTGAGGTGTTGGAGAGTTCATTTCGAGAAGGATCATTTGGAGATCGGTGTCTGGATGGCACCGAGAAATGATTTGCGCCGCATGGCCACCGCGCCTTACATTCCGCGCATGAAAACCGAATCAAAGCCAAGCGCCGTCAAGCGAGGCCGCCCGACGGGAGCGGCGACGAAGCGCATCAACGCTCGTTTCCCAACGGGACTGGCGGAAAAGATCGAGTACGCTGCGTCTTTGCGCGGCGTGGCTGTCGCGGCGTTCATCCAGGAGGCGGTGGCGGAAAGAGTGGATCGCGTCATCGAAGCGGAATCCCACTGGCAACTGACCCGGGAGGAGGCCGCGAATCTGGCTGCGATGATTGCGAAGCCGCCCAAGGCGAACCAAAGGATGCTCCATGCCGTGAAACTCGCCGCACGCCATGTCGTCATACGTTCTTGAGCTTCTGGACGGGTCTCACGACCGAGCGGGATTCGTCAGCGGTCTTGATTCCGTGGACCGCTACCTGCGGGAGACAGCTCGGGGCCACATCGAGAAAGGGGTGAGTGTGACCCGGGTGTTGATTGAAGCCGAGGCGATGACACGGAAAGCCGTGCTCGGATACTTCAGTCTGTCCAACATCACCGTTGAGGCGAGGGAATGGCCGGAAGCTCCCAAAGGTCTGCCAAGGCAGGCGATTTCCGCAGTGTTGTTGGGGCGTCTCGCCGTGGCGCAAGCCTCCCATGGCAAAGGAATCGGTTCCATGCTGGTGGCCTCCGCCCGCCAATTGGCACGAGAGACTATCCTGCGCACCGGCGGAGTTGGCTTGGTGGTGGATGCCGCTAATGAAGAAATCGTCGGATACTACGCCAGATATGGCTTTCTTCGCGTGGTTGCGGTGGGTTTGCGGATGTTTCTGCCAAGAGTCTCGCTGGAGGCCGGTGCGGAGATTCAGTTAGGATGAACATCCATGGGTCAACTTGGGTCAAGCAGTCCGTCCCGGTAACACAAGAAGGGGCAAAATGACCCAGAATGACCCAAAGATCAAAAGTGGCGGACAGGGAGGGATTCGAACCCTCGGTAACATTGCTGCTACACACGCTTTCCAAGCGTGCTCATTCGACCACTCTGACACCTGCCCTTGGAGGGCGGGACGCTAGGAAGTCACCCGGCACTTGGCAACCCCTTTTTAAAATCTTTGGAAATCAACGGCCGGAATCACTTGGCCTCGACCCGGGCAAGGATCCAGAGCAGATCGGAAAGGCGGTTGAAGAACAGTCGCACCACCTCCGGAACGGGTTCGCCGGACTCGTGAAGAGCGAGCACGCCGCGTTCCGCCCGGCGGGCGACGGCGCGGGAGTAATCCAGTCCGGCGCGGGCCAGCGAGCCTGCCGCGCCGGGCCTTGCCCAGCCGGTGAAGCGGACGCCACGCTTTTCGTATTCGTGCGCGGTAGCTACGACCCATTCCAGATCCTCGGGGCTGAGATAAGCGTATTTTTTCTCCAGGTACTTTTCCTCGTCCTCAGGCAGCGTCGCCAGTTGACCCATCAGGCCGACGAGGCGTTCCTGAATGCCATCGATGATGGTAACGACCTCCGCATCGCCCTCCGCCGCGCGGGCGAGGCCGAGGGCGGCGTTCAGTTCATCGACCGAGCCGAGCGCCTCGACGCGGAGCGAGGTTTTTGCAATGCGTTTGGAAAACATCAGATCCGTCTGTCCCGAATCTCCGCGGCCTGAAATAATGCTCATGCGCGGAGGCTAGCAGCGGAAAAATTCATGTCCATCCGCGTTCATCCGTGTTTGCTCTTTGGCGTCCATGAAACTTGCGAAACTCGGCGACGGCCCTGAAATTTTCCACACCATCCAAGGCGAAGGCGTGAGCGTCGGTGCGCCGGCGGTTTTTATCCGGGCGTCACGCTGCAATCTCCACTGCGTCTGGTGCGACACCGATCACACATGGAATTTCGAGGGCACTCCTTGGCCGCACGAGAAGGATTCGGTCCCGGGATATGCGAAGTTCCGGAAATCCGAAGTCACCTGCGAAATCCCTCCGGCGGACGCGGCAGAGCGTATCCTGGCGTTCGGTTGCCCACGCACGGTGATCACCGGGGGCGAGCCGCTGCTTCAGGAAAATGCGTTTTTGGAAATGATCGGGCACATCCGCAATCGTCAGCCGGAACATCAGTTCGAAGTGGAAACGAATGGCACCCGCATCCCCACGGCCGCGTTTCACGAAGCGGTCGGCCAGTTCAACGTTTCCCCGAAGCTCTCGAACGCCGGAATGCCCGAGTCATTGAGATTGAATGTGGAAGCCTTGAAGTTTTTCTCCGCCTCCCCGAAGGCGTGGTTCAAATTCGTGGTCGCCGAGCCGGCGGATCTTGGAGAAATCGAAGCGCTGGCCAGGGCACATTCACTACCCCGGCAGCGTATTCTGTTGATGCCGGAAGGTCGTACCGCCGCCGAATTGGACCGCAGCTCCGGTTGGCTTGCGGAAGTCTGCCGTGATGGGGGATTCCGTTTTTGTGACCGACTGCACATCCGGATCTGGGGCGACAAGCGTGGGGTCTGAAATTTTCGTCGTCGAACCGCAACTTTCGATTCGGCCTCGGGTTCCTCTCGCCGTAGAACTTGGCACCAACATGAACCCCAACTCACTGCCCCCCGACGATTCTTGGGAATCAGACGCCGTCTGGAAATTGCTCGAGCATTCTCCAAGCAAAACGGCGGGTGCCCGGTTCGCCGACGATACGGTGCGGGCCGCTAGACTCACCGCTGAGGTCAGACCTTGGTGGAGCCGCCTGTTTGCTCCCGCGCCGCTGGCTGGACTCGCTGCCGCCACTGCGGCGATCGCGCTCACTGTCATCTCACTGGTGGGCCCGTCGCAGCCGCCGGTCACTCAGGCCGTTGCGCAGGATTCCCTTCAGGCCGTTGCCATTCAGGATATCGCGGAAACCGAAACTCTCATCGCTGCCGTCGATCATCTGGAGGATTTCAGCGACCACGAACTGATCAGTTTGATCGGATTTTAAGCGCTTCCCTAACGAGTCGGCCCCGTCCAGCCTAGCCGCGTGAAACACGGCCTCATCTTCGACCTGGACGGAACCTTGGTGGACTCGTTGCAAGGGATCGCCGCCTCTTTGAATCGGGCGCTTGACTCATCGGGTCTGCCCACCCACGAGCCGGCGCGCGTGCGGGGATTCATCGGTAACGGCGCGCGCATCCTCATCCAGCGCGCCACGCCGGCGGATGCCTCGGAGGACTTGCTAGACGCGGTTGAACGGGCATTCAAGGCCGACTACGACTCCTCATGGCCAACCGGCACGGTGGTCTATCCGGGCATCACCGATCTGTTGGAACTGCTGCAATCCCGCGGTTACCCGCTCGCCGTATTGTCAAACAAGCCCCACCCGTTCACTGCGGCGATGGTCTCACGGATGTTTCCCACCATTCGCTTTTCCTCGGTCCTCGGCCAGCGTCCGGGCATCCCGCACAAGCCTGATCCTGCCGGTGCTCTGGAGATCTCGGCGGCGCTCCAGAGGCTTCCGGAAAACTGCGCCGTGATTGGTGATTCCACCATGGACATTGAAACCGCCCGCAGCGCCGGAATGCGCGCCATCGCCGTCACCTGGGGATTTCACGACCGCGAGCGCCTCATGGCCGCCGGAGCCGATGTCATGGTGGATACTCCAGGAGAGCTGGCGGCGCTGTTCGGTTAGCGGCGGTTCCGCCTGTTGTCACATGGTGAATCGCATCCGCCCCGTGGAATTCAGTCGTCACTACCCCGTCCCGACGAGCTGCTGCATTTCACCCGGTTTGTGGCGATGACGGCCCTTAGCCGGACGGGCAAGGGAAACCTCATGCAGCGGATCGGACCCGCGCGGATGCAACCCACATCAATGCCTCTAGCCGCCGTAGCTCCCCACTATAGACGGGGAGAGATGAATTCGACATTCGGGAAGTAGGTTTGATAGCGGGCGGTGTCCCTGGTTAGAATGGGGATGCCTAGGGACTCGGCATGGCCACCAATGAAGAAATCCGGGAGAGTGGAATTCTTGGTCCGCCTTGTCTGCGATATTGGAAAAACGCTTTGGCGGCGAGATAAAGCCCGTCGCGGGGAATCTCCTGAAAGCCAAGTTTCAGGGATTCGATCAATTCGTTCACTTCGCCCAGGGATGCAGCACCGGTGCAGAGCTCAACGTAAACGATTGGATTGATGATCAAACCTTCCGCTTGGTGTCGGGTGATTGCCTCGTCCGACCAATCCGCCCAAACGGGATCGTCGGTGACGACATCCAGCACAATGTTACTATCGACAAGGACGGGCATAATCGATCAGTCGCCCCGGGTGATGGTCATGATTTCATCCGTGCTCATTCGCCCTTTCCAAGTTCCCCTTACTAAGGCACAGACGCTGGTTACCTTCTCTCGGCGGTTTGTGGAAACCGCGCTGCGGCGGGACTGACTTCGTGCGAGAGTTTCCCGGGTAAGAATGTCCCGGGCCTCGGCCTCCATGGATCGACCGTGTTCCGCAGCCAGAACGCGAAGCCGTTGCTTCACCTGCTCCTCAAGATTCCGAATTGTAATTGTAACCATGTCTGTAGGTTGAAGCATGCTGGCATTGCTGTCAATGCCAGCAGCCGCCGGAGTGGACCAAGCGCTCTTGGCGCCATTGGACTACCTTCGGTTGATCTCGTCCACCTGCCGGTTCAGCGTGCAAAAGTCGTAGAGCCAGCCGATGAGAAAAAGTCCTCCGGTGAGCAGCCAAATGATGCCGGTGCCGATCTTGCCCATATAAAACCGGTGAATCCCGAACGCGCCCAGAAACGTCAGCAAGATCCATGCGACCGAGTAGTCGGTCGGGCCGGTGGCGAAGCGGGCATCTGCCTGCCGGTCCATGGAAGGGATCAGAAACAAGTCGATGAGCCAGCCGATCCCCAGAAGGCCGAGGGTGAAGAACCAGATTGCCCCGGTGATCGGCTTGCCGAAGTAGAAGCGGTGAGCCCCGGTGAATCCGAAAATCCACAAAAGATAGCCGATGGTCTTACTATGCGTCTTGCCCGATGGTTCAGTCATGGGGGGGTGATAGGGCAATTTGGAGAATCCCGCCATGAGAATCCATGGCGGGATTTGGAACCTTGGTTCAGGCAAGCTTGGCCACCAATGCCGCTGCCAGCGAGCGCACGGCGGCGTTTTGTGCGGGATCAGTCAGTTTGCCTTCAGCGTCGAATGCTTCGTGTGCTTTGGGAATCGAGACCTGGTCTGGCAGCACTGAGATCTGGATGTTTTCCAAAAACGGCCGCAGCGCTGCGAGACTGCGCGCGCCGCCGTAGCCGCCGGGTGAGGCAGATAGAATCGCAGCGGACTTTCCCTTCAAGACCGACAGCGGCGCTTCATCCGTCGAGGTGGCACGGGAAACCCAGTCGATCGCGTTCTTCAGCGCAGCGGTGATGGTGCTGTTATACTCAGGCGAAGCGATGATGAGGCCGGTGTGGCTGGCGAAGAGCGCCTTCAGTTTCTGCGCGGTTTCCGGCATGCCTTCCGCTGCTTCGAGGTCTTCATCGAAGAATGGCATGCGGTAGTCCCGCAGGGAAATGAGGGTGACTTCCGCGCCGGCATCGCGGGCGGCATCCGCGGCGATGGTGGCGAGTTTCTGGTTGAACGATTCGGCGCGGAGGCTGCCGCCGAAGACGAGGATGCTTGGTTTTGACATGATGTTAGAATGTTACGGATTGTAGGAACGGATAGTCGGTGTAGCCGATCGGGCCGTCGCCGTAGAAGGTCGACGCGTCCGGCGGATTGAGTGGCGCGCCGGTGCGGAAACGCTCGACGAGATCGGGATTGGCGATGGCGGATTTTCCGAATGCAACGGCATCGGCCTTGCCGGAGCGGATCGCCTCGCGGGCGGCGGCGGCGGTGAAGCCTTCGTTGGCGATGTAAACGCCGCCGAATTCCTGCTTGAGCGACGGTCCCAGTGGTGGCTGCTCGTACGATTCACGGGCACAGAGAAATGCGAGTTTGCGTTTCCCTAGCTCGCGGGCGGCGTGATGGAAGACCGAGGAAATGTTGGAATCCCCCATGTCGTGCGAGTCGCCACGCGGAGCGAGGTGCATGCCCACGCGGTCCGCTCCCCAGACGGAGACCACCGCATCGGTGACTTCCAACAGAAAGCGCGCGCGGTTTTCGATGGATCCACCGTATTCGTCGGTGCGCTTGTTGGTGGAGTCCTGCAGAAACTGGTCGATTAAATAACCGTTCGCACCGTGGATCTCCACGCCGTCGAATTCGGCGGCTTTGGCGTTTTCCGCGGCGCGGCGGTAGTCGGCGACAATTCCGGGGATTTCCCCGAGTTCCAGTGCGCGCGGAGTCACGTAGTCCGTCAACGGACGAATCAGGCTGACGTGACCTCTGGCGGCGATGGCGCTGGCTGAGATGGGCAGTTGTCCGTCCAGATAGACAGGATCGGAAATCCGGCCGACGTGCCAGAGTTGAAGGAGAATCTGGCAGCCCGCCTGATGCACGGCGCGGGTGACGAGCTTCCATCCTTCGACCTGGTCGTCGGACCAGATGCCGGGTGTGTTAGGATAACCCACGCCCTGCGGCGAGATGGAAGTGGCTTCCGAGAGGATCATGCCGAATGAATTACGCTGCACGTAGTACTCCGCCATCATCGCGTTAGGCACGCGCCCGGCCGATGCGCGGCACCGGGTAAGCGGCGCCATGACCATGCGGTTGGGAAGCGTGAACGCTCCGGCCTGGAGCGGTTGGAAAAGCGGATCTGACATGGTGTTGTTGGTTGGGAAATTCAAGCACCTGGCTTGGCTTCGAGTTTGAGCTCGATGACCACTTCGTCGCGGATGAGATCATCCGTTTTCCCCGGATAAACAATGCCGAAGTCCTTGCGGTTGATGTCGAACTTGGCGACGATCTTCACGGTATCGCCAGTCTGGCTGACGGTTGCCGGGAAGCTGATGTTCTTGGTTTGACCGTGAAGGGTGAAGTTCCCGGAGACGGTGTAGGCGGTGTCCGAGTCTTTCTTCACGCCTGTGACGTCGAATTTGGATTCCGGGAATCTCTCGACGTCGAAAAAGTCCGGGCTCTTGAGGTGGCCGGTGAGTTTCTCGTCGTCCGAGAAGGTCGATTTCATGTCGATGACGACCTTGTGATCGTCACCGACCGGAGCTCCATCCTTGATGGTGAAGTGGCCGGTGAAGGCCTTGAAGCCGCCGCTGTGGCTGCCGGTGACTTTCGAGCCGGTGAAGTTTACCTGCGAGGCCGGGGTGAAGACATACTTGGTGCCGGCCGAGGCGGTGGCACCGGATTTTTCAACGGCTTCGGAGACGGTGGCAGTGGTGGTTTTGTCCGCTGGATTTTCGCACGAGACGAAAAGGGCGGGAGCGACGATCGCGAGGGCGAGGAGTTTGGCTTTCATGGTTTGTTATTTGTTGGAGAGTGTCGGAGAACTTACGCAGTTTTGATTGAGGTCAAAGGGAATCGCTTTCGAGCCCACGGAGCGCTGGGGGTCATCCCGTGTCATGCCGCCATCATCATCAAATTTGGCCGCCCACATAATGCCATCTCGTCAGGCTGAGCATGCGGATCCGTTTGCCTCGGCAGGTTGGAGGTCGTTGTTAGTCGAGCAAGTTGCCGTAGTGCTTGCGGGCGAGCTCCATCGACAGGTCCAGGATGCCCTGGCTGCGGGTGTGACGCAGCGCGTCGTCCGCCATGGCGGCGCACTCGGCGTAGCTCAGCGAGCGGATCGCCTGGCCCACGCGGGGAACCTGTTGGGGACCAACGGATAGTTCCTCGACGCCGAGGCCGAGAAGGAGCGGAGTCAGCCGGATGTCACCGGCCATTTCCCCGCAGATGCCGGTCCAGATGCCGTTGTCGGTGGCGGCGTCGATGGTGCGCTTGATCAGCCGGATGACCGCCGGGTGGGTGGGCCGGTAGAGCTCCGCGACGTGCGGGTTCACGCGGTCGGCGGCGACGGTATATTGGATCAGGTCGTTGGTGCCGATGGAGAAAAAGTCGACTTCCGGCGCCAGCAGGTCGGCGCAAATCGCCGCCGCGGGCACTTCGATCATGACACCGACAGGCAGATTGGGATCAAAGGAGACGCCCTCTTTCTCCAGCTCGTCCATGCAGGAGCGCACCATGTCCTTGCTCCGCCAGACTTCCGACAGGCCGGAAATCATTGGGAACATGAGCGCGACTTTTCCATAGGCGCTGGCTCGCAGGACTGCCCGGATCTGCTCGCGGAACATCGCCGGCCGCGCGAGTGATACGCGGATGCCGCGCCAGCCGAGGAACGGGTTCGGCTCGGGATCGGTGAGGGGCTCGACCGGCAGCTTGTCGCCGCCGGCATCCAAGGTCCGGACGATCACGGTGTGCGGGGCCATTTCCTTGGCGACCCGGGTGTAGACCTCTGCCTGACGTTTTTCATCCGGCATTTCCTCGCCGTTGAGTAACAGGAACTCGGTGCGATACAACCCGATGCCTTTCGCGCCGCTGCGCTTGACGAGCGGCAGGTCGTCCACCAGCTCGATATTCGCCGAGATCGTGAGCGGGCGGCCGTCCACCGTCTGGGTCGCCGCCCCGCGCATGGCGTCCAGCGAGCTACGGACTTTTTCCTTGGCCAGCGTCAGGCTGCGGTAGCGTTCGAGGGTCTCCGGGGACGGGTAGAGAATCAGTTTTCCGGTGTAGCCGTCGAGAATCGAAGGAGCCAGGGCGATGATATCGATGACCGCGCCGTCGAGGCCGACCACCGCGGGGATGCCGAAGGCGCGGGCGAGAATGGCCGTATGCGAGTTCACGCTGCCCTGCTCGGTGGCGAATCCCAGCACGTTCCTGCGGTTGATCGAGGCGGTGTCCGACGGAGCCAAATCGTAGGCGACGAGCACATGTTGGCCGTCGGGCCCCTGCGGACGGGCATCGCCCTCCGTGCTGAAATTCCTCAAAACCCGCTGGGCGACGTCCTCGATGTCCGCCGTCCGCTCCCGCAGATAGGGATCCGGGATCCGCCGCATCGCTTCCAGGAAATTCTGCATGACGGCATAAAACGCGTATTCCGCGTTTTGCTGGCGATTCACAATGGCGAGCAACACCCGGTCCACCACCGAGCGGTCTTCGAGAATCATCACGTGCGCCTCGAAGATCCCGCTCTCGTTGTCGCCGGACAAATCCTCCAGGCGGCTTTGCAGTTCGATCAACTGCCGTTTGGTGATATCAAGTGCCTGCCGGAACCGTTCCTGCTCGCGGTCGACGTCGGCCTCGTCGATTTTATAGACCTCCGGCGCGGAAAACCCGCGGGCGACCACATGCACCGGAGCGATGGCGATACCGGGAGAGGCTGGGATACCCTCATAGATGGTTTCTTGCTCGGCACCGGTTCTTGGCATGTTCTGGTGACAGCATGGAGGCTCACCGGGTAGGGATTCAAGACACAATTTCCCGACGTCCGGGGCGCTTGCGGAGGGGTTTCAAGAGAATCCGGCAGATCAGGCGGTTGCGCATGCGGAATCTCGTGTATGCTTCGCCAAGATGAAGTCAATCACCCAGATCCTCACCGCCGCGACCGCCACGATTTTCGCCAGCAACGCGCTGGCGGAGCCCCTCGCCGTGGGATCGGCGATGCCCGCCGTGGAACAGAACGACCAGGATGGAAAACTGGTGAAACTCGAGGAAGCCGCCGCCAAGGGCTACACGCTCGTTTACTTCTATCCGAAGGCGGACACCCCCGGGTGCACCAAGCAGGCCTGCAGCTTGCGCGACTCCTACGAGGCCCTCACCGAAAAGGGCGTGAAAATCTTCGGCGTGAGCGCCGACAAGGAGGCTGGCCAAAAAGTCTTCAAGGCGAAATACAAACTCCCCTTCGAGCTACTCGCCGATGCGGATGCAAAAGTCATCGACGCCTTCGGAGTGCCCAAGACCCTCGGATTCGCCAAGCGGCAGGCGTTTCTCTTCAAAGACGGCAAATTGGTCTGGAGCGACCTCAGCGCATCCACCGAAAAGCAGGCCGAGGACGTGCTGAAATATCTAGCCGCACAGTGAGCTGACCGTAGCGGGAAGCGGCGGGAAATTTCGCCGCGAGGGGATAAGAAACCATCCGAGTGGCGCGGTTCGTGCTGCCCTGTCCGCTTGCGCGCCAGTCTGGCGAGCTCCCATCGCTGCGGGATTTCGCGGCCCCGTTTCATACTCCTTGAATACCATGCGCTGCCTCACGAACTCAGAGATTCACAAGTGGCTGGCCGGACAAGGGATGCACCACCAACCTCTCGATTGTGGTGTGCCTGTCGCCGGAGAATTTCCCATACCGACCGAGCGCCGAAGTCGCCTGATGCTCGCCGACTACCTCGCCGACTTGCTTTCCAAGGACGGCAACAAGCTCGTGGAAATCCTCCCCGGCCCGCAGCGAGAGACCGAGGAATGGGCGATGGTCGAACAATTCCGCGCGGGACTCGATGAAACGCGACCGCTTATCACCGCTCCCGGGCACCTTTTCAAAAGCGGCGACCGCCGGGACTTCCGTAGCCTGCTCACCCAGTTGCTAGGGTCCAAAAACCGTTGGTCGTTTTATATCTACGCCGCCCCGTCCCATACCACGCTGCTCATCCAGCATGACCGGATCGAAGTGTGGTCGCCAAAAAAGGGCATGCGCAACGAACTTGGGCGCTATCTCGTTCCGTCGCAGGCGGCTTGATGGATGGAATCCCGAGCGGCCGCCGGTGACGGCTTCGCAAGAAGCCGTCACCCGGACACGACAAGGTTGCCAACCGGATGCACAGGCACCGGCTTCGTGGGCTTCCCAAGGTTCTACTGATTCGATCAGCCGGCCTTAGCCTCTTCGAAGTTCACCTTGACCCGCTCGACTTTCACCGGCTCGAAGCCGGATTTCTTGATGTGCATGGTGATCTCTTCGTCGGCGATCGACTTGCCCTTGCGCTCTTCCAGCAGGACGACCTTGCGCGTGAGATCGACATGCACGTTGGAGACCGCGGGGTGCTTTTTAAAGTGGGCGAGGATGCCCTGCGCGCAGAACGAGCAGACCATGCCGTTGACCGTGGTCTTCACGGTGGCCACCCTGTCGGGCGCGGCTTGGGCGAGTGTGACTGATAGAACAAAAAGGCTGATGAGGGATGGAATTTTCATATGTTGTAATTTTCGTTAGAAGTGAATCATGAAGTTGACGACCGGCTTGCCACTGAGGGTGCTGCCGAGTTCAAGGAAATACGGGCCTTTGAAGAAACGGACCTTCGGGATGATTTCGATATCATCCTCCATGCCGGTGACGTGTTCGGCCTGGATGATGAGCCAGGTGTTGAGCTGGTCGAACTCCGCCTTGTAGGGTGCGATGCCCACGGACGCGCTGAAGACGCCGCGGGAGACTTCGCCCGACTCGATCCATTTCGAGTCCAGAGCCGTGTAAATCCGCCGCGTTTCATAGTCCGCGCGGAAGAATCCGATGCCCGCTGGCGACGCGCCGTTGCCGACCTCGCCGGCCAGTCCGGAGCCAAGGCCGGCATAGACGTTGGCCTGGGCAGACGGCAGGTTCCAGCGCTTGAGCAGCCAGTTGTGCTGGAGGCCGGTGAAGACTTCGTCTTCTTCGTCCTCGAAGCGCATGGCATGCAGGCCCCACGCGGCCCGCGCGGAATACGAGCGGTAAAACTCGAAGTTCTGCACATCCCCGGCGGTGCCGAACATGAGCTGATAGGCGCCCTCGAAGGCGACAGGATGAGCCGCGGCGGTGGCGGCAAGTAACATGCTGATCGATATGATTTTCAATGGTTTGGTGATTTTGAAATGGGAAACAAATGCAACCGCACCGGACGGTGCGCCGATTTTTCCCAAAGATCACAAAATCCAAACCGACAAGCGGGCGCGCTGTTCCTCCGGCGGTGCATGCCACGGCCGTGCGGGATGCCAGTCCGGGAGCAGATCCGCGAGCGGTGCGATTTCTCCGATCAGGAGAATTTCCGCGGGCGGCGCTGGCAGGCTGGGCAAGCCGGTAAACACCGCCATTTCCGGAAAGCCCGATACGGGATGATCCCCGCAAATACATGGATCCACCGTTGCCGGGTCACTGCAACAGCAGGAATCCGCCGAAGGGCACGGGCCCGCGGCAAGAAGCCGCAGATCCGCCAATCCCAGCACCGAGGTGGCTAGGAAACAGGCGAGAAATACGAAGATCTTTTTCACACTCCGGTCGAAATAAACCATCTTGTGCAAAACGCAACCCCGCTCCCGGAAAATTTCTCTCAGCGGAATCGGCTATCAATCAACCGGGTGGTTGAAAGGCCGGTCTGAAGCTCCGGCGGGATTTCATTTCGCTTGGTTTTCAATCAGGCCCGGCGTAGTTTTCCCGCCGATGACGGACTGCGACGAGATCGCTTTTTTCGATTTCCAAGCCACGGAAAAGAGTGCTTCACCTCGGACGCTTGCGAACTACCGGGACGCGCTGGCGGCTTACCAAAAATGGCGGGGCGATGGCTTCGGCGGGTGGCGCGAGGAGGCGGCGGATGATTTCCGGGACTACTTGTTCGCTTTGATGAAACAGGGGTTCAAGCGGGCGACGATCCGGCTGAGGTTTGCGGCGCTGCGGTCGTTTTACAAATTCCTGGTGCTGCGCCGGGGGCTTGGGCGCAGTCCGGTCGCCGAGGTGCTGCTGCCGAAACCCGAGCGTGGACTGCCGGTGGTGCTGTCGATCGCGCAGATCGACGAGCTGCTCGGGATGCCGCTGCGGCTGACGGCCGACCGGAAATCCCCGTTGTGGCTGCCGCTGCGGGATGCGGCGATTCTCGAACTGTTCTACTCGTGCGGACTGCGAATTTCCGAGCTGCTCGCGCTGGATCTGAAACACGTGGATTTCATCGGCGAAACGCTGCGGGTCTTCGGCAAGGGCTCGAAGGAGCGCATGGTTCCGGTCGGCGGCCCGGCGCTGTCCGCCATCCAACGCTACCGCCAAGCGGCGGCGGTGACCTCGGGCCCGCTGTTCCTAAGCACTCGCCACCGTCGGATCACCCAGCAGGCGGTGGATCAGCTACTTAAGAAGTATTTGAAACACAGCAGCATCCCGTTCGGCATCAGTCCGCACAAACTCCGCCACAGCTTTGCCACGCACTTGCTGGATGCCGGCGCCGACCTTCGCAGCGTGCAGGCGTTGCTGGGGCATGCCTCGCTTTCCACCACGCAGATTTACACCCACGTGACCAAGGAACGCCTGAAACAAGCCTACGACACCGCACACCCTAGAGCGTGAAATCCCCCGCCCGTTTTCTTGTGAATCTCGCCTGCCTGCTCGGTTTTTTCGGCATTTCCGCCTGTTCGACGCAGATCCGGCTGCCATCCGGCCCGGCGGGATCCGATCCACGACGCGAACTGGCCGGGCGGGTGCGGGCGAAGCCGGATCTCGCGGTGCTCTTCGTGGGGAACAGCTACAGCTTCGGAGTCCCCAGGGAATTTTCGAAAATCGCCGCCAGTCATGGGAAAAAAGTCCGCACCGGTCACGCGACTTACGGCGGCTGGACGCTCAAGCGGCATGCGGAAAACGAGCCGACGCTGCGCAAGATCCGCGACGGCCGCTGGGACATCATCGTGATCCAGGAGCAGAGTGAAATCCCCGCGCTCCCGCCGAAAAAACGGGCGGAAGCCATGTTTCCGCCATTACGAGAGCTCGTTCTACTGGTCCGCCAGCACGGCGCGGTGCCGATCCTCTACCAGACGTGGGGCCGCTGTCACGGTGACCGGAATCTCCCGGGCGACAACTTTCACTCGATGACGCGGCGGCTCCGCGAGGGCTACCAGGCGGCCGCGGAAAATGCCGGCGATCTCGTGGTCGTGCCCGTCGGCGACGCTTGGGAAGCCGAGGTCTCCGCCAACCGCGGAGCCGGCCTCTTCATGGATGACGGAAGCCATCCGACGCCGTTCGGGAACCACCTGACCGCCGCGACATTTTACGAGGCGATCTACGGCGGAACCGACGGAGAATGAGCCTATTTCTTCGGAATCGTGAGCGACTGGCCAGGCCGGATCAGGGTGCCGGAAATGCCGTTGGCGCTCTTGATGGCGGACACCGATGAGCCGGTGCGGGAGGCGATGGCGGAAAGCGAATCGCCGCTCTTGACGACGTAGCGGATGGATTTCGGCTTGGGCTTGGCCTTCACCACGGGTTTGGGTTTCGGCTTGGACGATGCCACCACCGGCTTCGGCTTGGTAGCGGTCGTCGTGGTGGTGGCCGTGGGCTTCGGCTTCGAGGTGACCTGGGTCTGGGAAATGACCGGCGTGAGCTTGGATGGGGTGGTCGGGGCGAGCGGATTCGCGTTCTGCGGCGGTTGCTCGTTTTGGGCGATTTCCGGCAACTCGTCGGACTTCAACTCATGCGGCGACGGCGCTCTTCCGGCTTTGCGCCACTTCGAGGGGTTGTCCGCCCATTCCTCGATGTAGCGGCCGCTCCGGTCGAACGGGCCGGTGCCGGATT
Source organism: Akkermansiaceae bacterium (assembly GCA_031425955.1). Lineage (GTDB taxonomy): Bacteria > Verrucomicrobiota > Verrucomicrobiia > Verrucomicrobiales > Akkermansiaceae > Luteolibacter. The sequence continues at coordinate 52,299 of JANPKJ010000034.1, read as the reverse complement.
GCTGCGTACCGCTGTTTCCGCTGTTTCCACAGCTGGAGAGAACAAGAACAAACGCGCTGAATGCGGGAATCCAAAGAACCGGTTTCATGCGGGAATCATGGAGAATTGAAGGTGGATGGCAAAACATTGTTAATCGGGCCGGATATTTTCTTGAAATGTGAAGCGCCCTGACGACCCGAAAGTAGAACCCATGTCAGACAATTTACAATTCCTTCTTGCCCGGGATTTCCGCGCCCGGAGGGCTCCGCTGGAGCACCAGCAGCTGGAAGCCGTGACAAAGCCATCCGCCCGTGCGGATCAGCCCGAAGACAGGGGATTTCTCAAGATTCCGCAAAACTTGCACCTTGCGATCCTGCCTGCAAAATGGCACGGATTCGCGTGAAAGGTCGTGAGGGGCATTAGCTCAGTTGGTAGAGCGCTTCGTTCGCAATGAAGAGGTCAGGAGTTCGAATCTCCTATGCTCCACGCCCCTGCGGACTATTTCTTGCCCAAGAGGCCGCCAAGGCTGCCAAGCAGACCACCCGTATTGGGGGATTTTCCTGCGAGGACGTCATCGATCATGCCATGACAGAACTCCGGGATTTTCGACTTCACGAAATCCGCGACGGTGGTGATCGCCTTGTCGGTCATCTCCTCGCTGAGTCCGAGGGCCGTGAGTTTTTGTTTGAGTTCGTTCATCGTCGGGGGGGATTGAAGCGGACGCTCATTTCTTCGTCCATCCCGTTCTTTTCTCCCACTGCGTGCGCCAGTCCTCGGCTTCGCTTTTGAAATCCTGGTCGCCGATGCGGTTGAGGGCCCAGCGCGAGGCTCTGGAATTATTGTGCACGTTCAGGGCGGCTTGCGAGAATCCCGCGTAAGCCCGGTCGCGCCAGACGCTGTCCGGCAACTCATCCAACCAGCGGCCTGAGATCTCCAGATTCTCGGCGAGGAAAATTTCCACACCGTGCTGGAAGAGCTCCAAGGTCTCTTGCCGCACCGGCAGGGTCATCGCCCAGTCGGCGACTTCGCGGGCCGTACCGCTGCGAGCGGTCTTCCGGAGTTGTTGTCCGGTTTCCGGATTTTCCAGTTTTGCCCAGGCTTCTTCGTCGACTAGCAGATCCACCTGCCCGAGCACGCTCTCCGGAGTGCCGGAATCTTTGAACGCCGCCCAAATGACTTCCTCCCGCACCGCCTGCGGCAGTCCGTCGATTTCGCCGGCGACCACCTCCGCGGGCTGGTCCGCGAGCGCCTGGCCTAGCAACATCGCCTGCACCTTCACCATCCTCCCGTCACCACCCATCCGGATGATTTCCTGCTTCAGTGCGAGCAGATCCATGGCACCCGCCGGCAGGGAAGCGAACTCCACCAACTGTTCCGCGCTTACCATCTCCGGCGGCAATTCCGCGAAAATCCTGAACAGCCCGGCTTCCGTCACTCCACCTGCTCCGGCCTCGACGGCGGCGTGACAGATCCCGATCGCCACCGGCCGGTCCCGCCAGGAAAGCTCCGCGACCCGGTTTGCTAGAAAAAGCGGATCCTTCATGCCGACCGACTCCATCCACACCCGCCGCAGCATGCCGGTGCCCACGCCGAACTGCCGCCCGCGGATCATGTCCCAGCCTTCCTGCGGGTTGTTTGCCAAGGCCTCGGAAAAAACATCCAGCAACGGGCCGCTGGGATCGAACCCGGTGCCACCGTCGCGGTCCCACGTTTCGCCGAGCGCGGCTTCGATGGCGGCGGCCAGATCCACCTCCGCCCAGCGCTCCAGCAAATCCCGCTGAACCTGGACGCGTTCTTTGGTGGTGTAGATCCCGCCTCGCAGCGCCTTCCATGCTCTCGCGTATTCGCTGCCGGTCCACTGCTTGGCCGGGCGATAGGCCGCCCCTTGCGGTCGACCCGGTTTCCCTGATTTCGCGGCGGACTCCTGTTGGAAAAGACCGCCGCGGGTCGCGGACTGCCACGCGATCCATCCGCCCGCCGCTAACAACAGCAGGTGGCTCGCCAAGAGAATCGCCCTGGATATTCTGCTCATGGTTTGCGCGGATAGAACTGTTCGCCGAGTTCGCGGGCTTGCTCGGGATTCTCCCCGGCGGTTGCCAGAAGGATTGAATTCATCGCGGCTTCCCGGTGGATGCCGGGCGGCATCTGTTTCACCCACTCGATGTAGTCGTCGCCGTAGCGCCACAGGTAGGCGGGAGCCCGCGTGCTCCAGCCCTTGAGTTTCCGCTCCTGCTCTTCGGGGGATTTCGCCTCAGGGACGTCTGCCAGAAAGCGCAGGAAATCGTCCGGCGAAACATTCACGAAGTTGAGCCAGGTGGAATCCAACAACACCTCCCGCCGCCTGTCCGGCGGAAACGGATCGAGCAATGGCAACGCCTTTTTCGGATTCTCCTCGGCAAGCTCGCGATACAAGGCCACCCCCATTGCCTCCTCGCCCGCCTCCGGCAGCTTGGGCAAGCCGCGGCGGACCGCCGTCAGCACGTCGTCCAGCGACGCCTTTCCGTTCCGGAACTCGAACCGCCAGTCGCGGCCGTTCTCCAACAGGCTCACCACGTCCCAGCCTATCAGTTCATCCACCAGCTCCTGCCTCGACCGCCCCTCGGATGTCGGATCCTCCTGGAAGATCTCCAACCGTCTATCCATCTCCAGCCCGGCGACGCCGAGAATCTCCTGATTCAGATCATCCCGCGATCCGCGGGGGAGTTCGCCTTTCAACTCGTCACCCTTCAGAACCGTGCGCAGCCACTCGGCCGCCGCCCCGCTAGATCCGGCGAAGCCCGCGAGCAGATCGGTTTTATCTGCGGTTCCGCGGATGCGCTTCACCATCGCTAACAACCTGTCTCTTTCCTCAAACCGGGTGGCCGCGCCGACCAACCGCAGAAACCGCTCGCCGTCATCCGCCGGATTTTCCGAGACCAATGGCTCCGCCCGGAACTCCAGGAATGCATCCCTGCTAGAACTCCGCCAGATCGCCTCCGCCAGTTTTTCATACATGGCAAACCCGCCGCCCGCCCTCATTTCATTCAGGGCCACCGCGCACAAGGTGCCGAAGGTCAGCGGGTCTCTCGCCAGCCAGTCGACCGAGTTGAGCACGCCCTTCTCCGTGGCGGTCTCGAGAAATACGTGCTTGTCTAGCAACTCCGGAATCCCTGCCTCCTCGCAAGCGGGATCGTTCATGACAAATCCCATCGCCTCGAGTGGATTGTCTTTCATCCAGTGCAGGACCCGCACTTCGACTTCCGCAACGCGCGCCGCCTGTTCCTCACGCGTTAGACCGCTCCTCCAATCAGCGCCTCCCAGACCGGCGACCGCGGAGACCACCGCGCCTTTCAAGTCCTTCGCCACGGGCAGAGCCGTCTTCAATTCCGCGTATCTGGATTTTTTTCCGGACCGCTCGTTCAGGAAATCAGCGAGCAACCCATCCCCGTCGTCGGAGGGAGATTGTTCGTCCCGGTCCGCGAGTTTTGTGAACTCCGGCGTGTCCTCGTCATTCACCTGCCCGCGCTCCAGCGATTTCCGGACCACGCCGTAGCCCAGAACCAGCGCGAGCACGTGGGTCACCAGCAGGATTTTCGATGTCCGGGCCATGGGTGGAAAAACGCCGGAATTCTCCGACCGCTTTGATTAGGGGCGGGTATAAACTTTTTCCGTCCGTTCTGGAAACCATTAATTCATGTCGATCTCCAGTTCGCGGACCCGCCCCGAATCCGCGCCTTTGAGCACTTTGGGATAAACCGCATTTCCGAGTGAATGCAGGATGATGGTGCCGCCATGAATTTCCTCACGCTGGATGACATGTGGATGGGCTCCCACGACAAAATGCGCCCCGCGCGCGGCAAGCCATCGCGCCCAGTGGCGCTGTTCGTCGTTCACCTGGAGGTCATATTCGGTGCCGCCATGGACCATCACCACCAATCGCTCGCCCACCGCCCGCGCTTGTTGGAATTCCCGTTCGAGGATTTTCTGATGGAGTGGCATTACCGCCACTCCGGCGCGATCCGATTGTGCGGCACCCGTTTCAAAACAACTGATTCCGAAAACCGCCATCTTGACTCCCCTCCGCTCCACCCGCCATGGCTGGCAGGCCTGCGCTTCGTTCTTCCCGGCACCGAACCATGCGATGCCGGCTTTTTCCAAAGCAGCCATGCCCTCGACGAGTCCGTCCGGTCCGGCGTCGCCGGCGTGATTGTTCGCCAGAGAAACGGCGTCCACCCCGCACTCTCTCAACCACGCGAGCCGCTCCCTCGGAAAGCGGAAATCGTAGCGAAGTCTTTCAACCGGCGGGCGCAGCGAAGGGATGCCTTCCAGATTCACGAGGAAGAGGTCGGCATCGCCCCGGGTAAATCCATCGAGCACCTCACGGTCCTCTCCGGCGAGGACCACGTCGCCGGCGAACTTCAACTGGCAGGATCCGGAAACCCGCGGCACGCGCAGTGAAAACACCGGGCGTGTCTCCGCCAGTCTTGCCAGCGCGACGATTTCCGGCGAGCCGCCGAGATGATGCATGACGAGATCGTTTCCATCTAACGAATCCACCGGTTCGCGGTCTTGCCAGAGTGCTGCAACATGGTTGCCGAAGTCGATGGCCACGCCCGCTTCAAGCTCTGCGGAGGTGATTGGTATGGGGTCCGCCAGGCGCAGGTTTTCCGCTTTTGTGGCGAGCTGGGAGCGCAGGCGACCGGGATCGCCCCAGCTGAGCGGGATGCCGTTTCGCCGCCAGGCGTGGATGAGCAGGTTCGCGCAATCGCTGCCCCAGCCGGACTCCACGCCGGATAGATCGCCGCTCGCGACGCCCGCGATGCCGAAGACGTAGGGCATGCCGGAACATTCTGATAGCGCCCCGCGGAACCCTTCGCCGACGCGGATGCGCAGCTCGATGGCGGGAGCCGGAAGCCAGCCATGCGGCGTTTCGACTTCCGCCTCGATGATGAACCGCCCGCCGCTCTCGCGCCGCCATTTCGCGGGATCGAGTTGAAAATCCGCCGTCTCACCCAAACTACGGCGTTTCCCGTAAATCCAGCGGGCAGGGAAGTTGGAAAAACTTTTCCCGAGTCCGGTGGCAGGCAGCAAATCATACGCTGTCCTCGCCGCTTCCACGAGAAACCAGCGGGTTTTTCCGGTCGCATCTGGCGGAGCGTCGATCCTCAGCACCGGCTCTTGGCCGAGCGGAAACCGCCAGACGTGATCGCAATCCACCTCACCGCTCGCCGGGAAGATCACTGAGGTGCCGAACTCCTCCTGCCAGATCGATGGCAGCCACACTCCATTCCGGTCGGTGATCGTCAGCCGTTCGCCGAGGCCGCATAACTTCATGCGCGTGGCCGGTGACGACTTGGTTAGGCTCCAGCGGGGCACGGGTTGTTTCAATTCCGCTGCTTTCAGCGAGGTGTCGGGACGGTCGTCCGGCGATGCGTCCATTTCCAATCTCGCGCCGCGCGTCTGTCGCACCGCTTCCACTGCCAGCGCGACCAATGCGTCCGCCTCGGCATCGTCCGTTAGCCATGGCCGCGACACGGCGAAGGCTATACCGGCGAGGCCGGGCCAATCCATCGCGCGTTCCCAGATCGCCTCGAAAATCGCCTCGCGGTCCGCCGGATTCATGCCTGCGAAAAAGTCGAGGTCGATGGCGAGGATGACCCGGGCGGCTCCCCGGATTCCACTTGAGGAAACCTTTCAAATCACAGGTCCTCCACCGCCGCTCAAACGATCCGGCGAATCTGGGTTCCACCTCCAGCCTGCCATCCAACGAGCCGACCGCATCCAAGGTCTTCGCGGCCCGCTGCGCGTCATCGAGCTCCGGCGTGGCCAACCACAAGACGTGATCCAGCGGCCGCGGCATCAGCGGTTCGATCCAGTTGAATGCCTGCAGGCGTCCGCTCTTACGCCAGTTTTCGATCCGAACCGCGCGTTCCTTTTCCGACGGCACGCGCCTCAGCTCTTCGCGCAGTTCCTCGGAGCGCTCCACCGCCGATGCGTCCGAATGCGCGTCTACAAGAACGAGGGCGTGGGAATCGTCGAGATCGAAATTCCGGGTGATCCAGCCCGCCGTCTCGGCATGGTTGTCCGCGAGAAACACGGGGAGCTCCTGCCCGGCGCGGGCAAGAGAGACCGCGGTGAGAACAACCGCCAGAAACCTAACGGGATGGTTCAAGCTTCGGTTTTTTATCGAGTTTCACCTGAAGCCGGATCCCGCTGACGCAGAGGTCTTCAAACTTCGTACCCGGCCAGACTTCCTCGAAGGTGAGCCGGATCTTTTTCACTGGCTTGGCATAATCGAGAATCGGAATGCGGTGCGCTTCTTTCAGGTCGGGGATTGCCACCGAGAAGCGCTTCTCGCCATTGAGCTCAACCAGCACCTTCTTCGGGCGGGCGTTGGCCTTGAACAACTCCTCGGTCTTGGCCATTCCCGGTTCGAGTTCGATCGCGATCAGAGGCTTGGGAACTGCCGGCGTGAGTTCCAACCATTCACCGACGCCGGAAACCTTGACTCCTTCGCTCCAGGCTTCGTGGCCCCACAAGTTTTTCACTTTTTCCGGCTCGTAGGAGTGGTCGCCTTCCGCAGGCAGGAATGAACTCGCCTTGATCTGATAGTTGGTGAGGGACATTGTCCAATTGCTTCCTCGCTCGATGTAGCGGGTGGTTTTGGAGCCATTGTAACCGTGGATTGCGGGAGACGCTTCGATTTCGAAATCGTCAGCCAGTGTTGGCTCCAGGTTCTCGAAGTTCCACACCCAGCTCTCACCCTCCTTTTTGAAACGGTTCACCGGTTTCAGGACTTTGAGATCCCTTGGATCGATACCAGTTGGTTTTAAAATGATCTTTCCGCTACCGATGGTTCCTGCCCAGCAGCCCGCTGTCGAAAGCCGATATTTGAAAAGCGCTGCTCCCGTGAAGGAATCGTCGCTCACGCTCCATTTTTCCGATGGATAGTCGCTTTGGAAACGAATCATGACTGGTTTTTCCTCGCCGGCGGCGAAGGTAATTTCAGAGATCAACCAGCCTGCGATGCCCTTGAAGCGTTTATCGTCACCCGCCTTTTCCTCTCCCTGCCATTTTGATTTGATGGGCTTGCCGGAGGTGGTGATTGTGTAGTTCCGGCAATACTTCAGCTTTCCATCGCTTCGGTCCGATTGTTCGGGATCTGCCGCGCCTCCCTCAACCATCATGGAATTGTCGAAAAGCTCCTCCACCGGAAACCCAAAGCGCACCTTCACCTTCTTGTCGGTTTCGTTGCGCATCAGATAGCGCACCTCGACATCTGCCGATTTCGGGCCGAGTACGACGGTGAGTTTTTCGTCGAGAATGCGGATTTTCTCCGTTTCTGAGGGCTCGAAGCCAGCGACGTCGCCCGCCCGCTCCACCCCGCCGCGGAAGTAGCCGCCGCCGTTGGCGAGGGCAGGCTGATGCAGGGCGATGAAACCGAGGGCAAGCCAGGTGCGGATTTTCATGCCCGCATGCTGTTTCAGTTGTCGGAAGAGTCAACCCGGAAGCGAAGTCCGCATCACGTCGGCATTGCGTGCCTGCCGTCCTTGTCCGCGATGATGCTAGAGCGCGGTGGGTTGCGGGTGGCCTCCCCCATGAATCCGCACGGGAGTGCCGACGCGGCAGTGTTGATAGAAGAACTGCTGGCCTTCCTCAGGTGCCCGGATGCAGCCTTTGCTGGTCGCTTCACCGCGCGCGAATCCCCCGACGTGCATCCCCACGCCGTCGGCGGTGAGCCGCATCCACCAAGGCATCGAGATGCCCTGATAGACCGTGCCCGGAGGCTTGGGGCCGACGTGTTCCCAGTGCTTGGCCACCACGACCTCACGGGTGTCGGGCCGCACATACTGGCCGTAGCGATTCGAGCGCTTGTGAGGGAGCTTCTCAGTGACACGGAAGCTGCCGTGCGGGGTTTCCTTGCCCTCCATGCCGGTCGAAACGTCCATTTCCGCGAGCAACATGCCGGTTTTAGTAAGGAGTTGCGCGGTCTGGGTGGCCATCGAGATGTCCACTTTGACCGGGCCCGGCGGTGGCTCGGCCACCACGATTCTGGTCCGCGGCGAGAGTTGCGGTGGTGGGGATGGCACGGGTGCGGCACAGGATGCCAGGAATCCGGCGACGGCGAGGAGGATGAGGGTATGGTGCACCATGAAAAAACGGGTTCGCTGAGTGTGCTTTTGGAGGTTCGGTGGCCGAGATTTGTCGGATTCCGGGGCGATTGGAAGTGAATCATGAATGGCAGGGAATTTTTTGTGCCGATTTCGCAAAGAACTCTCTTGGCAGTGGTTCTTCGACGATAGGGCTTCTTGTGGGTCAGGTGGATTCGAGCGTGACGAGAATTCACTTACTCTGTCGTCGGATATCGACATTGACGGCCCAAACGGCGTGTCCAAGCTTGGAGGATGATAGCGAGACTGAGGGGTAAGGTGATCGAGGCGTATCCGAACCGGTTGGTGGTGGATGTGCACGGGGTGGGCTACGAGGTTTTCATCCCGCTTTCCACCTTCGACCGGCTGCATGCGGCGGAGGGGCTTGAGGTGGATTTGCGGACGCACCTGCATTTCAGCCAGCTCGGGCAGAAATTGTTCGGGTTCGCGAGCGAGGAGGAGCGGGACGTCTTCCTGCTACTCATCGACCGGGTGAGCGGCGTGGGGCCGACGATGGCGGTCTCGGTGCTCAGCGGGATGGACGTGACACGATTCAAACAGGCTGTGGTGGCTGGCGATGTGGTGGGGCTTTCAAAACTCAAGGGCGTGGGCAAAAAGACAGCCGAGCGGATCGTGCTCGAGCTCAAGGACAAGGTAGGAGTGACAGAAACCTGGCAGGACGCGGCGGCAGGTCAGGTAAGTGCTGGCGCGGCGGATGCGGAGTTAGCACTCATCGCACTGGGCTACAAACAGGTGGACGCACGCAAGGCGGTGCGAAAGGTGTTGGACGCGGACCCGGCGGCTCCCACCGAGGCGCTGGTGCGCGGGGCGCTGCGGGCGCTCCAAGGATAACCCGGCCGGGTTATTTCCGGCCACACTGACTGCAGGTCAACTGGTCCGGCCACATTTTGTTTCTTGTCAGAGGTATTTCACCCCGCCAACGTCGCAACCTGAATTGAATTGAAAAGCTCCCCGCAAACCCACGTATCCCATTATCATGTCGTTCTCCTCAGTGAATGAAAACATCGGCCGCCATCGGTGGACTATCTGCGCGCTTGTCTTCGCCGCCACCACCGTCAATTACCTCGACCGGAATGTTCTGGGGCTTCTCAAGCAAACCCTCTCGGAGGACGGAGTCTTCGGGCTCGAGAAGGCGGATCAGGAGCTGAACTACTCCACCGTCGTCATTTGTTTCCAAATCGCCTACGCGCTCGGCATGCTGCTAGCCGGTAAGATCATCGACAAGGTGGGCACGAAAAAGGGATACGCCTATTCACTCATCGGCTGGAGTGTCGCTGCCATCGGCCACGCGTTCGGTCATCACACGTGGAGTTTCGGAATGTGGCGGGCCGCTCTTGGCCTGACCGAAGCTGGAAATTTCCCGGCAGCTAACAAGGCGATCGCCGAGTGGTTCCCGAAAAAGGAGCGCGCGCTCGCGACCGGTCTCTACAACTCGGGCGCCAACGTCGGCGCCATCGTCGCCCCGCTCTGCGTGCCATGGATCGCGGGACACTGGGGCTGGGAGTGGGCGTTCATCCTCACCGGTGCGGTCGGACTGCTGTGGCTTGTTTTTTGGTACACGATGTATGAGTCCCCCGCCAACAAGCTGAAAAGCGGAAAACTGTCCCAGTCGGAATACGATTTCATCCACAGCGACCTCGACGAGCAGGAAGCCGAGCGGGCCGACGTCGCCAACGAAAAAGTCCCTTGGCTGCGCCTGCTGACATTCCGGCAGACCTGGGCCTTCGTCGTCGGCAAGTTTCTCACTGACCCGATCTGGTGGTTCTTCCTGTTCTGGCTGCCGTCGTTCCTGGAAGGGGAAAATGCCCGCAAGGCCCAAGAGTATCTCTTGGCGAACCCCGGTTTTGCAGGTGACAAATCCGACATCCCAGGCGTCATCAGCTGGCCGTTCGCCGTTGCCATCGTCTACACGGTATCCACCGCAGGCTCAATCTTCGGCGGCTGGCTGCCCAAGAAATTCATCAATGGTGGCATGGATGCCAACAAGGCCCGAAAGCTGGCGATGTTCATCTTCGCGCTGTTCCCGCTGACGGTGCTGCTCGCTTCGAAACTGGGCGCGATCAACACCTGGTATGCGGTGGCCACCATTGCCATTGCCTGTGCCGCCCACGCGGCGTGGTCGGCTAACATTTTCACCACCGTCTCCGATATGTTTCCGAAAAAAGCGGTCGCATCGGTCACCGGTATCGGCGGCATGGCCGGCGCGGTGGGTGGCATCCTCATCGCCCGCGCGGCGGGACTTCTGCTCCAACACTTCACCGCGCTCGGCAAGGTGGAGGTGGGCTACGGCATTCTCTTCGTGGTTTGCGGCTCCGCTTACATCATCGCCTGGATTCTCATGAACCTGCTGGTGCCGAAGTTTAAGAAGATCGTGCTGTAGCCTGCGGCAGGTTCTTTTCTAATGCCGTCAAAGCGAAACCTGGTTTTGACTTCGATCCTCGCCTTCGGCTGGGCATCGCTAATGGAAGCTTCACCTCCTGCGATCATCTCGCAGAGCGGGTCGCTGCAGGTAAAGGCGGGGGATTATTTCGCCGCTTACGTGGACGCTGCGGGTGACATGCTGAGCTATCAGTGGACCCGAAATGGATTACCTGTCCCAGGTGAAACCGCAGACCAGATCACCGTCGCCGCAGTAAACGAAGCGAAGGCTGGGACTTATCAGGTGACGGTATCCAACCCAGACGGCGCGATCCGCGGCGAGTCGGTTGAGCTGAAGGTGACTCCCCCGCCGGTCATCAACGTGGCTGCGGGTGGCCGGGGGACCATTTCAATTCCCGGACACCTCGCTTATTACGATCTCGCCCTGCCGACCAACTACTCGACCTCTCCCACGCCGTTTCCCGTCCTCTTCACCTTGTCGCCGAGTGGCGGTGGAATGGTCGATCACTTCCGCACGGTGGCGGAAGAGAAGAAGTGGATTCTAATTGGGATTTCCCAAGCCATAAACGGGCAGGAATCATTGGCTAGAACCCATTTCATCCGGGCGATCCTTGAGCACGCGCTGGGAAATCTGAAGATAGATCCTAACCGCATTTTTGCGGGCGGCTTTTCGGGTGGTGGGCTTGGCAGCTTCGGTGTCGCCATGGGGAACGCTCCGCTGGTGGCGGGTGTGTTCTCGATGGGCGGCTGGTTGGGAAACAACTATAACAGGGCGAGGGATATGTATCTGCCTGGGATCCTGGTGGCACGGGCCAACGGTGCCTCGGACGCCGGAGCAAACAACTATCTGAGTCGCGACGCCACCTACCTTTCCTCCTATTTGGATAGCGGCGATCTGAAAGACTGGAGCTTCACCGGCAGCCACGTGGCAGCTCCCGCCGCCGTTCAACGCGAGGTGTTAGACTGGCTGATTATGCAGACCCCGGCGTCGACCGGTGAACAGCGGGATTTCGCCAATCGGCAAGAGTCGCTTTGGAAGGCACGGGTGACTGCGGGAGAAAGTGCAGCGGTCTATGAGGAGGTGGTGATAGGGGCTTTCGGATCGCCGCGCACGCCGCTGGCATTGGCTGCATGGAGGACGCTGGATTTCTTGTTGGCAAATCCCTTGCTCTTCCTGCGGGAGCCTCCACAAAACTTTCCTGCTTTTGCCCGGCGCAACCATGTCGCACTGCATCACTATTGCAGTTCATTCGCATTCCTGCAGCAGCGCGATCCGTCACGGCAGAGATCTGTCACCGCCGCCGCCATGGCATTTGGTGATGTCCTGTGGAACATGCAGTGGAATCGCGAGGCGGAGGCGGAGAGTCTTTTCCGACACCAAAGTCATACCGCTTTCGATGCCTACGTGCTCGACAACGCACTTTCCGATCGCCCAGAACCTCCGCACCGCGGTGACTGGGACGGCGATGGACGTGATAACTTCTCTGAATTTGTCCTCGGCTCCGACCCACGGGTCGCGGACAACACTTCGTCCGCAGAAATCCAGGTGGTTTCCGCCGAAGTTTACGCGAGTCTTTCCGGAGCACGGACTGGGCCGATGGCAAGCGTCGTCCCCCAGGTGGCAGCCAGCCCGGGCGGTCCTTGGATCGGGATGCCGGACGGCAGGCGTGGATTCCAGCCTCATTCCGACGGCAGCGCCAGGCTCACCTTTGGTGCCGGGAAAGTGACCGATGCGCCACGCAAGTTTGTGAGGTTCATGCCGGTGATGGATCAATCTATCTGGCACGACGCCAACGAGGACGGCATACCTTATAACTATCAGTTTCCCCGGTCATCGCTCTTCGGAGAAGAGCCCTCGGGCGATCTCCCGACCCTCCCCGACGCCCGCAGCGAAATTTCCGTGCATGGAGGTGCTCCACTCTACCTGCGATATCTCGCGGGTGCCGAAGTCGGGACTTCGTTTGGATTCAGCCCGTCGTCCCGTTATCATCCCGCCCTCGCCGGATATTGCGGCTACTTGTTGCACGAGGTTTGGATGAACGTTCCAGGTAACACTCTTTCGACCGCTGCAACGGTCATGACCAGCCGGGCTCCCGATGATGTGCGCTTGGTTCCCACCACCCAAGCCCCATGGTTCACCGGCGGCACCGGCAATCTCCTCGGGGCGAACTATCTCGAGCGGACCCGCGGGTATCTGGTCCCCAGCATCACCGGGACCCATGTCTTCTCTATTGCCGGCGATGACCAAAGCGAGCTATGGCTATCAACCGACGAACAGCGGGAAGGAATCGCACGCGTCGCCAGCGTGGCGACCTGGTCGGCCTATCAAAACTACACCCAGACTCCGGGGCAGACTTCCTCACCAATCCATCTTGTGGCCGGGCGTTCTTATTATCTGGAAATTCTACACAAACAGGGAAGCGGCGGCGAGCATTGCAGTGTTACCTGGATCGTGCCCGGAACCTCGAACCGGACACTCATTCCCTCTGCCAATCTGCGCTGCCTCCCGGCAGATCTCATTGCCTGGTGATCGTCATCAAAAAACTACGATTTCCAAACGTCCAGCCGCTCGCGGATCCGGGCCATCGCCCACGCGGCGTGCTCGGCGATCAGCGGATCCATGTCCGCTGCGGCTTTCCGCAATGCGGGAAGATCCTCGGCGGTGCCGGTATTTCCTAACGCAACGCAAACGTTTCTAAGGAATCTCGGGCGCTTGATGCGTTTTACTGGTGACTTGGCGAACAGGCTGCGGAAGCCGTCGTCATCGAGTTCGAGGAAATCGCGCAGGCGTTTTTCGAATACTGTGGCTCTCGCGTGGAAGGTCATTTCCCGTGACTCACTGGCGAAGCGGTTCCATGGGCAGGCGTCGAGGCAATCGTCGCAGCCGTAAATCCGGTCGCCCATCGCCACGCGGAATTCCTCGGGAATCGGACCCTTGTGCTCGATCGTTAGATAGGAAACGCAGCGCCGCGCGTCCACCCGCCGCGGCGCGGTGATCGCCTGCGTGGGACAAGCGGTGATGCAGGCGGTGCATTTCCCGCAGTGGTCGCCGAACGGGGTGTCGATCGTTAGATCGAGTGTGGTCAGCAATTCGGCCAGAAAAAACCACGCACCCATTCGGCGGTGGATCTGCACCGTGGATTTCCCGTTCCACCCGAGCCCGGCGTCACTCGCGAAGTCGCGTTCGAGCACCGGCCCGGTGTCTACGTAGTACCGCTGCGTGCCGCCGAGCGATTGGAGTTTCGAGTCGAATTCCCTCAGCCGCTTTTCGATGAGATCGTGGTAGTCCTCGTTCCAGGCATAGCGGGCAATCCGGTAGCCACCCTCGTGGCCGGCAGGAAATGGACTACTGCCCGGATAGTAGTTCAGCGCGAGACAGATGATGGATTTGCAACCGGGCAGCACTTCCCGCGGGTCACACCGTCGTTCCGGAGTGCGCTCCAGCCACGCCATTTCCCCGTGTTTTCCTTCCGCGATCCAGTCGCGGAACAAATCCGCGTGGCTCGCTTCTTTCGCCACCGCGATCCGGCAATCGTCGAAGCCCAGTTCCTTGGCCCACACTTTGATTTGTCCGACCATGGCGCTCACAAATGGCCGGTGAAGAAGTAGCGCGCGCTTTCAAGGATGCCGGTCGCCAGCTCCTTGCAATCCAAGCCCGCAGTTTCCACTTTGAGGTGGGCGGTCTCTGCGTAGAGCGGTTTGCGCTCGGTGAGCAGCGCCTCGACCCGCGTTGCCGGATCGTCGGTGTGGAGCAAAGGCCGGTCCCGGTTTTTCGACGTCCGGTCGAGAATCACCGAGGTCGGCGCATGCAGCCAGACGACGTAGCCGAGCAGGCGTAAGAGCTCCCGGTTCTCCTGCCGCCCGACCACTCCACCGCCGGTCGAAATGATCCGGCGGGTCGCCGTGGGATCGGCGAGCTCTTCCAACAGCTGCGTCTCCATCTCGCGGAATTTTTGCTCCCCATCCTCCGCGAAAATCGCGGTGATCGGCTTGCCCGCACGTTGTTCGATGACGTGGTCCATGTCGATCAGCGGATAGCCGAGCCGCTGGTGCAGCTCGCGCCCGACCGTGGATTTGCCACTTCCCATGAAGCCGATCAGAACAATGTTCTTCGGAGGGGTTTGCGATTCGTTCATGCCCTCACCCTAGAGTCACTGCGGCGCGGGGATAAACCGTAAAAACCACGCGGGGCGTCATTTGGGGAAAATTCCTCAATCGGAGCCACGCCTATGGCAGCGGAAGTTGGTATGGCCCGTGCTTAAACTGGTGTGAACAAACGGCTAAACCTTCATACCGCAACGTTCTTCAACTCCAATTCCAAACCGCCATGAAATCGTTTCCCCGCCTCGCATCCACTGCGTTCGCACTCCTCGCCATGTGCGGGAGCATCAACGCCGAGCCTCTTAAAGTCGCTTATTCCGACTGGCCCGGCTGGGTCGCTTGGGAGATCGGCGTGCAAAAAGGCTGGTTCAAGGAAGCCGGCGTGGAAGTCGAGTTCCTATGGTTCGACTACGTGCCTTCGATGGATGCCTACGTCTCCGGAAAGGCCGATGCGGTCTGCATGACCAACGGCGACGCCCTCGTCACCGGAGCCACTGGCAAGCCATCTGTCGCCATCATCATCAATGATTTCTCAAACGGAAACGACATGATTGTCGCCGCGCCCGGCATCGAATCCATCAAGGATCTCAAGGGCAAAAAGGTCGGTCTCGAAGAAGGCTTCGTTTCCCACCTCCTGCTGCTCACCGGACTGGAAAAAGCCGGCATGAAGGCCGAGGAAGTCACCATCGTCAACACGCCCACCAACGAAACACCGCAAGTCCTCGCCTCGAAAGCCGTGGACGCTATCGGCGCATGGCAGCCGAATTCAGGCCAAGCCCTCAAGGTGCTGCCCGGCTCGAAACCGATCTTCACCTCGGCCGACGCGCCTGGAATCATTTACGACGTGCTCGCCGTTTCCCCCGAGAGCCTCGAAAAGCGCAAAGACGACTGGATGAAAGTCACCAGGGTCTGGTACCGCATCGCCGACTACATGGCCGATGAAGCGAACCTCGACGAAGTCCTGAAAATCCTCTCCGCCAGGGTCAAAATCACTCCGGAAGAATATGAGCCCTTCCTCAAAGGTACTGCAATCCTCTCACTCTCGGACGCCCTGAAGCGCTGGGATACCGCTCCCGGACTCGGCACCATTTACGGATCCTCCAAGGTTGCGGACGATTTCAACTTGAGGTTCAAGGTTTACGAGAAAAGCCAGGATGTAGCGAAGTATCTCGACCCTTCGTTCACCAAGGCTCTTGCCGCCGAGAAGGCCAAGTAAGTTTTTCGTTAGAATTCAATCCAAGCCATGCCGCGACGCAAGCCGGGCGGCATGGCATTTCACACCCACCAATCTTCCGCATCTCCAATGACCCGCCGCGGCATCTTCAAGGATTGGTTTCTGATCCGCCGGGATCTGCCGCAGACCCGACAACTCGCACTCACGTTTGTTTCGTTCCTGCTTCCCATCGCGTTGTGGTGCTTTGTCTCCTATGTGCCGTGGATCTGGCACCCGGATGTGAAAATCGAACTTTCCGCCGAACGCGAGGGCGTGACGACGGTCTTCACCGCGGGCGATCATGTCAGCAGAAAATTTTTCCCGGAATTCGTCGAGGCTGTTAGGAAGGACAACGCCGCCACCCTTGCTGCGCGCGCAGCGGGAACCTCCGAGAGCGGAGCCAAGCGCAAGAACCAGAAGCTTCTCCGCCAGCTCGCGCCACTCGCCGTTTCACATGACTGGCTGCCCTACACCGAGGCCCAGAATGATGCCGTGCTCTACACCCTCTGGCGCGACATCGCCACCGGCGCTAAGACCACCCGCAAGCCGGCGCTCACCCCGGAGAACCTCGAGATCGTGCGACAGAACTGGGCGCTGCTATCCGCCGCCTCGCCCGAGTTTTCTTACGCGAAACTTCCGGACCAAGCCCTCCTGAAACTGATCCCGCAAGGCAGACCGGCGAACCCGATCTATCTTCCAGCACCGGATGAAGTGATCCGGACCGGCCTGCGGGATTTCACCGCCACGGTGCCGGAAGGAGAGCTGACCATGTTTGACCGCTACAAGCGGTCCCTGCAGGTGATCTTCATGGGCTTCTTGTGGGCGTGCGTCGTTGGAATCCCTATCGGAATCCTCTGCGGCGTCTTCGACTTTTTCTCGAAGCTCTTCGAACCCTTCGTCGATTTCTTCCGCTACATGCCCGCGCCGACCTTCAGCACCCTGCTTGTCGCGGTCCTACTGGCCGGGGACGCGCCGAAGATCGCACTCGTCTTCATCGGCACTGTTTTCCAGATGATTCTCGTCGTTTCAAAAACCACCCGCCTGCTGGATCCCTCACTGCTGGAGGCCGCGCAAACGCTCGGCGCGAAACCCCGCCAGATGATCACCCATGTCGTCATTCCCGGTATCCTGCCGAATCTCTACAACGACCTCAGAATATTGTTAGGCTGGGCATGGACCTGGCTGGTCATCGCCGAACTCATCGGCGTGAAAAGCGGACTCACCGAGTTCATCGAGACCCAAGGCCGCTTCCGGAACTTCGACCGCGTGTTCCCCGTCATCATCCTCATCGGCGTCACCGGATTCGTTATGGACCAATTCCTCTCGTGGCTGCACGGACTCTTCTTCCCTTGGGCGGGAAAAACCGGTCCGTTCTCGCGAGGTCTCATCAGAGCCTTGAAATGGCCTGTCGACGCGCTCGCCTCCGCGACTAACCGCAAACGCGAAATCCAACCATGAACGCCGATCTCGCACTTCCCGACTACCGCGAGCAATCGCCCGAAGTCGCCGCCCGCTTCGCCCGCCTCCGCGAACGCCCGGTGGCCCTCCAAGTCACCGGCCTGACCAAGCAGTTTGAAACCCCGCGCGGCGTCATCACCGCGCTCGACGACGTTTCCTTCTCCGTCCACAAGCGTGAGCTGCTCAGCGTCATCGGCCCGTCCGGCTGCGGCAAGTCCACGCTGGTTAGAATTCTCGCCGGCCTCGAAACCCCGACCTGCGGCGAACTACGCGTCTATGGCGAGCCCGTCTCCGGCCCCGGCCCCGACCGCGGCATGGTCTTCCAGGGCTACACGCTCTTCCCGTGGCGGACGGTGAAGGAAAACGTGATGTTCGGGCCGCGCATGGCCGGCACCTCCGCGTTCTCTGCCGAGTCCGAGGCCCGCGAATGGATTGAATTGGTCGGTCTATCAAAATTCGAAAACGCCTACCCGCACCAGCTCTCCGGCGGCATGAAACAACGCGTCGCCATCGCCCGCGCGCTCGCCAACCAGCCACGCGTCCTCTTCATGGACGAGCCCTTCGGCGCGCTCGACGCCCAGACGCGCTGCCAGATGCAGTCCTATCTGTTGGAAATCTGGAAGAACGTGGACATCACCATCGTCTTCATCACCCACGATCTCGACGAGGCGGTTTTTCTATCCGACCGCATCCTCGTCCTGGATGCCAACCCGGGACGTGTCCACGAAGTGGTCGAGGTCCCCGTGCCCCGCCCGCGGGATCTCGGGCAACTGTTCGATCCGTCCTTCATGGGTGTGCGCAAGCACATCGACCACCTGATCCACCCGCCGGGCACGGAGCAGAAAGAAGCTCCCGTCCTGCGACTCGCCGTCTCCGATCCGGACGTTGTCTGAGATTCTTTTTCGCTGCCCCGGCAAAATAACGCCATCACTCTTCACACTTATTTACCAAAATTTATGAACCAAGAACAAATTCGCGCCATGCGCGACGATCTCAAAAAACAAGGCGTTAAATATTGCATCGGCGCTTTCGTCGACATCCACGGCGTGCCCAAGGGTAAATTCGTGCCCATCGATCACTTCGAGGACTTCGCCGCTGGCAGCG
Source organism: Akkermansiaceae bacterium (assembly GCA_031425955.1). GTDB lineage: Bacteria > Verrucomicrobiota > Verrucomicrobiia > Verrucomicrobiales > Akkermansiaceae > Luteolibacter. Next base: position 33,915 of record JANPKJ010000034.1, on the reverse strand, counting down.
AGCTTTACACCGGTTACGCTCTCGACGGCCTCGGCCAGCGCCCTAACGACGATGAAATAGCCTCCCTGCCCGACCTCACCCGCGGCTGCGTCCTGCCCTGGAACAAGGAAGTCGCGTGGTTTCCGGCAGACAACACTTTCAAGGGCCAGCCCTATGAGGTCAGCACTCGCGTCGCCCTCAAGAAACAACTCGCCGAAGCGGCGAAGATGGGATTCGGCATGAACCTCGGCATCGAATGCGAGTTGTTCGTAGTCAAACTCGCCGATGACGGGACGCTGAAAATCCCCAACCCGGATGACGACCTGACGAAGGCCTGTTATGACGTGAAGTGTTTCCTCGACCGCTATCAGTGGATCGACAAAGTCTCCACCGCGATCAACGACCTCGGCTGGGATCTCTACTCGCTGGACCACGAGGACGCGAACTCGCAGTTCGAGTTCGACTTCAAATACGCCGATGCTCTAACTATGTGCGACCGCTACATCTTCTTCCGCACCATGGCCAAGCACTACGCCGCGGAGGAAGGTTTGTTAGCGACTTTCATGCCCAAGCCCTTTGCCAACCGCACCGGCAACGGTGCCCACTTCAACATGTCGTTCTACGATCTGGAGAGCGGCGAAAACCTCTTCAAGTGTCCGCACGCCGAAGATCCGCGCGGCTTGGGCATCAGCGAGCTCGGCTATCAGTTCATCGCCGGCGTGCTCAAACACGGCCCCGCGCTCTGCGCAGCTTTCGCCCCTACGGTGAACAGCTACAAGCGCCTCGTCCGCCGCGGCCTGATGTCCTATTTCTCCTGGGCACCCGTCTTCAACAGCTACGGCAGAAACAACCGCACCAACTCGGTCCGCGTGCCCATGGCGGGCGGCCGTTGCGAAAGCCGCAACGCGGACGCCGCCTGCAATCCCTATCTGGCCGCCACCCTCGTGCTAGCCGCCGGATTGCGAGGCATCCGCGAGAAACTCGATCCCGGCGATCCGCACGAGGACAACCTTTACGAGCTCAGCCCAGAGGAACTCACCGCCCGCGGCATTTCCGAACTCCCGCGGACGCTCGATGAAGCGGTGAAAGCCTTCGCCGCCGATCCCTTCGTCGAGGAAATCCTCGGCACCGAACTCCGCAACGAGTTCATTACCTACAAGTCCGAAGAGTGGCGCCAATACCACCAGCGCGTCAGCCAATGGGAAATCGATACTTACGCCCGGATGTTTTAACGTCATGCCTGTCATCCTCGAAAACCTCGCCTGGCCGGAAATTGCCGAACTTCGTGAGAAGAACGGCGGCCTCCTGCTGCTCCCGCTCGGCGCGACCGAGCAACACGGTCCACACCTGCCGGTCGCGATGGACACGTTGTTAGCAGAAGCGGTCTGCCACGCGGCTTCCGATGCCACGGGCGTTCCGGTGATGTCCGCGCTGCGCTACACGGTATCCCAAGGCCACACCCCGAAATGGCCGGGAACCTTTTCCTTACGGCACGAAACCTTCATCGCCACCCTCCGCGACATCGCCGCGTGGGCGGTCGTCAGCGGATGGCAGCGAATTTTGTTAGTCAACGCTCATTTTGGCAACGACGCTCCGGCGCGTGTCGCCGTGGATCAACTGCGGCTCGCCCACATGGGAAAGCTCCAGATCGGACTTGTACATGTTTTCAAGCTCGATGAGGCGATCTGGCAGGAATACACCCGGGACGCGGCGGACCTGCACGCCAACGCCGCCGAGACGGCGCTGATGCTTCACCTTCATCCGGAGCTGGTGCACATCGATCGGCTGACAAATTCGGACGACCCAGACCGGACCGAATCCACGGTGTTTTCCTATCCAGTGGCGCAGACCAGTCTGAACGGAGTGACCGGAAGTCCCTCACTGGCCACCGCGCTTGAAGGCAAGGCGCTCTTTGCTAGGATAGTGTCCGCCCTCACCAAGACCGTGGTAACGGCGATCGAAGAAGATCCACCGCTCCCTGCCGAACATTGGAAAGGGCTTACGGAAGTCGATTATGAATGAGGAAACCCAGTTCCACGGCGGCTGCCTTTGCGGCGCGCTGCGCTACGCAGTCCGCGGCCCTGCAGCGCAGACGACCGTTTGCCACTGCACAGATTGCCGGCGTGCCAGCGGTGCGCCATTTGTTGCGTGGACTTTCTTCCGCAGCGGCGCACTCTCTTGGATCGCCGGACGCCCGAAGATGATCAATTTCGCCGGACGCGAGCGGTCGTTCTGCGGAGATTGCGGAACGCCGCTGGTTTTTTTCGATCCCGGAATCCCGGAATGGTTCGAGGTGAGCACTTGCAGCCTCGACGACCCGGAACCCCATCGACCGGCAGACGAATGCTGGACGGTTGATCGAATCGGATGGCTTCAATCCGTGGGCAAACTGCCTGGCTACGACGCGAACGCGCCGTTGCCTGGCGAATCATGACCTGCGCTTCGGCGCATCGGTGACTCCGGAAGCGAGAAGCCCGCGATGCCGCTCGCTGCCAATCCGGTCGAGCATCCGTTGGAAGATCCGTGCGAGGGCCTTGGCTTCCGCTTCGTTCACATGACTTGCGAACGTTTCCTCGATCAAGCCGCTATAAACGTCCCATGCCTTGTCCAGCGCCTTGCGTCCGGCACGGCTCAGCCGTACGCGGAAGACCCTCCCGTCCTGAGCGCATTGATCCCGGTGGAGCAGGCCGCGCTCGACGAGACGCGCGACCCGCCGTGACATGCCGCTGTTGCTCAGCAGCACCGCCTCGGCGAGTTCACTCATTCTCAGGGTCTCACCCTTGGATTCATTCACGGTGAGGAGCACGTCGTAATCGTCGAAAGAAATGCAATCCTTGGCCACGAGACCATCGTCGATCCGCCGGTAGGCCAAGGCATGGACCGTAAGAAAAAGCCGCCAGGCAACTTGTTGTGGCGGTGCTTCGATATCCGGCAGGGTGGGTCGACTCATCACAACGAGAATTTAAAACTCCGTATTTAGTTGCAAGCGCAAATATCACATCTGCTTGGCATGACGGTTGCTCCGCTGCCGTACAGCAACCGATGTCCGACGTATTGTCCACCAGCTCCGCGGCAGTGATCGTGGCCCCTTTCACGGGGCGGCGGCGTCCCCGGCGTTCGTGGTTTGAGTTTGGAAGCGTGTTGAGATTCGAGGTGAAGCTGGGTCTGGGCCTGCTTGCGTGGCTCTGCTTTTTCCTCGGCTGGCATCTGTTGTCCACCTCGGGATTCGCGGACCCCACGCTGCTTCCCGGTCCGCTGCGGGTGGCAAAGGCATGGGTGACGCTTTTCGCCGAGAGAAACTTCGCCGCAGATGTCGTGCAAAGCGTGAAACGGATCTTCCTGAGCTTCGGCATGGCCCTGACCCTCGCGCTTCCGTTAGGACTGCTAATGGGTGCGTTCACTCCGGTCGCGGGATTTCTCAACGCGCTTGTTTCGCCGTTCCGCTACCTTCCCGCGCCTTCGTTCGTGCCCTTGCTGCTGATGTGGCTGGGCACGGGTGACAGCCAGAAAATCGCACTGCTGGTCATCGGCGTCGTGTTCTTCCTGATCTCGCTGTTCATGGACAACACGCGGGCGGTGCCTCTCGAACTCGTCGAGTGCTCACGCACGCTTGGCGCGAGCCGCGCCAAGGTGGTCTGGAGTGTTCTGCTGCCTGCCGCCATGCCAAGTTATGTCGATACCGCGCGCCAGATGCTGGCGGTGAGCTGGACCTATCTGGTCATCGCCGAAATCGTCGCCGCCACCGATGGCATCGGAGCGATGATGATGCGGGCGAAGCGCTTTGTACAGGTCGACGACATCATGGCCGGCATCCTGACCATCGGCCTGCTAGGTCTCTTGACCGACACTCTCATCCGCCTGCTTCACCGACTCTGTTTCCGTTACTTATACTGATCGATCCCATGAAAAACATACCTCGCCTCGTTCCCGCCCTTGCTGGCGTTTGCCTGTTTCTAGCAGGTTGCTCCAAGAAGGAAGAAACCACCGCCGTCGCCGCTTCGGCATCCAAGCCGCAGACGGTGAAGATCTCGCTGTTTTCGTGGCCGGGCTATGCGTTTTGGTATCTGGCCAAGGAGAAGAATCTCGTGCCCGAGCTCGATCTCGACATTGTCATCATCGAGGATCCCTACGAGAGCTTCGCCCAAATGGCCGCAGGGAAGTTGGATGTCACTTCCTCCACCGTGGAGTATGGCCCGGTGGCTGCCGACAAGGGAGTGCCGGTGAAATTGGTCACCTACACCAATCCGTCCTACGGCACCGACAAGATCATTCTCGGACCCGGGATCAACTCCGCCGCCGATCTCAAAGGCAAGGAAGTCGCCGTGCTCGAGGGAGGGCTCACCCAGATTTACATGGGGATCTGGCTTGAGGAAAACGGCGTTAAATTCAACGAGGTCAAATACACCAATGTCATCATGGACGATGCCGTGGCCGCGATGGTGAGTGGCAAGGTGGCTGCCGGTGAATTCTGGGAGCCCTTCGGCGGCAAGGTCCTCTCCAGCCTTCCCGGTTCCAAAGTAGTGGCCACTTCCAAGGATCCCTATTTCAAGAAGACCGCCCTGCTAGGCGACGGGATGTATATGAGCGGCGATTTCCTTAAAAACAAACCGGAACTGGCAAAACTCACGCTGAAAGCCTACTTCGCGGCGGTGGATTATTGGAAGAAAAACCCTGCCGAAGCGAATGCCATCATGGCCAAGGGACTTGGTTTCAAAGTCGAGGATGTGGTGACGGTGGTCGGTGCCGACGGCAGCGCCACGGACGGCGGAATCTATCCGTTCAACTACGAGGAAGCCGGCCGCTTTATGGGAGTGCTAGAAGGCGAGCCGCCATTCGGTGCGAACAACGAAATCAGCCGCCATTGGAAACTCACCAATGACTGGTGGATCAAATTCGGCACGGTCTCCAAGGAGCATCCGATGGAAGCCGGTGTGGATCTCGCCACTTTCAATGCTCTCAAGGCATCGGGGCTTTAAGGCATTCACAATGACCGCCACATTTCCATCGCCTGAAAAGCAGCTTGCCGGTCTAACGGTCGTGCCGGCAGGAAGTTTCCTGATGGGCGGCATCGCCGAAGATAAATTCGTTTCCTCGGACGAACTCCCGCGGCACCAGGTCACCCTGCACGACTCGTTCGCGCTCGGCACCGCACCGGTCACCCGGCATGAGTGGCAAGCCGTGATGGGATCGTTGCCCCATGGCGGGCCAACGGGGCTTGATGGAGATTGCCCGGTCGTAAATATTAACTTCGCGGAGGTGATGGCTTACTTGCGCAAGCTCTCGGCCACCTCCGGCGAGAGCTACCGGCTGCCCACGGAGGCAGAGTGGGAATACGCCTGCCGGGCGGGCAGCACCACGGTCTTTTCCCATGGCAGCCAGCTCAGCGTGGATGAGGCAAATTTCTTTTACGACGAACTCGGTGTGGAAATCGGGACCGGTAGCCTCACGCCGGTGGGCAGCTACCCGGCAAATCCCTTCGGCCTCGTCGATCTGCTAGGCAACACCTGTGAATGGACCGCCGACGCATGGCATCCGAACTATCGGAATTCACCCACCGACGGCTCGGCATGGATCGATGGAGGAAAACCCGCCTGCCGCACTATCCGCGGCGGGGCCTGGGACCACTTGCCACGCATCCTCCGCGCATCCTGGCGCGACTGGGCACCGGAACACGCCCGTTGGGACAACTTGGGCTTCCGCGTGGCCCGCAGCCTATAATTTCATGATGAAACTCGCACTTTTCAAAACCCTCTGGGGCCACGACGGCACGCTCAGCGAAGCCATCCAGCTTTGCCACGAATCCAGCTTCCAGGGCATCGAGGCGCCCGCCCCGCTCGATCCGTCCGAACGGGCCGCATTTTTCGAAGCGCTGCAATCCGCCGACCTCGAATGGATCGCGGAAATCAGCACCTGCACCCCTGCCGGAGTCTTCGTGCCGCTGCCCGGACGGAGCGTGGAGGATCATCTCAAATCACTCGAAGAAGGCGTGATCCGCAGCATGGAGGGCTCACCGCTTTTCATCAACACCATGGCCGGCTACGATGCATGGTCCGCGGCGGACGCACTGCGCTTTAACGAGGGGGTCGTTAGACTTCAGGACAAGCACGGCATCATCATCTCCGTGGAGACCCACCGCGGGCGCTCCACCTACAGCCCGTGGCTCACCCGCGATTTCCTCCACGCCATTCCCGAGCTGCGGATCACCTGCGATTTCAGCCATTGGTGCGTGGTTAGCGAACGGCTGATCCTCGATGAGGAAGATGAAATCCTCCAGCTCGCGGCGGATCACGCCCACCACATCCAGCCACGCGTCGGCTACAATCAAGGGCCTCAAGTGCCCGACCCGCGCGCACCGGAATATGCCGGTGATCTCGCCGCCCACGAACGCTGGTGGACCCGCGTGTGGGACTCGATGGCGGCCCGCGGACTCACCCGCTTGACGATGACCCCGGAATTCGGCCCCGACGGATACCTCCAGCACACGCCGTTCACGCGCGAACCCGCCGGCGATCTCTGGGAGATCAACCGCTGGATTGGCCTCCGCCAACGCGACCGCTTTCAAGACCATTTCAAAACCACCAACTAACATTCCGCCATGAACACCTGCGCCTTACCACCCGCCCCTGTGAAGAAAACTTCCATCGATCCGCTGGAATCCATTTTCACCGCCATCCTCGCTGCCGCGGCCAAGCCGCTTGAGCAGTCGATCACCCTGCCCGCGGCCTCCTACACCGAGCCCGCTTTTCAACAATTTGAAACCGCGGAAATCTTCCGGAAGGAATGGATTTCCACCTGCCATGTTTCTCAAATCCCCAATGCGGGCGACTTCGTCCGCATCGATCTCTGCGGCGAGCCGATGTTGGTCGTCCGAGGCAAGGACATGGCAGTTAGAGTCCTGTCGCGGACTTGTCGGCACCGCGGCATGGACCTCATGCCCAGCGGCTTCGGCCATCCCGACGAGGGCAACAAACGGGTGATCCTCTGTCCCTATCACCTCTGGAGCTATGATCTCGGGGGCAAACTCGTCGGCGCGCCCGAGATGCAGCGGGCTGAAGGCTTCGACCGCAGCGAAGTGTGCCTTCACGAATTCCGCAGCGAAATCTGGGAGGGTTTCGTCTTCGTCACGCTGTCCGCTGACATCCCGCCGCTCGCCGACAAGTATCGCCGTTTCAACGAGCAGTTCATCGGAAAATGGAACATGGCCGACGCCGATCTCGTCTGGTCCGCCCACTGGGAGTGCGACTTCAACTGGAAGATTCTGTTGGAAAACTTCATGGAGGCCTATCACCACCTGGGTGCCCACATGAAGACGCTCGAGCCGTTCCTGCCCGCCCGAGGTTGCTGGACCGAGCCTTATGATTCGGAGTTCTCGTGCATGCACCTGCCGCTCAAGCCGAGCATGAAGGAGGAAATCCTCGCCACCGGAAACCCCGGCACGCCGTTCCCCATCTTTCCCGGATTGGGCATCGACGACTGCGTCGAGTGGGGCGTCTATCTCGGCTTCCCGAATTTTCTGCTGTTTACCGCGCCGGACCGCGTCTACTGGTATCGGCTCCTTCCGACCGGCCCGGAGACCTGCACGCTCATGACCACCATGATCGTCCCGCAAGCCGCGAAAGACCTGCCGAACTACGACGAAGTGCTGAAAAAGGAAATCCAGGGCGGCATCGATTTCCACATGGAGGACATGGAAGTCTGCGTCGCCACCCAGCGCGGCATGAAATCCGTCGGCCATGCGCCCGGCCGCCTCAGTCACCTTGAAGAACCGATCTGGCACTTCGAAAAATACCTCGCCGAAGTCATCCGCCGCTCGGCATGAATTCGATTTCCGGTATGAGGAATGAAAAAACTATTCATACTGGCTTCCCGTGTGCTTATGATCCCTGCACATGGCAGGCGACGACAGCAACGAGGGAGTGAGGCGGGTGACCGTCTCGATGAAGGAGGAGACTTTCCAAGCACTGGACCGTCTCGCCGCCGCCCGCGGTTTTGAAAGCCGGTCGCAGGCGGTGGCTGAAATGATCCATCAGCACGCCGCCCAGCATTTGGGGAAAATCGGCACCGAAGTCATGGCTGGCACGCTTTCGGTGGTGTATGACGAGTCGAAAAGCACCTTGCTGCGCGACCTCTCCCGCATCTTCCGCGAACACATCGCCGAGGTCATTTCCTCCCAGCATGTCCTGCTGGAAGACGAGCACGTGCTTGAAGTCATCCTCATGCAGGGGCCCGCGCGCACGTTGCGCGACATTGCCAACAAACTCATCACCTGCAAGGGCGTGAAGACCGCCCATCTCACCCTTACACCTCACCTCATCCCACCGCTCCACGCCAAACGCGCATGAATCCCCTCTTCGAAAAAACATTGCACGGCGCCGGCATGTGGTCCGCCGTGATCTCCCGTGGCAAACGCCTCCGCCTTACCGACATCGACGGTGGCGCGAACGTCGGCATGCTGCTCTACAACGCGAACGAACGCACCGAGCGCTACAACATGCCGGACACACTCAAGGGCCAGCACATTTTCTATCTACGCGCGCCTTATTGCCTGCACTCCGATATGGGTCGACTGTTAGCATCAATCACGGATGACTCCGTCGGCTGGCACGACACCGTCTGCGGCAACTCCGACGCTGCCCGCGTGCTTGTTAAATACGGCGCAAACAACTATCAGCAAGCCCGCAACGACTGGAACCGCAACGGGCGGGATTGTTTCCTCATCGAACTCGCGAAATGGGGTCTCGGGAAAAAGGACCTCGTGCCGAACCTCAATCTCTTCAGCAAGGTTGTCGCCGACGACGCGGGAAATCTATCCTTCGTCCCGGGAAACTCGAAACCCGGCGACTTCATCGATCTGCGATTTGAAATTGACACACTCGTCGTGCTCAACACCTGCCAGCACCCGCTCGATCCGGATCCGGTCTATCGCCACCGCCAAGTGAAACTCGAAGTTTTCGCTGGCGACCCACCCGCCTTGGACGATCCATCACTCACCGTCCGACCCGAAAATCTCCGTGCCTGGGAGAACAACGAAACCTATCACACCCTCCGCTTCTCATGACTGAAAGCACACTCAACCCGGAAAACGCCGTGTTCCGCGAAGTCATTCCCGCGGGCGACTGGTGGGTCCACGAAATCAAAAAAGGCCAGACGCTGCGCATCCTCGATCTTGAGGGAAACCAAGCCGCTGACACGCTCTTCTTCAGTGTCGCCGATCCCACCGAGCGCTACAGCGCGGACCGCACCATCCAGGAGCAAGCCGCGCTCTACCTGACCACCGGCACCAAGCTGATGAGCACCGAGGGAAATCCCTTGCTCACCCTCACCGCGGACACCTGTGGCCGCCACGACACGCTGGGAGGAGCATGTTCGCGCGAGTCGAACACCATGCGCTACGCCCACGACAAGGAATGCATGCACGCCTGCCGCGACAGTTTCATCCGCGGCGCGCAGGAATGGAACGTGGAACTCACCAAGCGCGACATCACCTGCAACATCAATTTCTTCATGAACGTCCCGGTGTCGCCTGAGGGCGGACTCACCTTCGCCGACGGGATCTCCGCGCCTGGTAGATATGTCGAAATGCGGGCGGAGATGGATGTGGTGTGCCTGATTTCCAATTGTCCGCAGCTGAACAATCCTTGTAACGGGTGGAATCCGACGCCGGTGGAGGTGTTGGTCTTTTAACTTTCGCGCGGAATAAACTCCACGCTCCAATTTCATGAAAATCCTCATCGCCAACCGCGGGGAAATCGCTGCCCGCGCCATCCGCACTTTCAAGAAGCTCGGCTATCAGAGCATCGCGGTTTATTCCGAGCCCGATGCCGGATCTCCGCATGTCGATCTCGCAGACGAAGCCCATCCCCTCGGCCCGGGTCCGGTATCGGAGAGCTATCTGCTTAAAGAAAAGCTTTTGGAAATCGCCCGAGCTTCAGGTGCCGACGCGGTTTTCCCCGGTTATGGCCTGCTCAGCGAGAACACCGACTTTGCCCGCATGTGCGAGGAGGGCGGAGTGAAATGGCTGGGCCCCACCCCGGAGCAGATCATCGCCTTCGGACTGAAACACGAAGCCCGGCGGCTGGCAGGGGATGCGGGCGTGCCGCTCGTCCCGGGAACGGGTCTGCTAGAAAATGCCGAGGTGGCAATCCTCGCCGCAAAAGAGATCGGCTACCCGGTCATGCTCAAAAGCACTGCGGGTGGTGGCGGGATCGGAATGAAGGTTTGCCGGGATGAAGATGAGCTCCGGCGGGAATTCGAAAGCGTTGTTCGCTTGAGCGAGCGGAGTTTCGGATCGGGCAGCGTTTTCATCGAACGCTTCATCCAGCGTGGCCGCCACGTGGAAGTGCAAATTTTCGGCGATGGAAAAGGCCGGGTGTTAGCCCTCGGCGAGCGCGATTGCTCGGTGCAGCGCCGCAACCAGAAAGTCTTCGAGGAAACTCCCGCGCCAGGGCTTTCCGATGAAACAAGATCCGCGCTTCACACGGCGGCGGTGAAGCTGGGAGAGAGCGTGAACTACCGCTCAGCCGGCACCGTGGAATTCATCTACGACGCCGACCGCGACGATTTCTTTTTCCTCGAAGTGAACACCCGGCTGCAAGTCGAGCACGGTGTGACCGAGCTGGTCACCGGCATCGATCTGGTCGAGTGGATGGTCCGCCTCGCGCTCGATGAAACTTGGGAAATGCCCGCCACCGCACCGGTTTCGCATGGCTGTGCGATCCAGGCGCGGGTTTATGCGGAGGATCCGAATCACAATTTCCGCCCGAGTTGCGGGCTGCTTACTGAAGCGACGTTTCCCGAGTGGACGCGTTGCGACCGTTGGATCGAACCCGGCACGGAAGTCAGTCCGTTTTATGATCCGCTGTTAGCCAAGGTGATGGTGCATGCGAAGAACCGCGATGCCGCGGTCGCGAGAATCGAGCAAGCGCTGGAGGAAACGAGGATCTCCGGGATCGAGACGAATTTGCGCTACCTGCGCGACATCACCCGCTGGGCACCTTACCTCAAAGGCGGCGTGGCGATGCGTGACATGGCGGAATTCATCTATACGCCTAACACCATCGACGTCACCTCGGCGGGGACGATGACCACCGTGCAGGATTGGCCGGGACGCGTGGGGTATTGGGAAGTGGGCGTGCCACCGTGTGGGCCGTTTGATTCGCTGTCACTTCGCCTTGCGAACACGCTTGTTGGAAATTCCGAAGGCACCGCCGGATTGGAAATCACGATGACCGGGCCGACCTTGCGTTTCAACTCCACGACGACCATCGCGGTTGTGGGTGCGACGGCGTTGATGCTGAAGAACGGCCTGCCGGTGGCGATGAATGAGGCGATCGCGATGGAAGCGGGGGATGTTTTGAAAATCGGCCGGTTCGAAGGCGTGGGCGCGAGGGCATACTTTGCGGTCGCGGGTGGGATTAATTCGCCGGAATATCTCGGGAGTTGTTCGACGTTTACGTTAGGAAAATTCGGCGGGCCGTTTGGAAGGGCGTTGTTGCTGGGGGATGTGCTTGGGATAGGGGGCGGGGACATCTCGTCCCCGCATGAAGGGGCGAGACGTCCCTTCCCCCTGGGGCACGAATGGAAAATCGCTGTGCTCTACGGCCCTCACGGCGCGCCGGATTTCTTCCTCGATGAAGACATCGACACCTTCTTCGCCACAAAATGGGAGGTCCACTACAACTCTGCGCGCACCGGAGTCCGACTCATCGGCCCGAAGCCGAAGTGGGCGCGCACCGACGGCGGCGAGGCGGGACTGCATCCATCCAACCTGCACGACAACGCCTACGCCATCGGAGCCGTGGACTTCACCGGCGACATGCCGGTTATTCTGGGGCCGGATGGACCGAGCCTCGGTGGATTCGTTTGTCCGGTCGTCGTGGTGGATGCGGAGCTTTGGAAACTCGGCCAGTTGCGTCCCGGCGATCTGATCGAGTTCGTGCCCGTCGATGAAGCATGGGCGCGTAACCGCCAAATCGAAGTCACGGAGTTCCTCAACGGACAGCGCACCGAGCTAACCGATCCCGTGGAAGGCGACCGCGGTTCCTGTTTCATCGACTCCTTCGGCGAGGGCGATGAATCGGTAGTCGTCCGGCGGGCGGGTGACCGTTATTTCCTGATCGAGTTCGGCCCGCACCATCTGGATTTGAAGCTTCGGTTCAAGGTCCACGTCGTCCACGAGTGGCTGAAGGCGCAGTCGATCAGTGGCATCATCGACATGACTCCCGGCATTCGTTCGCTGCAGGTCCACTTCGATCCCGGCGTGATCGGGCGCTGCGATTTGTGGGAGAAAATCCGTGAAGGGATCACGTCGTTGCCGCCGCTGGAGCAGATCGAGGTGCCCACGCGCATCGTGCATCTTCCGCTGAGTTGGGATGATCCGAGCACGCGCGAAGCGATCCGCCGCTACATGCAGAGTGTGCGGCCGGACGCGCCGTGGTGCCCGAGCAATCTGGAATTCATCCAGCGGATCAACGGACTGGAATCCATCGACGAGGTTTACCAAATTTTCTTCGACGCCTCCTATCTGGTGATGGGCCTGGGCGACGTCTATCTGGGCGCACCCGTCGCCACGCCGCTCGACCCCCGGCACCGGATGGTGACGACGAAGTACAACCCGGCGCGCACGTGGACGCCGGAGAATGCGGTCGGCATCGGCGGGGCGTATTTGTGCATCTACGGGATGGAAGGCCCTGGCGGCTATCAGTTCACGGGCCGGACGATTCCCGTGTGGAACCGCTGGCGGAAGACGGAGGATTTCGAGAAGCCGTGGCTGCTGCGGTTTTTCGACCAGCTGCGGTTCTATCCGGTGAGTCCGGAGGAACTTTTGCGGCTGCGGGAGGAGGTGCCGCGTGGCCGGCACAAGCTGGAGATCGAGGAGGAGGTTTTCCGGTTGGCTGACTACGAGGCGTTTCTTGAGGAGAACTCGGGCGAAATCGACGCCTTCCAGACCACGCAACGTGCCGCGTTTGAAGCCGAGCGGAAGCGCTGGGAGGAGGCTGGTCTCTCGATGGACGCGCCGTCGGAAGCCATCGTCGATGTGGACGAGGTGGTGATCCCGGACGGGTGCGTGACGATGAACAGCCCGGTGACTGGCAGCGTTTGGAAAATCGAGGTCGCGGCTGGCACAAGGATCGCTTCTGGAACCACCGCGTTGATTTTGGAAGCGATGAAAATGGAGGTCTCGGTGGAAGCGGATGAATTCGTGGAGATCGTCGAAGTGCTCGTCGTGGAAGGTGCCAGCGTGAGGGCCGGGCAGGCCCTTGTTGTCGTCAGACCACATCAGTAAACCCAGCAGACATTTCGCGCGGAATAAATTCCGCGCTCCAGTTGGATAGACCCTTATGAAAATCAGCGAACTCAAGGAACGGTATGCGGCAGGTGTCACGCCATCGGATGTGATCGGCGAGATCTGGGAGAAGATCATCGCGTGGGATGACCCGGCTATTTTCATCCATCTGCCGGAGAAATACGAGTTGTTGGCGCTCGCCGCGGAGGTGGAGGCGATGCCGGAGGATTTGCCGTTGTGGGGAATTCCGTTCGTGGTGAAGGATAACATCGACGTCGTCGGTTGGCCGACGACGGCGGCTTGTCCGGAGTTTTCCTATGTGCCCGAGGCGGACGCCGAGGTCGTCAGGCTGCTGCGGGCGGCGGGTGCGATTCCGCTTGGAAAGGGGAATTTGGACCAATTCGCGACCGGACTTGTCGGCACGCGCACGCCTTACGGGATCGCGCGGAATGCCATCGACGCAGAGTTTCTCCCGGGTGGATCGAGCTCCGGAAGTGCGTCATCGGTCGCGGCGGGGCTGTGTGCGTTTTCGTTAGGAACCGACACCGCGGGCTCCGGCCGGGTGCCGGCGGCGTTCCAGGAATTGATCGGCTGGAAGCCGACGCGGGGCTTGCTGAGCAACCGCGGACTGGTGCCGGCGTGCCGCTCGCTGGACTGCATTTCCGTTTTTGCGAACACGGCGGCGGATGCGTTGCTGATTTCCACAGTGGTCGGGAAATACGACGCGGCGGATGCTTTTTCTCGCGATGTGACGCCCACCGGAACCATCGGACGGAGCTTTCGTTTTGGCGTACCGAAATCGCCCGATTTCGCAGGAGATCCCGATACGCCAGGACTTTTCGCGTCAGCGATCGAACGGATGAAGGCACTAGGAGGCACTCCGGTGGAGGTCGATCTAATGCCCTTCACGGAAGCCGCGAAGTTGCTATACGAAGGCCCGTGGGTGGCCGAGCGCTGGGCGGCGGTGGGAGAATTCGTCGAATTGAATCCAGAAGCCGTCTTTCCGGTGACGCGGAAGATCCTGGAAGGGTCCAAAGGCTGGGACGCGGCATCGACGTTCCGGGCGCAGTATAAATTGCGGGAATTCGCGCGTGAGGCGGAGGGGGTTTGGAAGCAAATCGATGTCCTCCTGCTGCCGACGACACCCTGCCTTTACACCGTCGCGGAGAATTTAGCCGAGCCTTACACGACGAATGCCACGCTCGGGCGATATACGAATTTCATGAACCTGCTGGATCTGGCAGCCGTGGCGATGCCCGTCGGACGGGCGAGATCCGGCCGCGCGCCGTGGGGCGTGACGATTGCAGCTCCCGCGGGATGGGATGCGGCGTTGTTGGAAATGGCAGGGAAGTTCTGCGGAGAATCGATGGCTCCGCAGGCCTCGGGAAAAATTCCCATTCTCGTCTGTGGCGCGCATCTGGAAGGACTGGCGCTGCACGGGCAACTCGCGGATCGCGGGGCGGTGCTGCGCGAAAAGACACGGACCGCACCTGTGTACCGAATGTATGCAATGCCGGCGATTGGCTCGATTCCCCCGCGTCCGGCGTTGATTCGGGACGAGGTGGCAGGTGCCGCAATCGAGGTGGAGGTCTGGGAACTGGAGCCGGCGGCTTTTGGTGATTTCGTTTCAAAAATCCCGGGACCCTTGGGAATCGGGAAGATTCTCCTCGATAGTGGCGAGGAGGTCCCGGGTTTCATCGCAGAGCCGCGGGCGACGGTGGAGGCTGAGGAAATCACGCGGTTCGGCGGGTGGCGGGCGTGGCTAAAAGCATGATCCTTGCATTTCGGAAATTCAGGATTCGCCAGACGCAGGCAGCTCTGGCAAAACCCGGCCGTGTTTGAGACCCGAATTGTCCAAGTCGAAGAAGATGAAATGAAGGACGCCGTCAGCGAGGCCTGCGAGCTGCTGCGTGCCGGTGAAATCGTCGCCCTGCCCACGGAGACCGTGTATGGCTTGGCAGCGGATGCATTTAATCCAGAGGCGGTTGCGAAGGTTTTTGCAGCGAAAGAGCGGCCTTCGTTCGATCCGCTGATCGTCCATATCGCGTCGCGGGGAGATTTGAAGAACGTGGCGATCGTGCCGGAGGATATCGCGGAAACAGTGAACAAACTGACCGCCGCATTCTGGCCGGGGCCACTCACTTTGATTTTGCCGAAACATCACGACGTGCCGGACCTGGTGACCAGCGGACTGCCGACGCTCGCCGTCCGCCAGAGCGCGCATCCGGTTTTCCGGGCGGTGAACAAGGAGCTCGGCCGCCCGATCGCGGCTCCGAGCGCGAACCGCTTCGGCCGGATTTCACCGACTTCCGCCTCGGCCGTGATGAAGGAGCTCGGCGGGCGTATCCCGCTCATCGTCGATGCCGGGGCGTGTGCCGAGGGCGTGGAAAGCACGATCATTTCAATCGAGCCTCGCGAGGGGAAAAAGCCGGTTTTCCGTCTGCATCGCGCCGGTCCGGTCACCAAGGAGCAGCTTCAGGAGTTCGGCAGAGTGGAAAAAGTCCGGGAAATCAAGGGCGACGCACCGCAGGCTCCGGGCCAGCTTGAGAGCCACTACGCGCCGCTCACACCGTTGATCCTTTTGGAAAATCCTGACGATTTCGTGCCTGAGGAGGGCAAAAAATACGGATTGCTCAGCTACACCGGCGATGATGACAGCCCTTACGTCACGCTACACGACTGGGAAGTCGTGGAAGCGCTAAGCCCGGGCAGCGGCAAGCTCGCGGAGGCGGCGATCCGCCTGTTTTTCGTGATGCGACTGCTTGACGAGGCAGGACTTGACGCAATCATCGCCGAACCTGTGAGCGAAACCGGCCTCGGTGTCGCTATCATGGACAGGCTGCGCCGCGCCTCCATCAATTTCAAATAACTTGCCATGAGAATCCAACTGTTGTCACTCGCGCTTGTCACGTCGTCGCTCGCCCAACCGCCCGATTGGGAAAATCCGGCGGTTTTCCGCATCAACAAGGAGGCTCCGCGGGCGACTTCAATGCCGTTTCCCACGAAGGAGGAGGCCGCGGCCAAGGCCAGGCTGGAATCCCCGTGGTGCAAGTTGCTCAACGGCAACTGGAAATTCCACCACACCGGGAATCCTTCGGGAAAGCCCGCGGGATTCGAAGCCCCGGCGTTCGACGACTCGACGTGGAAGGAAATCCCGGTGCCTTCGAACTGGCAGATGCACGGCTACGGTGCCCCGCTTTATACCAACATCACCTATCCATTTGCCAAGAACCCGCCGACGGTGATGGGCGAGCCACCGCAGCATTTCACGAATTTCCCGATCGAAAACCGCAACCAAGTCGGCTCCTACCGACACAAGTTCACCCTGCCGGAAAACTGGGCGGGCCGCCGCACGTTCGTCGTCTTCGGCGCGGTGGACTCGGCGTTCTATCTCTGGATCAACGGCAAAAAAGTCGGCTACTCGCAGGATTCCCGGACGCCTGCCGAATTCGACATCACACCTTATCTGCAGTCCGGAGAGAACTTGCTGGCTACCGAAGTCTATCAGTATTCGGACGGATCCTACCTTGAGGACCAGGACATGTTCCGGATGTCCGGAATTTTCCGCGATGTCTATCTGTGGTCTTCGGATGCCCTCGATCTCCGCGATTTTTGGATCAACGCCGGACTCACCGATGACTACAAATCGGGCACACTCACTTTCAGCGCGAAGGTCGCCAACCACGGCGCTGCCGAAACCACCGCCACCGTGAATCTCTCGCTGACTTCACCCGACAGCGGCGCGATCACGGTGCCACCGGTGACGATCAAGGTTCCGGCTAACCAGACAGCCGAGCAAAGCGTCAGTCTCGACAAGATTTCCGGCATCAAACCATGGTCGGCCGAAGTTCCGGATCTTTACACCTATCAAATCTCGGTCACGGACGCCGCCGGGAAGGAAATCGCCCATCACTCCGGCAAAACCGGATTCCGCAGGAACGAGATCAAGGACGGCCAGTTCCTCCACAACGGGCAACCGATCCTGATCAAGGGTGTTAACCGCCACGACCACAACCCGAAAACCGGCCACTACTGTACCCGGGAAGACATCCGTGCGGACCTTTTGCAGATGAAGCGTGCGAACATCAACGCCGTGCGGACCGCTCACTATCCGAATGATCCGGCCTTGTCCGAACTGTGCGACGAACTCGGATTTTACGTCGTGGCCGAAGCGAACATCGAGTCTCACGGCATGGGCTACAAAGAGGAATCTCTCGCCAAGAATCCCGTGTGGTTCGAGGCCCATCTCGACCGGATCAAAAACCTCGTAGAACGCGACAAAAACCATCCGTGCGTCATCATGTGGTCGATGGGCAACGAAGCCGGCGACGGCGAGAATTTCGTGAAATGCTCCGTCTGGATCCGCCAGCGCGATCCGTCGCGTCCGATTCATTACGAGCAGGCCGCCCATAAGCTTCATGCCGACCTTTACACGCCGATGTATGACACCATCCCCGACAGCGAGAAATACTGCCGCTCCGAGGAAAAGAAACCGTTGGAAACCCAGCGCCCGCAGATCCAGTGCGAATACAATCATGCGATGGGGAACTCCTCAGGAAACCTCAGCGACTACTGGAACCTCATTCGCAAGGAGCGCCTGCTTCAAGGGGGCTTCATCTGGGATTGGAAGGATCAGGGTATTCTCCATCAGAAACACAAGATCGGTGACGTGGAGGATCGCTCAAGCAACAAGCTGCCCGTGCGGCTCCTCGGCTCTCTTGACCCGGCGGAGGGACTTTTCGGGGGAAGTGCTGTTGTCGAAAAATCCGACAAACTCGATCTCACTGAATCGCTCACTCTCATCGTGGAGGCTAGGCTCAACAATCCCGGCTTTAGTCAAGGTGGCCAACCCCTGATCACCAAAGGCGATACCTCCTATGGACTCAAAATTGCTGAAAGCGGTGACAGTCTGGAATTCTTCATCCGCTCCGCAGGCACCTGGCACAACGTCGTAGCCAAGCTTCCCGCCGATGCGGCATCGAAGTTCCACACTTACAGTGGTACCTATGACGGATCGCAGCTCGCGATTTTCATCGATGGCGTAGGCGTCGCTTCCAAGCCCTGTTCGGCGGTTATTTCGAAAAACGACTACGAACTTAGCATCGGCATCGATACCGAGGAAACCGCCCGCCGGTTCCGAGGCTCGATCCGCATGGCGGCCGTTTATTCCAAGGCCATGACGCTTGGGAAAACCATCGAAGCGGCACCGGAAGCGGTGGTCCTGCTGGACTTTGTCAAGGACGCCGAAAAGCCCAAGAGCCAGCGCTTCCTCGCTTACGGTGGCGATTTCAACGACCGACCGACCGACTATTCGTTCTGCAGCAACGGGATCGTGACCGCCACCCTCACGCCTTCCCCCCAGTTTGACGAAGTCCGGAAAAACTATCAGGACATCCACACCACCGCCGAGGACATCGGCTCGCCGACATTGAAGATCAAAATTGGTAACGAATACTTCTTCAAAAACATCGGCCACGTCAACGGCTCGTGGAAACTCATGCAGGACGGAACGGCTGTGGCGGAAGGGAAGCTGACGCTGCCCGAAATCGCCCCGCAACAAAGCGCCGAACTCGAGATAGCCACCGGTCACACACCCAAGGCGGACAGCGAGTATTTCTTACGGGTTCGCTTCGACCAGGCCGCAGCCAACGCGTGGCATCCCGCCGGCATGCCCATCGCTTGGGACGAGATCCCGCTGCCATGGGGCAAGCGCAATCCGCCGGCACCTACCGACTCCACCGCGCCAGCGAGCTTTACCGAGGACGCCGCCACGATCACACTCAAAGCGAAGGACCTCACGGCAGTCATCGACAAGTCCACCGGCTGGGTCACCTCCATCAAAGCCAAGGATCAGGAATGGCTGCTCACTCCGCTGAAGCTCAATTTCTGGAGGCCCACGACTAACAATGACGAGGGAGCCAAGCTCGACCACAAGCTCAGGATCTGGCAACACGCCGGGGCCCGGGCATCCGCGACGAAGAGCACAGCTGTCCAGGAAGGCAATGACGTGTTAGTCACCGCGGAACTTGCCATCCCGGCCAACCAGAGCAGCGCGACAGTCCGCTACCGCTTCACGGGCAACGGCCAGATCGCCGTCGATACCGAGTTCCGCCCGGGCAAGGGCCTGCCGACCCTTCCGAAGATCGGCTATCAATGCGAAATTCCCAACCGCACACCGGTTTTGAAATGGTATGGCAACGGTCCGCACGAAAACTACATCGACCGCAAGTCCGGCTCCTGGACCACGGTTCACGAGGGCGTCGTGCCGTCGTTGTTCCACCGTTACATCGATCCACAGGAATCCGGCAACCGCACCGGCATCCGCTGGGCCACCCTCGCCAGCCCGGCGGGGGGCGGCAGCCTGCGCGTTGATGCGACCGGAAACTCGCTGTTGGAGATGTCGGTTTATCCCTGTTCCGCGGCGGACATCCAGCTGGCGATGCATTCCAGCGAAATTCCGCAGCGGAGCTTTTACACGCTCAATCTCGACCACCGCCAGTCCGGTCTCGGCGGCACGAACTCATGGGGCGCGCTCGCACTGCCGCAATACCTGATGCAGCCTAACAAGAACTATCAATGGTCGTTCATGCTGTCTTTTTCCGAAACGCCGGTTGTCCAACCGACTGCACTTCCACTGGGACTGCCGAGGGAAATTCCGAAGAAGTGAGGCTCAGGCTTTCGGCTTGGTCGGGGTGAGGGTGAACTCAAGGGGCTCCACGCCCCGTAGCAGCTTCACCTTCACCGGCTGGCCGGGGACCAGATAGAAAAACGCGTTGGCGGCGTCCGCATAGTCCATGATCTGCCGGCTTCCGATGCTGAGAAGCACGTCCTTCGGCTGGATTCCGGCCTTTTCGGCCGGCGAGTCCGGCAAGACCCGGCTGATCTGCGGGATTTGGGACTCCGCGCGCAGGGCCAGGCCGAGCCAGCCGCGGGTCAACAGGCCGCTGGTGGCGATGTCCCGATGAACTCGGTGCACCGCCTCGGCGGGGATGGCGTATCCCGCGGTTCCGGAACCGGCGCTTTGGAAGACGATGGCGACGACGTTGCCGGCTTCGTCCAACAAAGGCGTTCCCGGTGGCGGAACTGTCCCGCTGAAAGTCACCCGCAGCAGCGCGAAGGGAAGAATCTTACCTCCCACCTGCTTGATCCATCCCGTGACCCGGCATTTTGCCGCTCCTCCCGCCTCCGCCACCGTCAGCGCGGCACCCAGACTGGTTCCGGCCTCTTCGACCCAGTTCATGGCCTTTGGTGCGATACCGCCATCGGGCTGGATGAAGCCCAGCCGTGACACCGGATCATGACCGATCATCCGCAACGGAACCTGGCGGTTCCCGAGTTGCAGCTTGGGATTCGCCGGGTCCGCCCCTGCCGCCACGACGACCACCAGAGTGGAGCCATCGCCCGCGGGCACGCCGGTGGATTCGCTGGGATTTCCATTTACCGTCGCCGGAAAATTCGCCTGCCAACGAGGTGAAACCACCACAGGCTCTGCGATACACATGGTGAATCCCATGCCAAACAAAAAAACCAGTCGTACCGACCACCGTCGACTCGGGCATTCCAGATCCACCATTTCGGGGTTGCTGGAATTAGAATACTTGTTCGCCGATGTTTCCTTGAGTCGTGGGACTCAGGTCCAACTGGTCGAGTTGCTCGACCGAAGGTGGGGCGGGCGCGGGCACCACTTGGTAGTTCACCGGAGAAACCGGGGAGTTTTCTTTAACCACATCCCGTGGTGTCAGGAAGAAGGCGACGGTGACTGCCGCGTAGGCCAGCCCAGCTCCGTAGGCCCACTTCGAGGGTCCCAAATCGGAGAACCAACTGGCGGCTCGACCCGCGAAACTCGCTAACCCGGATTTCTTCACCGCCTGCTCGCGCTGGTTGCGGTGGAAGTCGCAGAGGAAATCCTGCCAGTAGCCTTCCTCAGGACGCTCATTGCGCTTGAGGGCTAAAAGATCTCCGATTTGTTCGATCGTTGGTTTCACTGCGGTTGATAATTAGGAATTATAAAATAACCGCCCCGTCCGCAAGGAAAATTTTAAAATCTTTCTTCCCAACTGTCTTGCAAGGCCGACTGGAGTTGGAGATGCGCATAATGGAGCCGTGATCGAATGGTGCCTTCCGACGTGTTAAGCACCTTGGCGATCTCCCCATGGGACATGCCTTGGATGTCGAACATCGTCACAACCATTCTGTGGGGATCAGACAGCTTCTTCATTGCTTCGTTCAATTTTAGCTGCAATTCGTTGAGATTGGTCTGCTTCTCCGGGTTCGCCTCGTGGGCGGTGTCGATCAACGCAGGATCCTGCTGGACGGAAGACTCCATGTCGTTCAGGCTCAAGCTAATGCGTCGTTTCCGCTTCTTCAGGAAATTCAAGGTCAGATTGACTGCTATCTGATAGATCCAGGTATAGAACGCCGCGTTTCCCTTGAATTTGCCGAGCGATTGATAGGCGCGCGCGAAGATCTCCTGGAGCAGGTCGTGGGTGTCTTCCTTGTGGGAAGTCATGTTGTAGACCAAGCCATAAAGCTTGTCGCCGTACTTGAGGATCAGGGCGTCGAAGGCCCGCGTGTCACCCTGTTGGGCACGCGTGACTAGGTCCTGGTCAGGGTCGGGGGGACGTGGCTGACGAAACATTGAAATGGGGGTGGTGAGCAGCGCCAACAGGTTACACGGACGGAAGAGGTTGTAAAGGCGCGCGAAAAATCCCGGAATTGCCTTTTTGGCATTTACCGGGCGCCTTATCGCCAACTCCCGATCTATCATCACAGCCGCCGCCCGGGCAAATGAAGATTCGCCATTTTCCACCCATCTGGTTTCCTGTGCTGGTCATGCCGACTTTCATTGCCAACGCCGACTACGAGGAAAAAGACAGCGAACCCATCAAACTTGAGGCTGGAGACGAGATCACCGTGGGTCTTGCCGACCATGCCTGGCCCGGTTGGGTGTGGGCTGCCGATCGCAGCGGCAACGACGGATACGTCCCGGAGGAAATTCTCGAACCTCTCGGAGAAGGGCGGTTCGCTGCCATGGAAAGCTATAATCCCACCGTACTCACCATCAAGCGAGGCGACCGCATCGAGTCACTGCGCCAGATCCACGGGTGGCATTGGTGCCGGAACGAGCGCGGCGAGGAAGGCTGGGTGGGCGGCTATTTGCTGAAGCCGGTTTAGCTCGAGCGACTCGGCATTTGTTGACTTGCTTCCGGGATTTCCATCCGGTGTAGTCTGGGGCAAATAATCCCAAAAAATGCCATGAAAGAACTCATTGATGCGTGGAAACAGGTGGACCGCAATAAAATCGCCGCCTTGATAAGTGTCGTCCCGGGTCTTGGACATCTTTACAAACACCACTATGCCTCCGCCTTGGGAATCATGATCCCGGGAAACACCCTGATGGTGTTCATCGCCGTATGGCTCAGCTTCGCCACTCTCGGACTGTCGCTGATCCTTGTGCCGGCGGTGTGGTTCGCCGCGGTGGCCGGTTCCGCTTATTGCGCGACGGACGAGCACGGTATGCATCCCTGGTTGCATGTCTGGAACTACCGCCGGGGAAAAGTGGCGATGCTCGCAAAAAAGGTCTGACCGTTTTCAATTGGCGTAGCTGCCCATGTCCACGTCGAGACGCAGATCGGGGATCTGACAGTCGAACTCCCCGATGCGCTTGCCGCGGCGATAGATGATGCGGGTGTGCGGGTCGGGCATGCTGCTTATCAGGAGGAAATACTGGTCAAACGTCTCCGCCCGTTTTCCATCCACCGCGAGGACCACGTCGCCGGCCTTGAGGCCGACGGCATTGGCGGCGACGCTGTTTTCCTTCAGTCTCGCGCCTTTCATCGGCAGAGCGGGATTGAAATCCGCGACTGTCACTTCGCGCAGGCCCCCCGGGAAGATGGTGAGCAGGGCTTTTTCGTCGCGACCGACGCCCCTCGCAGCGGCCACAAGATAACTGCTATTTCCGTAGCGTTCCGAGATGGCCTTGGCGTGGCCCATCGCACCAGCGGAATCCTCTTCCTCAACCGCCAGGGCGAGCGCGGAAAACAGTCCCGCGAGGGAATAGACCTCCGCGTTGTGATCCGCGACCTCGCGGGCTTTCGCATTCTGGCCGCGGCTTTTGTAATAATCAATCATCCGCATGCCCGTTGGCCGACGGGTGAGGGATTGTCCCCGGCGTGCAGTTTCCTGGCGAGAGTTAGATGCGAGATCATGCGACCGCGCAACGCCCGCAAATCGTTGAACTAGCCGGCGTTTTACAGAATCCCGAACACGCCAAGGAGAAACACCGCTTGTTCGTGCGCCAGCGGATCTTTTTGTGCGACATGGGATCGATTAGTCACCGGAAAGCACCGGATGGTCGATGGATTCTGGCAGATCTCGCAGTCGGAACGTGCGAGCCTGGCGGAAATGAAGCTTGGTGAGGGACCTGCGGAAAGCTACGGATAGCGAAATCCATG
The DNA here is from genome assembly GCA_031425955.1 of Akkermansiaceae bacterium. Taxonomy (GTDB): domain Bacteria; phylum Verrucomicrobiota; class Verrucomicrobiia; order Verrucomicrobiales; family Akkermansiaceae; genus Luteolibacter. Next base: position 10,197 of record JANPKJ010000034.1, on the reverse strand, counting down.
ACTCCCAGCCCCGCTCACAAGCATCTCTTCTATACGGAAATCGCCAAGCTGTTGGAGGCAGGGTTCGACATCCGCAAGGCAGCGGCGGTGTTGATGGACACCCGGCTACCGGCGTCTCAACTGGCGCTTTTGAAGAACCTGAACCGGGGACTGGATAGCGGGCAATCAATCACCGCGGCATTCGGCCGGGACGACAATGCGATCAGCGAGCTGGAGCGCGGCATCATCGGGGCCGGCGAGCGGGGCGGCAAACTGGCACCCGCTTTCCAGCACCTTGCCGAGTATTTCGGCATGCTCACGGCCGCGCGCCGGGAAATGGTGGGGGGTATGATCTATCCGATCATCGTGCTGCACCTGGGAATTTTTATCGCCATCGTCCCGGGTGCGCTCATGTTAGGCACGATGACCCATGGGCAGATTCTCGGGAGCGTGGCGACGACGCTTCTGATCGTTTATGCGGTGGCTTTCATCTTCGTAATGGCGATCCGTGCGATCTTGAGAGCGGCTCCGAAAAACGCCGCGCTCGATCGCTCCATCAACCGGATTCCATGGATCGGTGCGGCACGCCGGAATCTGGCGATGGCCCGCTTCTGCAAGGTTTACCATTCCTGTCTGTTAGCGGGCATCTCGATGGGAGAAACCGTGCAACTGGCCTCTGGCGCGGCACAAAGCGGTCTGATTCGTGCCGCCGGGAAACGGTTGGAGCAGGTGGCGAAAGCGGGTGGCGCGCTTGGCCCCGCCTTCATGGCGGAGGACGCTTTTCCGAAGGCTTTCTCACGGTCCTACTCGACGGGCGAAGAGGCCGGCACGCTGGACAAGGACCTCGCCAGCTGGTCCAAGCTTTTTCAGGACGATGCAGCTTCAAGCGCGAGAACGACGTCGGTGATGGTGCCGAAGGTGATGTATTTCCTCATTCTCGCATTCGTCGCGTGGAAAGTTGTGGGATTCTATGGAGGCTACTACGAGAGCCTTGAACGGATCGGTGAGTGAAAATCGAAAGTCCCTCAAAAAGAAACGCCCGGTTTCCACTGAAGGAAACCGGGCGTTTTTGAAAACGTTTTAAGAAGGGGACGCGGGATTACCAGCGACCACCACCGCCGCCGCCGCCACCTTTGTGACCGCCGCCGCCGCCTTTGTAGCCGCCACCACCACCGCCGCCGCCACGGCGATCACCGCCGCCGCCGCCACCACCGTAGCCACCGCCGCCGCCGTAACCACCACCACCGCCGCCGCTTGGACGGGATTCTTTGGGTTCGGAAGCGTTCACGCGGAGAGCGCGACCGTTGTAGTCGTAGTCGTTGAGAGCCTCGATGGCTGCGTTCAACTGGGTTTGGTCACCGAGCGTCACGAAAGCAAATCCCTTGGATTGCCCGGTTTCACGGTCGGTGATGATTTTGACCCGTTCGACAGGTCCATAAGCGGCGAAGAGTCCGGTAACGTCTCCTTCAGTAGCGGTGTAGGGCAAGTTGCCCACGTAGATATCCATTTGATTCAATTCTAATGACGCCATGATGATTCAACACTTCCTCCGACCATGGCGTCACGGATCAAACAAAGAGCGAGCAAACAAACTTTCGCCGTTCAATCGTTTGGTAGGTAAGGCTGGGGCGGAACGACTTGGCAAGAAATGATTTTTTTATTAAATTTCCCGCCGGAGATCCGGAAAGTCAGGATGGCTTTCAAATTTCTGGGAATTGGATTTGACTTCCGGGAGCGGAATGGTCATTTGCTACGGACTTTAACGTTCATCGAAAATCGGCGGGACCGGGTTTGCCCATCCTCCCGGTCGAGTTGTCCGGGAAGGACTACCCCAGGCTGGAGATGGGTCACGCGCCGCACTTAGGACAGCGATGCAGACGTGACCAGGTCTCCAAAACTGGCAAACCCACGTTTCGAATTCATCCATCCACTCATGAAGACCTGGCTCCTTTTCCTGCGGCCGCCCGCCGCTTTTTTGATTCTTAATGCACTCTTCTGCTTCGGCTTGAGTGTGTCTGGATTGGCCGCCCCCCCATTGCCACTGGATGTGAATGGCGATACCATCCCCGATCTTTGGGCACTCCGGTATCAGGCTGGGGCACTCGACCCGGCAGCCGACTCAGATGGCGACGGAGCTTCCAATGCCAGCGAAAGCTCGGCAGGTACTGATCCGTTGTCGGCTGGATCGGTGATTCGGGTTTCTTCCATCACCAGGGACGCCGCAGGGGTGCATCTCACTTTCCCGACGCTTCCCGGCAAGCGTTACCAAGTGCAGGACACCGGATCTCTGGGCCCCGCCCCTTGGAGCGATATCGGAGCGGTTCATTCAGGGACCGGCGGCGAAGTGGAGGCAACCATCGCCGCCCCCGGGACAGCGCGATTTTTTCGGTTTTATGTTCAGGATGTGGACACCGACAACGACGGCGTGACCGACTACGAGGAAGTCCTCGCTGGCTTCAACCCGAACAGCCCGACCTCTTTCGGGGCCAGCGGCCTCACCGACAAGGAAGCAATGCTGGCGGCGCTTAATCCCGCTGCTGTCAACACGGTGAGCGTACATGCTGCGGACGACGCCGCCACCGAGCCCAGCCCGGCAGACACCGGCCTTTTTGTCATCTCCCGAGTTGGAAAACTTTCTCCGATCACGGTAAATTTCACCGTCGCCGGCAGTGCGGTGGAAGGCAGCGACTACATCCCGATCAGCCGCTCGGTGACACTCCCGTTCGGGGTCAACACCGCGGCGGTGCCCATCAACGCACTAACTGACACACTGGTTGAGTCACCGGAATCAGTAATCCTGGCAATTTCTTCCGGGACCGATTACATGCCACCCACCCCGGCCACACAGCCTGCCGCGGTCCTCATCCACGACCGGACTGCTGCGAATGGCACCGGGCTCACCGCTCGGTTTTGGAATGAAGTGGGCACCGGGGCCAGCATCATCTCCGGGACTAATCCGGCAAAATTCGCCGGCAACCCGATTTTAACCCGCACTGATGGGACGGTCAATTTCACTTGGTTGAACGGGACGAACGGCGGATCGCCCGGCACCGGGGTCAATGGCAACTATTGGGCGTCCCGCTGGGCGGGTGAGGTGTTACCGGAGTTCTCGCAGATCTACACGTTTTTCTTCACGGCGGATGATGCTGCGCGGGTCTGGGTAAATGGAAAACTTCTGGTCAACCAATGGCCGCGTTCCGGGGGCGCAACGGAATTCTCCGGCACCATCGATCTCGTCGCTGGAGTGCGGGTCCCGATCGTGATCGAATTTTATGAACTCACCGGCGATGCGCGGGCCGAGCTGCGGTGGTCGAGCGCGAATCAAACCAAAGAGTTTATCCCGATGACGCGCCTGTTCCCGGCGGTGCCGCCCCGGATTCTCAGCCCACTCGATGTTCTGCTCATTCAAAACAGCCCGGCTTACACCTACCAGATCGTCGCCAGCGGCGAACCGACGAGTTTCGGCGCCGACAACCTCCCCCCCGGCTGGACGTTCAATTCGACGACCGGTCTCATTTTCGGCACCCCCGATACGGTCGGGACCTGGCCCATCGTTCTCACGGCAACTAACACCCATGGCTCCGGCAGCGAAATTCTTACGTTGAACGTGATCGCGACGGGCAATCAGATCACCCGCGACGTTTGGACCAATGTGCCGGGAACCGAGCTGTCCTCGATTTTACTCAACACGCCACCGAATCAAACCAGCTTGATCCCGAACCTCGAGGCCCCGCAGAATGCCGGTGAGAATTTCGGTGCGCGCATTCGCGGCTCGCTTACGGCCCCCGCGACGGGCAGCTACCGCTTCTGGATCACTGCGGATCACGCCGCCGAGTTGTGGATTTCCAACGACAGCGAAGAAATAAACTCGTTCCGTCGCGCGGTGGTGACCGCACCGACTGCATTCCGTGGCTGGACGGAGGCCGGTGCCGGCAAATCCGACTTCCTATGGCTCGAAGCGGGCAAGTCTTACTATATCGAAGTGCGCCACAAGGAAGGCACGGACGCCGACCACGTCAGCGTCGGCTGGCTCAAGCCTGGTGATGGCGGCGTGGACCCACCCGCCGCCACGGCTCCCACGGAAGTCGTCCCGTCGTTCGTCCTTTCGCCTTACGCCGCAGGAACCGCCGGCGGTCAAGGCACGCTCTTCTATACCAACCTCACGCCCCAAGGCACCGTTGTCACGAGCGCCTCCGGCAACATTCTCCTCCGTTTGAGTGAAGATGAAACCCAGGCGGTCATCACGGTCAATTACTCGAACCTGACCACCCCTTACTTCGGCATGCATTTGCATGATCCGAATATTCCCGGAGGCGGCCTCTCCAACGTTGTTTGCGACTTCGACGAGCCCGGCGACGTCTCCCGCCAGCAGGACGGGACGTGGCTGTGGGTCATCAAGCCCCGCGGGGCCTACACGGCACAGGAAATTGTGGACCACATTAAAAATCCGACGGGCCTGGGACCTGTATTTTTCAATGTCCACTCAACCATGAACACCGGCGGAGAAATCCGCGGCAATTTGAAACAATTGCAAGGCTCGCAAACTTTCGCCGCGCCAGCCGCGCCGCCAGCCGCGCCCGCGGATCACACCAACGCCAACGCCGCCGCTCGATTCCTGACGCAGAGCTCCTTCGGCGTTCACGGCGGGGACTTGGACGGCGACGGCACGCCCGAAGCCATTGAGGAAGTGCAGGCTGCGGCGAGCTACGAGGCATGGATCGACACCCAGATCGCGCTCCCACCAACTTTGCATCATCCATACGTCTTTACGAACCGCAACCTGACCTCCCCGGGCAGCGCGACTTACGACGGCAACCTGACGTTCCGCTCGTGGTGGAGAAATTCCATCACCGCGCCCGACCAGCTTCGCCAGCGCCTCGCCTTTGCCCTCAGTGAAATCTTCGTCATTTCCGAAGCAGGTCCGCTGGATGACAAGGCGGACACGCTTTCGGACTACTACGACACGCTGCTCCATTACAGTCTCGGAAACGACAACTACGTCGAACCGGCGGGAGCGCCGGAAGCGGACGGCAATTTCCTCAACCTCCTCAAGGCAGTGACCCTCCATCCGGCGATGGGCCGCTACCTCGACATGCTGCGCAACGACAAACCGAACCCGTCGACAGGCCGTATCCCGAACGAAAACTATGCCCGCGAAGTGCTGCAGCTCTTTTCGATCGGTCTCTACCGCCAGTGGCCGGATGGATCGCTGATGCTCAACTCCAAGGGTGAGCCGATCCCGACTTACGGGCAGGATGAAGTCGTCGGCTTCTCACACGTGTTTTCCGGATGGGGTTACCATTACGCAGGCGGGATCAATTCGGCCCAGAACAACATCTCGTTTGCTCCCGAAAACTGGCTCGATCCGATGCGTGAAGTTCCCCAACGACACTATATCGGATCCAAGCGCACGCTCAACAACGTGGTGCTGCCAGGTTTGCCCGCGATCAATGGAGTGGCAGTCGATCCGAATGCCACCACCCACACTTCGACACAGTTTGGCAATGCCGCCTACATCGGTCTCCCGGCGGCGGAACTCGAGGCATCGCACCAACAGATATCCAGGCACCCGAACACCGGTCCCTTCATCTGCAGGCAGCTCATTCAACGATTGGTCACCAGCACGCCAAGTCGTGGTTATATCTACCGGGTCGTCCAGAAATTCAACGACAACGGCTCTGGCGTGTCAGGAGATATGAAGGCGGTGATCAAGGCCATCCTTCTCGATTACGAAGCCCGCAGCTCGACCCTGCTCACGCAGCAGGGCTTCGGCAAACAGCGCGAACCGATCTCCCGCGTGGCGGCCATTGCCCGAGCTTTTCCCGCGCCGGCCGCCATCAACGGCACCTACAGCCAGACCGGAAACTTGATCAATGTTTCTGTCATCCCGTATGTGAACCTTGCAAATGGCAGCAATGTCTTCCTCGACTTCAGCGGAGCATCGCCAAGCGACGTGGAAGATGCCGCGTATACCGTCAGCAATGTAGATGCTAACAGGGAGGCTGACTTCACCACCTTCACCGCCCGTCCAAGATCCACCGAAGGGACAGCCACTTATTCCCAGACGGCGGCCTCGCTGGTCATCAATGTCCCCGACGAGCACAGCTTCGCTTCTGGCAGCAATGTCTATCTGGATTTCACAAGCGTGCTGCCAGCCGGTGCGACGCAGCCGGTTGATGGCCTGTTCACCGTCACCAGCGCCTACAGAGTCAATCAGGATAGCAACGATTACTTCACGGTCCCGGCCCCGCTGGCGAAGCGTGCGACCTACACGCAGGCGAAAGATAGCCCGACCATCACGGTGACCGTCCCGACTGGACACACTTATGCGCAGGGCGACTCGATCCAGATCGACTTCGTCACCGGTGGCGCACCTTCCGGCCTCTTCACCGTGCTCACCTCGGCGACGCCCACGCTGACCGTTACTGGGGCGGATATTCCGACGACCGCCCGCACCAATGCTAATGCAAATGTCATTCTCCCGGCCGACATCACCATCCGCAACGGAGCGCTCGTGGCGACCCGCGAAAGCTATGCGGTGAATCGCACTGGCGGCACCGTAGCGCTGACGTTCAGCGATTGGGGATTCAACGACACGGAAACCGACCTGAGCCAGACCCCGATGCGCTCGCCCACGGTCTTCAATTTCTTCGAGCCGGACTACAGCTCCCCGGGCGTCCTGGCGCAGGCCGGGCTTATCACTCCGGAGTTCCAGCTGACGTCCGATACCACGGTGATTCGTCAGGCCAATTTCATCTACAATGGCATCTTCAACGACCTCCACAGCATCCGGGGAGTTTCCAGTTTCAACAACGGTGGCCGTGACATCGCGCTCGATTTCCGCCCGTGGATGGGTGAAGGCCCGGGTGGTTTGCCTTGGGCTCACAACAATAATCTCGGTGCGCTCGTGGACAAGTTCAGCGCCCTCCTGATGGCGGGCCAGCTTCCCTCCACCGGCGTGAACGATTACGCCACCAACCCACGCACCATCGTAAATGCCAAGGCGGTCATCACCGACTACGCGCAGTCCCTGCCCTACGACAGGACTGTCACCGCAGTCAGTACAGTTGCCCTGACAAGCGTGACGGTCAGCGCGCACGGCTATACCACCGGCCAGAGCGTCACTATCTCTGGAGTGACCGGCACCGGATTTAGCCCCACGATCAACGGAACGCACACACTCACCGTGACTGGACCCAATACCTTCACCGTTCCGGTCACCTGCACCACCGCATCTGCCGGCGTCTCCGCTGCCACCGCCACCGTTTCCGGCGCGTCCCAATCCATCTCCGGCTTGAGTGGCTTCTGCACCGTGAGCGTGACAAACCACGGCTTGACCACCGGCCAGACGGTCACCATTTCCGGCGTGACCGGCGGTGCCTTCACTCCCGCCATCAACGGAGCCCACGTTGCAACCTCCACCGGGGCCAGTACCTTCCTCGTGCCGGTGACACGCACCGGCACTACTAGCCAAAGCATCACCAATGCGCGCATCTCCATCGTCGGCGGGTTTTCGGACCTGATTCGCGACCGCATCAAGGCCGTCGTCCATCTGATGGTCACCTCGCCGGATTTCACCATTCAAAAATAACCGCCGCATCGTCCCCAACCTTCACTGAACCATGGAAAAAAAATCGTTTCACCTCCCTACCCGGCGGGATTTCATCCGGAAGTCCTGCCTGGCTGTTGGCACGATCTCGGTCGCGCAAACCATCCGTGATTTGCGGCTCATCAATTCCGCGGCCGCCCAGGAGACCTTCAGCGACTACAAGGCCCTCGTTTGCGTGTTCCTTGGCGGCGGAAATGATTCGAACAACCTGATTGTCCCCCGCAGCGGAGCCGACTACTCGAACTACGCCGCTATCCGCCAAAACCTCGCGTTGCCCGCCGGTTCCCTGCTCCCCATCAATCCGGCCAACTCCGATGGCCGCGACTATGGCCTGCATCCCGGCTGTGTGGAACTGCAGCAGTTGTTCAGCGAAGGCAAGCTCGCGACCTTGTTCAACGTGGGTCCCTTGGTTTACCCGCTGACGCGGGCGCAGTATTCGGCCAATTCCGTGGCCAGACCACCCCAGCTCTTTTCGCACAGCGACCAGGTCACCCACTGGCAGACTTCGCTTCCGGACCAGCCGCCGCGGACCGGTTGGGGCGGCCGCATCGCTGATCTTTTGCATCCCGATCAACTCGACCTCATCAACGGCCTGCCCGGCCCGAACGCGGCGAAGATCGCGCTCTGCACCTCCATCGCCGGTAACAACACCTTCGAGGTCGGCGGAAACTATCAGCAATACCACGTCGGAACGGGCGGTGCCGTCACCATGAGCAACGTCACCGGCAACCGGTTGCAAGCGGTGAAAGACATCCTCTCCATTCCTTCCAACGTCGTCTCGAATCTCCAGCGACAAGCCTACGGGGATGTCGTGGAACGGGCCCTGGCCACCGGCGATTTACTCAACAGCGCCATTTCCAACACCACCAACGCCAATTTCTGGACGGTGCCGTTTCCCACGCCGAACAGCTTGGCTGACCAGCTTCGCATGGTGGCACGCATCATCGAGGGGCGCGGACCGAGCGAGTTGAACATGCGGCGTCAAATTTTTTACGTCACTGACGGCGGCTACGACACCCACACCTCGCAGGTCCAGAACAACGGTGCCACCGAGGCAGACCGCCTCCTGGGCGAGCACGCCACCCGTCTCACCCGTGTCAGCAAGGCACTCTTCGCGTTCCAACGGGCAATGACGCAGCTCGGCTTGGACGACAAAGTCACCACCTTCACCGCCAGCGATTTCGGTCGGACCTTCCGCACCAACGGCCAAGGCAGCGATCACGGTTGGGGCAGCCACCACCTCATGATGGGCGGTGCCGTGCGCGGCGGGCGCATCTACGGCACCTTCCCGACCCTCCAGACAAATGGCCCGGACGCCGTACCGACTTCCCAAGAAGGCCGCTGGATTCCCACCACCTCTGTCGATCAGTATTCGGCCACACTTGCCAGATGGTTCGGAGTTTCCGACTCCAACATGTCCACCGTGTTTCCGAACATCGGCCGCTTTGCCAATATGGAAGACTTCATGCTTTAAACCGTGGCCCTTTCTTCCCACAAGCGGAAAGTATTCGTGCTGGCAATCATCGGCGGCGTGTTGCTTTGGAACTATAACCGTTCACCAGATCTTCCGGTGCCGCAGGAAGCGCAAAGGCCCGTGCCAAAGGTCGTGGCATCCCCGTCGCCATCCCCGTCGCCATCCCCGGTCGAGCCGCCGCCGCCTGCCCCCGTCGAGATCCCGGTTCCACCCGCCACCGCGATCCCCGCCGCACCCCTGACCATGCCAACCACGGCGTCTCCCCCGGGCGCATCGGTCCTTCCTGGCTCTACCACCGAAGTCCCGGCAGCGGCAGAAGATATCTCCGAAGACCTCAGTGCCGTTGATTCAGCGATCCGCAACTTCCAAGTCGTTCTCGGTGAAAATCCCATCGGTTCGAACGCCGAAATCACCGCTGCGCTTCTCGGCAACAACCTCAAGCAAATCAAACTCGAAGTGCCTGCCGGCTCACAATTGAACGGCGAAGGTCAAATGTGCGACCGCTGGGGCACTCCCTACTTTTTCCATCAAGTCTCCGCGACTGAAATGGAAATCCGCTCCGCAGGCCCGGATCGTCGGATGTGGACGGGGGATGATTCACAGCTGTAGGCAGGCACCGCGGCGGGCCAAATCCATCTCCTCCGCTCCCTACGGACCGCGAAATTCATTTCGCCCGCGAAGCGAGTTGCGAAAGAGCCGCTCAAGCAGAACAGGAATCCTTTCCGGTCCTCGTCATTCTCAAAAACCGACTTCCCGCCATCCCCGCGGGCGATCAAGTGGTAAACCGCTCCCGGATATTGGTTTCGAATCACACGGGGCATGCCCAAACAGGAACAAGATAGTCGCTTTGAGTAAGCAAACTGTTGAAATGCGTTACCTAACCCGAATGGCACTAACTTAGATCGTTTGCCGAAAATTATTTCCGAAACTCCCCATGAAGGACCGTTACGATTGTTTGAAGTGATTAGAGCATTTTAAATAAAACTGTAGCCGTTTTAAGATTCCATGCTACGGTCCGACCATGGCAACGATTTCAATGGATCTCCGGCAGCGTATCCTTAAAGCCTATGATCGTGGCGACACCACCCGCGAACAGGTAGCCCGCCGTTTCGAGGTCTCTGTCGGCATGGTCAAA
>JANPKJ010000033.1:0-4768 GCA_031425955.1 Akkermansiaceae bacterium | reverse complement strand
ACTGCTTCTCGCGTTCTAATTTCAACCGCGGGAACCATGGGACCTATCCTCATCACCGATGCCTCCGTGCTGATCAATCTCGTCGCCTCCGGAGTGGCGGGGGACATCCTTTCCGGTTGCGGGATGGAATTCAAAGTCTGCCCGGACGTCATCCGCGAGGTGAAAATCCTACGGGATCGCGAAACCAGCGAAGAACATGCCATCGATCTGGAGCCGTTCTTCGCGGCTGGGATGCTTGAACGAATCGGACCGCAAACCGATTTGGAGTTCGAACTCCTGATTGACTACGCCGCGCTGCTGGGGGCCGGCGATGGTGAGGCGATGTGCTTCGCCTTGGCGGAAAGTCGCGGGCATCCGATCGCCATTGATGACGAAAGAGCGATCCGTCGTGCCAAAAAGCGGAACCCGAACTTCGAAACCCTCGGCACCCTTGAGATCCTGATCCTGTGGCAGGAGCGAAATGGCGTTGCCGATGAGCGAATGGGGAAATTGTTCCAGTCCATCTTCCGCTTCGCCCGATCCCGACCTGCCGCGTCACACCCGCATTATGCGTGGTGGCAGCGGTGCTGGGGTGAGGGATGAGCGACGGAAAACCGGTGCTATTCTGTGAATCCGAGAGGCCTGGCCCCATCCAATGACGGGTTTCTTCCTTGCCAGTCCAGTTTTGGGGGAATTCAATGGCCTATCACCGCCTATAAAAATGGATATCGTCAATTTAGTGAAAAATATCAGAAAGACTACATTGGTGAGTATTCTTGCCATAACGGCGGTGGGTTGTGGCAAGCGTACTAAATCGGAAGACGCCGCCGAATTGTTCAAGCGGGGGAATGCGTATGCACGGGGCGAAGGTGTTAGGCGAGATGACTCCGAAGCCTTTAAATTGTTTCGAATGGCGGCAGAACACGGAAATGCTGACGCTCAGTGGAGCCTTGGATATAGTTACGAGGAAGGCAAAGGTATTCCAAAAGATGACGCCGAAGCCGTAAAGTGGTACCGCAAGGCGGCGGAACAAGGACATGCCGACGCACAGTTCAACCTTGGATATCGTTATGATGAAGGTAAAAGTGATCCAAAAGACGACGTCGAAGCCGTAAATTGGTATCGCAAGGCTGCGGAGCAAGGACATGCTGACGCTCAGTCCAACCTTAGTTGGGCTTACGATAAGGGCGAAGGTGTTCGGAAAGATGACACTGAAGCCGCTAAATGGTGTCGCAAGGCGGCGGAGCAAGGAAAAGTGGCCAATCAGAAAGATCTTGGCTATAGATACTACAGGGGAGACGGTGTTCCGAAGGATTTAGTAATGGCCTATATGTGGTTTAATCTGGCGGCGGGGGCCTCGGATATAGGAGGAGTAGTAACTGCGAGAGATAGACTGGCAGAGGAAATGACCCGCGAACAAATCGCGGAAGCTCAAAAACTCAGCCGCGAATGGAAACCTAAGAGTAACTCAAATCCTCACTACTGAGCGAACGAGGGAAAGATTGCTTGCTCGTCCCTTCCCCATACGATTTCTCGGACCTTATGTATTCAGCGGGATCTTTCGAGCATCGGAATTCCAAATCTTTGGTAGTCGGAACTCCATCGACATTTACTGACCGCATTTATCTGTCCGCCGATTTGCCATGCGGGAACGGCGCTCGGCTCGGGCCAGCATTGAGTCCTTCATTCGATCCAGGCTCGGCATCAGGGTTGCTAGGAAAATTCGTTCATCATCCAACATTTCCATAAGTCGATCAGCCTCCTGGCACGGCAGTGTGATTTTCCTTATGAAGTCCTTGACGTCAGGCTCCTGTTTGCCGGCAATATGGTGCTTCCACCCGACCGTCAGCTCGATACTTTTGTCGATGGTGGGGTAATCTCCCGTCAAAACATAGTAGAGATCGGCGAAATCCGGATGAGTAAATAGTCCCGATTGAGCAGCGAGGTAGGAAGTGGTTTCCGCTTTCTCGACGAACGTGGAGTGTTGCGAAAGAAACACTTTCGCAGCTTCGGGATCGTCTGAGAAGTCAGCGAGCTCATCCTCACTGATCCGGTCGCGTTCCAGTAGGAATGGATTCAGCGCAAAAACCGCAACGCGCTTCCCTGGATCATCCATTTCGCTGTCTCTAACATTCGAGCAGGCGAAATACGCGGCAATTCGCGAATCATGAGACCAGTCGAGAATCCGCGTGGGAATCCCGTGATGCTGGGCCAGCGCCGCCACCGGGCTCCGCATCGTGAAGTTGGTGAGAAAGGGCCACGCTTCACCGAGTCGGCGAATCTCCTCGCACAGTTCAGGTGAATCGCCAAACCCTCCGAGAACTTCTGAGAGGTCGATTCCCTGTGATCGCAGAACGGCATCGAAGAAGGGACTGCTCCGCTGTTCGTATTCCGGGCAGTCCCTTCCGTTACCTTGAAACGTGGCAGCGAAGCCAAAGTCTCGCGGGTGGATTTCGACGGTGGAGTAGGGCAGTTGCATTCCAGCGGCGTTGGCATGAGCTAGGAACTCCTGTAGCATCCGAAGTTCCTTCTCCGCCTGGGAATTGACGTCTGCCACGCCTGAAGGGGTGGTCATACGGCAACGGTCAAAGTGATGATGAAAATCGGACAAGCCCTCGGCCCCGCTGTTGCTGCTGAGGTGTCTCATCGCAATCTCGGATGCCTTATCCTTACGCCAAGCCGATGGGAGAAGACGCCAACTTGCATCACGTTGCCCCCGGAAAACCCACCGCAGCTTCCCCCTTACATACGTCTGCCAATGGCACCGCGACGGCCTGAGGTAGTCTAGGAACTCTTCGGCGGTATCCAAATCAACGGTATAGTCTTCTTGAGTCATACTTAGGAGGCCGTGACGAAGATTTTAGCTACGGCGGGCGGCTTCGTGCATGCGGATGCCCATGAGAAAGCGTTCGTCGCCGGTCTTCGCCATCAGGCGGGCGTGGACCATGGCGGCGATTTCCGGTGAGGTGTCGTTCATGACTACGGAATCTCGAGTTGCAAGTATTCGCCTCCCTTGATGGAAGCGACCGCTTCGATGATCGCCGGCCCTGCGGCAAGAATCCTGCGGAGGTCGTTGGTGGAGAGTTCCAAGATGGCGATGCGGCGTCCGGCCAGCTTTTGCTGATAACGGAGGTTTTGATCGGCGGTGATGAAGAGTTCGAATTCGTTTTCCGCGAGTTTTAGAAGTTCTCCGTTGGTGACTCCGCTCCAGCCGCATTTGTATGGGTTGGTGCATTCGTGGTCCGTGAGCATTTTGCGCATCGGCCATGGAACGCATTCATCCAACAGGATTTTCATGCGGGTGTCAGAAATGCCTCTTCCGAACGAGCTAGGACGTTGTGAGCCATCTCGCGGGTGACTGAAGGGAAGCATTCCAGGAACTCATCCAGAGTGTAGTTGCCCTCCAGATACTCGAACAGCGTCTTCACCGGAACCCGGGTGTTTTTGAACACGGGCGTGCCTCCGAGGATATCGGGATCGATGGTGACGAGATCAGACGAGTTCATGGCTTTTTTCCTTTTAACTACGCGTTGATATAAACTTCCGCGCCTTTCTCGGCAAATTCTTTCGATTTCTCCTCCATGCCCTTCGCCAGCGCTTCCTCCTCGGCGATGCCTTGTTCCGCTGCGTATTGGCGGACGTCCTCGCTGATTTTCATCGAGCAGAAGTGCGGGCCGCACATGGAGCAGAAGTGGGCGGTTTTGGCTCCATCCTGGGGAAGGGTTTCGTCGTGGTAGGAGCGGGCGGTGATGGGGTCTAACGAAAGATTGAACTGGTCTTCCCAACGGAATTCGAAGCGGGCCTTGCTGAGGGCGTTGTCGCGGTATTGGGCACCGGGGTGGCCTTTGGCGAGGTCGGCGGCGTGGGCGGCGAGCTTGTAGGTGATGACGCCCACTTTCACATCGTCCTTGTTAGGTAGGCCGAGGTGTTCCTTGGGGGTGACGTAGCAGAGCATGGCGCAGCCATACCAGCCGATCATGGCGGCGCCGATGCCGCTGGTGATGTGGTCGTAGCCGGGGGCGATGTCGGTGGTCAATGGCCCGAGGGTGTAGAAGGGGGCTTCGTGGCACCATTCGAGTTGCTTGGCCATGTTTTCCTCGATCATGTGCATGGGGACGTGGCCGGGGCCTTCGTTCATGACCTGGCAGCCCTTGGCCCAGGCGCGGGTGGTGAGTTCGCCCTGCACTTCGAGTTCGCCGAACTGGGCCTTGTCATTCGCATCGGCGATGGAGCCGGGGCGGAGGCCATCGCCGATGGAGAAGCTGACATCGTAGGCGGCGCAGATGTCGCAGATTTCATCCCAGTGGGTGTAGAGGAAGTTTTCCTTGTGATGGGCGAGGCACCACTTGGCCATGATCGAACCGCCGCGGCTGACGATGCCGGTCATGCGGCTGGCGGTCATCGGGACGAAGCGGAGCAGGACGCCGGCGTGGATGGTGAAGTAATCGACGCCTTGCTCGGCCTGCTCGATGAGGGTGTCGCGATAGAGTTCCCAGGTGAGGTCCTCGGCCTTGCCGTTGACCTTTTCGAGCGCCTGATAGATCGGCACGGTGCCGATGGGGACGGGGGAGTTGCGGAGGATCCACTCGCGGGTGGCGTGGATGTTCTTGCCGGTGGACAGGTCCATCACGGTGTCGGCGCCCCACTTGGTGGACCAGCGCATTTTCTCGACCTCTTCCTCGATGGACGAGGCGACGGCGGAGTTGCCGATGTTGGCGTTGATTTTGACGAGGAAGTTGCGGCCGATGATCATCGGTTCGCATTCCGGGTGGTTGACGTTGAGCGGGAT
>JANPKJ010000032.1:0-20922 GCA_031425955.1 Akkermansiaceae bacterium | reverse complement strand
CGCGATGAACGTGACCGGTAGTGCCACCGTGTGCGCGGCCTCTTCGGGTGTTGCAAGCACTTTGACCGTGAAAAACACCGGCAGCCTGGGCATCGCCGGGAACCTGCTGTTCTGCACCAGCACCACTCGCCCTGCAAACGGTGTCCTCACCCAGAGCGGTGGCACTGTTACCGCCGCCGGGCTCAGCCTGTCGGGCAACATCAGTGATTCGACAGCCCGCACCCACACCAGCGTGTATCACCTCAATGGCGGCACGCTCACCACGGGGCCGATCACGGCGGGCGTGGTCAATGGAACGCCTACCACCGGCAGCCATTCTATCAGTGCCACCTTCAACTTCAATGGCGGCACGCTCAAGCCCACCGCAAGCTCGGTGCCCTTCTGGAATGCCAACACGGTCGTCACCGCCAACGTCAAAGACGGCGGCGCGAAGATCGATACCGCCGGCTTTGACATCACCTTCAGCCAGCCCCTCCTCAAGTTCGCCGGTGCCACCACCGACACCCTCACCAAGGACGGCCCCGGCAAACTCACGCTGGCCGGAACGAACACCTACACCGGAGCCACCACCGTCAATGCGGGGACTCTCAAGGTCAGCGGCTCATTGGCTGCCACGGCCGTGGAGATCAAAAACAACGCCTCGCTCGCAGGCACCGGCCCGCTGGGCGGCAGCGTCATCGTCCGCAGCGGCGGCCGCCAGGTCTTCGAGGTCGCCTCCACCGCCGGCTCGCAAATCGCCCGGGCGATCACCGGCTCCCTGACCTTGGAGCCCGGCAATATCATCGATCTCACGGCTGCCGCGCCACCCGCCGTTGGCGGACCTTACATTCTGCTAACCGCCACCGGCGGCATCGCCGGCACGCCCGGCGGCGTCACCTTCAGCGGTGTTTCGGGCAGCCTCGTCAAGAACGGCAATAACCTCGAACTCACCGTCACCGCACCCACTGGTTTCGCGGCTTGGGTCGCCACACCCGCCTTCGGCCTGGTGGTCGCAGACCAGGATCCCACCGATGATCCGGACAAGGACGGCATGGAAAACATGCTCGAATATGTCCTCAACGGCAATCCAAGCACCTCCGACTCTTCCATCTTGCCGGATCTGGATATTTCGGGCGCGAACTTTGTCTTCACCTTCACCCGCCGCGAGCTTTCCGCCAATGACACCACGCAAGTCTTCCAATACGGCTCCGACCTCAATGGCTGGACTCCGCTGAGCATCACGGCTCCGATTGCAGCCGAAGTCGCACTTGGAACGCCATCCGGCGGACTGCAATCCGTCACCGTCACGCTCCCGAAAACCCTCGCCGGCCCCGGTGGCAAAATTTTTGGCCGCCTCCGCGTTTCCCAACCCTGATAGACCCGGATGCGAACCACGATCACACCGCTCGGGCCTAAAACATTTCCGATGAACTCATTCCTTCGCCGCCTCATTCTTGCCTGCCTCCTGCCGGTTTGGACCTTGCCCGCTTTTGCCCAGTCCGGCACCGGCCTCACGGGAAAATACTACGACACCGAATCATTCGGCACGCTCAAGACGACGCGAACAGATGCCACGGTCGATTTCAACTGGGGCACGGCGGTTCCCAGCGGAACCGCACTCACCAGTGCGGATACCTTTAGCGTCGTCTGGAGCGGCCGCATCGAGCCGGAGTTTTCCGAACTCTATACGTTTTATCTGACCGTCGATGACGGCGCGCGCCTTTGGATCGATGACCAGTGCCTGGTGGCGAGGACGTTCTATCAAGCCCCGGAAGAATTGCGGGCGCAGATCCGGTTGAAAGCCGGACATCGCGTGAACATCCGCGTCGAATACATCGAAAGCTCGGGAACCGCGAAGGCCAAGCTGGAATGGGCGTCAACGTCCCAGCCGAGGCAGGTGGTTCCAAGCGCACGACTCTATTCCACGACAGAAGTGCCTAACGGCGGCAGCGTGATCCGTGAAACTTGGACCAATATCCCCGGCTCCTCGATCAGCAGCATCAGCACAGCGCCCGGATTTCCCAACCGTCCCGCCAGCCGTGAGACCCTCACCTCGCTCGAATGCCTCGCCCGGAACTGGGAGGACAATTACGGCACCCGCATCACCGGTTGGCTGCGCGCGCCGGAATCTGGCAGCTATCAGTTCGCCGTCAGCGGTGACGATGTTGTCCAGTTTCATCTGAGCACGGACTCGACGACCGCTAATAAATCGATCATCGCCCAAGCCACCGCACCGACCGCCTTCCGCCAGTGGGATGCGCAGCCTTCGCAGCAATCGACACCGCGCAACCTGATCGCCGGGCGCGAGTATTACTTCGAGGTCTGGCACAAAGAGTCCACCGGCAACGACCATTTCAGCATTGGCTGGAAAAAACCGGGCGACGCCAGCTACTCCATCATTTCGGGCACGCCGCTGGTGATGAACAATACGAAGCTCACGCGTCCTGGCCAGGCCGCCATGTTCAACACGCTTTCTACTGAGCAGCCGCGGATTCTCGCGACGAAGGAGCGCTTCCTCTGGCTGAAACAACAATACGAAGCGCCCGGCAGCAATCCGGTGAAATCCCGCGTCCAAAGCATCATCGATTCGGCCAACGACGCGCTAACGGCCGCCACCATTGACGACCGTGCGATTGAATCACTAGCGACCGCCTGGTGGGTCACCGGAAACGCAGCCTATCCCGAGCGCGTTTGGACCGATGTGGAAGCGGTGTGCACGGCCACGGGCGATTGGAATTACAAATTCGGGCCGTATAATTCGTTCTATGTCGGCATCGCGCTCGACTGGCTTTACCCGTATTGGACCGCTTCCCGCCGGACGACCATGGCCAATGCCATCATTTCCAAAGGCTCAACCTGGCCGACCTACACCAACAATATTGGCTGCGATCACATCAGTTGCTCGATGGTTGGCGCGCTTGCTGTCGGTGAATTGAACGAGAGCGGAGCGGAGGCGCTGCTAAACAAGGCCCACACCGAGGGATTGCCCTACATTGGCAATTGGGGCGCCAACGGCGGAGGCTGGGTCGAGGGGACGATGTATGCGGTGCTCGCCAAAGCCCATTTGGGAGCGGCGATGGCCGGAATGGAGTCCGCCTTGGGAAGCACTTGGGAGTTTGGAAATACTGCCGGATTCGGCCTGCCCGCCCGGGAGCAGTATTATAGCAAAACCAACAACGGCGCATGGTTCACCTTTTCCGACATCGGCACATCCAGCAAGCTTGGCTGGGGCTGGCTCAACTGGTGGGCGCGTCGTTTCGAAAAAGGCGAGTCGTGGGCCATCAGCCGCTCGCGCGGAGACGCGGCGGAAAACGTCCTGACGCTAACCGACGAGACGTCGCCCGACCATCGCGTTACTCAACCGCCTCCGGATCTGTATTTCCGCGGTCCCATCGACAGCACGAATACGGCCTTCAAGGAAATCGTCACCATGCGGGGCAACTGGGACGATCCCAACGCCACTTTCGTCGGGACCGTCGGCGGCGCGGGAAGTTTTGCCCACGGCATGCTTGAGGATGGAACCTTTCAGATCAATGCCCGCGGCAAAAGTTGGTTCTCCAATCTCTCCAGCGATGATTACGAAGCTCCCGGATATTTCGACGGGACTGCAAACGCCAACTCGCCTTATCGGTGGGACTACTACCGCTGCCGTGCGGAAGGACATAACACACTGGTCATCAATCCGGGGAGCGGCCCCGATCGCGTCGTAAGCGGAGTCCCGATTGTTTTAAACCATCAGTCGTCGGCTTATGGTGATGAAAGTTTCTCGGTGCTGAACATGACACCCACCATCACCGGTGCAACGAGAGTCAACCGTGGTATCAAGCTTTTCAACAAGCGCGAGCAGGTCCTCGTTCAGGATGAGATCGTCATGCCAACCGCCAGCACCGTCTGGTGGTTCGCCCATTACGGGTCCGCATCCACCACGATCGACATCGCCGCTGACGGCAAAAGCGCGACCATGACCAAGGGAAGCGAGCGGCTGTGGCTGAAAATCCTCAGCGCCGGGACGTTCACCGACATGGCGGCGACCCCTTTGCCAACTTCGCCGGTCAACCCTTACAATGATCCTAACACCGGCTACCGCAAGCTCGCGATCAATCTGACAAACGTGACGAATTCCACTCTGGCCGTTTGGTTCGTGCCCCTTGCCCCGGGCGATCCGTTGCCGACCACCTCACCGGCCGTGACAGCTTTAAACTCATGGAGCCTTTCCGCTGCGAACAGCGCGCCCACTGCCAGCGATGCCACTGTGAGCTCCGAAACCCTCACCACCGATATCGACCTGAGCGCCTATGTCAGCGACGACTGGACGTTTCCGCGATCCATCGTCTTTGCAGTTGGAAACGCGCAGGGCGGAACCGTGACCCTTCTACCGGATGGGCGGACTGCGCGCTTCGTTCAGCCGCAGGGGGCCACTGGTCCTTTGGGTTTCACATTCACCGCTACGGACGAAGGCGGATTGGTTAGTAATACCGGCAGCGTGCAGGTCGGCATTACCCCGGTCGGTCATGTCTGGACCAGCCTTACCAGCGGAAACTGGAGCGATGCCGCGAAATGGAGCGGCGGCAAGGTTCCTGCGAGCAACCCCGCGGTGCGGATTGAATTCCTCACCGGCCTCACCCCGGGATCCACCGCCATCACCACGACAAACAATATCGCCGGCATTCTGTTCCTCAACTCGCTCGTCCTTGCCGGCAATGGCGCATCCTCCACCGTCACTCTCGCCGGCGGCTCGCTCGCTCCGGTTTCCAACGGCATCACGCCACCTGCCTTCCGCGCCACATCACCGGCCGGATCGACTTGGAACGTCGGCAGCTCGATCACTCTTGGCGAGGCTCTATCAGTCTCCAATGACGCGTCATCGCTCAACTTCACCGGATCGATCAGCGGCCCAGGCAGCATGTCCATCAGCGGTGGCGGACCAGTGGCGATCACCGGTTCCTCGGGGAATACCTTCTCTGGAGAAACCGCGTTGCTAGGCGGAGCCGCGCTCACGCTCGGCAAGTCCTCCGGCATCAATTCCATCGGGGGCAACATCACCGTTGGCGACGCGTCCGGCCCCGCGGTCCTAACGCTGAATCAAAGCGAGCAGATCGCCAACACCAGCATCGTCCGCTTCAACTCCGGCCAAGGCTCGAACAGCTCCACCCTCCGCATCGTTGGAGGCAAAACCGAAACCATCGGCGGCTTGGAAACGCTGGTCGCCGGACAATCGCCGGTCATCGAAGGATCGGGTGCGGGCACCGCCACCCTGATCGTCAACAACGCGTCCAACTTTGAATACGACGGCATCCTCCGCAACGGCACCGGCGGCACCCTTGCGCTCACCAAACAAGGCAGCGGCACGCTCACCCTGCGTAATGCTCTCGCCGAAGCCGCCACCGAGTTCACCGGCGCGACGACCATCAGCGCAGGATCGTTGGCTCTAACATCAGAGCCGGGTGCCGCCGGGCTCCGGCGCGTGATCGAGAACTGGAACAGCAATATCTCGAATTCCGGCACCCTGATCCTCAACAATTCCAGCGGTTCCGAAAATTTCACCAAGCTGTTAACCGGCTCCGGTTCGCTGGCCAAATCCGGAGCCGGCAGCGTCGTTCTTCCATTCATCCAAACTTACACCGGAGCCACCACCGTTTCGGGGGGAACCCTGCTGATCCCTGCCGGCGGAGGATATAATCGCACCACGGCCGGAGCTCTCCAGGCCAGCTCTGGCGGGACTTTCCAATACGACTCGCCAGTACAGTCCCGCTTTAGCTCGATTACTGTGGGGAGCGGAAGCGGCGGCAGGTCCACCCTCGTCCAGACAGCGGGCACCTTGCTCGGCACCTCGCTAACTCTTAATAGCGGTTTCACAGGCAGCGGTCCCGGCAATGTAAACCTCAGCGGCGGCCTCCTCAGCATCACGGGGAATGCCAATCTATCCAGTCAGGTCGCAGGCGACAATATCTGGAGCACGGTGACCGTCAGCGGTTACGGCACCCTCAGCATCACCGGCACGCTTTTCCACACTGGAAATCCCTCGGCCGGCAGGTACGCCGCTGGTCGCGTAGTGCAAATCGGTGGCACCGTGACCGTCACCGGCCCCATCAATCTCGCCCGCACCACTGCCGGCAACACGGCTCTGCGTCGCGGCGAATACAACCTCGACGGCGGCGTTCTAACCGTCAGCCAGATCACCGAGGACGTCGGCACCGATACCTTCGGCACCTTCAATTTCAACGGCGGCACGTTGAAGCCGTCCGCCAACTCTCTTGTTTTCCTCCAAGGTCTCAACCGCGCGAACATCCGTAATGGCGGAGCTTTGATAGATACTAACGGGAGTGCCGTCACCATCGCCCAGGACCTTCTCCACTCCGATATTTCCGGGGACGATCCATCTGACGGTGGATTCACGAAATCAGGTGCCGGAAAACTCACTCTCACCGGCAACAATTCCTACAACGGAGATACCACCATCAACGCCGGAACGCTCAGCCTTGCCACCGTCAATCCAGCCGACGATCAGGCCAGCATGGTCATCGCAACCGGTGCGACCTTGGAACTCACCCACGGCGCGGCCGAAACCGTCGGCCGCCTGTTCATCGGAAATGCCGTCCAACCGGCCGGCACCTATGAGGCGGTCGGCAACCCGGGCTCAGGCACCGAAATCCCGCAAATCACCGGCAGCGGCCAACTCATTGTCACCGCCTCTACCGGAGCCGCCACCTGGAACACCACGTCCGGCAGCTGGAGCACCGGCCCCACCAACTGGACCGGCGTCATCGGAACCCCTTGGAACGGCCTCAACGGACCCATCACCGATGCCCTGATCAACGTCACCCTCAATGGCGCGCCGACCGTGACCGGGACGGTTTACGCAAAGGCGATCACCGTCGGGAAAACTTCGGCCCTGACGATTTCAGGCTCCGGCAGCATCCAATCCACTGGCGCGCTGATGCTCGGCAGCGCAGGCACGGCCGCCTTGAACCATAACAGCACCGCCACCAGCACGTTTGGGACAATCATCGTCGGCAACGGCACCGGAAACAGCGGAACCCTCAACCTCACCAGTGGCACGATCCAAGCCACCGCCCTCACTCTCAGCAGTGCTTACTCGTCGGGCATGGGAACAGTCGTCATCGGAGGCGCCAGCGGTCCTGCCGCCAGCATGAACATTTCAGGAAACTCCATCGTCTCCGTCGCCAGTTCCGGCGCTACCAGCACACTCACCGTCGGCTCAACCGGCAGCTTGTCCGTCACCGGCAGCCTCGGTTTCTGCACCAACACCTCCCGCGACGCCAACGGCAGGATCGTCCAGTCCGGGGGATCGGTCACCGCCGCCTCGCTGAGCTTGTCCGGCAATGTGAGCGACGGCGCGGCCGTCACCCACACCAGCGTTTATGACCTCGACGGGGGAGCGCTGACTGTCGGCTCCATCACCAGCGGCACGGTCACCACCACCGGCACCATCAACAGCACCTTCAACTTCAACGGAGGCACTTTGCGGCCATCCGCTGATAGCTCGTCCTTCTGGCCCGCCCGCACCACCACCACCGCCAACATCAAGAACGGCGGCGCAAACATCGATACCAACGGCAAAAACATCACCATCGCCCAGCCGCTCGTGCCGTTCGCCCGTGTCGTCAGCGCACCACTCGCCAAGAGCGGAGCCGGGACCCTCACCCTCTCCGGCACCCACACCTATAACGGACCCACCTCTATCCTCGGCGGCACGCTCGCTCTAGCATCCGGCAGCTCAATTTCAGCTAGCTCAGCCGTCCGCATCTCTCCGGGCGCGGTGTGGGACGTCGCTGCCCTGCCGAGCATCGCCCTTGCCGCCTCGCAGCCGGTCACCTTCAGGTTGGACGGAAACGGCGCGGGTTCCAGCGGCCGCATCCAAGCAGCCGGACTTAACATCGGCAATGCGAACGTGATCTTTGAAATCACCGCTCCGTTGGACGATACAGTTTACGTTCTCGCCACCTATACCTCGAAAACCGGCAGCAGCTTCGCGTCCGTCTCGCCACCCGCCGGATATGCGCTGAATTACTCCTACAACGGCAACCAGATCGCTCTCGTCACCACCAGCGGCTTCAGCGGGTGGATCAGTGGATTTCCAAATCTAATCGACATCACTCCCACCGGCGACTCCGACCGCGACGGCGTTGCCAACCTGCTCGAATACGTGCTCAACGGCAACCCGGGCACCTCCGATCCCGCCATCCTTCCCGACCTCGACGTCTCCGGCACGAACTTCGTCTTCACCTTCATCCGCCGTGAGCTTTCCGCCAACGACACCACACAGGTGTTCCAACATGGCAGCAGCATCGCCGAATGGACTAACATCCCCATCGTTCCAAGCGCGAGCGTCGCCATCCTCCCGAACACTCCATCCGCCGGCCTTCAGCAAGTCACCGTCACAATACCGAAGGGTTCCAATGCCCGAATCTTCGGCCGACTGAAAGCATCCATCCCTTGAAACCGTTTCTCTCCCGTGAAACTCCGTTCCATCTATCAGAGTGTTTTTGTCCTCTTTCTCATTTGCACACCTCATTCCGGAGCGGCGGGACTGCTCGAAGTGACGGCACCGTCCCCCGTGAAGGTGAGCGCCGCACCAACCGGCGGCCTGACCTTGGAAGCCAAAGAAAACTCCCTCGTCGGCTGCGGATCCTATCTCGCCAGCAGGGTTTCCGGGACGGAGCCATGGTCCGAGGAAAAGGCGGTCTATCAGGTGATCTCGGAGGTCGGTGGCACGCTCACGCTTCAGGCGGATTTCAAACAGGCAAAGGCCACCGTTACTGTTGTTAGGGATGATGCGGGCCGTGTGGATTTTTCCGGACGTATCGTTTCCACTTCCGCCGAGCCGATCGAAGTGGCGCGGTTTCATTTCCTGGATGGGACCGTTCCAAATCCGTCACTGAACCTGCTTTCCATGCGGCACTACGAGCTTCCCGGCCGCATCATTCATCCCTCGGAAAAACTGCCCGCTCCCCGCAAGGCGAGTTGGGGCTGGTCGCGCTTGGACGAACCGCTCCACGGCAGACCGAACACCGCGATCTCCGGCGACTCGGGAATGCTCGCGCCGGATTGGAACACGCCCGGATTCTTCTTCGGCTTCACCGGTCCCGGCAAAGCGTTCGGAGAAATCGGCATCCGCACGGCGGAAAAGGAAACCACGTTTTTTCTCGCGGTGCTGTTGGACGGCATCCGTCTCGCGCCGGGAGCGACTCGCGAGCTTGAGACGGCCGTGGTTTCATACGGGGATCCTCAGGACGAACTGCGGCACTGGATCGGGACGTGCAGGAAAGTGTTAGGTCCGGCACGCGTGAAACCTCCCGTAGTCGGCTATTGTTCGTGGTATCAGAAAGGCCAGGGAGTCCTGCCGGCCGACATCCGCCGGGCCATCACCTCGTTCGGGCCTTACCCAAAGCCGCCGGGCGGAAGGCTCATCCAGATCGACGATGGCTATCAGGTGACTCCCGGTGATTGGTCCGGCCGCGGCGAGTGGAAGGAAGCGCTCGACAAGATGCCGGCGGAAATCAAAGCCAAGGATTTCATCGCGGGTATCTGGATCGCCCCGACCGCTATCCAGGCCACGCATCCGATTGTCAAAGAGCATCCGGAGTGGTTGCAGCGGAATGCGAAAGGGGAGTTCTGTATCCGCTTCCGCAACTGGCGGAAATTCGAAGGGCAGACCGATGCCGGGACTTACTTCCTTGAACCGGACCATCCCGGTGCGCGCGAATTCATCCTCAAGACCCTCCGTGATCTGCGTGCGAAGGGCTGGGACTATTTTAAAATCGACTTCGCCTACACGGTGAGCAGCGACCGCGCGAAATACGATCCCACCAAGACAACCTATGAGTCCCTGCGCGACCAATGGAGCCTCTTCCGCGAAGGACTCGGCGAGGATGCGATCATCAACTCCTGCAATGGCGGCATGTGGCGTTACACCATCGGGACCGTGGATGTGTCCCGCATCGGTGGCGACATCGGCGGTAACATCCGCAGCCTCCGCCGCAACCTCGCGGAGATGATGCTCCGCTCCCATGCCAATGGCGTCTGGTTCCAGGCCGACCCCGATGTCTTTTACATGCGGGACGAAAGATCGGACCTCAACTTCGAGCAATCCCACCTGCTTACCGCCACCCAGGGATTGTTAGGAACCGCCTTCCTCACCTCCGATTTCGCCGACCAATGGGACCCCGCCTCCCAGGCGGTGGTGCGGCGTTATTGGAATGAAAAAGGTCCGCGCGTGCCGGCCATGCTGCGCATCCAGCTCACCAAGGAAGGCCTGCCCGCCGCATTGGCGGTGGCATACGGGGCAGGGGAGTATGCGCTTGCGGTTTATAACTGGGACCTCGCCCCCAAGGATGTGACGGTCAATCTAGCAGACCTGCGGCTGCCAGCCGATGTCTCACCGCTGCTGCCAGAAGCGGAACCGGCCAAAGTGAACAATGGAACGGTCACCATCACCTCCCAGCCCGGAGAAAGCCTGCGCATCGTCCATCTCGGCGCGTCGCGGAAATAATCGGAAATCGATCACAGCACCCGCAAGGGCTTCACCCGTGCTTTGATCCTTTCCAGACTGCCGCGGGTGGCATTTTCGAGGTCGAAGTGGCTTTGAAGATTGAGCCAGAAGCGGGCGGAGTTTCCAAAATAGAGGGGACGTGCCAAGGCCGTCTCAGCGGTGATGGACTGGGTCATTATCCCCAGCATGAAATACCCTCGTTCGAGGGATAGACAGAAAACTGAGAGTCGCCCAGCATGATAACGAGCAAAAACCGCGTGTGAGCATTCAGATTCGGATTTTGTGAACCCAAACCTACGCATTAAACCCCCATTGCGCCGTGCTCTCCGGATGTGACCGGAAACCAAGGCGCAACATTCCCAGAAAACCTCGACCCCATGAACCCAATCCAGATCAATCCCAAGTTCCGGCTGCGCCCGGGCCACCGCATGTCACCATGCTTCGCCACGCTTGCTGCCGTGATGGCTGTCTGCGAATCGTTGTCCGCCACCACCTTCAGTCGTGTCGATCTCCCCGCCGCCTTCACCGAGGCACAATCCGGCGTCAACACCGTGACGAACACCTACACCCATGCCTTCAATTTTGGCAACGGCTCGACCACGGATGTCGAAATCAATGGGCTTGTCTTCGATACCAAGAACCTCGCCCCCACGCCCCCGGCGACGCTCACGGGCACGCTCACCGATGACAACCGGGCCGGCAATACCATCGGGATCGCGCTCACCAACGGCACCTTCGGCAACAATGCCGGCAGTGCCTCCGTGAGCGCGGCGTCCGGCGACATGACCACCGTGATGCGGCCCTTCGCCTTCCACAGCAGCGCCGGCACTGGCACGATCACCTACACGATCAACAACCTGGTTCCCCTACAGACCTACACCGCGCGCTTCTACGGCTACCAGTGGGAGTCCAATTCCACCTCGCGCACCATCCGTTTCAGCACGAATATCGATGGCGATTTCGCCGAGATCGACTGGGGCCCCGGACTCGGCTTCCAGTACCGTAGTTTCTACGTGGAGGTGACTTACACTCCAACTGGAACCAGCGCGGAGATCCGGTTGAAGGCCCAGGACAACAACAACGGAGCCCACGTCTCCGCCCTCACCAATCACTCCGCCGCCCCTGTCGCGCCGGTGAAGTGGAGCGGCACGGTGAGCCCGGTTTCGGTTTGGAATGACGTTGACCTGAACTTCACCGGCCAATCGTTCGCCGACTTCAAGACCTCTGGCGGCTCCAAGGTGATCTTCGCCGACACCGATGGGAATTCGGCTCTTCCAGTCACGACCACGCTCACGGTCGATCCCGCTGGCGTGTCGATCGCCGAAGTCGGCTTCGAAAACACGACGGGCGTCACTTACTCCATCGACGCCGACGGAGGAGCTGGGATCACCGGGACCACGAGGATCAACAAGACGGGCAACGGCACGGTTCTGCTTCCCGGTTCGCATAGCTACACCGGCAACACCATCGTCGATGCCGGCACGCTCACCCTCGATTCCCCGTTCCTGGCGGATGGCTCGACCGTCAGCATCGACGATGATGCCTTCCTGAATCTCACTCATGCCGACTACGACTTCGTCAACAGCCTGGTCCTTGACGGGGTGGCGGTGACCGCGAACGGGATTTACGATTCCTCGAATACCGGCGGACGGATCACCGGCAGCGGAAAGATCGTCGTATTCTCCGGCGGACTCAACCGCTGGACAGGTGCTTCCGACCTGTCATGGGACAACCTTCTGAACTGGACCGTTCCACTGGTGCCAAACAGCAACCAACACTCTGCGAATTTCCAATTCGATGCGCCGGTTTCCGAAACGACCATCACGCTCGACGGCAGCAAGACCGTCGACACGTTGAGCTTCGATGACATCTCGGATCCTGCGGATGGCAATCTGAAGTTCGTGGCGGGAGGCTTGGATCCATCGAGCACGCTCACCTCCACGACCGTTTCCGTCGCCGACGTGGACCGGACGGTCACCATCCAGACCGGCAATGCCATCCCGATGATCCTCAACAAGAGCGGTCAGGGCACCCTTGTCATCAAGGACGACACGACCACTCGGGGCGGTAATCTACTCGTGAACAGCGGCACCCTTCGCCTCGAGAATGCCACCGGGCTTTCCTCCTTTGTGAGCGGTGGTATGAACATAGCCGGGGGTGCCACGGTGGTGTCCGACGCGACGGTCGGTGGCAGCTGGGCGGGTTCAACTTGGCTCATCGGTCAAAACGGTACCGGCACCCTGGTGAATGAAGGCGGGGCCATTACGGTCCCTTCAACGATCGATGTCGCCGTGGGCAACGGCAGCAACGCCAATGGAACGATGACGATCCAGGGCGGAAGCATGACCTTCGCCCAAGGAACCGGCTCCAAGGCATGGATCATGATCGGACGCGACCCGCTGGCTACCGGGACCCAGACCGGCAAGATCTTCCTGGAGAGCGGCACGCTGGAAACCAGCCGTACCTTTGTTGGCAGCGGCAGCGCGGTCAGCAATGACTACATCGCCGAGTTCTATTTCGATGGCGGCACGCTCCGGGCTGATCCGGTGGCCGCGGTCGATGCCACCCATGGCTGGTTCCAAGCTGCCGCCAACGGCAATGCGATGCCGATGAGTGCCGTCTTTGTGCGGGATGGCGGCGCGGTCATCGACACCAACGGAGGCGACGCATTGATCGCCGCCGCACTCCTCGAGGACGTGTCGCAACCCGGTGGCGGACTCACCAAGCAGGGACTCGGAACCTTGACCCTGGCCGGTCCGAATGCCTACGCGGGAAACACCACGGTGACCGGCGGTGTGCTCTCCATCGCTACGGATGACGTGCTTTCGGACACCGCCACCGTGACGATTCCGAGCAACGGTTCGCTCGCGTTGACTCACACCGGCACCGACATCGTCGGCGCATTGGTGATCGGCGGCGTCCCACAGCTCGCCGGAGTTTATCCGTTCGGCACGGGCAGCCTCCAGATCGGGGCAGCCACTCCGTTCCAGTCATGGGCCCTCTCCAAAGGCCTCGACGGAACTGCGGGCAAGGAAAACGGAGCTACCGATGATCCGGACAAGGATGGCAAAACCAACCTCGCCGAGTTCGCCTTCAATGGAGATCCGCTCAGTGGTTCCGACAACGGACAGGTGTTTGTGCTCACCGCCGATACCGATGCCGACACGACCAAGGAACTGATCCTGACCATCGCGGTCCGCAGCGGTGCTCCGGCCTTCACGGGCACTCCGTCTCCGGCTTCATCGGTCGATGGCGTCACCTACACGATCAACGGCAGTGGCGATCTTTCCACCTTTGCCACCCAGGTGAACGTGGTCGCTCCGCAAACGGCGGGACTGCCCCCTGTAGGTGGCGGCTACGAATACCGCAGTTTCAGTCTCGAAGGCTCTGACGGACTTTCCGGCAAGGGCTTCCTTCGGGCAATTGTCACGAATTGATTGGAGATTGGTGATTTCAGCGGCCCGCTCCATGAGTATATGGAGCGGGCTCTTTTAATTTTATGACCACATCCCGCATACTCTCGTTTTTAATCAGACTCCTCGCCGTCATCGGGGCGGGATCGGTGGCCGCCACGACCATCCAGCAGGCGGCCCTTCCACAGACGGGCACGGATGCGGCTTCGGGGATTTCCACCGGGAATTCCTACACCCATGCTATCAATCTGGGAACTTCCGCCGCCGACGTCACCATCAACGGCGTCGGCTTCGATGGCCAAGTGCTCAGCGCGACTCTCACGGACACGATCCGCAGCGGCAACACAATCGGCGTTTCGGTTGCCCCCACGGGAACCCTGGGCAACACCGCGGGCAACGCCGGCTTAAAGGCGGACGGCTCCATGAGGACGATGCTTCTGCCCTTCGGATTCCACAGCACCGCGCCGCTTAATGGCCTGATGACTTTCACCCTGAACAACCTGCAGGCGGGTGCGACCTACTCCACCCGTTTTTATGGCTACGGTTGGGAGACGGGTGGCACGGCACGCAGCGTGGAGGTCAGCACCAGCGCCGAAGGAAATACGGTCTCGCAGACCGTTGAATGGAACCAATTCGGGCAGTACTCCGCCTTTTACATCGATGTGACCTACACGCTTGCCACCGGAACCAGCGCGACGATCTCCCTCAAGACACTTGATTCTAACAACGGCCCGCACGTTGCCGGCATCACGAATCAAATTCTTGCCTCACCTCCCGTTCTCACAGGCCTGCAGAATACTTTCATCTGGAAAAACGCCGCCGAAGGCACCACGCCGAACCACACGGTCTTCCGGAAAACCTTCACCGCGGCGGATGTTTCGTCCGGCAGTTTGAAAATTTTCGCAGACTCCCGCTATGTGCTTTGGATCAACGGCCAATACGTCGAACGCGGCCCCTGCCGCTTTGATCCCGCCGGACCGGAGTATGATACGATCAACGTCGCACCTTATTTGTCCGCCGGACCGAACACCTTGGTCGTCATTGTGCTGTCCTATCCCGTCGGCGCCTCCCCGACGAGTGCCGAGATGAAACGCCACGCCCCCGGACTCACCGCCGAGATGACCGTGGGCGCGGGAGCGAATCCAGCCATCATCCGGACCGACTCGTCCTGGCGGTGGAAAAATGGTCTCAGCTATCAGCCTCCCGCGATCCGGTGGCCTTTCTTCAATGACAATGTCGATGCCCGCCTCGATAGTGGCGATTGGACCTTGCCCGCCTATGACGACAGCTCGTGGAGTCCGGCGGCCGGGATTCCTGGAACAGGGTGGGGGACTTTGCGTCCCCGATCCACGCCCATGCAGATGGAGAACGACATCGCCCTCGCCACCGGCACGTTTCCCGTTTCATTTACCGGCGCAAATGTCGCCTACTTCACCCTGCCACGCATGGTGCAGGGCTGGCTGGAGATCGATGTCGAAAGCGCGACACCCGGCAGTTCGATCAAACTCGAGGTCGGCGAGCGTGGCAGCACCACGAGCATCAGCGATACCTACAACTACGCCTTCAACTACATCGCCAAAGCGGGCCGTCGCAAGTGCTTCACCACCGACGATGCGGGATTCCGTTACATCAAAGTCACCAGCACCGGCGGCAATTTGACGCTTCACAATATCCGGGTGGTGGAGCGCCGCTATCCCTATCAGGATGCCGGTGCCTTCAACAGCAGCGATTCCTTTCTCAACGATCTCTGGGGGCGCGCCGTCCACACCATCCGCATGTGCAGCAGCGATGGCTTCATGGACTGCACCTTGCGCGAGCGTGCCGAATGGATGGGCGACGCCGCAGTCGTCGAGTATCCTGTCAGCCGCGTCACCCTCGCCGGTCCGCAGGTCCCGGGCCAGCCGCTCCGCAGCGATGCCGGCTTGATCAAAAACATGATCCGCCACACCGCCCAGAGCGCGAGCCAGTTTGGCGACGGCCGTTTGAAAGCCCACGCCTGCTCCGACCGCAACGACATCCACGGCTACATCGAGGACTATTCCTGCCTCTGGGTACAGTCGCTTCGGCAAACTTATGAAAACACCGGTGATCTGGATCTGGTCAACGAAGTCTGGCCGCAGCTCGCAGCGCAGTTGCAGTGGTTTCTCAACCGCAGGTCCGCCGCCCGCGGTCTGGTGGAAGCCCGCGAGTTCGTGATCTTTGACAATCCACTCGCCTACGTCGTCTGCGAGGGGGCCACGCTCAACGCGTTCATTTACCGCGCGCTGTTGGATGCCGCCCTTCTCGGCGACGCCACCGGCCGGACAGCCGAGGCCGCGAACTATCGGGCCGCCGCAGAAGCGTTGCGGACCAGTTTCAACCAGTATCTCTGGGACCCGGCGGTGAATACCTATTTCGGCGGCATCAATGCCGATGGCAGCACCCGCGCGGCCACCTGCCATGCCGCGATGATCGCCCTGGACCGCGGCATCGTGCCTACCGACCGCCTCGCGGGCACCCGCGCCTATTTTCTCGCGAACTACAGTTCCGCCATCACCATGCCCTACACGGCATTTTGGGTGCTCGGGCAATTGTATGCGCTGGACAGCCGCACCCGCGACATCGAGGCGCTGGACTACATCCGCGAGAAATGGGCCGGCGTGATGGCCCGCACCGACACCGGAACTCTCACCGAGGGATTCAATGGCGGCGAGGCCTGCCACAACTTCGGCGCTTCCTGCGCCTACTTCCTCAGCAGTTATGTATTGGGCGTGCGCTTGGATGGCGCCGCGGATGCCAACAGCCTGATCATCGAGCCGCACCCCAGCGGCCTGCCATCGGCCGGTGGCAGCGTCGTCACCGAACACGGTGTCGTGCCGGTTTCCTGGACCTTGGCGAACGGAAAATTGAACCTTTCCTGCACGGTTCCCGCAGGCACCACCGCACGGCTGCGCATCCCGCAGCTCGTGGATGGAAAAAGCCCGACGCTGGTCCTCAACGGCGTGCCGGTGGCCAGCCCGCTGATCGACGGCCGCTACTCCGAAGTCACGGTGGCTGCCGGAAACCACCAGCTAACGGCTGAAACCGTGCTCGATTGGAAAGGCGGCGTCGCCTCGAACCTCTGGGACCTGAATGCCAGCGTCAACTGGATCGACTCCGTGGGCAGCCCCACCGGTTTTTTCAATAACGCCCATGT
Organism: Akkermansiaceae bacterium; assembly: GCA_031425955.1. Classification (GTDB taxonomy): domain Bacteria; phylum Verrucomicrobiota; class Verrucomicrobiia; order Verrucomicrobiales; family Akkermansiaceae; genus Luteolibacter. Next base: position 3,842 of record JANPKJ010000032.1, on the reverse strand, counting down.
CCGCTTCAATGAGGCCGGAGCCGCCAATCCCACCGTATCGTTGTCAGGTCCGCTCGCACCCGCCGCCATCCAGGACACCTCGGCGGTCAATTATACTCTCAGCGGCAGTGGATCACTAACTGGCCCGATGACCTTGAAAAAATCGGGCGCCGGTATGCTTTCCATCCTCACTTCAAACTCTTTCACCGGTCAGGTTTCCCTAACCGGCGGCACGCTGGTCATGGGCAACTCCGACAGCCTGGGTGCTTACGGCGCCATCCGCTTCGGCGGCGGAGGGCTGGCCATGGGGGGAGACATTGAGGTTTCAAAAGTCTGCGAAGTCAACGCCGCCAGTCACGCGGATTTCGATACCCGCACCTTCAATGTCATCCAAAGCGGTGATGTCCGCTCATCTCCCGGCAGCACCGGCGGACTTCGGAAATCGGGTGCCGGCACTCTCGCGCTGCGTGGCAATCTGACCTACACCGGACCCACGGTCATCAATGCAGGAACCCTGAAACTCGATGTCCGTTCCTCAGGCCTGCCTCCTGTTTCCGGACTCCTCTATCAACTTGATGCATCGGCGGCCGCCACGCTGGCCGTCGACCCCGGCACGGGCACGGTTTCCGCATGGTCGGATCCGTCCGGCAGTTCTCTCAGCTTCGTCCAGGGAACAGCGGCTAACCGTCCATCGCTCGTCCCGAACGCCCTCGGCGGCAAGCCCGTGGTCCGATTCGGCGGGGCGCAAAAACTCCTGCTGTCATCCACCACCGCGCCCCGCGAGGTCCTCGCGGTGGTGAACGTGAAAAACCCCGGTGACGGCAACATCGGCGGCTTTCTCGGCATCAACAATGCGGACACCGGCCTGCGCATCAACAGCTCGGCGGGATCGTGGGCGGCCGATGGCGCGGCGACCCGCATCAACGGCGTGACCACCACCAGCTACACGGCCAACACCTTCCATATCGTGCATCGCTACGCCACGGGTTGGGGGACCTGGCCCGCCACCGGCTTCGGCCAGAATTTCTCCGGCGGCGGCAGGTATTTCCAAGGCGATGTCGCGGAGGTTCTCGTTTTCGACCGCACGCTGGATGAAACCGAGCGGTCGGCCGTGCTGGATTACCTCAACTCGAAGTGGATCGCCACCGGTCCGTCCGCTTCCGTCAGCTGCACATTGCCACCGTCCACCGATGTCTCTCTCGCCAGCCCCACCGCGGTCCTGGATCTCGGCGAAGCGGATCAAGCCGTTGCCTCGTTGTCCGGAGTCAGTGGTTCACGGGTAGTCGTCAATGCCGCCCTCACCGTTGGCTCGGGAAACTCGGACACCAACTTCGCCGGCAACATGGAAGGCACCGGCGACCTCGTGAAATCCGGCACCGGGCATCTCACGCTCACAGGTCCTAATATACGAAGCGGTCACACCACCGTCACCGCGGGAATCCTCTCCATCGCCCTCGACGACACATTCGGCGATTCCTCGGCGGTCACTCTACCAGATCCAGCGGCACTTCGCCTCACTCATGGCGGAGTGGACCAGGTGGGCTCGCTCGTCATCAACGGAGTCGCCCAGCCGGCGGGAATCTACCATTTCGGCAGCGGCTCGCTGCAGGTGGGAAATTTCTCACCGTTCCAAATCTGGGCCCTCGCCAAAGGCCTCGATGGTTCACCCGGGAAAGAAAACAGCCCGACCGATGATCCGGACCAGGACGGCCTCAACAATCTCGGCGAATTTGCCTTCAACGGCGATCCCCTCAGTGGCTCCGACAAGGGTGGAACCCATCACTTCCTCGCGGACAGTATCGGCCCGGGAACGGGGGACGAACTGATCCTGACCACCGCGGTCCGCCTCGGGACCCCGGTTTTCACTGGAACTCCCGCCCCATCGGCCGCTTTTGAAGGATGCCTTTATCGGATTGAGGGCAGCGGCGATCTGGCGGGGTTCGGGGCCGGGGTGAAACCGATCGATCCCGTGACCACCGGTCTGCCTTCGGCGGGGGAGGGCTATGAATACCGCAGTTTCCGTCTGGAAAGCTCGGATGATCTCGCCATCAAAGGCTTTCTTCGAGCCATCGCGGAAATGCCGTAAGGTCGGATTTTCAGACTGATCTCAGCTCCAAAGTTCCTCGTTCTAAAAAAACCCCTCGTACGGGGGATAGACGCAAACCCCGGCCGGCGACATTGTGTTGATTAGTGGGCAGGAGGTTCGTTTCCTGCCACCCCCAAATATCCCAATCCCAAACCTGAATCCATCCATGAAAACCCGCAATAACCCCTGGCTGCGTGGCGGCCTCCTCGCCGCCTCGCTTGTTCTCACTCTCTCCCAAAGCTCATACGCCCTCACCTTCGATTGGAGCGGCGCGACCAACGCAAACATGTCCGGCACCCCGGCCAACTGGGGTGGAACCACTCCCGGCGCGAGTGACACTGCGCGGTGGAACCTCGCGACCTATACAAATGCGCCCAACGTCAACGCCGACATGACCATCGGCCAACTGCTCTTCGATGCCGGCAATACCTCCGCGCTCACCTTTGCCGGTGCCTCCACAATCACGCTCAACGGCATCTCGGGCGTCGGACTCGAAATGGTCAGCGGAACCGGCGCGGTAAGCATCGGCACTACCACCGCGAGCACCCCGAAGTTCAAGATCGGTGGCAACCAGTCATGGACCAACAATGACAACAGCCTGCTCTCCATCTGGGGCACGGTCACCAATGTCGCGAACACCACTCCTTATACCCTGACATGCGGCGGTACCGGCAACATTGACATGATTTCCGCCGTTTCCAACGGTGGAACCACCGGCACCCTGGCCATCACCAAAACCGGAGGTGGAACCCTGAAATTCACCGCCTCCAACACCTTCACCGGCGGCCTCACCGTCAATCAAGGAACCTTGCTCGCCCAGAGCACCGGCAATGCACTCGGCGGCTCCAGCACGGGCCTTGTCAACCTCGGCGAGACCACGGGGACCGCCAGTGCCGCGATGGCCCTCGGCACCTCCTCCACCTTCAGCAACCCGATCACCGTCCGCTCCGGTAGTTCCGGCACGGCGACGATCAATAATTTCGCGGCTTATAGCCCGACTCTGGCGGGTCTGGTGACCCTGGATAAAGGGCTCATTTTAAATAATAACGATAGCAGCGCGCCCTTCACGACTCTGACCGTTAGCGGTAAAATCACAGGGGGAAGCGGACTGACCATCACTGGCAGCAACATTGCAAGTGAGGTCATCCTGTCGAATGCCACCAACGATTACAGTGGCAACACGGCGGTCAACTCCGGTACGCTCCGCATCTCGGGGTCAGTCCCTGGTGCCGTGTCAGTTGCCGCCGCTGGTGGCATTGCAGGAGAAGGCTCCATCGCCTCCGGTGGCAGCCTGACTCTCGCGAGTGGTTCTACTCTAACTGTGAATGGAAACACTCCCGCTGCACTGGCTGTGGGAGGTAATGTCACCTTCGACACCACCACCAACGTCATTCTGGAGTCGGTACCTGCATCTTCAGGAACAGCATCCCCCGTGCGCCTACTCGATTACACCGGCGTACCGACCGGAACCGGCACCACCTTTGTGCTCCAGAATGCCGCCAATTACCGCGCGCATTCGTTTGCCAATGCTTTCGCCACCCCGAACCAGGTCAACATGACCATCGACACCAAGTCCATCGTCTGGTCCGGCGGCACCGCCGATTGGGATATTGCGACCACCTTGAACTGGGACTCGGGAACCGAGACATTCTATCAAGGAGACGCGGTTACCTTCAACGACTCCGGAACCACCAAAGCCGTGACCCTCGCGGTCTCCGTACTCCCCGCATCCGTGACTTTTAACAACACTACCGGTAATGACTATTCCGTCACCGGC
>JANPKJ010000031.1:0-132373 GCA_031425955.1 Akkermansiaceae bacterium | reverse complement strand
GAAGCCGACATTCCAAGAGGTCCAGAACCAGCCCGGCCAAATCGAAGCCTTCGATCTGGCAAGCATCCTCGTGCCCAAATCCAGCCTTCAGAAAAAATCAAAAAAACACCTTGTTTCGATCTGATACTACTGACCCCATTTTCCCAAACCAATAAAAAACTTGAGCAATCCAACTGTTTCCCTCCATCCTCGCAACAGTCTCACCGTCCGATGAACTGCCGGAAGTTTGGTGGAAGTTTGCATTTGGCGCATACATGATTGCGTGCCTGTTGTCCCTCGTTGTGCTAGTGCATTCATTAATCACCCGCCGTCGGTCGAGATGGTTTATACTCGCCGCTATTGCTTCAGTGACCTTTGGTTCCGTTGCATGGTTGTTTGCCGCGCATGTTTACCGGATCGACTACGTTGCTGTTGAGAAGGACGGAACAAAGGCATCGCCACCATTTTGGCAGAACCAGGCTGTTCCTAGCCTTCCCATTTCAGCCGCTTTAGTCGCACTTGCTGTCTATCAAAGGAGATTGTCACGGACATGACGCCATATCACAAAACAACAAAGGTGGATCGGGTCGTAGTGCCGTATCGGCCTTCTATGCGGTTCTTGTCCATTGGCTCGCAGGTTTGGCTTCCCGATTTTTGGAGCGGCTAGCGCCGCCGGGTCATTCTCCTATGGGTTCGGCGGAAAAACATGCCCGGCTGATGCTTCATGATGACACCGCCGGATGAACCCTGATCCGGGAAAATGGGTTGACTGAACGGCAATTTTCGTTAGCTTGAGGGTCAACTCTTGTGAGACAACTCCTTTTTTGCGGCCTTCGGTCCGGCTAAAGGGCTCTTTCAAGGGGCTCCCCCAAGGATCCAATGGCTTGGCCATCAAGGCGGACCCTGACGCCACGTTTGCAACAATCCCTTCCCCGAACCCCAACATCCGCCGGCCTTAGGCAGCCGGCTGCGACTACCATCCTCTCCCGGTGCTTCTCCCCACAACCTACGGCAAACCCCCACGATCATGACCCAGTCCTCTATGAAAATCATGAGTTTTATCGCGATCTTCGCGTTCATCCAGGGAGCGGTCCCGGTGGAGGCGGCCGTCAACATGATTTCGGTTGAGCACCGGGTGTGGGGAGATGCCGGAGTGGCACCCGTCAGGAACACTTACGATGAATCCAGCCCTCTTGCCTTGTCGCGAAACGTAAGCGCGGTGGGCCCCGTTGGCTACTACGCATCCAGTTCTGCAAGCGATTGGTCCGTCAACGCCTACCGTTACGGTGACTACAACTATGCCAACGGACATGCCCAGAACACTTACCTCTTCAATCCATTTTCCCAAGAGCTCTCAATCTCGCTCAGCGGCGTGATCGGTGTCTGGTGGTTCGAAAACCGAGCGAAAATGACGCTTACCAATCTCAGCACCAACTCGCTCGTCAGTAGTTATTTTTCTCCCTCCTACACCGGCATCAACCCTTTCCCTCCCCCACAATTTGACATGCGCAATTACGCGTTCACATGGGACACCACCGTGCAGGTGAATCCCACGCACCAATACGAGTTGATCATTTACACGAGTGCCCACCGCGGCGAAGGGGGCGACGGCTCGGCGTCAATCAATCTTACCCTCGCTCCCGAACCCGGAACCGCCATGCTGACCGCCATGGCCGTTCTGGTCATGTGTGGCCGCAGGCAAAGGCCAATCTAGGCGACCGAGTGATGACGCCCTGCGGATTCGGATCGCGTTGACACGCCCTCCAAGGATCCGGCGCACATCGACTTCCAGGCATCAAACATCTTCACCCAGCGGCAGCCGCACGCTGAAGATGCTCCCGTGGCCAGGCTCGCTGGTCACCGAGATCGCGCCGCCGTGCGCTTCCACGATCGCCCGGGTGATCGCCAGACCCAGACCGCTGCGGCCCGCGCTGCCGGAGCGGACCTTGTCGGCGCGGTAGAATCGCTCAAAAATGTGCGGCAGGTCGGCCGGAGAGATACCTTGGCCGGTGTCGGATACGATTAGGACGGCGATGCCGGGTTCAGAGGCGGCCTTCACGTGAACGTGGCCGCCGGGTCGGTTGTAGGAAATGGCGTTGCTGACGAGATTGGTGATGACTTGTCCAAGTTGCTCCGCGATTCCCGAACAACTCGCGGGGCTGAGTTCCATATCGGGTGACTTGCTGTTGGACGGCGAGCGGACGCAACGGCTCGGTGGCTTCGCTAACGATCTGGGCGAGATCACACGGGGCGTGGGTGGCGGTGTCGGAATCGAGCCGGGCGAGCGTGAGCAGGGACTCGGTAAGCCGCCGCATGCGTTGTGCGGCGCGTTGGCTGGCTTCGAAAGCTTCACGCTGCTCGTCAGTTAGGTTATCGCTGGCCAGCCCGTTTTGCAGATGGGTGAGCATCACGGCGAGCGGCGTGCGGAGTTCGTGAGCGGCATCCGCCGTGAAGCGGGCCTGGCGGGTGAAGGCGGCGTCGAGCCGGGCGAAGGTGGAGTTGAGGACTCCGGAGAGTTGGCCGAGCTCGCTGCCCGAGTCCGCGGTGTCGATGCGCCGGGTGAGGTCTCCGCTGGAAATCGTTTCCGCGGCGGCGGTGATTTCTCCGATCGGACGCAGCGCCCGGCTGACCAGCCACGCCCCGCCTGCCAGTCCTAGCAGAAGCACCGCCGCGCCGACACCACCGAGCCACCAGGCGAGCTGGCGGAGATCGGCGAGGTCGCGGCGGATCGAACGGCCGACGAGCACGCAGTCGCCCGGACCCGGAAACAGAAACGTCTCGCGGAGATCGCCGCGCCTGCGGTTGGGAATGTCTCCAGCCTTGGGTTGCGGAACGTCCGCCGGGGCCGTCGCGGACCGGGTGACGGGCTCGCCGTGACGCAGCCAGACGACGTAGTAGAACGCGCCGTCGCCTTCCTGGTCGAACAGCGCAGCGTCCTTCGACGAGAGCGAGAATTCGCGGATTTCCCGGTTAGCACGGGACGGCCGCTGCGATTTGACCAGGATTGGCAGGCGCTTCTGCAGCTCTTCGTCGATCCTGCGGATTTGCCGGGCGCTCTCCAACTGATAGGCGGTCAGGCCGAAGCCTCCGAGCAGCAGGGCGAGCAGCATGCCATACCAAAGTTGCAAGCGCCAGCGGATGGAGCGGAAGAACTTCATTCGATGCAGTAGCCGTGGCCGCGGCGGGTGGTGATGAATTCCTGACCGAGCTTCTTGCGGAGATTGAAAACGTGGACGTCGAGGATGTTGGAGAGCGTCGCTTCGTTTTCGTCGAAGAGATGCTCGTAGAGATCAGTACGGGTGACGACCTCGCCGCGGTGTAGCGCGAGGTATTCGAGCATGACGTATTCGCGAGCGGTGAGCGTGACCGGCCCGCCACTGCGGGTGACCGTGCGGGCGGCGGTGTCGATGTGGACCTCGCCGAAATCGAGGGTGGCCCGGGAAATGTTAGCCCCGCGGCGGATGATGGCGCGCAAGCGGGCAAAGAGCTCGGGGATATCAAATGGTTTCACCAGATAGTCGTCGGCCCCGCTGTCGAGCCCGTGCACGCGGTCGGCGCTGCTGTCGCGGGCGGTGAGCATGAGCACGGGTGTGGATTTCTTTTCGCGCAGTCGGTTGAGGATTTCCCAGCCGTCGATGAGTGGGAGCATCACGTCGAGCACGATAGCGTCGAAGTCGGTGGTAAGCGCCTTGTGAAGGCCGTCCTCACCATCGGCGGCGGTGTCCACGGCGTAACCCTGTTTGCGCAGCGCGCGTGCCAGCCCGGCGAGCAGGTCGGGTTCATCTTCCACTACGAGGAGTCTCATGGTTTCAACAGGTGTAGCGTTCCGCAGGGGCATTGCCAGTCATTTGAAGTGGCAGGATGGCAGAGGGAACATGAAGCGGAGATGAATGGCGGTTGGAAATTTTTTCGGAGAAAAGTGGTTCTATTCATGAAGCATTAATCCGACTCCAGCTAAGGTGTCCGCATGAAAACACTGATCGGTCTCTTGATGATTTCGTATCCAGCTCTGGCGGCGGATCGCCCGGCTCAGAGCGCAGCGTTCGAGGCCTTTGCGCCGCAGGTGAAACTGCGGTGGGATGAAAAATTCCTCTACGTCGAAAGCAACGGGCTGCCCTCGCATGGCATGATGGTCGGCATCACCTCATGGCAACAGCAGGTGCCGCTGCCTCAGGCCTACAGCGGCGAAAACGCGTGGCGCATCCCGCTGCACCCGGTGCCGGCCAAGGAACCCCGGGTGATCGAAGGAAATTTCCTGCGCGGTGCCATCGCCTTGGCGGCGAATGGAATCCCGATTTTCAATCCACAGAACAACCGCGGCGAGGTTTCCCATGAAATCGGCGAGCTCGACCAGTGGGGCGGTCACTGCGGCCGCGCGGACGACTATCACTATCACATCGCGCCGCTGCACTTGCAACGGGTCCTCGGCAGGGGAAAGCCGATCGCCTGGGCACTGGATGGCTATCCGGTCTATGGACTCACCGAACCGGATGGCTCGTCGGTCGGTAAGTTGGACAAATGCCACGGCCACGAAACTCCGGCGCTCGGCTATCACTATCATGCCGCGTCACGGCGGCCGTATTTGCAAAGCGCCTTTCATGGCGAGGTCGTGGAGCGCGAGGGCCAGGTCGATCCCCAACCACGGGCACAGGGCGTGCGCGAGGCACAGCCGCCGTTGCGCGGAGCGGAAATCACCGCGTTCGCCAACACCGGGGCAACCAGCTACAAACTCGACTACACGGTGAATGGCGACAAGCGCTCGATTTCCTACAGCATCAACCCGGATGGAACCTATCCATTCGTATTCGACAACGGCCGCGATGGCACGACGAAGGAAGTCTACTCCCAACGCGCCGGTGGCGGTGGCGGCGGCGGTGGCGGCCCGAGGGAAAAAGGCAGTCCCGGCAAAAACCGGCGACCGGGTGAGAACCCTCCGCCAGCGGCGGTTAGGCCGGCAAGTGACAGCGGCTCGTTTACCTTGCGCAGCCCCGTTGTCGAAAACGACAGCGCACTGCCCATCGACTACACCGGCGACGGCAGCGGTGCGACTCTGCCGCTCGAATGGAGTGGCGTGCCCGTCGGCACGAAGAGCTACGCGCTCATCATGCATCACCTCGATCCGGAAGGCGCAGTGAAATGGTATTGGACGCTCTATGATATCCCGGGAGAAGTCGCGAGTCTGCCGAGGAATGTGAAAGGCATCGGCAAGGCGGGCACCGGATTCAGGGGGCAGATCGGATATGAGCCGCCGCACTCGAAGGGTCCGGGCGCGAAGACCTACACGCTCACTCTTTACGCACTATCAGCTCCGGCGAAGATAACGGTGCCGCCCTCCCAGATCAATCGCGATGTCCTGCTCGCGGCCATCCAAGGCAGTATCCTTGCGAGCTCGGAGTTGAATGTCGTCTATACCCGGAATGAATCAGGAACCGATTCCCAGCAGGAAAGTCGTCCGCGTCCACCACGCCCGGCACCCGGCTCGCCGCCGGGTAAAACCGGTGCTGACAACCAAGGCCTCGTCAAACCCGCGATGACGGACTTGATCCAAGCGAGCCTCTATGCCGACAACTGGTTCAAGCTCTACATCAATGGCAAGCTCGTCGCCGTGGATCCAATCGACTTCCTGCCGCACAACGTCGTGAGCGTGGAGATTCTACCTGAATATCCCATGACCATCGCCGTGATGGCCAAGGACAACGCCGATCCGAAGACCGGCATGGAATACGGCAATCACATTGGCGACGGCGGCTTCATCATCAAGTTCTCCGACGCCACCGTTACGAACGCCAAGTGGAAGGCGAAGAGCTTTTTCAAAGGCCCGCTGAACCATGATACCGTCAGACCGAAGGTCGAACACACGCTGATTCCCACAAACTGGTTTACCGTGAATTTCGACGACAGCAAATGGGCGAACGCGACGGAATACACCGAACAGCGCGTGAACCCGAAAGAGCCGTTTTACAAAGCGAATTTCACCGGAGCCAGGTTTATCTGGACCGAGGATCTCGACCTCGACAATACGGTCCTGTTCCGCACCAGAATCGAGAAACCCGGTTGGCAAAAACGCTGGAATACAAAGCCTGATCTTGATGTAACGGACACACCTTAATTGTATGAAATATTTCCATTTGTTATTCGCCCTCTTGTGCATCGGCATTGCCAGAGCCTCCGTTAAACCACCTAACATTGTTTTAATTCTCGCCGACGACCAAGGTTGGAACGGCACCTCGGCAGCGATGATTTCAGGAAACGATTCCAGCAGGAACCGGATCTTCCACACGCCGAACATCGAGCGTCTCGCCGCCCAAGGAGTGACCTTCTCGCAGGCTTACGCCGCCCACTGCAAGTGCGAGAGCTCCCGCGCATCCATCCAGATGGGCCGCACAACCACGAGCCTCAACGCGCCGGACAAGACCGCGCGTAACTGGAACGCACCCGTCACGGATTCCATTGTAAATATCCTCAAACGCGCCAATCCCGCCTACCGCGCCGCGCACCTCGGCAAATGGCAGTGGTTCCACACCCCGACATCCATGGGCTACGATGTGAGCGATGGCATCACCATGAACGAAGACGGCGACTCCGCGGACCCGTTGGATCCGAAGTTATCCTTCAGCATGACCCGCCGCGCGAAGGAGTTCATGGAAACCCAGGTCAGGGAGGATCATCCGTTTTTCCTGCAACTCTCCTCCTACGCCGTCCATCCTGAAGCACAGGCACTTGCCGCGACTCTGGCGAAATATCAGAACGCCGCCAGTGGCGGACGAGGCGACCGGCCCATCGTCGCGGCGATGACCGAAGACCTCGACACGTGCGTGGGCGAAATCCTGAAGAAGCTCGACGAACTCCACATCGCAGACAACACAATCGTCATCTACTCCTCAGACAACGGAGGCCGCACCGGCATCCTTCAGGGGGGAAAGGGCAACCTCCAAGAGGGCGGGATCCGGGTCCCCCTGATTGTCCGCGGCCCAGGCATCAAAGGCGGCGTCTGGAGCAACGAGCCGGTGATCAGTTACGATCTGACAGCGACCGTGCTCGATTTCGTCGCATCCGACTTCGTTCTGCCGAAAGGAACCGAAGGCGGAAGCTGGAAATCCGTTCTGCTGAACAAGGGCTCCGGTAAGGTGACTCGGCCGATCGACCGTTTCGTCTGGCATCAAGCCACCGAAGTCGAGCGTCCTCAGTCGGCGATCCGCAGCGGGGACTTCAAACTTCTCTACTACTGGGACACCCGTGCCACCCAACTCTTCGACGTCGCCCACGACCTAACGGAGTCGCGCGACCTGGCGGCGGCCAAGCCGGAACTGATGAAGGAACTTCTGCGACAACTTCGGGAGCACCTCCGCGCTGGCATGGGAGATCAGGCCGTCACGGCTCTCGAAAACGGAGTGTTCCCAAAAACCCGCGACAAGGGGCCGAACAAACGTCCCCGTAAATAAACGGCTCCCGACGCTCGAAAATCCGCTCTCGCCAGCCCGCGTGCCGGTCTTCTAATTTCCGGCATGCCCCGCATCGCCCGCATTCTCCTCTGGATCGCCATTTCACTTCTCGGAGCCACGGCCGTCGCCGTCGCCGCATTCCAGCGCAACGAGCCGGTCAACGCCCTCTGGCTCGTGATTGCCGGCGTTTGCACCTTCGCCGTCGCCTATCGTTTCTACTCCGCCTGGCTCATGGCCAAGGTGCTCACCGTCGATGATCGCCGCGCCCCGGCCGCCGTGACCTGCAGTGATGGAAAAGACTTCGTTCCCACGCCCAAGTGGGTCGTCTTCGGCCACCACTTCGCCGCCATCGCCGGACCCGGCCCGCTCGTCGGCCCTGTTCTAGCAGCCCAGTTTGGCTATCTGCCCGGCACCCTCTGGATCCTCGTCGGAGCCACCCTCGGCGGTGGCGTGCACGATGCCGTCATCCTCTTCGCCTCCATGCGGCGGAACGGGAAATCGCTCGGCCAGATGCTCAAGGAGGAGCTCAACCCCGTCATCGGCCTGATCGCGATGATCAGCCTGCTGGCGATCATGACGATTTTGTTAGCCGTGCTCGGCCTGGTCGTCGTCAAGGCGCTCGCAGAAAGCCCGTGGGGACTCTTCACCATCGCCTGCACCATTCCGCTCGCCTTCATCATGGGCCTCATGCTCAAGAGCGGGAAATTCTCGGTCACCACCACCTCGGTTTTCGGAGTGCTCGGCCTATTCGCTGCCGTCGTCGGCGGGAAATACCTGTCGCCCGAGCTTTCCGCCGCGCTCACGCTCAAGAGCACTCAACTCGCCTGGGCCATCATGATCTATGGCTTCGCCGCCAGCGTCCTGCCGGTGTGGATGTTGTTAGCCCCGCGCGACTACCTGAGTACCTTCATGAAACTCGGCACCGTCGCCGTACTCGGGGTTTTCATCGTCATCCTCGCTCCGCCGTTGAAGATGCCCGCCATCACACCCTTCGTCCACGGCGGTGGCTTCGTCGTTCCGGGGCCGGTGTTTCCCTTCGTGTTCATCACCATCGCCTGCGGAGCCGTCAGCGGATTCCACTCGCTCATCGCCTCCGGCACCACGCCCAAGTTGCTGGCGAGGGAGAAGGACATCCGCCTGATCGGCTACGGCGCGATGGTGGTGGAAATGTTAGTGGCGCTGATGGCCATCATCGCCGCCTGCGCGCTGTTGCCCGGCGAATACTTCGCGATCAACTCGCCGATCGATCCGAACGACCAGGCCGCCGTTACCGCCCAGATCGCGAAGATCAATTCCTTCGGACCGGAGTTCGCGATCACCGAGGCGCACATGAAGCAACTCGCAAGCGACCTCGGCGAGCCCCACATGATCGGCAAGGTCGGCGGCGCGCCCACCTTCGCCGTCGGCATGGCCCGCATGTTCGCCGAAGTCATCCCGGGCAATACCGCGCTCTCGCTGTGGTATCACTTCGCCATCATGTTCGAGGCGCTCTTCATCCTTACCACTCTGGATGCCGGCACCCGGGTGGGCCGCTTCATTCTCCAGGACTTGCTGGGCAATGTTTCTTCCAGACTCGGCAATACCAACTCCTGGCTGGGCAACGTCGTCGCCACCGGACTGCTCGTCGGAGCCTGGGGATTTTTCCTCTATCAGGGCGCGCTCGATCCTGCCGGCATCGCCAAGAGCCTGTGGCCGATCTTCGGCATCTCCAACCAGCTGCTCGCCGTCATCGCCTTCTGCCTCGGCACCGTCATCCTCATCAAGATGGGCAAGGCGCGCTACTGCTGGGTGACTGTCGTTCCCATGCTCTTCCTCACCGCCGTCACTTTCACCGCCGGATACATGAAAATCTTCTCGGCCAACGCCGCCGGCTTCCTTCCCGCGATCCGCACGCTCGAAGCGAAAATCTCCGGCGGTCTCGAAGGTCCCGCCCTCGCCGCTGCCAAGACGTCCCTGCTCAACGCCCGCATCGACATCGTCATCACCGTCGCCTTCCTGTTCTTCGTCACCATCATCGTGCTCGGCACCGCTCGCGAGTGCTTCCTGCTCCTCACGAAGCGCAAGGCCATCGTCCTCCGCGAAAGCGAATACATCCATCATTCCGGAGATAACGAAGTTCTCCCGACCAACCTGAGTTGAACGCCGGGCGCATGCCGCAGCGCGAAACTTCATTCCTCCCTTTTCCTAACTGTGACACCGCCGGGTGGGTGGCCTCACTTCGCGGAGGCCTGCCATCTCTCGATGGCGAGGCGGATGCCGGCAGCCTTGTGCAAGGTTTCCTCGTATTCCTTTTCCGGATCGGAATCGGCGACGATGCCGGCGCCGACTTGATAGATGAGGCGGTCACCGCTGCGGACCAGCGTTCGGATGGCGATGCTGAAGGAGCTCTCGCCATTGTAACCGAGCCAGCCGATCGCGCCGCAGTAAATGCCGCGCGGCGCTTGTTCGAGCTCCTGGATGATTTCCATGGCGCGTTTTTTCGGCGCTCCGGTGATACTGCCGCCGGGGAAACACGCGGCGATGGCGGCGACGGCGCTGACTTCCGGACGCAGGGTGCCGGTGACGGTGGAGACCAGGTGGTGAACTTGCGCGAGCGACTCGAGGCGCAGCATTTCGGAGACCTCGACGCTGCCAAATTCGCACACCTGGCCGAGGTCGTTGCGGAGCAGGTCGGTGATCATGACGAGCTCGGCGATTTCTTTGGCAGAGGTCTGGAGCTCGTAAGCGGAGCGGCGGTCCTCGTCGGGATCGGCGAAACGCGGGCGGGTGCCTTTGATCGGGCGGGTCTCGATGCCGCGGCCGGAAATTTTGAGAAACGTCTCGGGCGATGAGCTTAAGATTTCGCGGCCGTCGAGCTTGAGGTAGGCGGCCATCGGCGCGGGCGAGGCTTCGCGGAGGGTTTCGTAGAGGCCGAAGAGATCGCCGGTGACGGTGGCGGTGAATGCCTGGGAGAGATTTGCCTGATAGATGTGCCCGGCGGCGATCCATTCCTTGATGCGGGCGACGCCGGAAGTGAATTTTTCCCGAGCGGCCAGCGGGGTGAAATCGGAAATTTCAGCGGAACTGGCGGAGCTGCGGAGCTGCATGGAAAGGTCGCCGGTTTCCCACCAGGTGCGGTCGGTATGGCTGTAAACCAGCATTTCCGGATAGTCGCCGAAGACGAAATCACCCTCGTAATCGACCCACCCGCAGAGGCCGCCGATCGGGAGGCCCTGGTCGCCTGCGAGTTTGGGTCCCGCGTTGAGGGTGGTTTGGAGGGACTCAAGATCCAGGGAAAAATGGATGTTTCCCTTGAGGACCCGTATGGGCCGGGCGGCAATCACCGACACCGGCCGGGATGCGCCTGAGGGGAAATTTCCCGCAGTGTCAAAGAAAACCAAGCCGTCCAAATGCCGCAAGCGCCCGGCCACCTCCACGGGGGTCAGGCCATCGAGCCGACTCGGGGTCGTCAAGGATCGCATCAGGGATTTTGCCATCTCCGGAAGAACCAACGCGCCCGGCCCGCCGCTGGCAAGCCGGAACGGCGGGATTCCGCATTGCAATCCCGCCTTGCCGCCCGCCGCCGTGCCTGCTTCGCTTCGCGCCCCAACCTTTCAAACACATGGCCAACAAAGATGTCACCGATCCCGCCCGCATGGAAAAAATCGTGTCGCTGTGCAAACGCCGCGGCTTCATTTTCCAAGCGGGAGAGCTCTACGGCGGCCTCAACGGTTGCTGGGACTACGGCCCGCTCGGCGCGGAACTGAAGCGGAATTTGAAGGACTACTGGTGGCGGAAAACCGTCCAAGAACGCGACGACGTGCTCGGCATGGACGGCGCGATTCTGACCCATCAAGACGTACTCAAGGCGAGCGGCCACGTCGATAGTTTCAACGACCCGATGAGCGAATGCCCGCTCACCAAGGCGCGCCTGCGCGCGGACCAGGTGCCTGCGGCTGAACCCGGCACCGAGGTGACATTTTTCGGCGCGTCTGATGAAGAGTCGGGAAAATCCACCGACAAGCCATTCACCGTTCTTATTCCGGAAGGGAAACAAGACCCCGAGCGTTCCGCCGAAAAGCTGGCGGTGCAATTTTACCGCGAGTTGCTAGGAAAGAGCGCGAAGCCCGTGATCGGCACCCGCGAAGTCAAACCGGGCCCCCGTGATGGCGCGCTCTACAATCCCGACAACGGCGTGATGCTTTCCGAGCCGCGATCCTTCGACCTGATGCTTTCCACCAAGCTCGGCGCGCTCGCCGCCGACAATGATCCCAAGGCGATCGCCTACCTCCGTCCGGAGACGGCGCAGTCGATTTTCTGCCAGTATAAGAACGTGCTCGATTCTAACCGGGTGAAGCTGCCGTTCGGCATCGCACAAATGGGCAAGTCGTTCCGCAACGAGATCAACCCGCGCAATTTCACGTTCCGCTCGCGTGAGTTCGAGCAAATGGAAATCGAGTATTTCTGCCATCCGGACGACGGACTCCGCCTGACCGACGAGTGGCTGGAAGCGCGTCTCAACTTCTACGGCGAAATCGGCATCCCGCGCGAGAAGCTTCACATCCTGGACATCCCGGACGGCGAGCGCGCGTTTTACTCGCAGAAAACCTACGACATCGAATACGAATTCCCGTTTGGCATCCAGGAGTTGGAAGGCGTCGCGTATCGCACGAACTACGATTTGGGGGTGCATCAAGAGGCTTCCGGAAAATCGCTGGTTTATTTCGACGAGGAGACGAAGGAAAAGTTCCTGCCACACGTCGTCGAGCCGTCCGCCGGTTGCGACCGCACGGTGCTCGCGCTCATTTGCGAAGCCTTCGACGAGGAAACTCTCACCGATGACAAGGGCAAGGATGACGTTCGCACGGTGTTGCGATTCGTCCCGCGCATGGCTCCGATCAAGGTCGGTATTTTCCCGCTGTTGAAGAAGAACGAGGAGCAGGTCCGCATCTGCCGCGAGATTCAGAAGACGCTGCAACCGTGGATGACTGTCTTCTACGACGACGGCGGCGCCCTCGGCCGCCGCTATCGCCGCCAGGACGAGGTCGGCACGCCGTTCTGCGTCACCGTCGATTTCGAAACGCTCGGCGAGGAAGCTCCCGAGCTCAAAGGCACCGTCACCATCCGCCACCGCGACTCGATGGAGCAGGAGCGCCTGCCGATCAGCAGCCTGCT
Organism: Akkermansiaceae bacterium; assembly: GCA_031425955.1. Taxonomy (GTDB): domain Bacteria; phylum Verrucomicrobiota; class Verrucomicrobiia; order Verrucomicrobiales; family Akkermansiaceae; genus Luteolibacter. The sequence continues at coordinate 119,798 of JANPKJ010000031.1, read as the reverse complement.
TGCGTGGTTGCTAGAGCGGGTGCGGTGATTTTCACACTCCGGCGCAGCCGCGAACCAAATTGACGGCCATAATCACGACGAAAATCAGCACCCACTTGTTCTTCAGTTCTTCCGGAACGGTTAGGGCGAAGCGTTTTGGTGCCCGGAGGTTCCATTTCCGGCGCAGCCGTCTCGCGCTGCCCCGCGTCCATGGCAGATGCGAGGCCACCGCCTGACAGGCGCGTTCCACGTTATTGACCGGACCCTTGCCGGTGGAGGTTGAGAAATAGCTTGCCGCATCGCCAAGGTGCGTCCGTGCGTTTTCCTCGTCGCCGTCGGCGGCGGCGATGACGGACCGTGCCAGCAGGCCGTATTTCTGGTAGAAATCGGAGGCCTGTTCGGTTTCGAATTCCTCCAGCAGAATCCGCGCACTTTCGATTTCACCATCCACGGCCTCCTGCAAGGCGAGTGAGGCCCTCAATGCCGGAGTTGCTTCATCAACGGGAAACCTCCTCAGTCCCTCACGGCGCGCCTCCTTCGCCGCGTTCCAGTTTTCCGGGTGGTTTCCGCAGACGCCGTCGTTGAGAGCGGCAAACCAAAGCAGGGTGTTAGCCGAAGTGTCCTGCTCACGCTGCCTCCAGTCCTTCAGCCATCGAATTCCCCGCTGATAGTCCCCCACCGCCAACAGCGCCTTGCCCATTTGATTCCACAGGACGCCGTGCCCGGCGAGTTCCTCGCGGTGCTTTTGCGACCACTTGATGAGGTGCGAGGATTGTTTCAAGTTGCCGGCGAGCTCGATCATCCGTCTCCATCCCTCGATCCGGACCGGCGTTCCCGGCAGCTGCCTCTTCACCCGGCTATAAGAGATGTTGGAGAATTGATCCGAGGGAATATGGCCAATCGAAACCGCCAGCGCACCGGGTGCCTGGACATTTCCCGCCTTGAGCCGCTTTTCCAACAGGCTCTTCCACGAGTGGGCCGCGCCGTGGTTGTCAAACAGATCGTCAAGCCAGTTGATGACCTCGAACGTCGCGTCGGAGCGATCCAGCATCAACTCCGCGCGCTTGAGTGCTTCAGGGTGTCGTTTCGCCCGGAGGTCGAGCTCGATGCGGTCGCAATCCACCCAGATCGATGGCGTGTAATATTCGAGTCGCTGCAGCGTCTGCGAGGCTTCTTCAAATCGTTCCGCCTTCATTTGAAGATCGAGCAGGCGACGGCCGGCAAATGAATAATCTGGTTGGAGCATCAGCGCACGCGCGTAGGCTTTTTCCGCAGGGAGAGGATGGTCGAGATTCTCTTCGGCCTGGCCGATGTGGCCAAACGCGCTGGATTCCCCCGGAGCCTGGCGGGCCCAGCGGGTGGCGATTTCCAGCACTCCCTTCCAATCTCCGCGGCGTGAATACCATGATGTGAGCTCGGCAAGTCCCCAGCGATAGTTAGGCTGGCGGTCCAGCAGCCCGCGCATCTCCTTGATCGCCTGCACCGGCTGGCCGGACTTCATGAGGATCCACGCGCGCCGTCCCTGCAGGTTGGTGGGCGGAGCGGCATGTCCCGGATGGGGATCGCAGGCGGCGAGCGCGGCATCGAATTGTCTGTCTTCGCAGAGCCGGGCGGCGAGCTGATCGTGTAAATCGACGTCGTCCGGCGCGAGTTCGATTCCTTTGCGGATCGCCGCGATTGCCTTCCCGACATCACCTAACTCCGCCCAGATGTCCGAGGCTAACGGCCACCAGGACCGATGGTGCCCCTGCTGTTGCGATGCCGCTTCCACGTCGCGGATGATTTCCTCCTTCTTTCCGTCGGCACCGGACCAACGCGCCAGCGTCGTCCACCCCCAGTGATAGAACGGACAGGCTTTGGTGGCTTCACGCAGGAGGTCCACGGCTTCGTCATGCCGGCCCCTGCGGCGGACCAGGTCGGCCAGACAACCATGATTCGCTCCATGGAGTGGCTCGTAAAAAACCGCTTTGCGGAGCACCGCTTCGGCTTCGCCGGGATTACCCGCCCGCTCCAGGGCTTCGGCATGGGTGCGGGCGGCCTCGTCCCAAGCGGGCGCGATATCAACCGCTTTCGACGTGGCGCTAACAGCCTCATGCGTCTCTCCAGCCGCTTCATGGACTCTCGCCAGTTCAAGCCAAGCCCGGGGCATCAGCGGAAAGGCCTCGGTCATCGCCAACGCGGATTCCTTCGCCTCGGCGTTGAGTTCCATCCTCAGTGCCTGGGTGATTCTTGCGGACCAGGTTTGCCAGAGATCGGGCCTTTCTGCGGAAAACTCCCGCAGCTTTTCCAGCAGCTCGGGGGGATCGATCCATCGCCAGGCGAGCGACTGGAATTTCAGAACGACGCCGCCGGTGGAAACCTGCCGGCGCATTTCCGCCTCGATGAATCCCAACGCCTCGACCGCTGTCTGGCGGTCGTTGGCGATCGCCATCAACTCCTCCGGTGCGCCCGTACCATCCGCGGAGAGCGCGATCGCCCTGCGGAATTCGTCCGCCGCCTCCTGGTTGCGGTGCAGCTTCAACAGGACCAGCCCGAGGACGTAGGGCGATGACGGGTCTAGCGGATCGAGATCGCGACCCTCCAGCGCATCGTCAAGTGCCGCGTCGTTTTGCTCCAGATCCATGCGCCGGAGGGCCCGTTCGCGAAAGCCCCACGCGGATTTCGGCTCGAGTTCGACATACCGGTCCAAAGCTTCCAGAGGTCCGCGGGGAGTGCGGACTAACCACTCGGCCGCCAGTGCCCACAGATCCGCGAAATCCGGATGCCGGGCCGTGCCCTCGTCGAGCAGCGCGATGGCGGCGTCCGGTCCGTGTTCCTCCGCTAACAATCTCGCAAGATATTTCCAGGCTGGAATTTGTTTCGGCTGCAACTCCAACAACGCCCGCCAATGCCGGATCGCGGTGGTTCGTTCGCCAAGGAAGCCGGCGACTTCCGCGGATTCCTTCAGCCAGACCGGTTCCCGGACTTTCCCGCGGGAGCGGTCGATCAGCGCAAGTCCCCGTACGCGGAAATCCGGCCCCCACGAGGTCATCAACCTGCCGCCGCGCAGGAGCAGCATTCCGTCGTCCGGCCGCAGTGCGGCGGCTTTTTCCAGGACGGCCGCCGCCTCGGACGAACGATGGACCGAATCGAGTGCCTGCGCGTAAGTGATCCAGGGTCCGTGGTCCTTGCCGCCGAGAACCAGTGTCCGGCCCTCCAGATACTCCAGCCCTTCCGCAGTCCGGCCGATGATCCGGGTGGTTTCAAAGTAGCTCTTCGCATACGGCTCGAACGTCGGTGCAAGGCAGGTGGCCGCCCGACGCAACCTGGCGGCTTCCGCGAAGCGCCGCTCGGTCATCCGGCAGCGGGCGAGATTTTCATAGACCCTCGCCTCGCCGCCGCGCCGCATCAAGGCGCGGCGCAGGTAGTAATCCGCCATGACCAGCTCCCGCGCGTCCCCCGCTAACAACTCGCCGAGATCCGACAGGAAAACCGCATCCGCTTTCGGCCTGGCCACGATCCTTTCCAGCTCCTTCCGGTAATCCGATGTCCGCCGCAAATGGAGAAGCAGGCTGCACTTCGTCAGCCACAGAGATTCGTAATCCGGCAGCCGGTCCAGCAACCAATCGACCGCCTCCAGCGCCCGCGGCCAGTTTTCCAGAGCCTGCGCCGCGGACAATTCTCCGTCCCATGTCAGCAAATGACCGGGTGCCACCGCCCGCAACTGAACCACCGCCGCCTCGATCTTGAAACGGTCGTGCGTGTCGATCATCCTTCGCAAATGATAGACGCTGTCGTAAACCAGCTCGTCCGGAAGGTGCACGCCGTCTAGCAGTCCCGACCGGTCCGCAGGCACCATCACCATGCCGCGAGGTCCCGCCAGCGGATGACTCTCCAACAATCCCTTCATCATCATTTCGCCGAAATGACGTTCTGTTGGATCACGCAACAACACCACGTCGGTCCGCGAATCGTAACCGATGCAGGCCTGCAAGTGGGCACCCGTCGTCCACTGGGTGGTGAGGGTGAACGGAATTCCGCGATCAATCAACGCATGCAGGCTCTCACGCGTGAGCCGGAACTCCCTTGCGACGAATCCATGTTCTTCCGCCCACATCCGCTCTTTGTGCCAGGGCGTGCCTTCGTAGCAAATCGCATCGGCGATCGCCAAGTGATCGTGTGCCTGACCCCAGAACGCCGCGATCGCCGCCAAGGTCGCCGGAGCGCAGGTCGAGCGGTGTTGCCGGACAAATGAGACGTCGAGCCGCTTGCGGACGCCGGATTGCCCCGTTTCGGATCGGAAATTCGCCGCCGCGCTTTTCTGAAATCCTTCCCCGGCCAAATCCGCGCACTCCAGGAAATCGTCGATTCTTCCGGCCATCAGGTGGAAATCCGCGCGTCGGCTTGCCAACCATTTTCGGAACGAATCGTCCATCAGCGGAGACAGCCGTTCGACTTCAGACAAGCACCAGAGCCCCTGTTCGTGATCCTCCCGCTCGCTGAAAATCGACTGCATTTCCATCGCGAACGAAGCTTGTGGGGATTCCCGGTGCGCGCCCGTCAATAAATCCAGCGCCTCGTCGTCCTTGCCCAAATGAATCAACGCGTCCGCACAACGCGCCACCGCAGCCCGATAGAATGGAGCCAGCTTCACCGCCAGTTTCGCTTCATCCAGCGCGTCCTCATACCGGTCGGCCGCCGCATAGAATGACGACCGCTCCGCCCGCATCCACGAGTCGTCCGGCTGAAGCTCCACCGCCCGGTCCAACAGCTTTTCCGCCGGCGCGAAGTCCCGCTGGCGGATATGGATCCTCGCCTTGAAGGAGAACAAATCCGCCTGCTCGGATGCGGGAATGCCAGATTGGCTTTCGAGAAATCCATTGACCTCATCCAGCAATTTAGACCCCGTCGTGAAGCTGGTTCGTGAAAGCAGCGCCTGATAATAACACCTCGGATCGTCCCGCCGCCGCCGCCAGTTTTTCCAATGCATCGCCCTGCTCAACCGGGATGCTCCCATCCACGAGGCAAGCCGTGCCGCCTGCCGCAAGGGGTCGCCTTCCGGCCAGTCATGGAGCGCGACGCCGGCTTTTTCCGCCAATTGCCAGGCTTCGAGGATCCTTCCCTGCTCAATCGCGGCATCCACACTCGGAAAGACTTCCATCACGGCTTCGTCGCTCATTCTCAAAAATCGATCATGATCGCCGCCCGCTGCCAAGTCACTTCAGCGCGAATGAGCTGCTCAAAACTTGATTCTTTGCGAGCCATTCCCGAATGTCCCGCCATGTCCGAGCCCGCGCTGACCCCCATGATGGCCCAATACCAAGCCATGCGCCGGTCCTTGCCCGCCGACATCATCCTGTTTTACCGCCTCGGCGACTTCTACGAGATGTTCTTCGACGACGCGAAAGCCGCCTCGCCGATCATGAACGTGGCCCTCACCAAGCGCGGCGGAACCCCGATGTGCGGTGTCCCTTATCACGCCGCGCAAGGCTACATCGCCCGCCTGCTCAAGGCCGGAAAGCGTGTCGCCATCGCCGAGCAAACGTCCGAGCCCGTCGCCGGAAAACTCGTCTCCCGCGAGATCGCCCGCATCCTCACACCCGGCTCCATCGACGACGAGGCGCTGCTCGACAACCAGCGCCCGAACTACCTCGCCGCCGTCTGCCGCCACGGAAAATCCGCCGGCCTCGCCTGCATCGACCACACCACCGGCGAGTTCACCATTGCCGAATTCCCCGATCTCGGGCTGCTTGAAGACGAACTCGCCCGCATTTCCCCGTCAGAGCTACTCATCCCGGACCACCAGACCGCCGAGTTCGGAAAACTCACCAACTGCCTGATTTACGAAGGCTACAGCTTCCTCCCCGAGCACGCGAACCAGCTGCTCAAGGACCATTTCAATGTCCACTCGCTCGACGGCTTCGGCTGCGCGAACCTCCACGCCGCCAGCGGTGCCGGCGGCGCGGTGCTCCACTACCTCATCCACCAGCTGCGGAGAAACTGCACCCACCTCCACCCGCCGCACGTCCGGGAAAGCGCCGACCACGTGCTCATCGACGCCGCCTCCCAGCGGAATCTCGACCTAGTCGATTCCCGCTCCGGCAAGGCCCACACGCTGCTAGGCGTGCTCGACCGCACTGCCACCCCGATGGGCGCGCGCCTGCTCCGTGACTGGATTCTCCACCCGCTCCGCGACCTCACCGCCCTAACCGCCCGCCAGGACCTCATCGCCTCGCTTCTAGCGGAGCCCTTTCTTCTCTCGAAATGTCGCGAAGCCCTCAAAGGCATCCGCGACATCGAGCGCACCACCTCCCGCCTCTCGCAGAACTCCGGAAATGCCCGCGACCTCCAATCGCTCTCCATCTCCCTCTCCCACATCCCCGCGCTCAAGCAGGACTTCTCCTCCCTCTTCCAATCAAAAATCAGCAATCACCAATCATCAATCGTCAATCGTCTCCACGAGTTCCACGAACTCACGGAAATGCTCTCCCAGGCTCTCACTGACGAGCCGCCCGCCCACCTCCGCGACGGCGGTGTCATCCGCGACGGCTGGTCGCCCGCACTCGACGAACTCCGCGACGCCTCCCGCGGCGGCAAGGACTGGATCGCCCGCCTCCAGGAAGACGAACGCAAACGCACCGGCATTGATTCACTAAAAATCAAATTCAACAACGTCTTCGGCTACTTCATCGAAATCACCACCAGCCATCTCGCCAAAGTGCCGGACGACTACACGCGCAAGCAAACCATGTCCAACGCCGAGCGCTACATCACCCCGGCGCTCAAGGAGATGGAAAACAAAGTGCTCGGTGCCGAAGAACGCTCCAAACAGCTCGAAAACGAACTCTTCCTCGAACTCCGCGCCCGCGTCATCACCCACCTGCCCGCGCTCCAGGAAACCGCCGCCGCCGTCGCGGAGATCGACGTGATCTGCGCCCTGGCGGAAGTCGCCCAATACCACCGCCACTGCCGTCCGGTCCTCAACACCGGCAACGGCTTCTTCGTCACCAACGGCCGCCACCCCGTGCTCGAGCAAACACTCACCGACGTCAAATTCGTCCCCAACGACACCGAGCTCGATCCCGACACCGCCCGCCTGCAAATCCTAACCGGCCCCAACATGGCTGGTAAATCCACCTACATCCGCCAGATCGCCCTCATCGCCGTGATGGCCCAGATCGGCGCCTACGTCCCTGCCGAGTCGGCTACGCTAGGTCTAGTAGACCGCATCTTCTGCCGCGTCGGCGCTAGCGACGATCTATCACGAGGCCAGTCCACCTTCATGGTCGAGATGAGCGAGACCGCCCTCATCCTCAACCACGCTACCGACCGCTCGCTCGTCATCCTCGACGAGATCGGCCGCGGCACGGCCACCTTCGACGGCCTCTCCATCGCCTGGGCCGTCGCCGAGCATTTGCACGACACCATCGGCTGCCGCACCCTCTTCGCCACCCACTACCACGAGCTCACCGACCTCGCCAACACCAAGTCCGCAGTCGCCAACTATAACGTCGCTGTTAGGGAGTGGAATGAGGAAATCATCTTCCTCCACAAGATCCTCCCCGGAGCCGCGGACAAATCCTACGGCATCCAGGTCGCCCGCCTGGCAGGACTGCCCAAAGTCGTCGTCGAGCGCGCCAAATCCATCCTGAGCCACCTCGAGCTCCACTCCGTAAAACCCGAGGCCAAGACCCAAGGCCCCAAAGCCAAAAACACCGACCAACCCTCTCTGCCCAAGCCTAACGCCCCCCAGATGGACCTCTTCGCCGATTTCTGAATCCGATGAAACCTTCCACAAAACCCCGGGCATCCGCCTCGCCATCGAGCGCTCGCCATCAAGACTCCGAAAACGCCCTGCCGCCGGTTTTTCAAAGCTTCCTATTTACCCAACCTGAGCTAGTCTGTTTTCAATGAAACAGATGAACGTCATCAACATCGACGATCCCGTCGGCAAGGCCGTGGGTCGCCGCCGTCCCCCGAATCCCCTTTGCACCGAGACCTTCACCATCCAGCGTGCGGAGGACTGGCAGAAGTCTCTTCCGGTGAGATTGATGCCGAGAGGTGTTTTCCGGTTCAAAAGTCACGAAGAAGCAGATCTATGGATGAGGACGAATACCCGGGTGAGGAAGAACTAGTCTCCCGCGCTCCCACCCCACAGGACCTCGCCGATCTCTGCCGGATCCTCAATGCCGCGGGAACGCGTTATATCGTTGTCGGCGGTTTCGCCATCCGCGGCGCGGGATACGGCAGGGAAACCATGGACCTCGATCTTGTCGTCGCCACCGATCCCGAAAACGAGGCCAAGGTCTATAAAGCCCTCGAATCCCTCCCCGACAAAGCCGTGCTCGCACTCGAACCCGGCGAGATCGCGAAATACACCGTCGTACGTGTCGGCGATGAAATCTGCGTGGACCTCATGGCCTCCGCCAGCGGCATCGGTTACGAGGAAGCCTCGCAAGACCAGATCATCCGCATCGTCGATGGTGTCCCGATCCCCTTCGCCTCCCCCCGCCTGCTCTACCGGATGAAGGAAAAGACCCACCGCGAAAAAGACCGCGCCGATCTCCAATTCCTCCGCGAGAACTACGCCGAGGAAATTTTCGGCACGGGCGATGAGGTATAGGCGCTGGCAATCTTGAATCCACTCACGGTTCCCCAACCGTCGGATTCGGCACCACATCCGCCGTGGCTTTCACCGCGCGTGTCAGCACTTCCTTCGCGCTGCTGCCCGGCTTGACCGGGGGATGCGCCATGCCGCGGTAGCGCAGCGGCTTGTAGCCCAGACCTAACATCGCGGCCAGCGGGGCGCTTTTCAACCCGGGTTTCCAATACTGCGGCCCACCGCCCGTTTCATAGTAGTAGATCCAGCTCTTCTCCGGATTCGACCAACCGGCGCAAAGCACCACATGACGCCGTGGAATGTTAAGCAAATCTCCGGGCCGCAGATCCGCCGCGCTTGGCAACTCGTCACAGATGGACGGCAATTTCGCGGTATCATGGACCGACGGCAATTTCAAACAACGGGAAACAAAACCCGAGCAATCCACCCCCGCGGCGTGGGCGCTCACCGCTGCATTGTCCGCCCGGCGCTTCGCCGGTGACGAGACATCGCCCGCGGCCGCTCCGTTCGCCACCGCCGCATTGAACGAATCCGGCCCATCGAACCCGCCCCATTTGTAGGGAATCCCCTCGTTGACCACTCCCGGGATCCACCACCCTTTGCGGGGTTGCTGCGGATCATGCCCGGCGTCCGGGGTGTTTACCAGGATGCCCGACTTGTCCTTGCCATGCAGGATGTTCCCCGCGAACGGCCGCCACGGATGGGTCGACAGTTGATCGGCGATCGCCATCGATTCCGCAGGCGTCAGTTGCGACGGCGCGGTTGCATCTCCGGCGACCAGCGCTTCCTCCTCGGCCACCGGTGGTTTGACCGCACATCCCATGGAAAGCAGACTGATTGAAAGAACGAGGTTTCTCACAGCCAGAGTTTGACGATCCAAAACGCCGCGAGTCAATCGGAGTTGATGCGCCACCACCGCCATTCGGATTGACCCGGAGAGGACGGGCGACCAGAAATATTCCATGTTCAGCCGCCTGCGATTCGCGATCTCCGCCGTTTATGCGCTGGCGCTGATTTTCGTTTCTGCGGAAACGCCTACCAAGCCCCGCGTCGCCCTCGTCGTCGGTAACGCGAAATACGACGCGTCCATCGGCTCGCTTCGCAACTCCGTCAACGATGCCAAGGCCGTCTCGAAAACCCTGCGCGGCCTCGGCTTCACCGTCATCGAGGAACACAACGTCACGCGCGATGAGCTGCTCAAAGTCGTCGCCAGGTTCCGCGGACAAATCAAGGACGCGGAAGTCGCCTTGTTCTACTATGCCGGCCACGGCATCTCGGTGGCGGGGTCCAATTACCTCATCCCGGTCAAATCCACCTATCAGCCGGAAGGAACCAATGACCTGACACTCCGCATGCTTGCCGAAACCAAGCTCTTCAACGCCGAACAGGTCGTCGCCGAAATGAGCGCCGCCGGTGCCCGCTGCAATCTCGTCATCCTCGATGCCTGCCGCAACACCCCGCTGGCCCGCGACCCCCGCACCCGCGATGCTGGTGCCCGCGGCGGCCTCGCGGAAATGAAACCACCTGCCGGATCGCTCATCGCCTTCGCCACCGATGCGGGGCACACCGCCCAGGACGGAGCCGGAACCAACGGCCTTTACACCGGCGAGCTTCTCAAACACCTGCAAACTCCGGGCCTCACCATCGAACAGGTTTTCAAACGCACCCGCGCCGGTGTGATGGCACAGTCCGCAGGCGCGCAGATCCCCGCCGAATACTCGCGCCTCGTCGGCGAGGACATCTATCTGGCGGGCCCCGCCGCCACGCCTCCCGCCAAACCTGCCCTACCGAAAGCCGGGCTGGTCCAAATTCCCACTGCCAAGGAAATCAACCAGCTCGCCGCCGCCGGCAAGTCGGAGGAATGCATCGACGCCCTCCGCCTTGCCACCGCCACGAGCGGTCCCGCCGATTTCGCCGCCGCGCCCATCGACACTCTGCTGGAAATCGCCAAGGAGGATCTCAGGGAAGCCACCGGCCGGTCGCCGAAGGTCGAGGCGGCCATGAAAACCTGCCAACTCGCGTTAGACGGCATCCGCGACTGCCTGCCGCCGGACCACCCGCGCCGCGCCGGTCTCACCGCAAGCGCTCATAACCGCCTCGGCGACTGCCATCTTCTATCGGGCAAGACCGACGCGGCCATCAAGTCCTACAATATCGCCATCGAGCTCGCTCCCACTGATGCCTATCCGTTCTACAACCGTGGCCGCGCCTACCTTGTCCTTGGGAAATCCGACGAGGCAAAAGCCGACTTCACCACCGCCGCCGACCCGAAATTCAAACAACCCGGAGCCAGCAAGCTCGCGCTGAAAGCCCTGACGGAAATTGAATGATTCCACCTCTGCGCTCATTTCCCGCGCGCCGGTTTCGTCTGCTAGCTCTTGAGAAATTCGATCAAAACCGGAATTCTCACGCTAACAAGTGCAGCAGGGCCTTGGGATCGGTCGCCGTGCGGATGGCGGTTTCCCGGTCGATGAGTAGCTCGCGGACCAAGTTGGCCAGCGAGCGTTCGAGGGTGATCATCCCGTCCTCGACGCCGGTCAATAAGGCATTGCGCATGAAGTGGTCTTGGCCCTCCCTAATTCCATTGGCGACCGCCGGGGTGACGAGCAGTTTTTCCACTGCGGGCACCAGTCCTCCGGCCTTGGCGGGGACGAGACGTTGGGACAGCACGGCACGCAGTGACAAGGCCAATTGGGTGCGAATGTGGGCCTGCTGGTGACCCGGAAAAACATCGACGATGCGGTTTATCGCCGTCGATGCGCTCCCTGAATGAAGGGTGGCGAGGACGAGGTGACCGGTCTCCGCGGCGGTGAGGGCGGCGGAGATCGTGTCGAGGTCACGCAACTCTCCCAGCAGAATGACGTCCGGACTTTCGCGCAGGGCCGCACGCAGCCCGGTCGCGAAACTCTCGACATTGCTTCCCACCTCGCGCTGGTGGATCATGCACTGGATCTCGCGGTGCTCGTATTCGATGGGATCCTCGATGGTGATGATGTGCCTCGGGCGGGTGCGGTTGAGATGGTCCACCAGCGCCGCCAAGGTTGTTGACTTTCCCGAACCGGCAGTCCCGGTCACTAACACCAAACCGTTGGGAAACGTAGCGAGTTGATGCAGGTCCTTGGGAAGCGAGAGCTCCGAAAGCTGCGGTGCGCGGCGGCGGATGGGGCGGAGCGCGGCGGCCACCCCATCCAGGTGCCGGAAGACATTGATGCGAATTCGGCGCGGACCGTCCGGCAATTCCCACCGAACCGCGAAATCGACGCTGCCAGTCCGCTCGAGTTCGCATCGGGCTCGCTCGTCGGGCACCAGCCCGAGAATCTGCCCGCGACTCGGGGCTCTCGATTCCAACGGAGCGATGATTCCATTGCGGCGAATGCGGGGTGGCTTGCCCGATGACAGGAAAAGATCCGACGCGTTCTGCAAAAGTGCCTGGTCGAGGAGGGACACAAGCTCCGGATCAGGTCGGGCCGGAGAAGGCTCGCCTCTCGCGGCATCTGGGGACGGCGGTGCGGAGAACGGTTGGGTGAAGCCGGCCACGGCACGGGTCAGCGGATCCTCCTCGGCAGGCTCTCTCCGGGGCACGGCCCCCAGCGTGTGGATCTCGATCCTCCACTCCGGCGCGCCCGTGTGGATGCGGTAGCCGAATTCCATGCCATCCTCCGCCCTGAAGCTCCCCTCATGCCGCTCCTCCTCGCCGATCATTTCATGTGAAATCCGCCGCAACATGCCCTCTCCCAGCGCGGGCATCGAGAGTTCGATCGTCTCTCCCTGCCTCAGCAGGAAAGGCGGGCGATCCGAAACCAGCACCAGCCTCTCAGCGTCCCGTTCCACCATCAGTTTCAAGAATGTATCGATAATGGCCATGGTGTCATTTCCGGGGGATCGCCCCGCTTGCGCAGTAAAAGCCGTAGAGGACCGGTTTCGTTTGCAGGAATCGAGGAATCGCAGCGGAAGTCAAGGCGTGTGCTTTCATCGAGACGCTTCCGCCCGACTGTTTCATCGAAAGGATCGAACACGGCTAACAAACACTGCATTTGAAGATCACGCCGTTTGGCACGATCTTTGAAATGGAAGCTCGGCATGGGTGACGGGATGGCCTTATCTCTCGGGCACTCCTGAGCCGCACGAGATGAACCGACTGTTTCCAGACCTTCGAGCCACCCTCGGTTGGACCATCGTTTTGCTCATGATGGCCGTTGCCGTCGGCTCCGCGTCCGCGTTTTTCCTGTGGGCGCTGGATGCCGTCACCCGCGTCCGCTTCGCCAATCCCGGGCTGTTGTTTCTCCTGCCGGTAGCCGGGCTCTTCGTCGGCGCGCTCTATCAACTCTACGGAAGATCCGCCAGCGGCGGGAACAACCTGCTCATTGATGAAATCCACGAGCCCGGCGCGGGCGTCCCCCGGCGGATGGCCCCGCTCATCCTCATCGGCACGCTCGTCACCCACCTCTGCGGCGGCTCGGCCGGCCGCGAGGGCACCGCGCTGCAGATGGGCGGCGGCATCGCTGCGACTCTCGCCCGGCATTTAAAGCTCGATGCCGCCCATGTCCGCATCCTGCTGATGGCAGGTGTCGCTGCCGGATTCGGCTCGATTTTCGGCACGCCCGTCGCCGGCGCCGTCTTCGCCTTGGAGGTGCTCGTCGTCGGCCGGATGCAATACGACGCCCTCATCCCCTGCTTCTTCGCTTCCGTTCTGGCAGACTGGACCTGCCGCGTGTGGGGCATCGGCCACACTCACTATCACGTCGACGTGCAGGCCGCGGCGGCCGCAATTGATTTCCAGCTGATGGGAAAAGTCATTCTCGCCGCGGTTGCTTTCGGTCTCGCGAGCAGGCTGTTTTCCACGCTTTCCCACCGGCTCGGCGATGCCTTCAAGACCTACATTCCCCGCGCAGAACTCCGTCCTGTCGTCGGCGGATTTCTCGTCATCGGCCTGTTTTTCCTCGCTGGCACCGGCGACTACCTCGGCCTTGGAGTTTTTGGGGATCGTTCCTCCGCCATCACGCTGCCGGCCATGTTTACCTCGACGGAAATTCCTGCCAGCGCGTGGGCTTGGAAACTTCTTTTCACGGTCATCACCCTCAGCGCCGGTTTCAAAGGCGGAGAAGTCACACCGCTCTTCTTCATCGGCGCCGCCTTGGGTAATACGCTTGCCCTCGCTCTCGGCGCTCCGGTCGACCTCCTCGCCGCGCTCGGTTTCGTGGCCATCTTCGCCGGAGCCACCAACACCCCGCTCGCCTCCACCTTCCTCGGCATGGAGCTTTTCGGTGCGGGCAACGGCCTCTACATCGCCACCGCCTGCATGATCGCCTACCGCTGCAGCGGGAGCAAAGGCATCTACACCTCACAGCGCGTCGACCTGCCGATTCGATAGATGACCTTTCCGTTTCGTTAGTTCGGCGACCGGGCGATGGAAAGAATGCGCTCCAGATTCGCTATCTCCTCGGGGGAAGCCTGATATTGGTCGAGCACCGAGCGGGCGACCTCCGGTTGATCTACGGCGAGCACCGTAAAAATCTCGCCAGCCGCGCGCCTGCGGACGTCGGGGGCGGAGATTTGCATGACGAGCTGCCATGCGGCCACGGGATCCTGATCGCCCGTGCGGGCGACGATCTCCACCGTAGCCGTGTCCCGATCCCTCCCCGCCGGCAACTGCCCGATCCACTCGCTCAAGCCCGCCAAATCATTTCCCGATTTCAGCCAACCATTCGTCACGCCTTCGATGGCTGAGGATTTTTGCCCGGCATCCAGCAAGTCATTGATCGCGGTGACGGCGGAGGCAGGATCTTTCACCGCCCAGTTTTCGAAGAGATAGAGCGGGATCACCGGATCGTAACTGTGGTTTGCCAGGTAGTAATCCATGGCTTCCCGCGGGGCGTTGAGGCTCCATCCGGAAAGTGCGCCGCTGATCGAGTGGGCACGCACGATTCCGACGGCGAGCGATTCCGCCCAGGCAAGTGCGCCTCGTGGGTCGGATTTCCCCAGCTGGTTCGCGATCTGCTCGGCCGCCTTGAGAAGGTAGTCGGCCTCGGGCGTGTCAGGCTGCATCAGGACGTAGCCGTTCGAATCTAGGTATTCCTGATAGAGCTCCGGGGTTTGGAATTCATCCACGGCCTTCACGCCGGATTGCTCGCGGTCCTTTTCGCGGAGTCCGAGGTATTCATCCTGAATTTTTTGGAGAAATGTCTTCAGGCTGAAGGCTGCTAGCGTTGGGTTCGTCTCCGCAATGGTGGTGGCCACGCTTCCCATGGCGAGGGTCCGCTCGCTGTGGCCACCGAGCGAATCCGCCCACCGCAAGGCGGTGGCCGGATCGTGCCTCGCCAGCGCGGTGCCGAGGGCGGCAGCACCGGTGAGGCGGGGCATCACCGACTTGATCCCGGCAAAAATCGCCTGCGCCTTCTCCGGCGACTTGGCGACCATCGCCGGTGCGATTTTCGCAAGCGCGATGTCCATGTCCAGGCCGACCAGGAATTCGCGCGCCCATGATTCGGCACCGTCGAGGTTGTTCGCGGTCATGTAGCTGGTAATGGCCTCAGCGACGTAGCGCATTTTTCCCTGCAATTCGGTTTTTCCGGAGGTCGTCTCGAAGCCGCGTATCATGACCACTGAGAAGCGTCTCATTGATTCCGAGAACAGCCCCTCCTCGACCAGTTGCGCATCGAGGAACGCAAGATAACCATCGAGATCGCGGGAAATCCACTCCACGACGAGCGCGGTCGCGAGTTCATTTCTCAGCCCTTCGTCCGCGATCGCGAGCAGCTCACGCATGAGCCCGGCCCATCCGGCGGCAGGGGTTCGGGCGATTTTTTCCCTCCAATCTGCGGCAGTCATCGGAGATCGGGCCGCCGGCGCGAAGGGCACCGCGGCTTCAGCGGCAGGTGTTTCCCGTTTGGAAACAGGCTCCGTGCGATAAACAAGGAAGAGGACGAAAACGGCGGCGATGAGCGCGGCGAGGGAGAGCACTCCGGCGCGGGACTTGAAGGAAACCGGCATTTGCAAAATGTCTGGAGGTGAATAGTTAGACCCGGGACTATCCAAAGGAGCGGAGATTGGTCATTCTCCGCTCCTTTGGAACCGGAGCCGGGATGGTTAGATATCGAGATCCAGTTTGAGCTTCTTGACTTTGATGTCAGAGTTCCCGGCGGTATCCACCGCCTCGACCGTGATCGACACGGATGACGAGCTGGCACTGCCCAGCACCGCCACGGCGGCGGAATAAGGGAAGGTCGCGGTCCAATCTTTCCCGTTGGCGGAAAGTTCGAAGGAAACCGGAACGCGCTTGCCGTTCAGGAACACCGAAACGTAGTCCAGATTCGCCGATTTCAGGATCTTGCCGTTGATGAGGATCTTCGCCTCGGCGCCGGTGCCCACGACTTTCGGCGTGCCGGCGAGCGTGATGATCGGCGACACTCCGGGGCTTGCCGGCGAGTTGGTTTTCACTGTGTAGGTGAAGGTTTCCTCGGGCAAGGCCGGAGCCAGCGGAGTTGAGTAGCGATCCTTGGACACCTGTTCGAAGGCGTAGGCGAGCTTGAAAATTTCCACGTCGTCATAGCCCCTGCCGACGAAAATCAGACAAGTCGGTTCGCCATCCGGCAGAGATCCGTTAGGAACGACCGTCCCGGGGATATGCGTGCCATTGATCGGATCGCGGCCATTGACCGATCCTACCGTTGCCGTTTTCAGCGAGTCCACCGGGAAGACCAGCGCATCGAGTCCTTCGGCATCCATCCACGCCTCCGTCGCGCGGCGGATGTCGCGGAGCGCGGTGTAGTGCTCCTTCGCTTCCGCAGAACCGAAGTTGATAGAATTTGTGCCGGTGACCTCGCCGCCAGCCCCGAAGGTATACATGTAGCTGATGACCGCGTCGCTGATCGTGCGGTTGCCGGCGTTGTTTGTCGGAAGTGCGGCGGTAGCCATGACCTTCGCGGCAAGTGTCTCCGGCGTGTCGTCGGGAGTTTTCATCAGGAATTCGACCATGCCTTTGTGAGCGCTGGACGTGAACCGGGTGCTGGTGGGGGCTGAGGAAAGCACCCGCTGGGGCGCACCCGGGCCGCGGTTATAAGTCGTGCTCGCCTGAGGGGGCAGGAATACGAATTCCACCGTCGCGCCGGCGGCCTCCATCTCGGCTTTCGACTTCTGGAGGTTCGCGAAAATCTCCGGCCGGGTCACCGTGACCGCCGTCGTGTTAGGGGTGGCTCCGGCACCGGGTGCCGGATGCGTGAGGCCGACGTAGGTACCGACAATCCCCAGCTTCTTTCCCGCCAGCGTGGCCTTGGCCAGTGAGCTGCGGAAGCCTTGGGGAAACGGTCGGCCGTCCTGAAACAGCGGGAGGATCGGTGCCCACGGATCCTTGGGATCCTGAAAAGAGACCGCGTCACGAATGGCCGCAATGTCTCCGACGTTGCGCGTCATCGGGCCGACGACGTCGCGCTCGGGGCTCAGATTGACGATGTGGTTAGATGGCATGGCTCCTGCGGTCGGGCGCTGGCCGGCGATGCCATTGCGGTCCGACGGGCCGCGGATGGATGCGCCGGTTTCACCACCGAACGTGAAAAACGCGAAGTTCGCGGCGGCGGCCACGCCGGAACCGCCGCTGCTGCCGCCAGCGGTGGTGCCGAGCACGTAGGCGTTTTTCACGGCGCCTTTGAGTTGCGAGGTCGAGCTTTGCCCGGAATTCGCCCAGGTATCCATGTTGGCGTGGCCCATGATGACCGCGCCGGCCTCCCGGAGTTTGGCGACGAGGAAACAATCCTCGGGCGCGATGAGATTCTGCCAAGCGGTGGTTCCCGCCGAGGTCGCCATACCCTTGATGCTGTAGGAGCCTTTGATAAGGCATGGGATGCCATGAAGAGGGCCGAGCTTTTTCCCTGCGGCGCGCAGTTCATCCGCTTTGCGGGCGTCTTCCAAGAGGTCCGGACTGAGGAACATCACCGAATTGAAGAATGGTGCCCCGCCTTGATCATAAAGCTCGATCCGGCGGAGGTAGAGGTTGACCAACTGGACGCTGGTCAAGGCCCCGGAATCCATTGCCTGCTGGACTTCTTCCAACGTCGCAGTCCCGAGGTCGAACTTGACGATCACTTGTTCCGCCCAAGCGGTCGATGGCACTGCCATGGATAATGCCGCGCACGCGGTCGCCCCGGCGAGCCATCGGCGGGCGGCGCCGGAGATCACGCCGCCTGGCAAAATTTCCGGGACTTGCAGGTGGTGGTTGGTGGATCGATGGATGGGCATGGCATGACTGCGGGATAATAATGGTGGTTTCATCTTGGTGCTGTTAGTTTTTTCTTTCCTGCGACAACCATTATCCAGCGGGCTGGTCCGGGCGGCCAATCGGATGCCCGGGACGATCCGGGCGGAGTTGTCCTGAAGTTGAGCACCAGGCGTGCCCCGGATGCTTTTGATAGACCTACCAGAATCAACTTCCGTTCCATGGGCGCCGAGGGTGGGATGAAGGGAGTTCATTCAGATTTTCCCAAGAGCATTTGACCGGATCGATTTTGGAGTGATATTCCGCGTTCTCTGATTTTCGGGACTCTCCTCGCGGTGGAGGATCCCGGGAAGTCGGTCCGGGGCGCACAACTGGCTTGCGTGCCCCTGTCGGTCCGGTTATCTCCTCCCCGCCCTCCGGACATTCCAAGTCCCCGTAGTTCAATGGATAGAACGATGGTTTCCTAAACTGTAGATTCGTGTTCGATTCACGACGGGGACATTTCAATTTACCCACACAAGTCACATGCCCATCGTGCTTGCCTCTTCATCGCCCCGCCGCCGAGAGTTGTTGGAGAGGGCGGGTGTGGTCTTCGAGGTGGTGGTTTCTCCGGCAGAGGAAATTCATGACGCTTCGATGAAGCCGGAGCTTCTGTGCGAGCATAATGCCGTCTTGAAGGCCGCCGCCGTGGCGGCGTTGCGGCCGGGCGCCACGGTGATCGGCTCGGACACGCTGGTATTCATCGATGACATGCCGTTGGGGAAACCCGTGAATCTGGATGAGGCTCGTGATATGTTGCGCCGGCTGTCGGCCCGGACGCACCGGGTGTGCACGGGCGTTTGCGTGATCTATCCGGGTGGCGAAACCCACGTGTTTCACGACACCACCGAGGTGACGTTCCTCGCGCTGGATGACGCCGCGATCGACGGCTATCTCGCACTCGTCAATCCGCTGGACAAGGCCGGGGCTTATGGAATCCAGGAATTCGGCGAGCAGATTGTCTCAGAAATCCGTGGCAGCTTTGAAAACGTGATGGGCCTGCCGGTGGACAAGGTCATCGCCGCTCTGAAATGAGCGGCGTTAAAAATCACCAATCCATGTTCTCCCCGCGGGAGTCGATGTGGGTGAAATCCCAGTAACCGCCGACGCCGCCCTTGAAGAGGCCGCGGCTGCGGAGATTCCGGGCGGTCGCCGTGACCACCGAGGCGCGGGTCGGGAATTTCACGTCCACGGCGACATTCGCCTGATGCCATGAGCGGGCTTTCGCACCCTCGCAATGGGCGTTATAAGCCGGGCTGCGGTAGGCGGAAATGACTTCGACTTCGTGAATGTTCATTTCGAGAGCGATCCGGTCTGCGACGCGGAGGGTGTAGCCCATGCGGGTCCACCATGCTTTGGGCGGCAGGGTGTTCCAGATCGGTCCCTTCGACTTGGCATGGGCCGCAATGACCTGCTTCGGGCAGATGGCCTTGAGATTGAGGCGGGTGAGGTAGCGGGTGTACTCCGGGAGCAAGCTTCTCTCGCGTTGCACCCACTCTTGAGGAAGGTCGCCGAAGGTAAGCGATTGCCCGATCGCCGGAGCTGTCTTTTGACCGGGGCGGGTTTGGACGGTGACTTTCGGCGAAGCGGCGGAGGTAAATGCGTTTGCTGAAGTGGTGGAGGTGAGCATTCCGAGGCCGGCGAGACCGAGAGTTCCAATCACCTTGCGGCGGTCAGTGGCGGATGCGAGTAGGGTTTTCTCTGGGATCAACATGGGCAGTCAGGAAAGTTTCGAATGTTACGAAAAGCGGATTTTATGCCGAATCTCTCGAAAGAATTCCCGGCGACCAAAGCAGATGAGAAAGTCATCGCAAGTAAAAAAGACCTCCCAGCCGCTAAAGAGGTATGGGGAGCGGTGCTTTTTCCCGCTTCAAGTAGGCCAGAACCAAAGCAATCCCGACGATCAGGAGGAGGCCCAGGTCGCCGATTCTTTCGTAGAGCGAGAAGCTGGGCCGCAACGGGATTTTCAACTCGGCGAGCAAGGATCCGCGGGTGAAGTGGCTGCCATTCGCATCGACCAACACTTGCCGGGCCCCGGTCCGTGGATGCGCGGTGGAGCCGGTGGAATCCACCGCCGCGCTCACGCCGGTGTTGGCACTGCGAAGCATGGGCCGCCGGAGCTCGATGGCTCGGAACCGGGCGTTGGCAAAATGCTGGGCGGCCGCCGGCGACTGTTTGAACCACCCATCGTTGGTCACGTTGATGATCACCTGCGGGCCGGGGCGGGCGAATTTCCGCGTCAGCCGGGCGACGGAATCTTCGAAGCAAACGGTCGGAATCGCGCCGATCGTGGATTTTCCGGCGGGAATCGGCAGTGGCTCCAGCGATTCGCCCGCGGTGAACGAGCCGCCGAAGGACATACCGGATTGTTGCTCGTAAATTTTTTTCAGAAACGGCAGCGAGTCCACGAAGGGAATCGTCTCGCCGAAAATCACCAGATGTCGCTTCCGGTAAGTCTGGAGCTGGTCCTCGGGTGACATCACGGCGATGGAATTGTAAGCGCGGCCATCTTGTTTCACCGTCAGGTCGCTGCCGCGTTTTTCGGCTTCGAGTTCGTTGACGCCGTAGATCAGTGAGAACGGGCCGGCCGTGCGGACTTGATCGAGCGTGTCGTGGTTGATTTGCCAAGTCGCCCAATCGCCGTCGTTTGCGCGGAGGATCCGGCCGGTGAGGGCGCATTCCGGCCACATCACCCAGTCCGGCCACTGGTTGGACGCCTTCAGGGCATCGAGTGCCTTGAGGGTTTCATCCTCGTAGGCCTGGTGGATTTCGAGGTCGGTCCACAGGACCTGCCCGGCATCTTGCGGGATGTTAATTTGCACCAGCAGGGTTTTTAGAGTCACTGATTCCGCGCCGCGCTCGCGGGAAATCCGGAATTTTCCATACCCATAAATCACGATCACGATCAGGGCTGCGATCCGGAGTGCGCCCCGCTGGGCAAATTTTTCCCGCAACGTTTGCAAGAGGACGGCCTGGAAAAACACTACCAGCAGCGAGAGCCCGAGCACCCCGAGCACGTCCGCTCCCTGCGCGATGACCCGCGTCTCATGAAACGCCACGCCCAGCGGATTCCAGCCGAAACCGGTGAACAACCACCCGCGCAACCATTCCAGCCCGGCCCATACCGCGCCGAGGCAGAATGCGATTCGCAAGCTCGCGCCAATTCCCGGGTATTTCCCCGGCTTCCCCCAGGTCGCCGCAAACGCTCCGAAGAGCCCCCAGAACATCGCCAGATAAAGCGGTAGTAGCACCGCGCCGAGCCACGAAACGGTCGAGAGCCAGTTGAACTGGATCAGGCAACTCACCGCACCGCCAAGAAATCCGAGTCCGAAGCCTTTCCAGCCGGGAAGTTTCCCCGAGACCGAACCAACGGCCCACAGCAATGGAACCAGCGCCAGCCACACCATCGCCGAAAATGGAAACGGCGGAAAAAGTCCGGCGACCATCAAGCCGCTCACTACCGCCGCGGCGATTCGCATCCATCCCGAACCCTTCGTCATGCGCCGAGCATCGCCGGAGAGCGGCGGGTGGTCCACTGATTTCAACCTTCTCCCGGAGGCGTCACCACCACCACGCGCTCGACGCCGCGTTTGGAAAACTCCTCCCAGTAGCGTTTTTCCCAAGCCACCGTGCGGGCCCGGCGATCCTCCTCGCTGAGCGCCTCCCATTCCTTGAAGCCGATCGCCCGCGCCAGATCGCGGTCGGCGAGGCGCACGGCGAGTTCATCCCAGAAACTCTCGTTTCGGAACTCCTCGTAGCACTCGTGATAGAACAAATTCTCCTCGCGCTCCTGCTTCACCCGGAAGCGCTGGCTTTCCTCGTCGAACTCGATCCAGTCACCCAGCCCCGAGTGCCCGGCTTTTTCGAGAATCTTGCTTTCCAAGTTCTCAAATGCCGACACCTGATCGTTGGCCGTTTCCTTCTGGTTCCACGACGCGACATTGGCCGCTAGGCTGACCATTTCCACCAATGTGGCAAGTTCTTGATCGGAGAGGCGCAAATGCATTCGTGCCGGGAAGAAACCACCGCAGCGCCCGACCCGCAAGCTTGCAACACTCCGGGCTTGATCTTCCGGAAATCAACCGACAGTTTCCCGTCCTGCCCCTGCACGAGTAGCTCAGCGGTAGAGCGGTCCGCTTACACCGGATTGGTCGGCGGTTCGATCCCGTCCTCGTGTACCATCTTTTCAAAACCGCCAGACGTCGTAGATTTCCCCCTTCTGGCAGGATTCCGGCGACTCGTCGATGAGCCCCCAGCTGAGCCAACCGTCGTTCCACTCCACCCAGTGGGCACGTCCCGGAGAGGTGAAGGATCCGGTGTTGATCACCCGGCGACCGTCGCACAACCAGCTGCCCTTCCAATGGAAATGCCCTATCAACAGGACCTCGGCGTTCGGGAAATAATCCTCACAGAACTTCCCTCCCTTTGACCCCTGAGTCATCCAGGCATCGATCATCTTGACCGCGCGCCTTGGCGGGACCATTGCGTCCCATGCCCGCTGGAAAAAACTCCGACCCGTCGGATACTCGACCGAACAAAGTTCGCGGGCGATTTCACGGGCCACGGCATGCCGTTCCGCCACATTTTCACGGGCAGCGGGATATTTTTGCCAAATCTCCGTCACCCGTTCGCCGCAGGTCAGGATTTCACGTTTCCAAGGAGAGCCACCGGGCAAAAGGGCGTCGCCGTGGGTGACGACGATGCACCCGCCCGCCAACTCCACCCAGCCTGGGCCGGACCAGCCGGGATCGTGATTGCCGGGGAGAAAGATCACCTCGGCACCTTCCTCGCGGCAGAGGGATTTCAGCTCTTCCAGCATCACGGTCGAACGCTCGAGAAAGGGTGTCGCGAGCTCCTGCCAGGTGTCCCCGTTGAAAATGACCGTCCCGGCTCCGGCGATCAACGGCCGGAGTGCGGACACCTCATCGATCCGGCAGATCTTGTGACCCAGGTGCAGGTCGGACAACACGCGCACCGGTTCATTCATCGGCCACCCGGCGCTGGCGCACCGCCTCGAACAAGCACACGCCGGTCGCCACCGAGACATTCAGGCACTCGACTTTTCCGGCCATCGGGATGGAGGCGAGGAAATCGCAGTTTTCCTCGGTCAGCCGGCGCATGCCTTTTTCCTCGGCACCAAGGACGAGGGCGAGCGGGCCTTTCAGGTCGAGTTCGTAGATGGATTTCGACTTCGCGTGATCCGAGGTGCCAACCAACCAGAGCCCTGCGGCCTTGAGTTTCTCCATCGTCCGGGCGAGATTGGTCACTTGGGCGAACGGCAAATGGTCCGCCGCTCCGACAGAAACGCGGCGCACGGTTTCCGTGATCCCGACCGCCTTGTCCTTCGGCGCGACCACGACATGCACGCCGGCCGCATCCGCCGTGCGCAGGATGGCTCCGAGGTTGTGGGGATCCTGCACACAGTCGAGGATCAGCACGAACGGCACTGCCTGCTCCGCCACGATCGCAAGCACATCATCCTCATCCAGCGACGGCACCGCGGTTTCCACCGTCTGGACATGACGGTTTTCACGCGCCTGCTTGTTTTGGGTGCCATGCGGGGGAGAGAAACGGGGTTTCATGTGGCGGGACTGTGACTCGGAAACGTCCTTCGGCTCCATAAAAAAAACCGGGCGGACCTCTCAATGAGACCCGCCCGGCAATCGAAGAATTCCAAGTTCCGCAGCCTCAGTTCTTGGCGAGCACGCGAACGAACAGTCTCGTGGCGGTGCCGGCCGTGACCGTGGCGGTGACTTGGTAGTCTATGAGAGGCGATTCGCCGTCATCAGTGTAAACACCCTCTGCGAGGGTGACCGTGTTCACCCCGTTGGATTGTCCGGTGGAATACCAGTTGAGTAAATCGGTGGACCACTCATAGGAGACAGTCACTACGAACGGGGTCACCCGGGCCCGCGAATAAACGAAGGTGAAGGTATTGCCGGTTTTTGTTAGCTCCGTCGTGGGCAAAACTCCCGGGCTGTTCGGGGTGCCACCAGTGAGCGCTTCCACACCGTTTGGAATCCCGTCGAAATCAGGGTCTGCGTCGAAGCCGATGGTGTCAGGATCCATGTTCCCAGGGAAGAAACCGTTGATCCACAGAGCATAGCCGCTGTTTACAGACGAGCCGTCAGTGATGGTGAGATTATCGATTGCCAACCCTGCGTCGTTCCCACCGTCATTGACATCCTGCCAGCGAATGAAAACCGTTTCGCCCGGAGCAAGGGTAATTGGCAGGGAAACATTGTTAAACTGAATTTGATTTGCCAAAGCATTCCCAGCCACTGGGCCATTGGAACTCACGGCTGCAGGCCCGACAACGTTCAAAGCCGTGAAAGGTAAAACGCCAGCATTGACGACTGACAGGAAGTTCGCATTGGTGATGGCACCTGCAACTTTTCCATAACCGAAGGTCAGGGTATTCTGGTTCAGGGTCGAACTACGCCAGAATTCTGCTGTCATCGACAGGCTGACGCTCGTCAGTGCTCCACCCGTATTGTTGGTGATGAGCGCACCCATTGCCATGATGTTGCTACCGGAAGCGAGCAAACCTAAAGCACGGTCCGTGGCACTTGCTGCGCCGTAATTGTAAACCGACCCGCTAATCAAAGTGCCATCATCGGGTGAGATTGGAGTCACTTCGGTTCCAGTTCCAGCGATCTTTGTCACATACCATCCGTCCAATGCAGTGGCTGCCACTGCTCCAAGACTGGCCTGTGCGCCTGTCGTTGAGGAGACCGCACCATTAAAGGCGCTAGTGCCAAGGCTATCAAAATTTTGAGTGTATGGGCTGGCTGTGAGAGATACCACTGTGACCGGAGCAACATCAACATTGGTCACCAGCAAGGTCGCGGTTGCATCCGACACCCCGGCAGCGCTTGCGGTGATCGGAGAGCTGTTGGCGACGAAACTCGATGGTGCCAGAATCGGTGTCGCATTGAACGTTGCAGACAGCTGCCCGGCCGTGATCATGACAGTCGTGGGGGCAATCGTCGCAGCCGCGGGGTTCGCATTGACGAGAGTAACTTCGAGATCGGCGGGACGGGCTGTCGGAATGGAGACGGTTCCTACGGCGGGTGTCGGTGAGTTTTCAGGGATTGAGGAAGGTGAAAGAGCCAACGTAAGGACGTTCGGATCATTCACTGTGCCGGTGAGACTGATGGCTCTGGCAGTCGCGCCCGTGCTGGAAAGCGTAATGTCCCCGGAAACCGGCCCCAATGTTCCAGAGGCGGCAATCCGTGCATACCCAGTGCCACCGGCGGATGGAAGAGTTGCCGAGCTACTGAAGGTTGTGCCGTTACTTGAAACTTCAAATCCGGCAGGCGCTGCGAGATTGATTGCCGTGGTGAGATTCGCACCTACCACAGAAAAATTTTGCGAGGCCGATGGCGTGCCGAGGAAACCGGTGAAGGCAGGCAAGGAGGATCCGACAGTGATTAAAGGGGTGCCTGCGGGTGGGGCAGTCGTGACGGTGAAATTGTCAACGCGGCTAGTGCCGCCACTGCCAAAGGTCGAGGTTGCACCAATCGGCACGGTATCCACTAACGTGAGTCGAAAGTAAATGGTTGCGGCATTGTTCAGCACAGTGATTGCCGAGAGGTTAAAAGTATACTGATCCGCTGCCGGAGTGAGCGTTGCATTCCAAGTGGAAAGATTCACGACGTAAGATTGGTGGGTCGTGAAGTTGGTTCCATCAGTGCTATATTCTAGGCGGAAGTTCTTCGGTCCCGTATTGCTACCAACCTGCTGCCAACTGACTGTGACACCCGATAAGCCCGTGGAGCTGGTTTGAAATTGGAAATATTCTCCGACGCCCCAGCCGCTTGATGCCCAAGACTCTGCACTTCCCCACCCGGCCGGGTTCGTAAATGCCCCGCCGGTGTTGGAGGTCGCGGAACCGGCACCTTCCTCAGGAGTGAGTGGGCCTGATGTAGTCGGCACTGAAGTCTCAAACGTCCACTTTGCGAGAGTCGTCTGCGCGGAAACTGAGGCAAGCGAACCCATAAGCATAGCCACTGCTGCCAGACATTTTGATTGGAGAAGTGGACTACGCCGATTGCGAATTAATTCGAATGACCGCCGATTGTTGATCGGACTGGGTGGGGATTGAGGGAGAAGTCTCATTTGATTTCAGATGTGATGATTGATGTGGAGATTCGGGGAAACAATTCGGAGGGAAGATGGCTCGGCGGCTGGCAATTTCATGCAAAGAGATGTGCCACAATCGTCACTCGGTTTAAGCAACAACCGAGCCAGATTGGTTTTCACTAGATTTCGCTTGTAGTTTTCGAGTTTTCAGTATTTATTGAAAACCGTGAACGCGGAAGTTGAAAAGCTCAAACAAGCCAGGGACGAGTTCGTCGCCCAGTGGGGTGCGCTCGGGACCCAGTGGGGCATCAACCGGACGATGGCGCAGATCCACGCGCTGCTAATGACCGCGCCTCAGCCGATGACGACGGACGACGTCATGGAGGACCTGGAAATCAGCCGGGGCAACGCTCACACCAATCTCAAGGAGTTGGTAGCTTGGGGGTTGATCCGCGTAGTGGTCAAGAAAGGCGAGCGTCGCGAGTTTTTCGAGGCGGAAAAGGACGTCTGGAGCATTTTCACCATCGTCGCCCGCGAGCGGAAACGCCGGGAGATTGAACCGGCTTTGGCAATTCTCAACAAATGCGCGGAAGAAAGCGAAGGCATCGAAACGCCGGAAGGAAAGGCGTTCCATGACCAGATGCGGGCGCTTGAAGACTTCGTCGGATTCGCATCGAAGATGTCGGATCGGATCTCATCCATGAAACACGGGTTCGCCCTGCAACTGGCAACCAAACTACTCGGCTAAAAAAAATTTCTCCTGATCTTTCAGAAATTCCTGAAAGATCGGAATCAACAAAAAAAACATTATGAATCCAGTCATCGTGATTTTCGGAGCCAACGGCTTTTTAGGACGTTATCTAACACGCCACTGCGCCCGCAACGGTTGGGAAGTGGTCGCTGTCGGCCGCAGCCGCAGCGGCTGGAGTGGAGACGGGATGTTTCTCGAATGGGACGGCCAGACCCCCGGCCCATGGGCCCTCGCGCTTGAAGGTGCGGAAGCCGTGATCAATCTGGCCGGGCGCAGCGTGAACTGCCGCTACACGGAGAAGAACCGCCGGGAAATCATCGATTCCCGGGTGGATGCCACCCGCGTCATCGGCAAGGCGATCCAAGGCTGTAAGGCGCCGCCGAAGACGTGGCTCAATGCCAGTACCGCGACGTGGTACCGTCATGCGGAGGACAAGCCGCAGAACGACTGGCTCGGCGAACCGGGCGAGGGATTTTCCTGTGAGGTCGCCCAGGCGTGGGAGGACGCGTTTTTCGGAGCGGAAGTTCCAGCGGAGACGCGCAAGCTTGCGCTGCGGATCGGCATGGTCCTGGCGAACGAGGAGGCGACCGTCTACGACGTGCTGCGCAAGCTCACCGCCCGCGGCCTTGGCGGGGCGATGGGCAGCGGCAACCAGCGGATCAGTTGGATCCACATGGAAGACTTCCTGCGCGCCGTCGATTTTGTGATCAACGATCCGTTCCTCGACGGGACCATCAATGTAACGGCACCGGAGTTCCCGACCAACCGCGAATGGATGCGGACGTTCCGGGAGGCTGTGGGCATGCCGATCGGAATGCCTGCGACCAACTGGATGTTGGAAATCGGCGCCCGCTTGCTGGGCACTGAGACCGAGCTGGTTCTCAAGAGCCGCTGGGCGGATTCTTTGAGGCTGCGCGACGCCGGATTCCGCTGGCGCTGGAGCCGGACGGTGAATGCCGTGGCAGACTTGCATGGCCGCCGGGGGCTGGATGGATTTTTCCGCGCAGCTCCGGAACGGAGTGTTGGCGCACGGGTCTGGCTGCCGGCCGCGACCCGGTGAATCGGACAATTATTTTGGGAAATCGTGAAATAGCGGAGAAATTTTTACCCAACAAAAATCCTCCAAGTCTTTGACCTTGAACAGGCTTACAATGTAAATTGGGTAAATCGGGCTTTTTCAGTTTGCCCTGACATGGAAAGGCCTCTATGGAAGGCGCGTCTCGTTTTGCACGGGAACCCATTACTGTAACCGACTTTTGCATGATTTCCAGATCCCTTTCCCTCACCGCGCTCGCCATTGCTGCAGCGTTTCTTACCAGCTGCGGCAGCTCAGGCCCGCGGGTGATTTCAAAATCAGCGATCGGTTCCGGCTCCGGGATGTTTGCGAAAAAAGAAAGCTTTGCGCTGCCACCCGCCTCATCTACCGCGGTCGCCGCCGCCGCCGGAAAGCCGAGGGACAAGCACTCGATGCCGGTTTACGCGTTCAGCGACCGCACCCGGGTCGTCCGCACCACGGCTTACACCTGCAGCGAATCGGACCATCTGATCTACGGCAACAAGAACGCCACCGGCACCGTTCTCCGCTACAATGACCGTGTTCGCAGCGCTGCCGCCGATTGGTCGTTCTACCCCGTCGGGACCACCTTCCGCATCAAGGGCCTGCCTTATCTTTACGTGGTTGACGACTACGGTTCCGCTCTTCTGGGAACCGGCACGGTCGATATCTACAAGCCCACCAAGGAAATCATGAATCTCTGGGGCCGCCGCACCGTCGAGCTGACGGTGGTGCAATGGGGATCCTTCACCCGCAGTGCCGAGCTTCTCAGCGGACGCACCGGCTACGAGCATTGCCGCAAGATGCTGGCCAACATCATTCGCCAGCGCCCGGACATCGCCAGCGTGGCCAAGCGATAATCCCAACTTTCTCCCAGCCCGGCCGTTCACGCGGCCGGGCTTTTTTATTGGATCGGTGCAAGCAATCTGGCCGCCCGACACGCCGCCCGCGAGAGGAACGGCTTGCGGGTGAACTCCTCCACGGTGGCTTCTTTGGAACGGGCGAAATCCGTGACCAGCATCGCCTCGACTTCCTCGACGAATTTCCGGTCAGAGGAAAACGCCGTGATCTCGAAGTTCAGACGGAACGAGCGGTTGTCCAGATTCGCAGTCCCCACAGCGGCCAGGCGGTTGTCGATCAGCATCACCTTCTGATGCAGAAATCCCTTCTGGTAGCGGAACAATTTCACACCAAACGGAATCGACTGCTCGAAATAGGTGAAGGCGGAAAGCCATACCAACAGATGGTCGGCGCGCTCCGGGATCAGGATCCTCACGTCCACCCCACGGATGGCCGCGGCCTGCAGGGCGGTGAGCACGCCCTCGTCCGGCACGAAATACGGCGAGGTGATCCACAGCTTGGTGCGCGAGGTGTTTGCCGCCTCTGCGACCACCAGTTGCCAGGAATCCGCAGGATCGGCCGGCCCGGTGGGAATGATCGCCGCGATCTGGTCGGCCGGTTCCTCGCGGCTGTCCCAATGAAGTTCCGGGACTTGGCTGGATGCCCAGAACCAGTCTTCGAGAAACACGAGTTGCACCGCCTGCACCACCGGACCACGCATTTTCAAGTGCGTGTCCCGCCAGCCACCGAACCGCTGGTCGCGGCCGAGATACTCGTCACCCACGTTGAGCCCGCCGATGAACGCGGTCTTGCCGTCACTGACCACGATTTTCCGGTGATTTCTGAAATTGAGCTGCAAGCGCGACCACCATTGACGGTTGATGCCGAATGACTTGCACTCGATCCCTGCCGCTTCCATCGCCTTCAGATAGCGCCGTGGCAGTTTGTGCGAGCCAATCTCGTCGAACAAAAAATAAACCCTCACCCCGGCCCTCGCCCGCTCGATAAGCGCCTCCTGGAAGCGGGTGCCGAGCGTATCGTTTTTCACGATGAAGAAGTTCACGCACAAATAATCCTTCGAGTCCCGAATTACCTCGAAGATCCGCTCGAAGGCGGCCTCCCCGTCGATCAGCAACTCCAGGTCGTTGCCGCGGGTGAAAGGCAGACCGCCGAGCAACTGCGCCGCCCGCTCGAACCCGTCGTCGGGAATGTCCACTTCACAATGCCTCAACCGCTCGTGCATCGACGCCGCCAGAACTCCGAGACGCCCGTCCTTTTCCCGCCGGCCACCGACGTTGCGGGAAAACCGCGTCCGGCCGAGCAACCAATACATCGGAATCGCCAGAAACGGGATGGTCAGTAGTGAAATTACCCAGGCGATGGTGCCTTGGGACGTACGCACATGCATCAGCGCGTGAAACACGTGCAGGATCCCCACCAGGTAAAAGGCGATCAATGCCGCCAGTCCCCACCATGTTTTGAACTCAAAATCCGGGAACAGCATGCCCGTAGGCTAACGATGGAACGCACGACTCACAAGCTCTCAACCTCATCTTGGAGCGGAAGCATCGACGGCGGGTTTTTCCGCTTCATGGTTCGCCGAAGAATGCGGCAGCAGCTGCTTTGATTTCTTCAAGCTTGCCACGGTCTGGAGCCGCACCACGGGCTTGATCCGGCTTGCCGCCACCTTTGCCGCCGGCGAGGGCGGCGAGGTCGCGGAGGAGGTCGCCGGCTTTGAGGCCTTTCTCCAGAGCGTCCGGACCGCAGTGGGTGGCAAGGTGCAGCTTTTCTCCGTCGTCCACGATGAGCAGGGCGGGGCCGGCAAATTGTTTTTTCCTGAGGCCGTTCTGGAGCTCCTGGAGCAGCGAGGCGTCGGACTCGAAGGAGACGATGATGGGTTTTCCTAACGCGATGAGTTCGGCGAGAGATTCGTCGGCGAGGGCGGCGGCTTGGGAGGACTGGATCTTCCTGATGCGCTTCTCTGCTTCGATGGCGGCGGCTTGGGTTTCCTCAAGCGTGCGCTGGCCGTGGGCGAAGGTGGCGTTGATCTGGGAAATGTCGGCGCGCTCGGCGAGCATGGCTCCCATGATGTGCGGGAAGTCGTTCACTTCCACCGGGGCCTCACCGAGGGATGCTAGTTTTTCGTTGGCGGCGTGGAGTTTGGCGCGGGCGGCCTTGAGCTCGTGGTCCCATTTCTCGACGCACTCGTTCAGATAGGCCCAGGCGGCTTCGCCGCAGACGGCTTCGATGCGGCGGACACCGGAGGCGATGGCTCCCTCGGATTTGATTTTGAAAAGGCCGATCTCGCCGGTGTTGCGGACGTGGGTGCCGCCGCAGAGTTCCTGGGAGTAGCCGGTGAGAGAGCCGGGTTCGCCGCCGATCTGGACGACGCGGACGAGGTCGCCGTATTTGTCGCCGAAGAATTGCATGATGTCCGGGCGGCCTTTGATGGAGGCGTGGGGAACTTCCTTCCAGCTCACGGAGTCGTTGGCCTTGATGGAGGCGTTGACTTTTTCCTCCATGGCGACGAGTTGCTCGGGCGTGACGGCGGCGCTGTTGAAGTCGAAGCGCAGGCGGTGTTCATCGACGGAAGAACCTTGCTGCGCGGCGTCGGCGGAGACGACTTCGTGCAGCGCCCAGTGGAGAAGGTGGGTGGCGGTGTGGTGGGCTTCGATGGGGCGGCGGCGGGTGGGGTCGAGGCGCAGGACGACTTTGTCGCCTGGCGCGATCGGGGATTGGAGATCGGAGATGGAAGATGAATAGATGATGTGGGCGCGGGCCTTGCCGATTTGTTGCGTGCCGGTGATGGGGAGGCTGGGACTGGAAGTCCCAGCCACTTGAAGAATGCCGGTGTCGCCGGATTGGCCGCCCATCTCGGCGTAGAAGACGGTCTTGTCGGTGATGACGAAGAGCGCGTCTTCCTGCGGATGGATTTCGAGGATGGTGGCTTCGGTTTCGTCGGCGTCGAAGCCGAGGAACTCGGTGACGGCGTCAGTGGAGATGTCGAGCGCACGGACGACGTTGGATTTCTGCGCGGCGCGGGAACGTTCTTGCTGCTGCTCCATGAGTTTTTCGAAACGTGGCATGTCCACGGTGAGTCCTCGCTCGGCACAGAGAAGTTCGGTGAGATCGATGGGGAAGCCGAAGGTGTCGTAGAGCTCGAATGCGATGTCTCCAGAGAACGGGGAGCACACGCGCCCCCGCGTGTCGTCGGAGACGCCCTCGTCTCCGGCGTGGCTCGAACGTTCACAAAACTCCCGACACCAGGACCACGCGTAGTCCTTCGCTTGCGTCACCAGCTTGTCTGCAACCGGATTTCCGATAATGTAATCATATTTCTCAATGAGGTCGGACTCGCTGCGGATCAACCGATCAAACGATTCTTTTTCCCAAAGATTTTTAATGTTGTCGTTTTGAAGAACGCTTCTCCGCTCCTTGAGAATCTTGTGGGAGGTCACCGATTTGATCGGTTGGAGAATTTCGGTGAGCGTGTAAAATATCGGGTTGGAATCCGAATTGTGGGATTTTACCTGTGTCTCGATGAGGAGGTGGACGTGGTCCGGCATGACGCACGCGACGTAAAGATGGATTTGACCAAGCTCGCGCGAGTGGAGGATGGAATCCAGCACGATGCTGCGCTCGGCTTCGCTGAGGATGTCGCGGTCCCGGGTGGAGAAGGTGACCATGTATTTTCCCCAAGGGCGTTCGAAATGGGGGAGATTGCGGCGGGTGTAGGTGGGTTCGGAAGGTT
The DNA here is from genome assembly GCA_031425955.1 of Akkermansiaceae bacterium. Taxonomy (GTDB): domain Bacteria; phylum Verrucomicrobiota; class Verrucomicrobiia; order Verrucomicrobiales; family Akkermansiaceae; genus Luteolibacter. The sequence goes on along the minus strand of JANPKJ010000031.1, from coordinate 87,492 downwards.
CTGGTGGTTTCGAGCCCATCTGAGGCGATGGCGCCTCAGATGACACGCGAGGGCGCGTGTGCTCCCCTTGGATTGCTTCTTCGAAGCGCTTGAGTCCGCGGTCGAGAGTTTGATTGAAGCTCGTTTCTTCCTGCTCAAGCGTCTGCCGGACGACGTCCTGACGATTCTTCAGCTCCGGGAAAACTCCTCCTATTTCGCTAACAAGCGTTTCCACCAACGCGCCGAAGAAGGGGTTTTCTCCGGAGAAACCTAACTGGCGGCCGTATCGAACGGCGCGGCGGAGGATGCGGCGGAGGACGTAGTTGCGGCCGTTGTTGCCGGGCATGATGCCGTCGGCGATGGAGAAGCTGAGGGTGCGCAGGTGGTCGGCGATGACGCGGAAGGCGATGGCGGTTTTCATTTCCTCATCGAAGAGGGAACGGTCGGCACCGAGGGCAGGATAGATGTTGGAGTAGGTTTTTCCGCTGAGTGCTTCGAGTTTTCGGAAGATCGGTTGGAAGACGTCGGTGGCATAGTTAGACGGCTTTTTTGAGAAGTCGGTGAAGCCGTTCGTATTTTGAATGATGGAGCAGGCGCGCTCGAAGCCCATGCCGGTATCGACATGTTTGGCGGGGAGCTCGCGGAAGGTGCCGTCGGCCTCGGCGTTGTATTGGATGAAGACGAGGTTCCAGATCTCGATGCAGAGGTCGGAGTCGTTGTTGACGAGGTTGCGGCCGGTGACGGGATTGCCTTCGGGCGTCAGGTCGACGTGAAGCTCGGAGCAGGGGCCGCAGGGGCCGGTTTCGCCCAACATCCAGAAGTTGTCCTTCACGTTGCCGTGGACGATCTGGACGGCGGGGTCGCAGCCTTTTGATAGAAATAGGGCGGCCCAGATGTCGTAGGCTTCCTGATCAAAGTTTCCGGGATCGCCTTCTTTCGGCGCATAGACGGAGGCGTAGAGGCGGTGGGCGGGAAGGCCCCAGCGTTCGATGACGAGTTCCCAGGCCCAGGCGATGGCTTCCTTTTTGAAATAGTTTCCGAACGACCAGTTCCCGAGCATTTCGAAGAACGTGTGGTGATAGGTGTCGTAGCCGACATCCTCGAGGTCGTTGTGTTTGCCGCCGGCGCGGATGCACTTCTGGGTATCGGCAGCGCGCGGTGGATCGTAGGGGGCTTTTTCAACGCCGAGGAAATAGGGGACGAAGGGGTTCATCCCGGCATTCGTGAACAGCAGGCCGGGCGACTGCGGAAGCAGCGAGGCGGAGGGGACGATGGTGTGCTGTTTTTCCTGGAAGAAATCGAGGAAGGATTGGCGGATCTCGGCGGATGTCATGGGCGTAGGCTGGGAAGAACTGCGGCGAGACGCCACAGCCCCTTATTGGAAAGGGGCGCGAAGATGGCGGAGGGCCGGGGGCGGTGTAAAGCCTTGGCTAGGGGCGGAAACGACGCGGGAAGAACAGGCATGAATGCCTGGATCACTTCACCACCGGCAACGGTGGGAATGGGTGCTCGGAAATGATCCAGTCCTCGTTTTTGTCGCTGAAGGTTTTTGCCGCCCATTCGCTGGGCAGCAGGGCGACGAGCCAGCCATTGGAGTCGCGGGCGAGCGCGGCCCCTAGCGAGAGGGCAGGGCGGGCTTCGGGAGCGAGCGGGTCGCCTTCTTTCGGCTTGAGCCAGCGGGCGAGCGACCAATTTGCCTGCTCGATGCGCGTTTCGGCGGCGTATTCGCCTTCGAGGCGGTATTGCAGGACTTCGAATTGAAGCGGCCCGACGGCCCCGAGCAGCGGGATTTGCGGGCCCTCGGTGTCGATGATTACGAACTCGCTGGCGACGCCTTCCTTGAGCAGCTGTTGGAGACCGTCGCGGAAGCGCTTGTATTTCGCGGTGCTCTTATTGTGGAGGAAGGAAAAGCACTCCGGCGCGAAACGGGGAATCTCATCGAAGGTCACGCCGGGCGTGGAGGAAAGCGTGTCGCCGATGAGTAAATCGTAATTTCCGACGAGCCCGACGACATCGCCGGCGAAGGCGTCGTCCACGGTTTCGCGTTCGCGGGCGAACAGGCGCTGCGAGTTGGCGAGGCGGACTTTCTCGCCGGAGCGGCCGTTGATCACGTCCATGTCGCGCTCGAATCTCCCCGAAACGATGCGCACGAAGGCGATGCGATCGCGGTGCTTCGGGTTCATGTTCGCCTGGATTTTGAAGACGAAGGCGGAGAATTCCTCGGACGCCGGATGGATCGTCATCCCGCCGCTTTCGCGTGGGGTCGGAGGGGGAGAGAGTTCGAGGAAACGGTCGAGCAGGAGTTGCACGCCGAAGTTGTTCGCCGCGCTGCCAAAGAAGACAGGGGTGAGCTCGCCGGCGAGGATTTTTTGCAAATCGAACTCAGCGCCGGCACCTTCCAGCAGCTCCAGTTCATCGCAGACCTGCCGGTAAGTCCCCTCCTCCACCGCTTCCTTCACGCTCTCGTCCTCGATGCCGGTCACCGCCACCGGTGCCCGATACGCGCCGTGCACCGTGCGTTGAAAAAGATGCACCTGCTTCTGCTCGCGGTCGTAAACCCCGCGGAATCGCGGGCCATCGCCGAGCGGCCAGTTCACCGGAAACGCGTGGATCCCGAGCACGGATTCCAGCTCGTCGAGCAGATCCATCGATGGCCGGGCCGGGCGGTCCAGCTTGTTCATGAAGGTGAAAATCGGCACGCCCCGCCGGCGGCAGACTTCGAAAAGTTTCCGCGTCTGGCTCTCGATGCCTTTTCCCGCGTCCACCACCATCACGGCGGCGTCCACGGCGGTGAGCACACGGTAGGTGTCTTCCGAGAAATCCTTGTGCCCCGGCGTATCGAGGATGTTGACGACGCAGTCCTTGTATTCGAATTGCAGGACGGTCGAGGAAACGGAAATCCCCCGTTGTTTTTCCAAGTCCATCCAGTCCGAGGTCGTCGCGCGTTGGTTTTTCCGAGCGGTGACGCTGCCGGCCAGGTTCAAAGCACCGCCGTAGAGCAGGAATTTCTCCGTGAGTGTCGTTTTCCCGGCATCCGGGTGGGAAATGATCGCGAACGAGCGGCGGCGTGTCACCTCACGCTGAAGCGCGGGAGACGGGATGGCATAAGGAGAGACAGACATGAAATCGGGCCGCAGGGACTAAACCCGGCGCTTCCCCCGATCAAGCACGGACTCCGCACGGGCATACGGTTGAAGATTCACCGCTTGCTTGCCGTTCCGCTGAAACACTTCGGGGAGCGGTAGGTCGGAAAAAAGGATCGGCGGAAGTTGGAGGGGGAACCTACAACTCCCGCCGACTTGCTTTTGGGGGGAATTTGCCGTTGTCCGCAGCACCTTGGGGGGGAACGTGCTAGCGGCGACTCCTTATGAATATCCCATTTCCGGCCACAAGGTATTCCGCAATCGCGTAGGCTTGCGGTGGGTGGAAATGAAATCGGCGGATGTTGAGGGGGAAACCTCAACATCCGCCGACTCGTATTTTTCGGGGGGATAAGTGCCATGATCCGCTAGTCCCGGGGGAAAGATGGTCGCGGTGGCGAGGGATAGATAAATCAATTTCGCACCCACGCCACTACGTTTTTCCGGAACATCGATAAATTCCGATCATCCACGTGAAACAATTTCGTCACATTTTTCATGATTGCCTGTCATACCGACGATTGTGGGTTGAAGAAGACCGCGTCATCTCCAGTCTGGCCGCATGCGAGAGGACACCCGCCGATGGATCGAGGGCGATCACACCCACTGCTGGCACCCGTTCACGCGGCAGGCCGAGTGGTGCGGGCGGGGAAACGAGCCTCTGGTGCTTGTTCGCGGCGAGGGCTCGTGGCTTTGGGATTCCGAGGGGCGGCGCTATCTGGACGGAAATTCCTCGATCTGGACGAATGTCCACGGCCACGCCCACCCGGCGATCAACACCGCCATCCAGGAACAGCTCGGAAAGGCCGCCCACACCTCGTTTCTCGGCTTCACCCACCCGCTCGCCGTCGAACTCGCCGCCCATCTCTGCGGGTTTTTCCCGAAAAGCACACTGGAGCGCGTTTTCTTCTCCGACGATGGCTCCACCGCCGTCGAGTGCGCCCTGAAAATGGCCGTGCAATACCGCCAGCAAACCGGCGCACCCCAGCGAACCGGCTTCATCGCCTTCGCCAATGGCTACCACGGCGACACCCTCGGCGCGGCCTCGCTCGGCGGCGTCGGGCGGTTTTTCGAGCGCTTCCGCGGCATGGGTTATCCCGTGCATCACGTCGGTTCGATGGAGGAACTCAGCGGGTTTCCAACAGAAAACCTCGCGGGCGTTGTCATCGAGCCGCTCATCCAGGGCGTCAACGAAATGCGCCCTTGGCCCTCCGGCATGCTCGCCGCGCTGCGGAAATGGTGCGATGAAACCGGCGTCCACCTCATCCTCGACGAAGTCATGACCGGCTTCGGCCGCACCGGCAGCATGTTCGCCTGCCAGCAGGAAAACGTGGTTCCGGATTTCCTCTGCCTCGCCAAGGGCCTCACCGGCGGTTACCTGCCGCTCGCCGCCACCCTCACCACCGGGGAAATCTACGACGCCTTCCTCGGCGCTCCCGAAAACGCCTTCTACTACGGCCACAGTTACACCGCGAACCCGTTAGGCTGCGCCGCCGCCCTCGCCAGCCTGGATCTCTTCGAAACGGAAAAAACCTTGGCGCTCCTGCCGGAAAAAATCGCCCGCCTCGCCACCGGACTCGCCGCCCTGAAATCCCGCCAACCGCTCGTCCGCGAAATCCGCCAGTGTGGCTTCATCGCCGGCATCGAGCTCCGCCGCCCGGATGGGGAGAAATTCCCACCCGGCGAGCGCTTCGGCGAAGCCATCTGCCACGCCGCCCGCGCCCACGGCCTGCTCACCCGACCCATCCTCGACACCATCGTCCTCATGCCGCCGCTCTCCACGAGCCTCGAGGATATCGACCTCGCCGTGAAAGCCCTCGATAAGGCACTTTCCCCCTGAAATCGCGCCACTCAAACCCGTTTTTCCTTCCTCAAGATTGTTTTCGGCCTCTTCAAAAACGTTTTGCTTCGCTCAAACTCATTTCTTCCTGCTTCCAAGCCATTTTCCCGATGTCAACTCGTTTTTTGCCCCATTGACCTCATTGGCCTGATCTCAAACTCGTTTCGTGCCCATCAGAAACTGTTTTTCAGGTCTCAAACTCGTTTTCCACGTCTCCACCTGCGTTCCAGCCGTCTCAAATTCGATTTCAGTGTGGCGTATCATCTTCTCACCACTCCGCGCAAACGGACGTCATTTCCGAACTGTTGGAAGTCCACCTCATCGAGCTGCAGGGATTCTTTCAAACCACTTCCCGCCAGACCCGGCAAGGGGCCGCCGCAGAGGAGCGGGGCGTAGTAAACGACGACTTCATCGACCAGACCCGCTTCGAAGAGCGCGGCTGAAAACACTCCGCCGGCTTCGACCATCACGCTTATTACACCTTGCTCGCTGGCGAGGTTCCGCAGGATTTCAACGAGGTCGCCGCGGGGGCGGATGAGGGTTCTATCTGGTTGTTCGGGAAGCGATTCGGGACGATCCGTTACGATCACGCGCCACGGTTGCTGGCGACCGGCTAACAATTCCTGCACGCGGATGGTGAGCGCGGGCCGGTCGCGACGGACGGTTTCGCCGCTGGTGAGGATGGCATCCACGGTGGAGCGGAGTTTCTGGACGTCGGCGCGGCCGGCTTCGCCTGTTAGCCACTGGCCTTCGCCGGGCGGGCGGGTGTTGCGGCCGTCGAGGCTCATCGCGGTTTTCCAGATGACCCAGGGCAGACCGGTCTCGCGGACTTTGAAAAACGGGCGCAGCAATTTCTCAGCATCCTCATGGCAAACGCCGGAAACCACTTCGATGCGGGCGGATTTCAATAAAGTATCCGCCCGGCCGGCGTGGGCGGGATTCCGGTCCACGGTGGCGTAGACGACCCGTGAGATGCCGGCATCTATCAACCCCTGCGTGCAGGGCGGCGTGCGGCCGTGGGTGGAGCAGGGTTCGAGCGTGATGTAAATGGTCGCGCCGCGGACATCTTTGTTAGCAGCATCCGCAAGAGCTTCGCGCTCGGCGTGCGGTTGGCCGGCGGCGCGGTGCCAGCCAGTTCCTAGCAGCACGCCGTTTTTCACGATCACGGCCCCGACCGGCGGGTTCGGCGAGGTCTTGCCGACGCCTTTGCGCGCCTCGGCCAGCGCGAGATTCATCCAGTGATCGTCTGTCATGGGATCACGGTTCATCGGTTTCTGCTGGGGGCTGGGTGATCTGCACTTGAATCGGTTGGCTGATGGTGAGGTGCATGTCGCGCTGCGGGAAGGGCACGCCGATTCCCGCTTCGCCGAATCGCTTGTCGACCATCAACCGCAGGTCGCTGGCGACGACGATGCCGTTCGTCCCGCCGACGAGGCGGATCCAGAAGTAGAGGTTGAAGATCAGCGCACTGTCGCCGAAGTCCTCGAAGGTGGCGAACGGCGCGGGATCCTTGAGCACAAGCCCATGGCGGTCGGCGACCTCGGTGAGGATCTCCATGACCTTCTGCGGTGGCGTGCCGTAAGCGACGCCCACGCGGAGGCTGCGGCGCATTTTGTTACTCGTTAGCGTCCAGTTGGTCACCCGGTTTTCCAGGAAGACCGAGTTGGGAATCATGGTTTCCACGTCGTCCGCGCCGCGGAGGATGGACGAGCGGGTGTTCACTTCGGCGACGGTGCCGACGACGCCGTCCACGTCGAGAATGTCGCCCACGCGGATTTTACGCTCGGCGAGTACGATGATGCCGCTGATGAAGTTTTTAATCAGCGTCTGCATGCCGAAGCCGAGACCGATCGCGAGCGCGCCGCCGAAGAACGCGAAGATCGTTAAAGGAATTTTGAGGAACGAGAGTGTGCCGAGGGCGAGGAACACGCCGACGACGATCATCAGCCAGTTGCGCAGCATGCGGGCATTCGTTTCCGCGATGTGGCCGCGGGTGACGAGGGTGCCTTGGACGCGGTTGGCGATTTTCGAGGCGACCCAGTAACCGATGACGAAAAATAACAGGGCCCGCAGCAACATGCCAAGCGTGACCGGGATGCGTCCGGTGATGGTCTGGCCATCGACCTCCACGCTGTCCTCGTAGTTGGTGACTTGGTAGCCCCAGATTTTCTTGATCGTGTCCCAAGTGTTGGAGCCGAGTTTCTTGAGGCGGTGGAAGGGTTCTTCTTCGGTGGTCTTCGGTGTGAATTCGGTGACCCAGCGGTCGACGAGTTTGTGCTGGGCGGTCACCATTTGAGAAATCCGCTGGAGCATGACGAGCGTCTCGCTTTTGATAGCGCGCTGTTCGTTGAGCAGGCTGAAGCGGGGATCCTCCGAGGTGATGGACGCGGCGCGGGACTCCAGCTTGCTGAGGTCCGCGGCGCTGGCGGCGATGTCGTTCCCGGCGACGTTTTTCCATGCCATGAGCCGGTCGAGAAGCTGCGCGAGTGATTCGAGGGCCTTGGCTTTTTGCTGATGGTCGGTGGCGTCGTAGTACGCCTTGCGGTCGTGATAGGCCTTGAAACTGATGTTCTCCAGCTGGATCAGACTTTCCAATCCCTCGACGAGCGATTGCATGGCCTCGACCCGCCCCTCGGCCACTTCCAGGCGGAACTTCGCCAGATCCACTGCGGGTGGAGGTAAGCCTTGGGCTTCCTGTGGATTTGCAGCGACCAGGGCATCCAGCGCGGATTGCGCCTGATTGCGGCTGGCGACCGCGGACTTGAGACGCTTGGTGATGTTGTCGATTTCCTTCTGGGCGGTATTTTTGCGCTCTTCGGAAGCCTTGTTGATTTTGGCGAGATCGTCGTCGTTGAAACGCGAGCTGGCTTTAGCGACTTTGATTTTGCGATCGACCAGGGCAAGGTCGGTGTTGGCGGCGGAGATCCGGTCCTTGAGGCTGTCGTAAAGGCTCTGCATCAGTCCGGCGCGGACGGCGAGCACACGGGAGTTGGCACGGGCGGCTTCCATCCGCCATTTGGCGGCGTCGCGGGTGTCATCGGTGGCGTTCTGGAAATCAAGGATCCTTGCGCTAACGGCCTCCTCGGCGGATTTGGTTTCACTCCGGAGGCTGGCGAGCAGGCGCTCGTAATTGGAAAGCGAGGATTCGGAGGAAACGAGGTTGGCAGTGATCGCATCGCGCTCGTTGAGCAGCTCGTCGATCATCAGGATGGAAAACGGCGGTTGGTCGGTGAATCCTGACCAACCCGAGTCCTCCGCGCGGGAGCTTTCGAGGGTTTTGTAAGCCTCTGCGACGAAGGCCAGATTTTTGATCGACCGGGTGGCGGTGAGGATCATTTGTTCGAGATCGCGGCGGCGCTCGTCGAACTCCTCCGGAGTGATCTCTTGGGGAAGCCCGGCAGCCGCACCGGGCGCTTCGAGGCGGGCAAGGGCGTCGCGCGCTTCCTGAAGCCAGGTTTCCAGGCGCTTGCGGATTTCGTCGGGTTTTTCCGGGGCGGCGGGTTTCGCCGGTTCTTCGGGAGTGGCGGCCTTTTTGATCGCGTTGAGTTGGCCGTGGGCGGGCTGGAAGAGACCCGCAGCGAGGAGGAAGATTACGGCGATCCGGCGGAGGACGTCGGATTTCGGAAAGGGAAACTTCATGGACGGGAAAATGACTCGGGCTGGAGGATCTTGAGCTTGGCTATTTTCAAGCAGGGATGCCGCCTTCGGTCCCATTCCGGCAGACCTCACGGAAAGCCGAGGGAATGCGTTGGGAAAGTCGTGCGCGGAGCAAGAATCACCGTTTGTGAACGTGGCATCAAGCGGGAAGCGCCCGCTCCGGAAATCACCCGCAAAGACGACATGACCGTTGGCTCCGACCTCGGCGGCGACTCCTCTTCAGAGCTGCTGCCAAAGAATCAGCCGTGGCTTGGGTGACGGCAGTCGATCCGGCTATGCCGCTCGAAGCTGCCCCGCGCCCTTGGATGGACGCTGGAGCTTTACAAGCTCAAGGCCGGCCTGCGGCAAAAAATCAACCTCGCCGGCGGCTGCAGAAAGAGGTTCCATCAATACCAAAGCTCGAGGGGCGTGGCACCGCAGCAAAATCCAACCCACGGCATTTTTTCTATTAGAAACCATCGTGATCATGACCACGAAACATACCCTTCCATTCATTCCCGGCTTTATTTTGGCCGCGCTGGCTGCTTTCCCCTGTGCCACCGCAACGGCCAAACCGCTGCAAGTCTACATCCTCGCCGGTCAGTCAAACATGCAGGGGCATGCCAAAATCAGCACTCTCGAGCACATCGGCATGGACCCTGCGACCCAGCCGATGCTGGCGGAGATGCTGGGCGCGGACGGGAAGCCACAGGTCTGCGAGCGCGTGTGGATTTCGTCCATCGGCTGCGCGGAGGCGGAACAAACCGGGAGGCTAACAGCGGGCTTTGGTGCCACCCCCGAAAAAATCGGACCGGAGTTCACCTTTGGCCTCTACATGCAGAAGTTCACGGACGCACCCATTCTACTCATCAAAACCTCGTGGGGCGGCAAGAGCTTGAACACCGACTTCCGCCCGCCTGGGGCTGGCCCGTATCGGTTCAATGAAACGCAGCTCGCCACTTTTGAAAAACAAGGCAAAGACCTCCCGACCATCAAAGCCGCGAAGGAAAAGGAAACAGGCGCTTGCTACCGCCTCATGCTTGGGCATGTGAAATCGGTGCTCAGTGACATCAAACGCGTGGTCCCCGGTGATGATGCCGCGCAGGGCTACGAGCTGGCGGGTTTCGTCTGGTTTCAGGGCTGGAACGATCTTGTGGATTCCGGCACCTACCCGGATCGCGAAAAACCCGGCGGCTACGATGCCTATAGTATGGCGATGGCGCACTTCATCCGTGATGTGCGCAAGGATTTGAACGCGCCCGCGCTGCCCTTCGTCATCGGCGTGCTCGGCGTGGGTGGTCCGACGGCGGACTATGGTCCCGACCAGCAGCGCTACAAGGCGACTCACCAGAATTTCCGCGATGCGATGGCGGCGCCAGCGAAGTTGCCTGAGTTCCAGGGCAACGTCGCCGCGGTATGGACGGAAATTTACTGGGACCGCGAACTGACTGCCGCCAAGTCCAAGGATCAAGAAATCAAACAACAGGCGAAGAAACTCGCGACCGATGGAAAATTGAAACCTGCCGAGGAAAAGGCAGCACTGGAAAAACTGCGCGCCGAAGGCCTCACCGAGCGCGAGCGCGAGGTGTTGGAAAAAGGCATTTCCAATCTTGAGTTTCACTACCTCGGCTCGGCGAAAATCCTCGGCGGCATCGGCAAAGGCTTCGCCGAAGCGATGGCGGATCTCATGAAATCCAAAAACCAATCCCGTTGAAAACCACCTTCATTTCCCTCGCCCTCGCCGCCATCATCTCCGCGCCGGTTCCGGCTTTGGCCGCGAGCAAGGGTGAAGGACTGTCGATACCCGACTTCACCAAAGGCGATGCCATTCCCGCCGGCGCGAAGCACGACTGGAACCTCGGTCCCACCGGGATGCGTGGCTGGATGTTCTGCGACAAGCTGGTGACCACCGACGCCCGCCAGATTTCCATCACCCGGGTGGAGAAGGGTTCTCCCGCGGATGGCGTCATGCTCGTCGGGGACGCGATCCTCGGCATCGGCGGCAGGCGGTTTTCCCACGACCCGCGCACTGAGTTCGGAAAGGCGGTCACCACCGCCGAATCCGAGCCGGGCGGCGGAAAACTGATACTAACACGCTGGCGGGCCGGTCACTCGGAAGAGGTCGTGATGAAACTTCCGGTTCTCGGCAGCTACAGCGCCACCGCGCCCTATCAGTGCCCGAAGTCAGTGCGCATTCTGGAACAGGGGTGCAAGGCGCTAGCCGCAAAAGTCGCGGAGCCCTCGTATGGTCGCCAGGATCCCATTACGCGTTCACTCAATTCGCTCGCACTGTTAGCCAGCGGTGATCCCGCCTACCTCCCCTGGGTCAGGAAAGAGGCCCAGTGGGCGGCGGACTTCTCAGCCGACAGGATGCAGACGTGGCATTATGGCTATGTCATGATGCTGCTTTCCGAGTATGTGATGGCGACCGGCGACCAGTCGGTGATGCCGGGCTTGCGACGGCTCGCGCTGGAAGCCGCCAGGGGCCAGAGTGCGGTCGGTTCGTGGGGCCATGGTTTCGCAGTAGCAGGCGGCCGCCTCGGCGGATACGGCATGATGAACTCTCCGGGATTACCACTGACCATTTCACTGGTGATGGCCCGCGCGGCGGGCGTGAATGACCCGGAGTTGTCCCGAGCCATCGACCTCAGCGCCCGTCTGTTGCGATTCTATATCGGCAAAGGTGCGATACCCTATGGCGATCATCACCCGTGGATCCAGAACCACGATGACAACGGGAAGTGCGGCATGGCCGCTGTTTTGTTCAACCTTCTCGGTGAGGCGCAAGGCGCGGAGTTTTTCTCCCGCATGAGCATCGCCTCTCACGGCCCCGAGCGAGACACCGGGCACACCGGCAACTTCTTCAACATCCTGTGGGCCATTCCGGGAGTGGCTCAGTCCGGCCCGGAGGCAACCGGAGCGTGGATGAACGAGTTCGGTGCCTGGTACTTCGACCTTGCACGCCGCTGGGACGGCACTTTCCCGCATCAAGGACCGCCAGAGCCAGAACACGACAGCTACAATGGCTGGGACTGCACCGGCGGCTATCTGCTGGCTTATGCGATGCCACTGAAGAAGATCTATCTGACAGGCAAGCGCCCGGGGGTCGTGCCGCAACTTGACACCGCCGCGGCTCAAGCCCTCATTCTCGACGGTCGTGGCTGGACCAACAAGGACCGCCACCGTGCCTATGACCAACTCAGCAGGGATCAACTGTTTGAGAGTCTCGGCAGTTGGTCCCCGGTGGTGCGCGAGCGAGCGGCGATGGCGCTGGCCCGCCGCAAAGAGGTGCCCGTTCCACCGCTTCTGAAAATGCTGGAGTCCCCCGACTTGCATTCACGCTATGGCGCCTGTCAGGCCCTGATCAAACTTCGCGGGCGAGGAGCACCTGCCATGGAAGCACTGGCAAAATCCCTCTCCGAAAAAGACCTCTGGCTGCGCATCAAAGCGGCCGAAGCCCTTGCAAGCATCGGCCCTCCCGCCATGCAAACCGTGCCACAACTCCTTGAACTGCTGGCTCAGGTGGACACGGAAAACGATCCGCGGGGTATGCAGCAGAGGTATCTTTCCTTCGCCCTGTTCGATGACGGCGGGATGCTGGGCAAGTCGCTTGATGGAGTGGACCGCAAGGCGCTCTACAAGGCAGTGAGGGCCGGGCTCAAGAACCAGGATGGCCGCGCGCGGGGCAGCATCGGATCGGTCTATCAAAATCTATCCACGCAGGACATCACGCCCTTGCTGCCATCCATCTATCAGGCGATTGTCGATCCAGCCCCAAGCGGGGAGATGTTCGCCGACTCGATCCGGGTGGAGGGGCTCCGTCTCCTGGCCAAACATCGGATTGAGGAAGGCATCAGCGCCTGCGTGAACTACACTCGGGGGCAGAATCCATGGGCCAGCCAGAAACGCACTCCCGAGCTGATGGAAATTCTGCTCAGATACGGCACCCACGGGAAGGCGTTCATTCCCGAACTGAGCGAGATTGCCCGCTACTTTGAAGAAGAGGAAAAGAATTTCCCCAAGGAGCTCATGCTCATGAAGGCCAAGTGCGTCCGCGAAACCATCCGCGCGATTGAGACCTCGACGGACTCGCCGGAACTCAGTCGTCTCAAATAGGAATTCTTCTCCGAATCCTGATGAACCGTGAAGACCGCGCTCCTCCCCGCGCTTTTGCCGCCATCAACGCCCCTCCCAATAAAGGCCGTGTTTCTCCGGAAGCACGCCCGCCATGGCCAAGATCCGCCGCTGAAAAAATCTCTATCATTTGGCATACGCCCGCCCGCACCAAGCCTATCGAGGGCGAGCTTCATCCCGTGGGTGTCGCCTCATTCCTCGACGGGAGGTTTCGTCTGTTCCTCGTGCGGAGCGGGGATTTCCCCTTTGTCCGCGGCGGTCGCGGATTGGACATCGACAAGGCGCTTCTCGATCATGAAACGCAGATCGCTGGCCACCACGTCGGCGTTGGTTTGGGAGTTGAACTCAGTCCAATAGTAGATCCCGAAAATTAGAGCGTTTTCGGCGAAGTCCTCGAAGGTGACGATGGGTGCCGGGCTCTTGAGAATGTGACCATGCCGCTCCACGCTGTCCTTCAAAATCATAGCGACCACGTTGGGCGGGGTTCCCAGAGCGACCCGCACCGTCAAGAAGCGGCGGACCCGGCGGTTGGAGAGCGTCAGATTGGTGACCCGATTTTCCAGAAACAGCGAGTTGGGCACCAGCGTTTCCTTGTCATCGCCCCCGCGCAGAACCGATGATCGGGTGTTGATTTCGATGATGGTGCCGGTGACGCCGTTGACTTCCACGATGTCGCCCACTCGGATCTTGCGCTCAAACAGGACGATGATGCCGCTGATGAAATTCTTGATCAGCGTCTGGGTTCCGAAGCCGAGTCCGATCGCGAGCGCACCGCCGAAAAACGCGAAGAGCGTGAGCGGAATGCTGAGAAAATTCAGCGTGGCGATGGCGAGGCCGATGCCCACCACGATCATCAGCCAGGTGCGCAGCGTGTTGGCTTGCGCCTCACCAATGCGCACGCGGTCCACTACCAGCCGCTGCATCCGGCGGCTGATCTTCGCTAGAATGAAGTAGGCAATTCCGAAAAACAGCATTGCCTTGATGATGGTGCCGAGTCGGACGCTGCGGGTGATCTTGCCGCCTGTGGGAGTGGTTTCCTCGTATTTCGAAACCTGAACGTCCGCCACACCTCGCAACTTGCCCCATGCCGATGTCGCGTAATCCCGCAATCGCTCGCCGGCTGTCTTTTCGACCACGGCGCTGTTTTCATCGACCCATCGGGCCGCGCTCTTGCGGAGATCGCCGGTCGTCTGCACGAGCCGTTGGAGGAAATTCTGCTTGGTCCACAAGGCGGCGCGCAGCTCGGTGAGCAGGGCCACCCGCGGGTCCCCCGCGGGGATGTCGACCGCGACGTCCGCCTGCCGGGTGAGGTCCGCATTGACCGCGGCCAGTTCGTTTTTCGAAACCACCTCCCATGCGGCGACACGGTCGTGGATCGCAGCCAGGGATTGCAAGGCCGCTTCGCGCGCGGCTTTCGTGGGTTTCCCGGCAAGCGTCCGCCGGTTCTCATAGGCGGTCGCGGTGTAGCCCTCGATTCCTTCCAAGGCACCGAGATTTTCCACGATGAACTGGAGGGCTTCCGTGCGTGTCTCGGCGGCAGAAAGACGCAGTCGCCGGATCTCCGCTTCCGCCTCGGTCGCGGCGGGTTTGTCGGATTCCGCTTTGGCGGCATTCCGCACTGCCTGTGCCTCGCGGAGTTTTCGGGTCGTTTCGGAAATCTCCTTACGGATAGCCGTCTGTCTTTCGGCCGCGGATTTCCTGAGTTTCTGCAAATCGTCCTCGCTGAATTTCACGTTTCGCCGAACGACACGCAGCTCGCTTTCCAACAGGTTTCGCTCCGACTGCACGATCGCCAGTTGCACTTGGAGCAGAGCGATGTTTTCCCGCAGGCTATCGGCGCGGGCGATGACCAACCGGTGTTTATCGGCCGCCGCTTCTGCCAGCCATTTCAGCGAGTCCACCGTGGCCGGATCCGCTTTGGCAAACAGTTCATCGGCGGTTTCCTTCGCGGCAATCACTCCGACTGCTTCCTTTTCGACGCTATCGAGGTTCCTCTCGAACAACTCGATGGAAGACTCGAAGCTGGCCTTTTTCTCGCTGAGCAATGCCAGCCGTTTCGACAGGTCGTCCGACCACAACATGGAATACGGGGGATTTTCAAGAAAGCCGTTCCATGCCTCTTCGGTTGCCTTGGCTGCAGCCAGATCACGGTCCGCGTCGCGTCTGGAACTCAACAGACTGAGCTGCCGCGAGACGATGCGCACCAGTTGGTCGAGATCTTGGATGCGCTCCGCCAACCGTGAGGGATCGACGCCTTCTGGCAGGCGTTTCTCAGCTCCCGATTCGCTGAACCGCGTCAAGGCAACCCGCGTGTCGGCGAGGATCTTCTTGAATATTTCTTCCTTGGGCTCCGCCACCTCCACCGCAGCGGGCGCGGTGCGGGTGGGCGGGACTGCTTGTGCGGACAGGGTTTCAAAACCTGCGGAAAGGAACAGCACCACAAAGGCCCGTGGAAGAAATCGGAGGAAAAAACTCGGCATGGCGGTGGGTGAACTACAAATCGCTCGGGTCGTCTTTTCGCGCTGGGTGCGGTTTGGCGAGGGCAGTGGCGGCCTCACGCACTGCGGTGTCCGCTGCGGCAGTAAACCAGCAGCGGCTTGTGCGGATCGAGTTCTTTCGCCGCGCGAGTGGGGAAATCGTCTCTCACCCTCGAACACGAAGCGCTGAAACTTACCCCTGCTGTCCCGCATCCGGCTGTCCGACCTGCTATATGCCGTCTGGAAGTCGAGGCGGACTGCGGAGGGACCCGCAAGGCTACTGCCGAATGTGAGTCCCACCACGAGGCCTACTAGAGCGGGTAGATTCACCTTTTAATCAGATCCCGGCCTGAAGATCCCTAGCGCTCCACAGCACCCCCTTCGCGCCGCTTCCGCTGCCTTTCATCGCCCGCGCTCCATCCTTCCGCTTGGCGCTAAATCGCTCCCTCGCCCCGGCAAACGCTTCGTTTACGAACTCCTTGCTGCCGATCACCGCTCCATCCGTGAAATAGCGCACCCGGCAGCGGAGCATCTTCGCCAAAGCCAAGTCCGGCAACACCGTGCCATTCTCGTTGGCCGCCATCGCTTCCGCCGTGTTGAGCTGCGGTCGCACCTTGTCCTTCTCAACCACCGCCCGGCCGCTCTTCCGGCCCAGTCCAAGACCCATCGCCCGTCGATAGATTCGCGAAACCTCCTGCCAGCGTTCGGCCTCAAAACCCGCTCCCTGATGGCTCATGCACGCTCTCACCAGTCCTTCCCGCGCTTTTTTCCCGTTGCCCTTGCCGCCACCACCCACCGCTTCCCCGTAGCTGCTCCAGCGATAATCCGCCGGATCGGCCACCATGCCGGCCCGCACCGGATTCAGGTCGATGTAAGCCGCCATCGTCCGCGCCGCCACCCCGCTTTCCACGATCACGCTCTTGTAGCGCTCCTCCCACAATGTGCCGCTGCGCTGGTGCATGCGGTTGAACCACCGCGTGAAACGCTGCAACAACGTCTTCATGAACTCGCTCAAATCGTGCATCCGGTAGGTATAGCGGGCATGAATTCCGGCCGCCCAGGACTCATCGCCCGCCTCCCGCGCCTCGGCGACTTCCTTCGCCACCCCGGCCACCACCGCCTCGCTGTAAATGGCCTTCAGCCGTTTCAACAACTCCTCGTCCCCCAGACCTCCCACCGGCAGCGGCGGCACCTCCAGCAGAATGTGGAAGTGGTTGGACATGATGCAGTAAGACAAAACCCGGCAGCCCGAAAAATTCTCATACATCCGCATGAACATCCGGAAGTGCTCCCGCTCCGCCTTATCGAACACAAATCGCCGGTCCACCACCCGCGACACACAATGGTAAATTGCCGGCTTCACCGCCGAATCCTTCCACGGACAAAGAAACCTCTTGCTACTCATGCCCACACCCTACCCGCCAAGCATCCAAAAACGCAAGCAGACTTTCTTTTTATTTGTCAGGGACTTTACGTTGGGACTTTACGTTCGATTTGTCAGGGACTTTACGTTCGCACCAACGAAGCCCTTCTCTTGGCAATTGGAGACGCACTCTCACAGGTAACCCAAAAAGACGCCACAAATTGGTTTACCCATTGCGGCTACAGTTTTATTTAAGATGCTCTAGCGGAAAATTATGATCACTTGCACGAGATGAGGAAATACGAAGTTCCCACCGAACTAGCACGGACAGGAGACATCCACGTCATCCCCCTCCTCAAGAAGGCCATTGTCGATCCTTCATTCGGGAAGAGCGTGCTCTCGGGTTTGTTCTTTGCCTGTCGTCTTGGCAACGCCAGTGATGAGTTTCGAAAGACAATGGCACCCGAAGTCATCCGTTGGATCGGCAAGGGAGCCTCTCTTGGTTCGGATCTCGCCGTCGAGTTGCTTCCGTTCATGGACGGAAAACTGGCGTCCGAGACTTTGATCAAGGATGAATACCTAGCGAAGGATGCCCCTCTGGTCGCCATCACGCTGGACAGCCTGAACGACGCAGGTATTGAAGTTCCGATGAGCCGCATCTCGCCGCTTTTGGATGCATGGAAAGTCTCCGCAAGGGACGAAAACTCAGAATACCGGATCATCCGCGGATACCAGGAGGCCGTTCGCGCGTGGGCGGTGCACGAACCCGAAGCTGCGGTGGAATTCGTTGAAAAGCTCATCCGTCAGAATCCTCAGGAATCGGAAAACTTCGCTGAAATCCCGCTGGCTGCGGCAAAGCTGAGCGATCTTTACGACAAACTCTGTGACCACGCGGACGATCCGGAGGTTTTCGCGCGACTGCCGGAAGTTGCACGGATCTATTTCGCCGTCGTTTACTTCCAGGCGGATTCCGACAATGGCGGGATAAGCCAGGCGCTTGGCAATTCCACAGGCGATCACCTTCCTCTGGTTAGGAAAGGCTATGGAGAAATCGGCGCGGTTGACGCTCTCGATTATCTTAATTGGATGTGCAAGCCGTTTGGTCCGGAAGGGCCATCCATTGACCGCAGCAAGAGGAACCGGCAGATGGAAACCATGAAGCCTAACTATTTCGACCAAGAAGAGCAACTGGCTGATGCGTGGGCGAAACGGAATGCTGACAAGAAAATCCCATCAACCATCTGGTTGGTCAACCGATATGCCGCTCTGCATGCATCCGAGCTAAGGCCGTTCGTGGAAAAAGCCCGAAAATGAGATTAGAAACGGCTGATCGGGGGCGGATCGGACCATCAATCCATCCCCCCAATCAGCCGATCACCATGATGCCAATTAGAAATTGAATCGGACTCCTGCACCGACGCCCCAGTCGTCCAGCGCCACACCGAATGGATCGTCCAGCCACATGTAACGCATGCCCACATAACCCTCGAATGCCGGAGTGAACTCATAAATAAGGCCGGAAAAGCCCTGCATCATGAATACCCATTCGTCTTGCGAAACAGATACACTGGTTCCGAAACCCGAGGCGCTGGCCTCCAACTCGTTGTAGGCCGCTCCCAAGCCTCCACCCAGATACATCGAGAGCTTGTCGGTAAAGGCGAACTCGTAGCTGTAGTTGAGAGTGACTGGAACGATATCAAGATCCAAGCTCACGTTGACGCCTTGGAAACTCACATCCTCTTCAGAGCCGATCCATCCCGCCTCGAGGAATAGTGCGGATTGAGGGCTCAACTTGCAGCCGACCTTCCCATACCAGTAGAGCTCCTCGAGTTCGTCGAACATGTAGTCGACACCGCCACCTACGAACCAACTCGTGGAGCCATAGGATGGAGCGTCGCTGGGTGCTGGGCCGGGAGATGTGGCGTAATCCCCAGCGTAAAGCGGAGAGATCAGGGCCAGGGTGAAACATGCGTTGATGATTTTTTTCATGCGCCCTTGTTATAAAACCTGCCGGATTTGCGGGTCAATCCGTTTTTGTCGAAAATGATTTTACTGCTATCACCTTCCATTTCGGACAGTTCAACTGTTTCGACCAAGAAGAGCAGCTATCGAATAAGTGAGTGAAACGGAACGCTAACAAAGGAATCCCATCAACGATCTGGTTGGTCATCCGATATGCCGCACGGCACGCCTCCGTGCTCAGACTGATCGTGGAAAAAGCAACAAAAAGAGATTGGGGGGAAATGCGACTGTTCTCGCGATTGAGTAACCTTACACGTTCCTTCCGCCGCGTTACGCGTCAGTAATCCCCACGATGGTCTTTTTCCAGCTGGATTCTATCAGCCAGATTGCGGGCTTTCACGCTGTTGCGCTTGGCCCAGCGCTCGACGGCCATCTGGCGTTTTTCGGAACGTTTTCTCAACGCGGCGATTTCGTTCTCGAGGTTGAGGAAATTTTCATAACGCGCGAGGTCGAGAGTGCCGGCCTCCACGGCGGCGCGGATGGCGCACTTGGCGTCGGTGCGGTGGCTGCAATCGGAGAATTTGCAATCAGACGTTAGAGCGTCTACGTCGGCGAAGCTGTCGCGCAGGGTCGCCTCGTCGGTCCACATCTGGATTTCCCGCATGCCGGGATTGTCGATGAGCATGCCGGTGCCGGGCAGCGGGACGAGCTCGCGGGAGGTGGTGGTGTGGCGGCCCTTGCCGGTAGTCTCGTTGCACTCGCTGGTCCACTGCCATTCCTCGCCGTAAAGCTGGTTGACGAGGGTGGACTTGCCGACGCCGCTGGAGCCGACGACGCACATGGTGATGCCTTTTTTGAGGTATCTCTTGAGGACTTTGAGGCCGTCGCCATTGAGCGCGCTGGTGACGTGGACCGTAGCTCCATCCCACAGCGCGGCGATTTCCGCGGCGGCCTGCTGGCTTTGCTCCTTGGGGAAAAGGTCGGCTTTGTTCACCAGCACGACGGCCTTGGCACCACTGCGGCCGATGAGCATGAAGTAGCGCTCCATCCGACGGATGTTGAAATCCGGGCCCGCGTCGGTGACTACGGCGACGTAGTCGATGTTCGTGCCGATGACCTGGGCCTGCGAGCTGTTGCCGGGCATTTTCCGGGAAAAACAGGTGCGCCGGGGCAGGGTGGCGCGGATGACGTGCGGCTGGTTTTCATCGCCGAGCTCGACCATCACCCAGTCGCCGACGGCGGGTAGATCCGCGTCGCAGGTGGCCTCGTGCCAGACTCGGCCGCAGAGGATGACGTCGATTTCCTCGCCGCCGTTCAGGAACGCGCCGTAGTTGATGACCGTCTCGCGGATCAGGCGTGCGGGGACCCAGCCTTTTCCGGCGTAGGCCGCCATGGCAGTTTCCAATTCCGGGTTCCAGCCGAGTTCCTTCAAATTCATCCGCCGGGGAACTTAGCGCATCGGGGGCGGGTGTCGATTCTTGCGTTTTCAGAGGGTGTATGGTGCGCGCCGGGGCGTGCTGCACATTTTGTTCGCTTCCTCGTCGTCGATGAATTTCTCGGTGGCGGGATCGAAGCGGACTTTCCGCCCGAGCTGCCAGCCGATGGCGGCGGCGTGGCAGGCGATGTGGCCGTTGCGGGTAACCGTTTCGTTAGCCGCGGTGACTCCGCGGGATTTGACACAGTCGAGGAATTCGCGGACGTGCTTGGCGGGATCCGTCCCGGACATTTCCCCGGTCGGCATGCCGGCGAGCAGTGATGGATCGCTGGCGGCGATTTTCCCGAAATCCGCGGTTTCTACCCAGCCTTGCTCGCCCTCGAAGCGCACCGGGCAGGTGCCGGGGACGACCCAGTCGCCCTCGCCCTTGAATCCTGCGAGGCGCATGACGAGCTTCACCCCGCTGGCGTAGCGGCCTTCGATGAGGGTGTCGCCCTTGCTCTCGAATTCGACGGGCGTGGTGCTGTCCGCGTCTGCCGCCCATTGGCAGAGGTCGAGCGTGTGCGTGCCCCATTCCGGCAGGCCCGCGCCGCCGTGAAATGCGTAGTGCCCGCGCCAGCGGCCTTCGACGTATTTTTTGTTATACGGGCGGAGTGGGGCCGGGCCGAGCCAGCGGTCCCAATCGATGACCGCGGGATCCGGCTCGGGCTCGCCGGGCAGCGGGGCGAGGTCGGGCACGAGGCGCAGGATGGACGCGTGCACGGTGTGGATTTTTCCCAAGCGGCCGCTGCGGGCGAGTTCGGCGGCGAAGCGGAAGTTATCGACGTTGCGCCGCTGGGTGCCGGCCTGGAAGACGCGTTTGTGGAGTTTCACGGCATCGGAGAGTTCCTGGGTTTCGTGAATGGTCATGCTGCACGGCTTTTCGGCGTAGATGTCCTTGCCGGCTTTGGAGGCGAGGATGATGCCGAGCGCGTGCCAGTGGTCGCCGGTGGTGATCTGGACGGCGTCGATGTCGTCGCGGCCGAAGATTTCCATCATATCGCGGCATTTGTAGCAGTCCTCGTTACCGTATTGCTTGTTCGCCATGCGGCGGACGATTTCGCGGCGCGACTCCTGCACATCGGCGATGGCGACGAACTGGACGTCCGGCTGTGAGAGGAAACAGGAAAGCACCTGCCGCCCGCGCGGGCCGATGCCGATGCCCCCCATGACGATGCGGTTGCTGGGGGCGACGGCGCCGTTTTTCCCCAGGGCGGACCCGGGAATGATCGTCGGCATGCCGATGGCGAGGGCGGTGGTTCCGAGGAATTTGCGGCGGGAGATTTTGGGAGTCATGGGCGTTTGCAAACGGTTGCGTTGGGTCATTACGCGCAGCCCAGCCGCCGGGCTTTCAAAAACTCCGCGCCACTCGCGGCTCGAACAACCCCCGCATCATCCGTTGTTTCCACTTCCCCTGCCCCGCCCTGGGCGCTAGAGATCCAAGCGTGGACGCCAGCATCCAGGAAAGACTCGACGAATTCATCCGCCGCAAGGGTCTGCGCCGGACCGGGCAGCGCGAGACGATCGTAAAAGCAGCGTTTTCCAAGGACGAGCATTTCACGGCGGACGAGCTCTTCGAACGGGCGCGCAAGCTGGATTCCGAGACCTCCCGCGCCACGGTTTATCGGACGCTGAGCTTGCTGGTGGAGGCGGATTTGCTCCGCGAAATCGACCTCGGCGACAACCAGACGACCTACGATCCGAACTTCCTGGAAAGACCCTCGCACAACCACCTCGTCTGTATCGACTGCGACCGCGTAGTGGAATTCGAGGACACGCACCTCGATATGCTCAACGACTGCATCACCCGCCGGCTTGGCTTCAAGCCGGTCCGGCAGACGATTAAAATCGAAGCGAACTGCGAACAACTGCGACTCAAAGGCCGCTGCCCGAACCTCATCGCCACCCGCCTCACCGGCAAGCGACTCCGTAAAAAACGCTGACTGCGCCATCTCCGGAAAGTCCAGCCTCTGACCAAAAACGGAGATGGACATCACTCCGGCGAAAAAATTGAATCCCACCGGGCGTATTCAGTCCGGCAAGGTCAACTGGCAGACCGACATGCCGACTCGCGCAACTCCACAACGACACCCCATGCAAAACCCCACCCGCCGCAGTTTCATCAAGTCCGCCGCCGCATTGGCCGGCACCGCTTTCGCTCCCAATATTCTTCTAGGCCAGGAAAAGGCCCTCAAACAACTCAATGTCGCGGCCGTCGGTTGCGGCGGCAAGGGCCTGAGCGACATTTCCGAAATTTCCGGCGGCAACCGCATCGCATTCCTGTGCGACGTGGATCGGAAAATGGCGAAGGGAGCCATCGAACGGTTTCCGGACGCGAAGTTTTTCTCCGACTACCGAGAAATGTTCGCCTCCGTGGGGGACCAGATCGACGTGGTCACCGTTTCCACCCCGGATCACATGCATTTCCCGATCGCGGTGGAAGCCATCCGCCTCGGCAAGCCGGTGATGGTGCAGAAGCCCTTGTGCAACAACCTCTGGGAGGCCCGCGCACTCGCTAACTTCGCCAAGGAAAAGGGCGTTTACACCGTGATGGGCAACCAGGGAGCCACCATGCAGGGCACCCGCGTTCTCCGCGAGTGGGTCGAGTCCGGCATGATCGGCGACGTGAAAGAGGTCCACTACTGGACCAACCGCCCGATCTGGCCACAAGGCGAGGGCTTGAACTTCCCGCCGAAAATCCCCGTGCCCGACGAAATCAACTGGGACGTCTGGCAAGGCACCGTGGCCACGGACCGCCCGTACAGTCCGGACATCCATCCGTTCAAATGGCGCGGCTTCTGGGACTACGGCTGCGGCGCTCTCGGCGACATCGGCTGCCACAGCATGAATTCCGCCTTTTGGGTGCTCGATCTGCAAGGTGACTTCGTGGTCGAAGCCAGCAAGGTTTCCGCCTTCGACGACGTTACTGCCCCTAAGCGTTCCACCATCGTTTATGAATTCCCCGCCAAGGGAAAACGCGCCGCGGTCAAAGTCATCTGGCAGGACGGCGTGAACAACCCAAACACCGACAAGGAGTTCGTCCGCCCACCGGGCATTCCCGCAGACCTCCAGCTCAACGAGGGATTCGGCCAAGTCTTCGTCGGCACCACCGGCACTCTGTTCATCAACGACGCCTACGGCGGCACCACTCCCGTGCTCTTCCGCGATGGAATCCGTGCCGAGCCCGGCAAAGTGGAAAAGGTCTACCCGCGCGTCGTCGGCGGCCCGACCCAGGAACTCTGCCGCGCTGTCCGTGGCGAGGGGCCGAAGCCGGTCTCCAACTTCGTGGACCACGCCGGACCGCTCACCGAGATGGTGCTCGTCGGCAATCTCGCCGTCCGTCTCGGCAAAAAAATCGACTGGAACATGGCTGCCATGGAAGCCCGCGGCTTGCCCGAGGTGAAGGCCATGCTCAAACGCGTCTACCGCGCCGGTTGGGAACCCAAACTCACGTGACCTCCCGGAAAAAGACACACAAAGCCAACCAGACCGCTTCTGAGCGGGCGGATCTTCGGGTAATCACTGCGGATTCTCTGATCCGGCAATCCTTGCTTGAGCCCGTCGTGCAGACCCATTTTTCATCCCTACCTATCACCCACCACTAATCGATACTGACTGACCATGAATAACGAATCCTGCGACACTGGCAATAACCTCGCTCTGGTTTACGGAGCCCTCCTCCTCCGCGTCTGGCTCGCCGTGCGCGCCATCCAGACCGGAGTTGAAAAATTCGCGGGCAACAAGGCGGCCGACCAGATCGTCAGCGTCGACGGCGCTGCGAACGAATACGGCCTCACCGCTGCCGGCTCCGTTAAACAATATGCCATCGCCAACTACCACGGCGTGCCGGAGGCCCTGATGACCAAGTTCCAAGCCGAGCCGTTGATGATGAAATTCGCGCTGCCACTGTATGACAAGATCCTCGGACCTGCGCTTCTCGCGCTTGGATTCGCGATCTTGCTCGGTATCGCCAGCCGCACCTCGCTTTTTCTTCTCGGCCTGCTCTACATCAGCCTCACTTGGGGCTTGATTTTGATCAAACAAGACGAAGGTGTCTCATGGCTCGGCGTGCACATGATCCTCATCGTCATGGCGCTCATGCTTGCCCGCCACAACCGCTTCACCATCCTCAAGAAATGGTAAACATATGAATTCGGAACCTTCATCCATCAACCGTCGGGATTTCCTGTCCAAGACACTGGCCACTGCCGGTGCGGGACTGGTGCTCGGCGCACCCTCCATCCTCCGCGCTGCCAATCAAGACGGTACCGCCACGGGCGAGAAAATCAACATCGCCCTCGTCGGCATGGGCAAGCAGGGCCGCGTCCTGTTTGAAGCCATGGCGAACATCCCCGGCCTCCACTTCCAGGCCGTGTGCGACATGTGGGACTACAACCTCAAGGGCGGTATGGCTAAGGTCCGCGCCTTCCAAGGAACCGCTCCCAGAGGCTACGTCGACATCGATGAAATGCTTGCCACCGAGAAAGGCCTTGATGGCGTCATCATCGCCACCCCGGACTTCTGGCACTCGCCGCACACCGTGAAATGCCTCGAAGCCGGGCTCAACGTCTACTGCGAGAAAATGATGTCCAACACCATCGACGGTGCGCGCGCCATGGTCCACGCCATGGAAAAATCCGGCAAACTTTGCCAGATCGGCCACCAGCGCCGCAGCAATCCACGCTACCGCTTCACTCTCGACAAGCTGATCAAGCAACACAAAATCTGCGGCCAGATCGTAAATATCAACGCCCAGTGGAACCGCGCGGTGAATTCCTCGCAGGATATCGGCTTCAACCCGAAGCTCGCCATCAAACCCGAGATTCTCGAGAAATACGGCTTCAAGGACATGCAGCAGTTCATGAACTGGCGCACCTTCCGGGCGCTTTCCGGCGGCCCCATTTCCGACCTCGGCGCCCACCAGATCGACATCTTCGGCTGGTTCCTCGGTGTGGCTCCCAAGTCGGTCTACGCGTCCGGTGGAAACGACTACTTCACCAAGCGCGAGCACTTCGACAACGTGATGGCCATCTTCGAATTCGACACCCCGCAAGGCGGTGTGCGCGCGTTCTATCAAGTCCTCACCACCACCAGCGCCGGCGGCGGATTCTGGGAGAGCTTCATGGGCACCGAGGGGACCATCAAGATCTCCGAAATCGCCTCCAGCTCCGCCATCTATCGGGAAGCCAGTGCTCCGCCGTGGGACGACCTCGTCGCCCGCGGCATCATCAAGCGGTCGCCCGCCCCGCCCAAGCCCCCGCCCTCCGCGGACGTCGTTGCCTCCTATGAGTCCGCCGCGCCCGAGATCTTCGAGCTGCCCGGCGGCTTCAACAAGCCCGCCCACCAACCGCATTTGGAAAATTTCTTCAACGCGCTCCGTGGCAAGTCCAAGCTGAACTGCGACGCCCGCCACGCCTTCGAGAGCGAAGCGCCCATCTACTGGGTGAACGAATCCGCCCTCACTCACCAGCCCATCCAATTCACCTCCAAACACCTCTCCGTATGAAATCGAAACTACTCCTACCTGCCCTCTGCCTGTCCTCTGCCATTGCCCTCAGCAGCTGCGGCAAGAAAACCGAAACCGCCTCCGATTCCGCCGCGCCCGCCGCAGCTTCGGCAGCAGCAGCCTCCGGCGGGACGGCCGGCGGTGTGCCCTTGACCACCCAGCTCCCACCCGAGCTCATCGAAGGCACCCCCAAGCCGATGAACGTGCCGAACCTCGTGCAAGCGCCGAGCAAGGCCCCCGAGTTCCTCGTCCCGGAAGGGACCACCCTGCTTTCCAAAGGCAAAAAGGTCACCAGCAGCGATGACAATCCGATCATCGGCGACCTCACCCTCATCACCGATGGCGACAAGGAAGCCGGCGAAGGCTACTTCGTCGAGTTGCTCGACGGAAACCAGTGGGTGCAGATCGACCTGGAAAAAAGCGCCGACATCGCCGCCCTTTGGCTCTGGCACTTCCACTCGCAGAAGCGCGCCTACAACGACGTGGTGATCCAGATCTCCGATGATCCGGAATTCAAGACCGGCGTCACCACCCTTTATAACAACGATTACGACGAAACCTCAAAAATGGGCAAAGGCTCCGACGCCCCATACGTCGAATCCCGCTTCGGCCTGCTCGTCGATGGCAAGGGCACCAAGGGCCGCTACGTCCGCCTCTACAGCAACGGCAACACGTCTAACGAAATGAACCACTACATCGAAGTGGAAGTTTTCGGCAAGGCCTCCTGAACTCGCCAGGCAATTTCGACCCACCCCGGGCATTGATGCTCGGCGTGGGTTTTGTCGTAAATAGGACCTGCGCCGGCAAACTTGCCGCCCGGTTTGATTCGGAGTTTCCATCGTGGGTCGTTTTCCCTTACCGTCCCTCGCAATGGCTCCCACGACCCTGTATGGAAATTTCGTGCGGAATGAATTCCGCGCTCCCATTTCCGGGTCACCTCGACCTCACCGATCGGCATGATCCGGTATCCCGTCATTTTCCTGATTCTCTCTTCCTCGCTTTTCAGTGCGGAGCAGAATCCGCGGCTCGAGTTCGCCCTCGGCGTGCTGGCGGAGTCCCGTGGCGACCCGACCGGGGCGGCTGTCCGGTTTGAAAACGCCCGCACCGCCGATCCGCACGCCCTGCCGCTGGTGAGTCGCGCCGTCACGCGCGAGGTGGCTGCGGGAAACCGTCCCGCCGCCGTGAAACTCTACCGGGAACTCGCCGCCGCCCGGCCCGACGAGCTCGGGATTCAACTCGTCTACGCGGATTTCCTCGAAGAACAAGGCCACGGAGACACGCTCGCCCTCAAGCTCTCCGGCGACATTCTCGAGGCTGCGCTCAAAAAGCACCCCGCCCACCCGCAGCTCATCCGCCGATTGTTCCAGCACGCGCAGCGGGCGGGCGACAAGTCCCGGCAAATCGCGCTGCTCGACCAACTCCCGCCGGACGATCCGGAGTCCGTGCTTCTCTACGCCTCACTTTCCCGCAGCGTGTTCGACGCCGGGGACCCCGCCGCCCGCGGAAAGGTCGACCAGCGTTTTCTCAAGGCGATGGGCTCGAATCCGGAATCCCGGGCGCTCGCCCGCGCCGCTTCGGAACATTTCCGCGACACCGGGCGCGCCGAGCAGGCGATCGACATTCTGAAGCGCCACGCCGCCGCCGCTCCCTCGTCGCTGGAATTGCGCACGCGCCTGGGCATCCTCTGCTTCGCCGCGAAACGCGATGTGGAGGGCGAGTCCGCGCTCAAGGAAGTGCTCGCCATCCATCCTAGCCAAGCGATTGCCCATCAATCTCTAGCGAAATTTTATCGCCTCCGCGACCAGCCGGAACCCGCCCGTTTCCACGCCAGCGAATTGCTGAAAATCCGTGGCGGTTCGCCCGCCGAGTTCATCAAAGTTGCGGACGAATGGCTCGCCGCGAACGACCCGAAACAAGCGCGGATTCTGTTGGAAAAGGCCGTTTTCGACGCTCCGGATCATCCCGAACTCGCCCGCAAACTCGCTATCGCCACCCGCCGCGATCCGGAGACGCGCGACTCCGCTGCCCGCCTTTTCCGAGAGGCGGAAGCCACCCAGCCCGCCCTTGCCAATACTGAACCTGCCTTCCTGCTTGAGTCCGCCGAGGTCCTGATCGCCGCCGGCCAAAGCAAAGCCGCCGAGGAGCGCCTGCGGGCGGCCATCAAATCCTACCCGCCGGAAGCAAAAAAAGAAACCGCTGCCGCCCTCCGCCGACTGGCGCTATTGTGGGAAACCGAGAAGCGCAATCCGGACGCCGCCCGCGCCCTCCGCCAGCGTGCGGATGCCCTTGATCGTTAAGATCCGTGAGCAAATCCCTTGCTGCAAAAGGCTTGCACAAGTCCAACTCCGGCACTAACTCCTGCGCCTATGGCACTCGAAACCACTCTCATTCTTCTCAAGCCCGATGCGGTCACCAAAAACATCGCCGGCCAGGTCCTTTCCCGCTTCGAAGCGGAAGGTTTCAAAATCCGCGGCATGAAGATGATGCTTCTCAGCGATGAAGTCCTCGCTGAGCACTACTCGCACATCGCCGACAAGCCGTTTTTCCCATCCGTCCGCGGATTCATGCAGGAGACTCCAGTCATCGCGCTCGCCCTCGAAGGGGAAAACGTGATCACCGCCATCCGCGATCTTCTCGGACCGACCGATTCAATGGCCGCCGCCGCCGGAACCATCCGCGGCGACTTCGGCCACAAGGACGGCGACGCGAAAATGCGCAACGTCTGCCACGCTTCCGACTCCGTCGAAGCCGCCCAGGCCGAGCTCAAGCGCTTTTTCAAGCAAGGCGAAATCTTCGCTTACTGAGATGCTCGTCGAACGCGTCAAGTATGTCATCTGGGCCGCCGACCTGGCACGGGCGACTTCGTTCTATCAAAAAACCTTCGGCGCGGAGGTGACCCGAGCCAACGCCCACATTTCCGAGCTCGATCTCGCCGGAGCCATCATCGGCATCCACGGCGGCGGTGAGGGAAAACGCACTTGGACCGGCATCAGCATCCAGGTCGCGGACGTGGTGACCGGAGCCGCCGAGGTGGTGGCTAACGGCGGCGGCCTGGTCCGCGAGCCGCATGAGGAAGACGGCGAGGCTCCGCATCTCGCGATGTGTTTCGATCCCGACGGGAACGAATTCATGTTGATCCGCAAGCGCTGAACTCACGGCGGCATAAGATCGCCGTCGATCCGGTCCGTAATGACCGCGCCCGGTCTCAAAACGGGCAACTCGACTGGTAGGCGTGCTCGTCCGCCCAATCGTAGATCATCCGGCGGGCGTTGGCGTCTTTTCTAGCAAGGATTTCCAACATTTCGCGATGCCGGTTCAGCTCCTCGCGGAGGGTGCGCTTGATGGAGGCCGGATTAGCGAGTGTGCCGTAAAAGGGATCGATGAAACGCTGGAGAGGACCGTATTGCGGCTCGTATTTCAGGAAGTGGACCTTCGACTTGAGCTCGTTGATCTGCTCCTTGAGGACCATGCAGTAAACCTTGAGTTTTTCGTCGCCGGCAGTGGCGAGGTTGGTCGCTTCCTCGCCGAGCCATTCCATTTCGAGCTGGAGCATTTCCCGCAAATCATTCGCGGCGTAGGCGGTGTTGAGACGCTGCATCCAGACTTTTTTGTGCTCCTTGAGCAACGGGTCGGGTTCGAGATCGGGGTGGAAGGCTTTGGCAAGTTGTTTGAAGAGGGACTTGAGGTCGCGGTTTTTGGCTTCTTCGAGTTCGAGGCGTTTGCGCTCCCTTTCGGCCTGAGCCTTGGTAGGTTTGCGAGGCCTTTTGGCGGCTGGGGGCGCGTCTTCAAAAAGCGCGGCCGCCGCACCGAGGCGTTCGCGCACGGTGCGCTCGAATTCCTCGGGATCGCCTTTCGGATCGAGATCGCTGAGGTCCAGCTCGACGCCCGCGGCACGCGCCGATTGTTCGAGCATGTCGCAAAGGAAATCGAATTCCTCATCTTCGTCCTCTTGCATCCGCCGCTCGTCTTCGCAAGGGCCGAGCTCGTCGATAATGGCCCGCAGCAACCCGATTTCCTCCTCCATCAGACCCACCGGATCGGCCAGCAATTCCGACGCCTTGCCGCTCAGCAGATCGCCGAACCAGCGGCGACGCTTCTCAGTGAGCTTGAGGTTTTGCCAGGCTTGGCGCCCGCTGAAAACGATGTCCCGGTTCACGCGGTTGAGATCCTCGACCAGCGGCATCAGCTCGCGGATGGAGGTGTCGAGCACCTCGTCGAGCCGCGCCCGCTCGCGGGCGTGGCGGTCCTTGGTCGATTCGAGGGCTTTCATCAGGCGGTTGAATTCCAACTGCGTGCGGCTTAGCGGTGCGTCCTTGCCCGGGCGGATGGCGAGGCCCTCCTGCTGTGGGGCCGGTTTTCTGGAAGCCTTGCGTTTCATCGGGGGACATTCTCCCGGCGGAGCGATGGAAGTCAACCGGATGAGGTGGCAGAATTCCGCCCTCGACCCTGCTAAACCACCAGATGTCCCTTGCGGGCGGCGAGCGAGACGGTGGCCCGGGTGCCGGAGTTGAACTCGAGGAAATCCTGCTCGATGCCGTCGCTGAAAATGATGCCGTTTTCCCCCATCTGCGACTCAAGAACAAGAGGCTGCGTGGGGGTGACCTTGCCGAAAATCAGTGAGGTGCCGGTGGTGTTGCTCGGAAACGGTTCGCGGACGGTGAAGTAGAGGAAATCCGATTCCCACGGGAAACGGATCTCGGTTGATGAGATTCCCGCCGTTTTGCCGGATGCCTTGGCGACTCCAGCCGCTCCGGTGATCAGGCTTTTAAACCAGCCCGTGGAGCCCAGTCCGGTCGAGACGATCACGCCGCTGGAGGATTGGTTTTCCGCGCTGCCGCCGGTGGAGATCCGGTAGCGGGCGGAGCCGTGGGACCTGAGGCCGATGAAAAGATCGTTCACGGCGCATAGGCTGAGTCCGGTGTTCAGCTTGGCTTCGGCCATGGTCACCTCGTGGGTTCTCCGGCCGCCGCGCAGGATTTCGCGCATCACCGGGTCCAGGTCCTCGACCCGAAACGGTAACAGTTGGCCGTCCCAGCGTTTTGGATCCGGGTTCACGCCGAGAAGCGGCTGGCCTGATAGATATTTCAACGTGT
The DNA here is from genome assembly GCA_031425955.1 of Akkermansiaceae bacterium. Lineage (GTDB taxonomy): Bacteria > Verrucomicrobiota > Verrucomicrobiia > Verrucomicrobiales > Akkermansiaceae > Luteolibacter. The sequence continues at coordinate 56,888 of JANPKJ010000031.1, read as the reverse complement.
TCGCCACCAGACCGTCCTGGCCGAGGACGACCACGATGTCGGCCGGCCCGAAAACGAAATTCGGCAGAAACGAGCGCTGCACGACTTGCACGCGGCCGAGGCCGCCGAGTGACTGGCGGGCTTTGGCGATCGCGTTCTGATAGGATGTGTCCTCGCTTTCGTAATCGCCGAAGTCGGCGCCCAGGCTGTTGACGTAAAACCTCGCCTGCGACTTGGTGGCGAACTTGGCTTTCAAATCGGCCAGACGGGTCGCGCGGACCACGAGGACGATTTTGGTTTCCGTCAGCCGGTTCATTTTCTCGATTCCGGCTTGTCGAGCAGCTCGCGCAGGAGATCGGGGGAAATGTTGAGCTGGCCGATCTTATCCGCCTTGCTGGCGAGTTCCTGGAAGGCGTAGGCGATGAGTTGCTCCGGCTTCATGCCGGAGGTGGTGAGCGCCTGCAGGACGGCGGCATCGGTGGTGGCAAGCGCCTGCATCGTGGTGGCGATGCCGTAGGCGCGGGCGTCGGACTCGGCCTTGGCGTTCTCGGTGGCGAGGGCGACGAGCTTCTTCCGCTCGTCTTCGAGGCTGATGCTGGTGTCCAGCTGGGCGCGCTGGAGCTGGGCTTTTTTCTCCTGCACCGCCCGCTCGGCGTCCATTTGTGTCTCGCGGATCTGGCGCTTTTTGTTTTCCACGGCGATCTCCGTGTTCAACTCGTTTTCCTTGATGCCGCGCTCGTGCTCGACGGCGGCATTGCGTCGCACGTAGATGGCATCGTCGGCCCCTTGCAGCAATTTCTCGCGGGTTTCCGCCTCGAGTGCCCGCGCGGTTTCCGGCGTAGGTTTGATGGCCAGCAGCGAAAGCCCGAGAACCTGCAATCCAAGCGAGGCGATCTCGGGTGAGGTTTCGAGCTGGTCGCGGATTGCTTTGACCAGGAATTCCGACGCCCGCAGCGCTTGCTTGAGCGGCAGTTTTTCGATCTCCGCCCTGGCGAGGACGTGGACGAGGTTGATCACCCGCTGCGGGAGCTTTTCCGGATCATCGGAAGCGTATCCGCGGCCGTTGGCGGCCAGCGTGAAGTCCATCAGCCCGGCGACTTTCTTCGGCTCGGCGATGCGGTAGGTGATCTGGCCCTGGAGGCTGACAGTCTGATAGTCTCCTGTCTGCTCCTCGAAAATGAATGGGACATCGGTGCTTCCGACGGGGACCGACACCAGCGAAGTGGTCGGTGAGTAATAGAAAAACGACAATCCGGCCCCTTCACGAATCACATTTCCGCCCGAGTATTGAATGACATGGGTGGTGGGTGGAATCTTGATGAATCGGAGTCCGAACATAATTGTGGTGTGGCCGGTTGGTTAAATTGACCTGAAACATCTGACTCCAACAGGAGCGGGAGTAAAGCCCGGATCACTTCGGCCGGAGCCAGGCAAAAATGTTAGGCGCGTGGATCGGCTTCACGATGGAAGCCACTCCGCCGATGGCGAGGATGTTGAAAATATTCGAGCCGACGATATTGCCGATTGCCAGATCGTCCTCGCCCTTGAGGCTGGCGATCACGCTGACCACCATTTCCGGGCTGCTGGTGCCGTAAGCGACCACGGTCAACCCCACCAGCAGCGGCGGTAAACCGAAGCGCAGGGCCAGGGCGCTGCTTCCCTTCACAACCACTCCGCACCGTAATAAAGCGCCACGAAGCCCGCCAACACGAACAATGCACTGATCATCCTCGGCGTGATGAAGCAGGAACCGGGGCGCTTGCCGCAAAAATTTCCCACAGATTTTCCACCCTGCCCGCCTTGGGGACCATTTACGACAGTCCAAATGCTTTACACCATGGGGCCTGGGGCGTTTGAATCTTTGCGATCTGCCTTTGTAGTCCCGCCTTCCGGCGGTCTTCAGGCGCCACTACCAACGAAGAATCCATGTCACTGACCATCAAACCGAAATCCGAATGCACCTTCGACCAAATCTCGATGGGTGAAGTCATGCTCCGTCTCGATCCCGGCGAAGGCCGGATCCGCACTGCCCGCCAGTTCGCCGCCTGGGAAGGCGGCGGAGAGTATAATACCTCCCGCGGCCTGCGGAAATGCTTCGGCTACAAGACCGCCGTCGTCACCGCTTTCGTCGATAACGAGGTGGGCCACCTCATCGAGGATTTCATCATGCAAGGCGGCGTCGCCACCGACTTCATCCAATGGCGCGAGGACGACGGTATCGGCCGCAACGTGCGCAATGGCCTGAATTTCACCGAACGCGGCTTCGGCGTGCGCGGCGCGGTGGGAAATCCCGACCGCGGCAACACCGCTGCTTCGCAACTCAAACCGGGCGACGTCGACTGGGACCACATTTTCGGCAAACTCGGCGTCCGCTGGTTCCACACCGGCGGCATCTACGCGGCCCTATCCGAAACCACCGCCGCCCTCACGGTGGAAGCCGTGAAAGCCGCTAACAAATACGGCACCGTCGTTTCATACGATCTCAACTACCGCCCGTCGCTTTGGAAAACCATCGGCGGTCTCGTCAAGGCGCAGGAAGTGAACCGCGAAATCGCGAAATACGTGGATGTCATGATCGGCAACGAGGAGGACTTCACCGCCTCCCTCGGCTTCGAGGTCAAAGGTGTGGACCACAACATTTCCACCATCGAGCTCGACGCATTCAAGGCCATGATCGAAACCGCTGTGAAGGAATTCCCTAACTTCAAGGTCGCCGCCACCACCCTGCGCGGCGTGAAAACCGCCACCATCAACGACTGGTCCGCCATCCTTTGGCACGACGGAAAATTCCACGAGTCCCGCAAATACCCCGACCTCGAAATCCTCGACCGCGTTGGCGGCGGCGACTCGTTCGCATCCGGCGTGCAGTTCGGTTTCATGGAATTCAACGATGCGCAAAAGGCCGTGGAATACGGAGCCGCCCACGGCGCGCTCGCATCCACCACGCCCGGCGACACATCCATGGCCACCCGCAAAGAGGTCGAAAAACAAATCGGCGGCGGCGGCGCGCGGGTGGTTCGCTGATTGTTGGATCCCAAATAGAGCTCGTTGTGGCACACAGCGGGCTTTTTGGACTCCCTACCCGATCATTTCCAATGGCTTCCCGAGATCCTCACTCGGTCACTCCCGCCGCCCATGACACCGCGCTTCTGGTAGCCCGTGTCATCTTTTTCAACGGCCTGCTCCTCGGACTGGGCTTCTGCGGGGCGGTGGTCGGAGTGGTGTTTTTCAATGTCGCCAACCTCACAGTGCCGATCGAACGTTGGCTGGTGGTGGCCGTGCTGGTCGGCCTCGCGATCATGGCCTTCGGCTTCACCGCCATGGCGAAATCGCGCATCGCGAAGCTGAAAAAATCCGCCTGATAGCTCGGTCGTTCTCATTCGTTCCCATTCGTTCCCATTCGTTCCCATTCGTTCCCAGTCGTTCCCATTCGTTCCCATTCGTTCCCATTCGTTCCCATTCGTTCCCAGTCGTTCCCAGTCGTTCACCAACGCTGCACCGATCGTTCCGCAGCATCTCCCGACACATCCAACAACATTCTATAATTCGTTATTTAGCTAAATAAACTCCTATGACAACGAAACAGCGGGCGATGGTTTTCAAGGCGCTGGGACATCCAGCGCGGTTGGCGATGGTGGAGCGGATCGCGCTGGGAGAGTGCTGCGTCTGGGAGTTGAAGGATCTGCCGGAGACGAAGAAATTGAGTGGGCCGACGATTTCGCAGCATCTGCTGGTTCTGAAAAACGCCGGGATCGTGGGCGACGACAAACGCGGAAAAAAAATCTTCCACCATCTGCTGATGCCCGGCGCAGCGAACCTTGCGCCGTAAGGGCTGGCCGCAAACTGGAGCGCGGATCTTCAGTCTGTCCGCAAGGATCGGGCGGGAGATGCCGGATCTCGAGTGGAATTCGCCACCACCCATCCGGCACATTTTTCGACCTTTTATATTTCACAGGACCTCGTCGCGCGACTTGCCGCACAATAAAAACCCAATCCAAAACGCTCAGCACTTAGCACCTCCTTTTCAGGACCTTCGCTTTCAGCAATCCGCCCGTCCCCACGGACCTACCGCCACTTGAAATTTCAAGCCCAAGCGCGAAACTCACACCCATGTCCGTCGCCTCCCTCCAGCCCTTTTTCCTCTCTCGGGGCTGGCAGCCGTTTGATTTCCAGAAGCAAACCTGGTGCGCCTATCTCGCAGGAAAATCGGGGCTACTCCACGCCCCAACCGGCTTGGGAAAAACGCTGGCGGTCTATCTCGGACCGCTGAGCGAAGGACTGGAAACGAAGTCCGGCTGCCAGGTGCTCTGGCTGACGCCACTACGGGCACTGGCCGCCGACACGCTTCGCGCGCTCCGCGAGCCACTTGCGGAAATCGCGCCCCACTTCGAGGCGGAGGCCCGCACCGGCGACACGCCCGCCGCGTTGCGCGCCCGACTCAGGAAGAAACTCCCGCACACGCTTGTCACCACGCCGGAATCGCTTTCCCTGATGCTCACGCACTCGGACTTCGCGGAAAAACTCGCCGGCCTGCGCTGCGTCATCGTGGATGAATGGCACGAACTGCTAGGAACGAAGCGTGGCGTGCAGACGGAGCTCTGCCTCGCGCGGTTGCGCGAGTGGTTTCCGCAAGTCCGAATCTGGGGGCTTTCCGCCACGCTGGGAAATCTGGCGGAAGCACGGCAGACATTGTTAGGCAATGCTTTCGAAGGCTCGGTGGAGGTATCGGCGGACATGCACAAGCCACTGGTCATCGAGACAATCATTCCGAAGGAAATCGACCGGTTTCCCTGGTCCGGACACATCGGCACGAAGCTGGTGCGGCAAGTGGCGGATGAAATCGAAAAGGCAAACGTCACCCTGCTTTTCACTAACACCCGCTCGCAGACGGAGATCTGGTTTCAGGAACTCTGTTCGATCCGCCCACGATGGAAGGATAAGATCGCCGTGCATCACGGTTCGCTGGACCGGGCTGAGCGCGATCTTGCGGAGAGCGGCTTGCGCGATGGACTCTTGAAGTGCGTGGTCGCCACCTCGTCGCTGGATTTGGGCGTGGACTTTTCGCCAGTCGATCAGGTGATTCAAGTGGGATCTCCGAAAGGGATCGCGCGGCTGCTCCAGCGTGCGGGACGTTCGGGACATCAGCCCGGGAGCGTCTCGCGAATCATCGGAGTGCCGACGAACGCGTTGGAACTCGTGGAATTCGCCGCCGCCCGCGACGCCGCGCTGGCCCGTCATTTGGAAAGCCGCAAGCCACTCCGGCAACCGTTGGATTTGCTGGTGCAACACCTCGTCACCTGCGCCATCGGCACGCCCTTCGCTCCGGATGAAATGCGCCGGGAGGTTCAATCCTCCCATGCGTTCGAATATCTGACAGATTCTGAATGGGAATGGGCGCTCGGATTCATCTCCAATGGGGGACGTGCTCTGGCTGTCTATCCCCGCTATCAGAAAGCCCGTTTGGAAAATGGACGCTACACCGTGGACGACAAGCGGCTGATCACGCAGCATCGTCTCAGCATCGGGACGATTTCAAGCGATCCAGCGGTATCGATCAAACTGGCCAACGGCCACGTGCTGGGGACCGTGGAGGAATCCTTCATCTCCCGGATCCGGCCGGGTGGAGCCCTCGTGTTTGCGGGCAAAAAACTCAGGCTGGTCAGGTTTCACCAGAGAACGGCGACCGTAAAAATTGTGGCGAAGAATGATAAAGGCCAGATCGCCATCTGGGGCGGAGCCAAAATGCCGCTATCCACCGAGCTGTCCCACGCAGTGGCATGGCGATTAAAGGGAAACGGACCGCCCTCGCCGGAAATGGATGCGGTGGCTCCGATTCTAGCAATTCAGAAAAGCTGGTCGCGCCTGCCGGATGACGAATCGCTGCTGGTCGAACATGCGCGTTCAAAAACGGAGGAACATCTGTTTCTCTATCCGTTTGCGGGTCGCCTCGTTCATGAGGGGCTGGCCGCCCTGCTCGCGTTCCGGATTTCCCGCAGGACCGGGGAGGCTGTCGTGACTACCCAGAATGATTACGGTTTCTCGCTCAGTGCGAGGCGCGGCTTGGTTCTCGATGAGGAATCCCTGCGTTTCGATCTCTCCAGCGAAAACCTGCTGGATGATCTCGTGGCCTGCATGAACACCGCGGAGCTGGCCCGAAGGCAGTTCCGGGAAATCGCGCGGATCTCCGGGCTGATCCTGCAAACTCCACCTGGCCAGAAAGACCGCTCACAGCGGGAACTCCAGTCCAGCGCCTCGCTTCTTTACGAAGTGCTGCACCGCTATGATTCCGGGAACCTCCTGCTGCGTCAGTCGGAACGTGAGATCATGGAGCGCCAGCTCGAACTCACCCGACTGACCGCCGTGATCCGGCGGATCGAGGCGACCCCCGTGCATCTCATCGAAACCAAGAACCTAACACCCATGGCGTTTCCACTCTGGGCGGACAGGCTCAATGCCACGCTCTCGCCGGGTGATGCCGCCACCCGCCTCGAGTCGATGCTGCGCGACCTCAACGTCGCGGCCAGTTCCGTCCGCAATGCCGCCGCCGTTCCATGAATCCATTTGCACACTTCCCGGGCATTTTCCTGCTAACCGAAAGCGCGGTTTTCCTAACGAACAGTTCCACCCTTATCGTCGCAGACATCCATCTTGGCAAATCCGCCGCCTTCCGAGCACAAGGCCTGCCGGTGCCGGAAGGTGACAGCGCCCGGGATCTCGCCCGGCTGCTTGCGCTGGCGAAAAAAACAGCAGCCCGACACCTCGTCATCGCCGGGGATCTCTTCCACGCACCCACCGGCATGACGCCCGAACTCGAAGTCGCACTGACCGCTTTCATTTCCAAGCTGGGAATCCCCGTCACTCTCGTCCTCGGAAATCACGATCTTAAAATCCAACAACTCCCCGCCAGACTCACCAGCGTTCCCCATCTCGATCTGGAACATCACCTCCGCGTCATCCACAATCCCGCACACGTCAGCGGCGACCGGCTTCACATCGCGGGTCACTGGCATCCCATCGTGAAAATCCCCGATGGCAAGCGCACCTCGCTGAGACTCCAATGTTTCCTGTTTCGCAACCGCACGCTTGTCATCCCCGCCTTCGGCAGCTTCACCGGCGGCTCCATTCTCAGCGTCAGGCCGGACGACCGCGTCTTCGTCTCGCTGCGGGAGCAGGTCGTGGAGCTGCCACAGGCGTTGATTTCCTGATCCGGAGGTTTAAATTTCCCGCTTTGCCAAATGCCGGAACGGCGCTAGGGTCCGCCCCTTTCCCGCCTGTCCATGACAACTCCCGAACTCTACGCGCAACACGTTCTGCCCACTTACGGCCGCTTTCCGCTGGTCCCCGTGCGAGGCGCCGGCGCGCGGTTGTGGGACGATGCGGGGAAGAGCTATCTGGATTTCTGCATGGGCATCGCCGTGTGCTCGCTCGGTCATTGCCATCCGAAACTCGTCGAGGCGGTCCGCCACCAGGCCGGCGAGTTGATGCACGTCTCGAATCTCTATCAAAATCCGCTTCAGGCCGAACTCGCCGAGGAAATCAACACCCACCACGTCCGCCTTCCGGGAAAAATCTTTTTCTCCAACTCCGGTGCCGAAGCGAACGACGGGCTGATCAAATCCGCCCGCCGCTTCGGTTTGAAGCGCCCTCAGCCGGATGGCTCGCAGCGCTATGAAGTGGTCACCTTCCTCCAATCTTTCCACGGCCGCACGCTCGGCGCGATGTCTGCCACCGGGCAGGCGAAAATCCAAGAGGGCTTCGATCCGTTGCTCCCCGGCTTCCGGTATCTTCCATTCAATGACATCGCCGCGCTGGAAACCGCCGTGCGTCCCGAAACCGCCGCCATCCTGCTAGAGCCGATCCAGGGCGAAGGTGGCGTAATCCAGGCGACGTCGGAATTCCTCCGCGCCGTGACCGCGCTTTGTAAAAAACACGACCTGCTCCTGTTTTTCGACGAGGTGCAAGCCGGCTTCGGCCGCTGCGGCGACGCGATGGCCTGGCGCATGATCGCTCCGGAAATCCAACCCGACGGCATCTCCTGGGCCAAGGGCATGGGCGGCGGCGTGCCGATCGGCGCGTTCTGGCTCAGTGACCGCGCGGTCGCTGACGATGGAACCGCTTTGTCCTCACTGATGGGGCCGGGCTCACACGGCTCGACCTACGGGGGAAATCCGCTCGTCTGCGCCGCCTCGCTCGCGGTGCTGAAAGAAATCCGTGAGAAGGAACTCGCCGTGAACGCCATCCTGCAGGAAGTCCGCATCCGCGAAACGATTCGCTCCTGGAATCTCCCGATCGTCACCGAAGTCCGCGGTCAAGGCCTGCTGATTGGCATCGCTCTCGATCCCGCGCTCATCCCGACTCCGGAAGGAAAAACCCCCGCGCTCGTCGTGGTGAACAAGCTGATGGAGCGCGGTCTGCTAGTTCCGCCGGCGGGGGCCAATGCCTTCCGCCTGCTGCCGCCGCTCAATGTCACCGACGCCGAAATCGACGAAGCGCTGGTCACCATCCACTCCGTCCTTTCCGAATTCTAATAAGCGAATGAAACATCTCCTCTCCATCGAAGACCTCAGCGCCAAGGAACTTCAACATCTGCTGGACTCCGCCGCCTATCTCAAGCGCCAGCGCGGTCGCGACGGGCAGAAGCTCGCCGGCCAGACGTGGGCGCTCATCTTCACCAAGTCGTCCACCCGCACCCGCGTATCGTTCGAGGTCGGCATCCGCGAGCTCGGCGGATTTCCGATGTTTCTATCGAAAAACGATATCCAGCTCGGCCGCGGAGAGCCGATCAAGGACACCGCCCGCGTGCTCGGCCGCATGGTGCACGGCGTGATCATCCGCACCTTCGCCCAGCAGGACGTCGTCGATTTCGCGGAATACTCCGGCATTCCCACCATCAACGCACTCACCGACGACGAACATCCCTGCCAGATTCTAGCAGACTTGCTGACCATCCAGGAAAAACTCGGCACCTGGGAAGACAAGAAAATCGCCTTCATCGGCGACGGCTTCTCCAACATGACGCGCTCCTGGATGTGGGCGGCAAAACGCCTCGGCTTCAAGCTCGTCGTCGCCTCGCCTCCATCCTGCCAGCCGCCGAAAGGATTCATGGCGGATCTCGACGCGCCGAACGTCACCATCACCTCCGATCCCGAAGCCGCCGCCGAGGGTGCGCACGTCGTCAACACCGATGTCTGGCTTTCCATGGGTCAGGAAGACCAACAGGAAAAGGAAAAGGAATTCGCCGGCTTCCAAGTTGATGCGAAGCTGCTCACGCACGCGGCCCCCTGCCACATCGTCCTCCACTGCCTGCCCGCCTACCGTGGCAAGGAGATCAGCAACGAGGTGCTGGAACTTCACGCGGACACGATTTTCCAACAAGCGGAAAACCGCCTCCACGCCCAGAAGGCGATCCTCGTCGCGATCGCCCGTTGATCGTCCGAGTTCGTGCTTCAGCTCAATGCCATTTAGGATTGAGGGATGATCGGTAAAGAGAAGCCCTTCGTAAACGCCGCAAAGTGCTCTTCCCGGAGACACCCGCCACCAAACGCCTCGGCGATGTCTGGGTGAAACAAGCCCGTCCGGCGGTTCTCGAACTCCCTGCGTCGTCATCCCCGGTGAGTTCGACTTCCTGCTCAACACCTCCCGTCCGGGTTTCAAAACCATCACCATCGGCAAGCCGGAGCTGTTTTCCTACCATTCCCGGCTGCTGCCGTGATTCAGAACAACAAATGTTGAAATGCGAAACCCGACCCTATTGATGCGGCCTGGAAGCTCACAGATTCGTCACCTGCACGCTGCTCTCGATGATGCCTTGGGCGATGGCGTGGCGGGTGAGACCTGCGGTATCGTGGACATCGAGTTTTTCCATCAGGCTTTGGCGGTGTTTCTCCACGGTTTTGATGCTGATCTTGAGAACGTCTGCGGTCATTTTATCGGAATTCCCCTCAACAATGAGTCGTAAGACTTCGGATTCCCGTGAGGTGAGTTGTGAGGGTTTGGTGGAAGCGGGGGAGCTGTTTGCGCGTGCTTTCCGTGCTTGATCGGCGAGGCGCCTGGCAATGAGCGGGCTGTAGAATGTTTTCCCGGCGGCGACTTGGCGGATCGCTTCCGGAAGGACATGCGTTGCGGTTTGTTTGATCAAATAGCCGCTTACGCCGATGGAAATTGCGTTCTGGACGTAAGCATCATCGTTGTGGGCGGAGAGGAGGATGATCTTGCTGCCTGGAGTTCCTTTCAGAATTTGTCTGACGGCTTCAAGTCCGTTAAGCTGGGGCATCGCGATGTCCATGATGACAATGTCCGGGGACAGCTTGCCGAACTGAGCGACCGCTTGGTGCCCGTCTGCGGCGAGGCCGATGATCTTGATGTCGGCCTCTATCTATAGCAGAGCCGCCAGTCCGTCACGGACGATCTCATGGTCCTCAACTAACAGCATGATGATTGGTTTCATGACAATCAAGTGATTCACTGGGGGTGGATCCGTCGGCTGCCGGGAGCTCGATGCGGATGGTGGTGCCTTTTCCGGGAGCGGATTCGATACAGAAGCTGCCGCCTATCATCTCGATGCGCTCTTTCATGCCGAGCAGACCGAGGCGGATGGTTTTTTTTGCGCAGGATTTCCCGTCCACTTCGAAGCCGATTCCGTCGTCCTTGATCTCCATTCGGATGCCGCCATCGAGATCAACGATGCTGACCTCCGCATGACTGGCCTGGGCGTGGCGGGCGACGTTGGCGAGGGCTTCCTGGGCGATCCGATAGAGAACGGTCAGTGTCGCATTGTCGGATTTTTCAATTCCTCCAAATACCGTTAATTTCACCCGCACGCCAGTTTCCTGCATGAAGCTTTGCATGTGCGCCTGCAGAGCGGGGATCAGGCCGAGATCATCGAGAACCGAAGGGCGAAGCTCGCGGGCGAAGCGGTGAACGATGTCCACGGATTTCTCAACCAGCACCTGGGTGAGTTCGATCTTCTGGTGGAGCATTTCTTTGCTGGTTTCTGATTCTGCTTTCAGTTCTGCGAGATGGAGATTGATACTGCTGAGGGATTGGGCGATCACATCGTGGAGTTCGCGACTGATTTTCCGGCGCTCTTCTTCTTGGACGGATAGGAGCTGGCGTGAGAGGTGGCGGAGTTCTTCCTGCATATCAAGAGACTTTGCCAGTAGTCCGCTGGTGGTGAGTTCGCTGGTCTTGAGGGCATCCTCCGCCGCCCGGCGTTGGACGACCTCCAGCTTGAGTTCTGTTACGGATTCTGCCAGTTCGAGGGTGCGTTGGCCGAGTGATTTTATGATTTGATTGAGGTGAATGTTAGCCTCCGTGGCACCGCGGTGGGTTTTCTCGATGGGGACGAGCACCTCGGCGAAGAATGCCGCCGCCCGCCCCAACAGGACGCCGCTGGTCTGGGGCGTGTAAGTGGCGAGAATGAGGGTGGCGACGGCGATCTCGTGGATTCTGGCAATGGCCAGTGTTTCAAGGCCATGGGTGACCGCTTGTTGTCCAAGTACCCGCGCTGGCTCCATGTCCGCCTCGGCCCCTTGCTTCAGGTAGAGTCGCAAGGCTGCGTGATAGAGTCGCGATAGGTCGGCGCGTTTTTCATGCATGGTGGCTACTGAATTCACGGATTAAGTTGCTGAGGGTTTGCGCTGAGGTTTCTACCAGCCAATGGGTGGTGTTGATTTCCTGGGAGAGGCTGAGTTGATTGGCAGAAACTTCACTCTCCAATGCCACGAGTTTGATTTTGATTCCGAGGAGTGCTTGGGCGATTTCGTGCTGCAAGACTTGACTCATCTTGGTGCGTTCCGCTTCGTTCGCACGGAGAATTTTACGCACGGTGCCTTGGAGTTGTTGTTCGAGAATGAGGGATTCCGCCTGCTCATCGCTGGCGGTCTTTTCCGAGGTCTTGAGCGCGGCTTCAGCGTGGTGGCGTGAGGTGATTTCGTGCTGGATTTCCCGGTTCGAGTATTCCAGCGCCAGGGTGTGCTGGTGGAGCTGGTCCGCGGCTTGCGCGAGTTCCACTCTGGCGTCCAAGGCGGTGGCGTGGGTTTTTTCGATCGGGAGGATCGCCTCGGTGAAGAAACCGCTCGCTCGTGTCGCCAGCTCCTCGCGCATGTCCGGGGTGGCGTATGGAGGTAGCAGTGCCTCGCTGGCCGTATCGTGGATCCTGGCCAGAGCAAGAATCTCCAGGCCATTGACCACGGCCTTGCTGCCGATCTCATGGGCCAGCCGAAAGCCGGTGGCGGGACCATCCGTGAGGTAGGCGCGGAGGCCTTCCAGATAGTTCGCGGCCAGGCGTTTGGTGGTGGGGGTGTCCATCGGGATTATTCTCGTTAGATCACCGCCTCCAGTGGTTTGACGGCGGGCATGGGCATGGGTGCCCCGTCGCGATTCGCTGCGAATTCCAAGGTGAAATTGAGCGTTTCCATCAACGCGATCACGTTGATGGGTTTGGTGAGGTATTTGAAAAATCCGGCGCTGAGGCCATTTGCGACGTCCAGCGGCATGGCGTTGGCACTGAGAGCCACGATGGGAATATGGGCGGTGATCGGGTTCTGATTGAGGATTCGCATGGCATCGATGCCGCTGATGCCGGGCAGGTTGATATCCATTAAAATGACCTCCGGCACACAGCTGAGTGCCAGTGCGATGCCGTCTTGGGCGTTCTTCGCCGTAAGAAGCCGAATGCCGGGGCAGCGGGCGAGGAGCTGCTCGATAAGCTGGAGATTGGCCAGATTATCCTCCACGTAGAGCACCACGCTCTGGCGACTGTCTCTTGAGACGGGCATGGGTATGAACTTACTGGTAGCCGTCTGAAGGTGCTCCGAATGCGCGTCACTATCATGAATGAACTCGACCCAGAAAACACTCCCTGCTCCGACTTTGCTGGTCGCACCGATTTTCCCGTGCATCAGGTCGACCAAGCGTTTGCTCAGCACCAGGCCGATTCCAGTGCCCTCCTCAGCCGTCGTTTCCTGGCCGAGGCGGTTAAACGCTTGGAACAACTGGGCGAGCATTTCCGGAGCCAGCCCTGCGCCGGTATCCTTCACGCTGATACGGATGTGGCCAGCAGGCGTCTTCACGCATTCCACGGTGACGGTGCCGCCAGTTCGGTTGTATTTGATCGAATTTGATAGAAGGTTGATCAGCACTTGCTTCAGCCGGGTGCGGTCCGCTTTGACAAAGCAAGGCTCCGAAAATGTGGGGAAGGTCATGTGAATGCAGCGTTTCTGGGCCTGCGGATCGATCATTTCCTGGCACTCGGCCAAGACTTCCGACAGCGAGACGGGTTCCAGCGAAAGGGATAGACGTCCGGACTCAATCACTGCCAGGTCCAGAATCTCATTGATCAGCTCCAGCAGATACCAGCCGGCGTGCAAGATTTGGTCGATGCTCGCCTTCTGGCTTGCCGTCGGCGCGGGGGTGTCTGATTCCATCAACTGGGCAAAACCAAGGATGGCATTGAGCGGCGAGCGCAGCTCATGGCTCATGCTGGAGAGAAAGTCCGACTTCGCGAGATTGGCCTTTTCCGCGATGGTCTTGGCCTGCTCCAGTTGGCGGCTTGTCTCCTGCTGGACTACGAGCAACTGCAGGGTTTCGAGATGCACCAGATTCTTGAGCTGATGGCGGCTGTCCCGATAGATCAACCACGCGAACACTAACGCCATCACCAGCGTGAGCAGGCTGGCGATCACGAGGATGGTGAACAAATAGCGCAGTCTCGCATGGAACTGGACATCGTGACGCGCCAGCGCGGCTTCCTCGATCTGGCTGAAGGCGTTCATCTCCACTTGGATCAAGTCCATGATCCGCTTGCCCTCGCCTTTGGCGATCAACGCGACCGCGCCCGCCGTGTCCTGCTGGCGCCGCAGCTCGATGACCTGCGCTATGTGCGCCATTTTTGCAGCGAGCAATGGCGCAACGGCTTCCAGGCGAGCGCCGCCGTCAGGGATCGCGGTAAGCTGACGCAATTCTTGCAAGCGGCCATCCATATCATCGCGCACTTTCAGATAGGGTTCCAGGAATGCTTCGTCACCGGTGATCGCAAAGCCGCGCATACTGGCCTCGGCATCTTTGAGTTCAGACAGCCAATCTTGTGAATGGATCACGACCACATGGTTATGCTTGCGCGCTGCTGCGGCCTGTTCGATCTGCCCGTATGACCAGAACAAACCCAGCGCTCCCAGTGCCACCAGGAGCAGCGCGGCCACCAACGTGCCCCAGATCTTATAGGGAGTCTTCAAGTCCGCCTCCTCTCTCGGCGTGCTCCAGGGCGACGGCGAGCGTGTCCATGAATTCATTCACTTTGATCGGTTTGGTGAGATAGCGGAAAAAACCGGCTTCCAAGCCTTTTTCAATGTCGCGCGGGATGGCGTTGGCGCTGACCGCGACGATGGGAATGTGCGCGATGGTGGGATCCAGCTGGACGATTTTCATGGCGTCGACGCCGCTGATGCCGGGTAAATTGATATCCATCAGAATCACATCCGGCACACAGCGGCGGGCGAGTTCGATGCCATCATTGCCATTCTGCGCGGTGATCAGCCGCAGATCCGGGTAACGGGCGATGAGCTGCTCGATGAGCTTCAGGTTGGCCGGATTATCCTCAATGTAGAGCAGCAAGCGTGTGCGCGAACCGGCCGCGATGCGGGATACGGGCACCGAGGTGCTGATCGCTTTGATGTATTCTGCATGAGGGTTCGCATCGTGGATCAGCTCGATCCAGAACACGCTGCCCACGCCGACGGTGCTTTCCGCGCCGATGACTCCCTGCATCAGTTCCACCAAGCGCTTGCTGACGACCAGGCCGATGCCGGTGCCTTCCTCGCCGCTGGCCTCCTTGCCCAGGCGGTTGAAGGCCTGAAACAACTGCGCCAACATTGCAGGAGACATTCCCGCCCCCGTGTCGCGCACGGTGATGCGCATGCGGCCATCGGTGCTCAAAGCGTAGTCCACCACCACCTTGCCGCCGACCTCGTTGTATTTGATGGCGTTAGAAAGCAGGTTGATGAGCACCTGCTTCAAGCGCGTGCGGTCCGCCTTGATATAACAAGGGGCGTCGAACTTAGGAAACACCATGCTGATGCCGCGTTTCTGCGCCTGCGGTTCGATCATCGCTTGGCATTCGATCAAGACTTCAGGCAGCGAAACCGCTTCCAGCGAGAGCGCCAAGCGCCCGGACTCGACCACCGCCAGATCGAGAATCTCATTGATCAACTCCAGCAGAAACCAACCGGCGTGAAGGATCTGGTCGATGCTGGCCTTCTGCGCGGGCGTGGGCCCCGGCGTATCGGACTCGATGAGCTGGGCGAAGCCGAGGATGGCATTGAGCGGCGAGCGCAACTCATGGCTCATGCTGGAGAGGAAATCCGATTTCGCGAGGTTGGCCTTTTCCGCAACGGCCTTCGCGGTCTCGAGTTCGAGCGTGTTTTCCTGCAAGACCTTGTCCCAGCGCTTGCGCTCCGTCACATCCCGCGCTGCGGCGAAGACTCCTTGCAGCACCCCATCGCGGTTGTAAAACGTGGTGGCATTGTAGGAAACGACCGTCTCGATGCCATCCTTGCAACGCGCGGTGAGTTCGTAGTCCGTCACTTTTCCCTCACTGAGAACCCGCCGGATGCCCTCCTCGGCCCGCGCGGGATCGGTGAAGTAGTTTTTGAAAAACTCTCCTATCAGCTCATCACGCGAGAGACCGGTGAGCGCCTCCATCTGGTTGTTCACATCCGTGATGACCCCGGAAGGGTCCGTGGTCATCAGCGCGTCAATGTTGGACTCGATCAGGGAACGGGTGTAAAACTGCTGATCGCGGAGACTTTGGTCCAGCTTGCTGCGCTCCTCCTCCACCTGCATCCGCGCCGTGTTGTCCGTGCCGATGAGCAGGTAGCCGATGATCCCGCCCTGATCATCCCGCAGCGCGGTCACCGAGACGACCGCCGGGAAACGACTGCCGTCCTTGCGGATGTAGGTGAGTTCGTAAATATCCTCAATCCCGCGGGAAGCCTTGAAAACCAAGGCCTCAAAGCCCGGCGTAATCTGCGTCCCGAGCTCGTTGCTCAAAGCCAAGGCCCGGGCGATGACTTCTTCAGGATCAGAAATGTCCGCCGGGGTGATCCGGTTCATCACCTCGGACGCCGTGTAGCCTAACATGCGCTCCGCACCCACATTGAAGAGCTGGATCACGCCCTTCGCATCCGTGGCGATGCTGGAGAAGTTCTCGCTCTTCAAAATCGCGTTCTGCAAAGCCCCGGTGATGAGCTGGGCTTCACTGCTGATGAGATCGGCGGGAGCTTCAGGTGGGGAAGCTGCGTGGGGTAGTGTCATTCTAAAAGATTTTCGGGTGCCAGCCTATCATGTCGATATCCCCGTTTCTTCGTATGGGGTAAAACCCTACCATGGCCATGCGGCAGGTGAGCCGGGGGAGCATTGGGGGACTGGAGGCTCCATTTTCCGGGGGGATTGCGAATCTTAGTGACGCAAATGAGCCTGTAAAAACGGCGACAGACTCACAATACAAAGCTTCTCCCGGTGGGGCGTGGCTTCTGCCGTGTGCCTATGGGGGCAAACCGTCTGCTTGGCTGGCTGGTGTCGCATGTAGTTCAATCTCTCTGGTGCAATGCCTTTAAGGATTCGGACTTCTCCAGCACCAAGGATGCGGAACATGCCAGCCCAGGGCAACGCCTTGGGTAGGTAATTTACAAAGTTCCGAGAATCAAGGTCCGCATGGGTTGGGAAAAGGAATGAGTTCTAACGGTGGCATCTTTTCAAAGCGCAGGACATGACTGAATTTCCGCAAGGGCGGATTTCATGGTCTCCTTGGCGGTTTGCTGGTCGTGGTGAGACTGGAGATTCAGCCACACATCGGCGGGCCAGCCGAAGTAGCGTTCGAGGCGCAGGGCGGTGTCCACGGTGAGAGAGCGCTTGCCCTTCACGATCTCATTGATGCGCCGGGGCGGGACGCCAATGTCCTTGGCGACGCGGTATTCAGAGAGGCCGAGGGGAAGCAGGAAATCCTCGCGGAGAACCTCGCCAGGATGAATGGGAGCGTGCGTTTTCATGTTGGATTCAGTGGTAATCGACGATTTCGACTTCATGGGGGCCGTCCGTTTTCCAGCGGAAGCAGACGCGCCATTGGTCATTGATGCGGATGGAGTGTTGGCCTTTCCGGTTGCCCTTGAGCGCTTCGAGGCGATTGTCGGGCGGGACGGCGAGGTGGTTGAGTTCGGTGACGGCGTGAACTTGGGCGAGTTTCCGCAGGGCGACGAGTTGGATGTCCGGCGGGAACGACCGGGTTTTCTGTTCCTCGAAGAAGAGGGCGGTTTGCCTGCAAGCGAACGAGCGAATCATCAGGTCAATGCCATAGTAACGTGCGGCGTTAAGCTATCAAGATGGAGTTTCACGCCGCGCAGGGTTGAACCTCCTTGCGGACGGCTTCGCCCTTTTCGCGGTCGGCGCGCATGAGTTCGTAGTCCAGTTGGAAATTCATCCACAGGCCGGGGGCGGTGCCGAAGAAGGCGCTCAGGCGCAGATCGTATTCGTGGGTGCAGCGGCGTTCGGCCTCATGCCGCCTGCGACGGCTCGGCGTATTGCCCGGGTCGTGCGCATGCCATATTTCGGCGATCAGCCGTTTTCGGAGTCCAGCAAGCGGGTGAACAGGTTGCGAAAGTCCCGTGCCAGAATGAGGTGGCCCTGGCCCAAACCCCGACTCAATGGAAATCATGCGACCGCGTGGCGTGCTCCGGCTGGATCCCGGGCAACGGCTCAACGTGGAGCACATAGACCGTCGGCTGGTCGCCTTCCGAGCTTTGGAGAATCCCCTCGACTAACAAAAACGGCTCACAAGTGATAACCTGCCGCAGCCGATGGAAGGTCTTTTTCGGCACGAACAGATTGGCGATGCCGGTTTCATCTTCCATGGAAATGAAACAATGCCCTTTGGCCGTGCCGGGGCGCTGACGGCAGATCGCCAGACCGGCGACAGTAACCGGGATGCCGTGTGGCAGGTTCTGCAAATCCGTGGCGCGCAGGATGTTGCGGCTGCCGGACCGCTCTCGCCACAGCCGCATCGGGTGTGGGCCGGTGGACGCTCCTTGCGTGTGGTAATCCGCGGACAAACGTTCCGCGACCGACATGACTTGGAGAAACTCCTGGCCGTTAGGACGCGGCGGAATCAGCAGATCGTCGTGCAGGGGCAGCTCGACTTGCCACAAGGCCTGCCGCCGGTGGGCGACTTCCGGCAACCCGTTGAGCGCCCCGGATTGCGCGAGCAGCCGCTTCTCCTTCGCCGTCGGCCGGACGCGGGACATGAAATCCTCCAGTGAGGAAAACGGCGATTTCATCCGCTCGCCGACGATTCGATCCGCTGCTGACAGGCCTTTGATCCGGTCCAGCCCGAGCCGCAGCGTGGCGTCATCCTCGACTTCGGTTAGTTCGCCGCTCCACAGACAGGAGACCGGCTTGATGCGGATTCCGTGGCGTTTCGCGTCCTGCATCAGCGTGTTCACCGAGTAGAATCCCATCGGCTGGTTGTTGATCAGTCCGGTGTAGAATTCCGCCGGATGGTGGACCTTGAGCCAGCAACTCGCGTAGGCGATGAGCGCGAAGGAAATCGCGTGGCTTTCCGGAAATCCGTAAAGCGCGAACGAGCCGATGGAGGCGATGATTTTCTCCTGCACCTCGCCTTGGACACCGCGCTCCGTCATGCGCAGGCGGAGTTTTTCCGTCACCCGTTCCATGCGCTCGTCATTGCGCTTGAACGCCATCGCCCGCCGCAGTTCGTCCGCTTCCGCTCCGCTGAATCCGGCGACCGCCATCGCCATGCGCAGCACTTGTTCCTGGAAAAGCGGCACGCCTAACGTACGCTCCAGTATCTCCTGACAATCGGGATGGATGTAGTCGATTTTTTCGGTGCCGTTGCGCCGGTTCAGATAGGGATGCACCAGATCCCCGACAATCGGACCCGGCCGGATGATCGCCACTTCGATGGCGAGATCGTAGAAAATTTTCGGCCGCATGATCGGCAGCGTGGCCATCTGCGCCCGGCTCTCCACCTGGAAGGTGCCGATGGTATCCGCGCGGCCCAGCATTTCGAAAACGGCGGGATCATCCTTCGGGATCTTCGCCAAGTCCACCGGTTGGCCGCGGCGCGAGCGGATTTCCAGCGCTTGCTCCATCGCCGCGAGCATGCCGAGTCCTAGCAGATCGATCTTCACGATGCCCATGTCCTCGCAATCATCCTTGTCCCACTGCACCACGGTGCGTCCCGGCATGGTCGCCGGTTGAAGCGGGACGACCGCGTCGAGCCCGTGGTCGCAGACGATCATCCCGCCGGAATGCTGGCCGAGGTGGCGCGGCATGCCGAGCACTGACTGATAGAGATGGGCCAGCGCCGGCAGCCGCGGATGCGACGGCGGCAGGATGCTGGCGATGCGCTCCTCGAACCGTGCCTCGCGGGTGGTCTCCGCCGAGTCCTCATCGCGGAACGACGAGACATCACCGGAAAAGCGCTCCGCCACCGAGGGCGGGAATCCGAGCACCTTGCTCATTTCACGGAACGCGGATTTCGACCGGTAGCTGATGACGTTCGCCGTCATCGCGGCGTTGCGCGCGCCGTATTTTTTGAACACGTGCTGAATCACCTCCTCGCGGCGCTCGCCGGAGGGGAAATCGATGTCGATGTCCGGCCAGCTCTTGCGGTTTTCCGATAGAAACCGTTCGAACAACAACCCGCCGCCCACTGGATCCACGGCGGTGATGCCGAGCGCGTAGCAAACCACCGAGTTCGCGGCGGATCCCCGGCCTTGGCAGAGAATGCCCCGGCCGCGCGCGAATTCCACCAGATCGTGGACGATGAGGAAATACCCGGGAAACCCCAGCCGGTGGATCATCGCGAGCTCGTGCTCCAGCTGGGTTTTCACCTTTTTACTACAAATGCCGTAGCGCCGCGACGCCCCGGCATAAGCGTGTCGGCGCAGCAACATGGTTTGTTCGTTCAGCGACAGGGGATTGCCCCGGCCATCCGGAAAATCCGGGAAGCGGTAGTCGAGGTTTTCCAGGGTAAAACCAATCCGCTCCGCAAGCCGGCGCGTGTTGTGAACCGCCTCTGGCAGATCGGCGAAGAGTGCGGCCATTTCCGCCGGGGATTTCAAATGCCGCTCACCATTCGGAGCCAGCAACCGCCCCGCGCGGTCCAGCGGCACGTGATGGCGCAGACAGGCAAAGGCATCTGCCAGCCGCCGGTCGCCGCGCGTGGCGTGAAGCGGCGCGTTGCTGGCTAACAACGGCAGCCGGAGATGGCCCGCCAAATCGATGAGCTGGCGGTTCAACCGTCCGTCGTCGCGCAGGCCGTGGCGGGTGAGTTCCACGTAGACATTTCCCTGCCCGAAAAGCCGGACCAGTCGCTCCGCGGCTTGCAACGCGGCTTGCCGGTCATTCGCCAGCAAGGGCCGGCACAGCGGACCGTCGCGGTCTCCCGTGAGGGCGAACAAATGATTTCCCATCCGCGAAAATTCATGTTCCTCACCTGGCTGCAAATGGTGATCCGTGAGATGACGCGACAACATCCGGTAACCGTCGCGCGTGGCGCAGAGCACCGGAAACCGCGTCCCATCCGGCAAATCCAGCAGGCAGCCAACGATCGCGCGGATCCCGCATTCCTTCGCGGCGTGGTGGGCGCGGGCCGAGCCATAAAACCCCATCCTGTCGGTGAGGGCGATGCTGTCGTACCCCAACTCAGCCGCCCGGCGGATCATCGCCTCCGGCTGGCTCGCACCCTCCAAAAACGAAAACGCCGACCGCGCGTGCAGTTCTACAAAAGGCGCGTTCATCGTTTGCCTTGGCTCCTTCCCATTCGTTGAAATCCGACCTCATTCATCGCTTTCACCCCATTTTACGGCGTTCTGAAAAATGTTCAATCGAACAGTTTTTGAGGCCGGATTCGGATTCTTCCCGCGCTTGCCATGTCCACGATCCAGCCGACCAATCCGGCCAATCCGGGGATTGCGGAATGTGCCGGATGGGCTTCAACTCGGACGCATCCGCAATCCACCATGCAGCCCTCCGATTCACATGCCGTCTGCGAACTCCTGAAACAGGCCGCCGCCACGACCTATTGCCGTCCGGCCTTGAGAGCTTTGGGGGACGCCCTGCCCGCGGACGATTCCATCCTCACCGCCGCACTGAACGAGGCGGCGACCGCGCGCGATGCGAAATCGTTCAGCCACCTGTACTTGGGAGCCTTGTTTGCCGGGCGGCGGATCCCCGCACAGGTGCTTGAGCTGGGGGCCGCCCTGCTCCCGGAAGCCATGCTCCTTCTGCACACAGCGCTGCGCCTTGAGGGGGATGTGGCGGAATCGCTTGCCGCAGCGGTCCGCTCAGGCCGCATGGGCAGCGAGCGCGAAGCCACCGCCCTCATCGCAGGCTGGCTCGACTACGAACGCCGCGAAGCCCCCGCATCACCTGAATTCCTCGCCCTCACCCGCAGGATCTGCCGGGCGACGATGCGCACGGGACTGCCATTTGTCAGGTCGCTGCTCTGCCTCGCGGCCAAACTATCCGGAGACCCGGTGGTGGCCACCATCCTCAATGCGGACATTGAAAGAGACCTCTCCCTCGACCACATTCTGGCAGACGCCCGCAAGTGCGCGGCGGGAACAGCTTGGGAAAACTCGATCCCAAACCGACCGGAGTCGGAAACCACGCTCGGCGGCGGGTCCACCTTGAAACGGGCGATCCCCAAAGCCGGGCGCAATGATCCCTGCCCCTGCGGCAGCGGCAGGAAATTCAAGCAATGCTGCGAAGGGAAAATCAACACGGGTGATGAATACCAGATCGATGGAGTCACTGTCTCCGAAGCGACGGCACATCCGGAGCTGCTTCTCACCAGGGAGCGGATCAGGGAAATGCGATCCTACGAACTCCATGCCCTCGACCCGAGGCGCTTGATCCCGCCCCTCGCCGGGGATGTGGCCATCCGGCTCGCACGCTTTCGCGAAATACCGCGTGCGATCGAAATGCTCCAAGCGGCCGGTCCCGACTCGTTATCCCCCGACCTACTCGATGAAATCGCCTTCGAATTCCATGAGGCCAGGGATGCGGAAGCCCTCCGTTGGTTGGCCGATTGGGCGTCCTGGGCGGTCGGCCTCTCATTTGAAATGGAAGTCCTGCTGGCCAGTCCGCCCGAACGGATGCAACTGCTCCAGCAGAGAGCCCGCGATGCCATGGAAGCCGCACGATCCGGAGATGCATCCGCCGCAGTGATTTTCGGCGACCTTGGCTACGCGGCCCTGGTGGCGGACCCCGCGCTCGGACTTCTCATCGCCCGCGGCGTGCTGCCGGTTTGCAACTGGGCGGATCAAGCCACGCTGATGGAGCAGATGGAGGATGCCCGCGACCTGCTCGGCCTCGATGACGATGAGCCGGGATACCAAATCCTCGATGCCACCGATCAAGCCTCGAACGACCAAGTCCGCCATGCCATCGATCTCGAAAAAGTTCGCGCGGAAACCGCCACCCGCGTGAGCCAACGCGATGCCGAAATCGAGAAGCTGAAATCCCGGATCGACGCGATGCAGGAAGCCTTGGCGCGCCGGGAAAACCAGATGGAAACGAAACACCAGGCCTCCGAGGAAAAACCCACCGTTTCCACACCCGTCCCCGCAGCTCGGGATTCATCCGAAACCCGCGAACTGCGCGATCACCTGCGCCGTTTCAAAGACAACCTCAAGGTGGAGCACGACGAACGAAACCGCGCCATGCGCGACCTTCGCGCGGCCCAGGACCAACTCCGCCGCACCGCCCGGGAAAAACCCGGAAATCCGGCCTCCGATTCATCCCCCGACCACCAACCCGACGTCGAAGCCGACGACACCATCGGCATCGAATGGGAGCCGCAAGTCCTGCGAATCCCCGAATACAGTGCCGCCTTTCGGGAATCACTCCGCCACCATCCGCGGCAGGCCTCCGCCGCAGCGATCACCGCCGCCGGCCGCCTCGCCGCCGGCGATCCTTCGATTTGGAAAACCGTGCGCGCCCTCAAACTCCGCCCGGGCACGCTCCGTGTCCGCATCGCTGGCGACTACCGCCTGCTCTTCGAAATCGGCCAGGCGGAAACGCTGCACCTCACCGATTTCATCCTCCGCCGCGACCTCGACCGCTGGCTCGCCGCAGGCGGCAAATAACATCATCTGCATGAGCCACGCCGCCAAACCCACCGTCGCCAACTACCGCGAGTTCAAGGAATACCCCAAGATCGTCGCCGCCGTTTCCCCTATCCTCGCCCGTCAGCGCTTCGTCGCTCCAGTGGAGCTGTTCGTGGAAATGGATTTGCTGCTCCCTGCCGATCTCGAACGCTGGAAACGCGGACAAATTCCCGTTCTCGAACGCGTGATCCGCTGCAACCTCACCCGTGCCGGCTGCATCCTGCGCCTGCTGCGTTTCCACGCCCACGACCTGAATCTCAAGCCATCGTTAACCGTCTATCAACACCGCAGCCACCGCCTGCGCTTCTCGCGCAGCGGCGAACATTTGATCGAGGAAGCGTATTCGACGCACTTCGTGGTTGTGGGAAAACGTAATCCCTTCGCCGCCGGGGACGCGAACGACCACAAGTCCGCAAATCAAGCGGGTGAAACACCGCAACCTCCCCGGTGACGGCATTTGGCTGATGGTAAGATTCCTCAGAGGTAGGCGATCTCTATGAATTGATGAAGGGTTGAATGCCTTGCCCATCAGCAGTTCCGCGCTTCCGAGATAGAATTCGGCGGATCTCCTGCAATGCCTCTAGGAGTTCGAACCCGAGACGGCCTCTTCCTGATTCGGTATTTCTGCTGCGTAGATCGTGAGCCGCAATTCCGCGTCGTCAAAAAGTTGATAACTCGGAGTTTTGCCAGAAAGCGTGGTTGATTCACGAAGAATGATTCCCACTCCTTCACCCCGGCGCTCCATGACTGTTTTTCTACCCACCCCCGCGGCCTCGTCCTCTGGAAGCGGACACTCGCTCAACAGGTTGGTCAGCAGCTCGTTTCTCGTGGCCGTTCGCACTTGGAGTGCTTCCACGCTCATCGAGTTCACCAGTCCACCGGGCGAGTAGATTTCCATCCGGTCATCGAACATGAAAAAGCGGATCTTCGAATGATCCACCGCATAATCACGATGCGCGACCGCGTTGACAATTGCCTCGAACACCGCCTTTTCGCTGTATTGCGGATAGTCGGCACGCCCCACGGTTTTGGTGGCCGCCACCCGTTGATTGAGCTTGAAAAAGGCCATCGCATCGGCGATTTGCCGATCAAGTGGCCCCTCGATGTCTTTCGCATCCACTTGGAAGTTGGCATCCATGACCGAGCCGCGATAGCGAACCGCCTGAATGAATGCATTGGGGAAGAATTTCCTTGGCTGGCGGCTGCACATCAGGATCCCGGCGACTGTTGCATGAGATTCGCCATCATCCGTCAGCGCGAGCAGGCTGCGCTTTCGGAGCGCTACCTCGGGATCTTCATCTTGTCTTGAAACAAATCGTTTCCATAGCACTTCATCCAGATCCCCCCTCGAGCTTCCAGGCACCGGGAGTTCTTCGAAACGCTTGAGTTTCGCCAGGCTCCGTTCCTGATGGAGTCGCACCACGAAATCCGTGGACATGGGCCGCGCACTGCTTCCGGTCCGTCGGAAGTAGCCGCCGGGGGCCTGATGCACGTAGAGTCCCGGCTCGACGCCTACCAAGAGGACAGGTCGTGGCTCTCCATCCACATCGGGGAGTTCACGGCGATAAATGTCCACCGGTAGCGCGGGTTTGATCGACGTTTCGCAGATTTCCCGCACGTAACTTTCAGTCGCATCCAGTTTGTCCGCAGGGATGCCGACGACATTTCCGCTCTTGTCGTTGATTCCCAGAATCAGCCACCCGCCTTTGGCGTTGGCCATCGCGGCGATTTCCTTGGCGAGATGATCGCGTGACGGGTCGGTCACACGTTCCCCACTGAAGAAAATCTCCTTGAATTCCGCTCCGGAGTCTTCTCCCAAGCGGATCCTATCAAGAATTTCGTTGAGTCTTAAAATCATGGTTCAAATGAGTCGTTGATAGCGCGAGACGAGGGCTGGCTTGCCCCCCTCCATCACCTCACATACCTCGGTCCGGACGAAGTTTTCCTGCAATGGTCCCGATGCCTTGGCGCGGCACTGGCCGTTCTCAAAACGCATCGCATGGACCATCTCGGCATCGCCATTGACCACGATGTTGGGGTTGTGAGTCACTACAATGACCTGGCGGCGCTGCTTGTTTTCGCGCAACTGCTTGACCACGAGGTCGGTGATCAGGTGGTTGTCCAAATCGTTCTCAGGTTGGTCGATCACCAGCGGGCTGTTTCCGTGAGCGAGGAAAAAGGCAAGCAGGGCTGCGGCCTTTTCGCCGGCGGAGCCATTCTTGAGAGAGACAAAATCCTTCCCTTTGCCTCCCTTGCTGTAGGACACCGACAGCGTGTCTTCCGGCCACCAGGCAAAAAAGCGGTCGAAATATTCGGGCCGCCGCTCGAACTCGCGCTTCAGGAAATTTTCGAACGCCTTTGGTAGATCGGTCGTATGCCCGTAGCCGGCGTTCACCACCATTTGCTTCCAACTCTTGAGCCGCGTTAGCAGGTCCGCAATGCGTTGCTCTTCGGTTGCGGCAGCAGAATACAGGGTTTCGACGAATCCACTGCCTCGCTCCACATTCCGCAACGCATCGGCGAAGCGACCGTCTTCGCATCCCAGCTCCCTCCGCAACGCGGCTTCCACCCGGTCTTTGTCTTCCTCGGAACCGAAAGGATTCAAATCGATCTTCACATACCGGTTGTTTTGGAGTTCCCGTGTCAGGAAAGCCCGGCGCTGTGTCCTGAGTTCCGCGCGCAGATCCAGCAGTCGCTGATTGGAGGCCGCTGCTTCTTCGCGCAGTTGTTTGATCTCCTTTTCGACCGCTTCGATATCCTTGAGGCTTTTCTCCAGAACCTGCCGCCGGGCGGCGACTTGGGAAAACTTGGCAGGATCTCCCAGACCCTTTTCCTCCAGCTCTTTCAGGAGCGCCTCATAGTCGTGCTCTGTCGCCTGCCGGGTGATTTCCCACTCTGATGTGTCGATGGCCTGTTTCTGGCTCATGGAGACTGCGTTCATCGCGGCTTGGACTTTCTCCATGATCCGCGCGGCGCGTTCGACCGCGCGGCGGAGTTTCCTATCCGTCTCTGCCAAGATCGCGTCTTCCGGTTGCGCGGGGTCGATCACATCCGCTGGAAGATCATGGAGCACCAGATTCTCCTGCAATTCAGAGATTTCATCCACAACGCGTTCATAGGCCTCGAACAAGGATCCCATCTGATCTTCCTGCCGACGCACTTTTCTGGCTGCTTTGAAAATGGCCGCGTGTTCCGAATTCTCCAGCACCGCCAGATTCTTCATCACATCTTCCAATTCGCCTTTCAGCCGATCCTTCTCCGCCAGCCGCGAACGCTGCGAGCGGATTTTGCCTAGCAATGAGAGGAAGGTGTTCAGCTCGTTCTCCCACCGGGCGTCCCATTCCACCTTGCCAATGGCTTCATCGATCCTCTGCATCAAAGCTCCCGGACTTTCAGCAATCAGCCCGATCTCATCCTGGCTGAAGATTCCCAGTGGGAAACGAGTCACCACATCTTGCGAGGATGCCGGTATCCACCCGCCAGTGGTGGCATCGAAGCTCTCAACTGTTGTCCCTCCGTCACTCTGCAACCAGGTTAGGCGAAAGCGCTCACCGGCTTTTCGATAGACCAGCATCGCTTTACTTTCCGCAAGCAAGCCACCTTCGTCCCCCCGCCTCTCCCCGACCTTCTTGAAGCTCGCAAGATTCCTCATTACGCGATTGTTAGGCCCGAGGTTTCCGAGAGATTCCTCGCGGCGGGTAGCCAGTCGTATGAAATGAATCAGCGTCGATTTTCCACTGCCGCGACCGCCGATCACCGCATTCATCCAGGGGCTGAACTCGAATTTCGCCGACGTTCCCCGGCCCATCAACCTGGCGTCGCTGATCTCCAGCGACTCGATCCAATCTTCTGGCGTTCCGTTCGGATCGTGACTTTGCCCGATGGCATCGGAACGGATCAGGGAGAAATCGTTGCCATCGTGTAGCGCGAGTTTCAGCGCTTCTAACGAGGGAGTACCCATTTTCACCCAGGTGAATCGAGAACCGGGCACTTGGGGATAGGGTGGGCGGAAATTGTGGCAATCGGTTCCGACCACTCTGGCCCAGTGCGTCCGCGATTCCGAATAGATGCCGGGCGGAATGAATCCGTCTTCCACGACTTCCATCGCCATCAGATGCGGGTGTTCCAGAAGCTGCCGCACCGTGTTCGGATCGAGTTCGCATTTTCCGGTTTCACCCGGCTTGGGACGCAGCAAGCCCTTCGCCTGGTCCACATGTGCCGGAATGGGAATTCCCCCTGCGGCCAGAACCGCGTCAACCACTTCGACAGGACTTCTGCGGGTTACCCCATCGCTGTCGCCTTTGGTGCCGGCGTAATCCACCTTGCCTAGCAGAGTGTCGATATCCGAGGTGGTCTTGGTCTTGTCGAAGATTGCCAGCAAATGAAACCCGCCGTTCACCGAGATTTCGACTCCGGGAAACAAGTGAAGCTCACGGAACCCCTCGGGCCTGGAGATTTCCATGGAAGCGTAAGCCGCCTTCAACGTGTCGATCCATGCTCCGCTGTTGTGATCGGTTACGGCAACGCAATCAATACCGGCGGCCATGTATTTGAGTAGCCAGACTTCGGCGGTGAGAGCTTCGTCTGTATTGGCCTGCAAATGCCAAGGAGTGTCCGTGGACGCCGGGGTGTGGGTGTGGAAATCAAACTTCCACCAGCGCGAACCTGGATATGACATTGGCGGGATGTTCATTTTGAGGGGTTTCGAGGAATTGAGGGAGGCACGAAATGGTGTTCATTATCAGCCTCAGGGGCAAGATGGATGTGCCACCGGGGTATTTAATGACCTGTTTTCAATTGTTGACGCCTCCGCCAGAGCCTCTTCCGCCGCTTTATGGTGCGGTTCGGCTTCTTCGGCGAGGTCGCTTTCGATGAGGAGTCGGGCGACTTTTTGTTTCTTGGCGGCGAAGGCGCGGAGGTCGGCGATGCGTTGGAGTTTTCGGGGAAAGGTGCGTTTTTAGAGTTCGCGTGAAACGAAATCAGGCGTTCGGAATCACATTCACGCCCGTGAGTCCGAAAAGCGGTGCGGCGGCGAGGAAGAGGCGGTAGTTGGAATCAAAGTAGAGAGTTTTCACGGGAGGAGCGGTCTTCCGAAAGGATCACGGTAGAGTCCGTTTCCCCGCCGAGAGCGCCGGATTCCATGAGCCGCTTGAATTCGAGCCGTAGCTTGCGGTTTGCCCATGTGGTTTTCTCTGGTTTGGGCGGAGAAACGGGATTGAGTTCCTTTTCCAAAGAAGTGAGAACGAGGTCTTTCAGGGTCCGCCCGGTTTCCACCGCGTGGATTTTCGCCCGACGATACAGCCCTTCCGGAATATCGATGGTGGTTTTCATGCGACATACCTACGGGAATGTGGTTTCCCGTCAAGCTGGCGATCCTCCGATGGCGTCCGCCTCCGTCAGCGCCTTCTCTGCCGCTTTTTGATGCGGTTCGGCTTCTTCGGCGAGGTCGCTTTCGATGAGGAGTCGGGCGACTTTTTGTTTCTTGGCGGCGAAGGCGCGGAGGTCGGCGATGCGCTGGAGTTGCTCGGGGGTGAGGGCCGGCTTTTGCGGGGGTGGACCATCACCGGTCAACGAGCGGGTAGCGCGGGTGTTGAGGGTGATGAGGCCGGCGGAAACGAGGGCTTGCAGGGAGACCCAGGTGCTTTCGTCGAGGACGTGGAGCTTCGGTGGATTGCCGTGCCAGTCGGTTTCGTGGAAGAGCGCGGAGACGGCGGCGGCGCCTTGTGGATCGCGCAGGACGGTGAGGATGACGGGTTCGGCCTGGCCGGGGAGCATGGCTTCCTGGCAGTGGAGCAGGGCGTTTCCGAGGGTGGTGGCAGCGCGTTCGGCAAAGGCGAGGGCGGGATCCGCGGGCCGGACCTGGGTCGCGGGTTTGCCTTCCGGAGTGATGGATAGAATCTGTTGGAGGCGGGCGAGGTTGGCTTCGCGGCCGCGTTTGAGCTTGGCCTGGCTGAGGGATTTTTCGGAGCCGTCGAGCACGCCCTCGGCGAGGTTCATCTTGGTGGCGAGGGTATCGAGCATCATGTGTTCGAGGGTGTTTTCGGCGATGAGGTTGATGACGGTGACGGGGCGCGTCTGGTGTTTTCGCCAGGCGCGGGCGATGCGTTGTTCGAGGCGGGCGGGATTCCACGGCAGGTCGCAGTTGATGACGACGCTGGCGTGCTGGAGGTTGAGACCGACGCCGCCGGAATCGGTGCTGAGGAAGAGGCGGCAATCGGGATCCTCGCGGAAGGCGATGATTTCACCCCGGCGTTTCTGCTGGGGCACGCTGCCGATGTGCCATGCGTAGCCGACGCCGTTTTTGTCCGCCCAGGCACGGACTTTTTTGAGCATGCCTTCCCACTCGGAGAAGATGATGATTTTGACGTCGGGATCGGAGAGTGCTTCGTCGAGGATGGGGCCGAGTTCGTCGAGCTTGGGGCAGTCCTGGCAATCGCGGCTTTTGATGATGGAGGGGGAATCGCAAATCATGCGCATCATGCCTAGCAGAATCATGATGAGGTCCTGCTCGCTTTTCTTCAGCGGGCGGCGCATGGAAGCCTGGATGAGCTGGGAGACCTGGCGTTTCACCTCGTCGTAGTCCGCCTGCATGGGGGCGGTGAGTTTCACGAAATGGTTCCGGTCGGTGCGGTCGGGCAGCTCGGTCTCGACGTGGTGCTTGCGGCGGCGGAGCAGGATGGGGCGGACTCGCTCACGGAGGCTTGCTAGATTCTGATAGTCAGACGGGCGGCCTTTCTCGTCAAACTGGTAGAAGTCGCGGTTGAAGCGGAACAGCGGGCCTAGCAGCGTGGGATCGAGGAAATCGACGATGGAGTAGAGTTCGTCGATGCGGTTCTCGATGGGGGTGCCGGTGAGGACGAAGGCGTGGCGGCTTTGCAGGCGCTTGACGGCCTGGGCGGTCTTGGTGGCCCAGTTCTTGATACGCTGGGCCTCGTCGAGCACGACGATGTCCGGCTTGAGCTTGTCGTTGATGTCGAGCGAGTCGGTGACGACCTGTTCGTAGTTGACGATGGTGAAGAAGGGTGGCCCGGGGTCGGCATAACATCTCGCGCGGGTGGTGCGGGGGCCGAAGACTAGCCGCTGGGAAAGGGTGGTGAACTTGCGAATTTGTTCCTCCCACTCGGACTTGAGCGAGGCGGGGGTCACGACAAGCACGCGTCGCGCCTTCCCAAGGTGGTGGAGCAGGGCGCAGGCGGCGATGGCCTGGATGGTTTTGCCGAGGCCCATTTCATCGGCGAGCAGGGCGCGTCCGTTGAAGGCGAGATGGAGCATGCCCTCTCGCTGATAAGGATAGAGCGGGTTGAGGGTGACGTGCTCCGGGTGGCGTCCCGCGACGACGCCGGTTTCGTATTCACGACGCAGGATGCGGCGTTCCTCGGCGTGGCGGCGGGATTCGAGGAAGCCATGGACGTCCTGGGAGATGCGGAAATTCCGGCTGCGGTTGCGGCGGATTTTTTCGAGCTGCTCCTCCGGATTTCCGATCAGGACGCCGTTAGAATCGAATTGCGACCGCAGAGACGCGGGGAGATTTCCGAAGTTGCGGGCGATGGCGAGAGTCTCCCCGCTTGGGACGAGATCGGCGCGGGGGGACCCGGATTTCTCCGCCAGCCGCACCTCGCCCTTGAAGCGGCGCTTGAGCCAGATGAGCACGGCTTCCACGTGTTTGCAGGTGCCTAGGCCGTTGATGCGGAAGTCCGGGCAGGTGCAGGAAAAATCGCGGGTGGCGAGGTCGCGCACCTCGACCTGATAGATCATGCCGCTGGGCGAGACCACGCCGAAGTTGGAGAAAACGGGATATGCGGGATCCAGATTGTGGACCGAGTGATTCTCATCAATGGCGCGCTGGGTGCGACGGAGAATTTCATCCTGGTCCGAGGTGCGCCAATCAGAGGCCGGTGGAAGCGGGATCGCGGTGCGTTTCTTTTTCTTGGGGGACTTTTTCGCGGGCATGACAGGGGTGGAATGTTGGAGTTGTCCGACCGGGTGGCAATCCCAAACAGGATCCGGTTTTATCCCATTCGCGTCAGGTAAATGACTGTAATTCAGCGATTTGGATAAGAATAATGACAATAAAAGTTTGACAAGGCGAGCGAACCGGCAAGCTCGTTATGTCAAAAGCCTTACCCGCCGGCCGCTCGTGGCCGAGCCTGCCCGACCTTGATCTGATCGCAAGCCAAACCCGGTTGATCATCCGCCATTCACGCAAATTCTCCGCTGCCGGTTTCCTCCAATCCCTGCTCAGTTCCGTGGTCACCGGGCTGGCTTCATTGAACCAGATCGCTGGCGACCTCAAGGACAGGGACCGCCCGGGCATGGCACGCCAATGGGATCGGGAGTAGCAGAATCCAACGCATCCTCATCGAAGACGCATCCGGCCAGGTCATGCCGAAGTCCAACGCGGACGCTTTCCGCGCGCACGGCAACCACCATGGAAAGACCGCCGGGGTGAAGATCGATCTCGCCTTGGACCAGCTAACCAGTTCCATCGTGTCCCGTGGCCTTGTACGTCGCTACCGAGCAGGACAAAACCATCGGCAAGGAGTTCGTCATCGAGGTCCGGCGTGGCGATCTCGTTTTGCGGGACATGGGCTACTTCAGCCTCAGCGAGTTCACCGCCATTGAGCAGCTAGAAGCCTGGTGGCTCACCCGCTTGCCGTTGACCACCGGTGTCATGTTAGCGGACGGGCGAATCTGAGTTTCGAAAATCTATATGATTTGCTGGCCGCCCGACTCATCAAAGCCCACAACTTAGAGGAGTTAGTCGAATTCGATCCCGACCGGAGGCACATCGAACGAGACAAGCGAATCCGGAAATCCTGTATAGAATCAGGCATCCTGGTCTTAACCTGACGCGAATGGGCTACTTGCCATTTGTGAAGAACCCATCTCTGACATCGTCTTGAAATTACATTATTTTCTTCTTAGTTATGTTCACAAGAACATTTTTTAAGATTTTAATCCTGTTTCGGACACGTGGGAAGATGACGGTAATCCGTGCGAGTGGAGTGGAGAAGAACGGAGCGCCTAGGTTGGGACTACAAAGCAGCCATGCTAGCGATTTTCCTGTGGTCGAACCCAACCATGGATGAGCGCTTACCCAAGCCGAGATCTCAACGCGGTTGACCCTACCTCATTCATGGCAGTTTCAGACAGCGTTTAATCTCGGCCAGTGCCTCTGGATGGTGGTAAGCTCCGTGATCCGCAGGGACGATGAGCTCAGATGCGACTCCGTCCAAATGACTGCTTGAATAAGGAACAATGCCGTCGCTGCTCTGGGAGAGTGGGCCAAATTTACCGCGGTTTCCGATGATGCTGTGCGCTTGCAGTGGATAGGCATAGGGCTGATCTGCCAGAATGCGCAATGTCGGCTGGCGCGGAGAAAGCGAACTGATTCCATCAAGTTCACCCGTTCCCAACGCAGCATAGTCTGGAGTAAAAACGCCTGGGTTGGACTCGGAAATACGTTGGTAAAAAGCCTTGAAGGGGAGTGGTGGAGCAGCGAACCGCTGCCCGATCCTGCCAAGTAGGTTGTCAGCGAAATCGCTCCCACGATGGGGCACTGCCACAAAAATGATGCGCCGGACCGTTCGCTCTGGCTGCCACTCAAAGGCGTCTTGCAACTGGTTGCGGTCTTCAGGAGTGAGCTTCAATGTCTCATGGGGGACATTGATTGCCGCATTCCAAAACGCATCGCCGGGTTCCGTGACGATGGCCTTGGAAACAAGTCCTCCCATGCTGTGGGCGAGAAGAGTGATGTGCCGGGATGCGAGATCCTTATCGCGGGGGTCGAGCACTTTCCTCACATCCCGGATCTGTTTGCGCAGCAAACGGGCGGAATAGAGGGCGGGAGCGGAGGTGTTGTAGAGATAGTGCCAAATCTGATAGCGCTGGCGGATCGTATCGTCGGCCCAAAGCTCATTGCTCACTTCCGCCCAAGCCAGCGGGGTGGACAAGAGTCCGTGAATCATGATGAGCGGCTCTTTGTTAGGATCATACGGCTGCATCAGATAGAGCTGCGGCGGACGCTTCGGAGTGGCTGTAATGACATCGAGGATGCCATTGCGGTTCAGCTCGCCGCTGCGGGAAAGGAGCGTGGCCCAAGCCGCACTGAAATCGGCAGCGAGCTGGCGCTTGTTGCGGCCTGTTCCCACAGTTGGATTCACCAGTGGGCAGAGCAGGCGAATCTCTACGTCTTGGATGCCTGATTTCACCGCACCCTTGGTCGCCACAGCGGTAAGCGGTCGGGTGATGGCTTCATCAGGGAAATATTGCTCAATGACCTCGCGGTGGCGGTTTTCCCTGAGAGCGATCAATGGAGCACCCACTCCGGCGCGTCGATAATGTGCTATTTTTCCAACCCTCAGGCCGTGGGCGGAATCCACCTGGTCAAAGTATTCGAGCGGATAACAACCGGCACTTCCACCATCAAAATGAACACGGTATGCCACTCCATCCGCCATGGGAGCGGCCAAAGTATGCGCTGGACCGAGACCACGTTTTTTCCATCGCTCGACGAATTCCCCCAAAGCTTGTGCCGAGTCGGAGGAAGACGGATCGTGCGTAGCTTGGGTGATGAGTTGGTGGAGGCGAGCGTCTGTGGATGAGTCATTCTCGAACCGAATGACTTTCTTCACCGTCGCCGGCGCAACCGCACAAGAGCTGAGTCCGAGCACGATCGCACCTGCTATTCCCGAGTAGAGCGACAAGCTACGAAGAACAATGAGGATTTCCATGACGAAAGATAGATAGATCAGATGATGAGAGACAGCCAGCAAATGACTATCAATCAGGAGTATGTCCCTAAATAGTCATGCACACAGTTCACCGCGAGGGCTCCATCACCCACCGCAAAGGCGACTCGTTTGGCGGTGCTCGAGCGACAGTCACCTGCGACGAAGACTCCGGGCATGGAGGTCTCCAAAGTGCAGGGTTGGCATGTGGTGAGCGGCCATGCGCCACACGCCACAGTGTCCGCTCCGGTGATAAGAAACCCATTGTCGTCCTTACAAAACGTCGGCCCGAGGAATCCCGTGCAGGGAGTCGCGCCGATGAAAACGAAGATGCCTGCGCTTTCTTCGATCGACTTTCCGCCTGTCGAGATATCCTCCAAATGCACCTTCTCCAATCTGGCTGTCCCTTCGATGGCGCGTAGCTCATGAAAGAGCCGAATGTGGATCCGTGGATTTACTTCCACTCTCTCTGCCAGATAAGTGGACATGTTTTTCCGCAGATTTCCTCCGCGCACCACTAGATTTACCCGATCGCTGAAGCGGGATAAATACATCGCCGCTTGGCCGGCAGAGTTTCCCGCGCCGATGATGTGGATCGGACGACTCCCGCAAAGAAGTGCCTCCACCTGAGTGGCGGCGTAATAGACCCCGGCACCATGCAACAGGTCCAAGCCCCGCACGCCCAAGCTGCGGTAGCTCACTCCCACTGCGATGATCGCCGTCCGTGTCCTGATCGCACTTCCGTCATCGGTCGAGATGGTGAGGATCCCATCGATGTCTCTCTTGATATCCGTGACACTCACGGGAGCGGAAAACACCGCGCCAAACTTCAGCGCTTGCACATAGCTGCGCATCGCGAGATCGCGTCCGGAGATGCCTGAGGGAAAGCCGACAAAATTCTCGATCCGCGAGCTTGAGCCGGCCTGCCCTCCAGGACCGATGCGATCGAGGATCAGCGTGCGGAGTCCTTCCGATGCCGAATAGACTGCCGCTCCCAGCCCGGCTGGTCCGCTGCCAATGATCACCGTGTCGAACAGTTCATCCGCAATCGGCTGCGCCACTCCGGTGTGCAGCGCGAGTTCCCGGAGACTGGGATTTCGCAGCACCACATGGTTGCGCCAGGCGACTACCGGGAACTCGCCGCCCGCAGGTTCTAATGCAGCGAGCGTGGTTGTATTTCCGGCATCGGTGACATCAATCCAGCGATGCGGTAATCCGTTGCGATGCATGAACTCGCGAAGGTGAAGTGCGGCGGGATCGTCAGGATCACCGATCACCCGCAGTCCTTCGAAGCCCATGAGGTCCATCAGCTCCCGTCTCCGCAAAAAGGCGGTTATCCACTTTTCGCTCAGATGACCCGCCCGCACCAAAAGCTGCCGGACTTGCCCTGCGGTTAGGCGGATCAGTTCGCAGTCTTCCACCACCTTTGCGGTAGCCACGGCTCTTCGTCCAATGAACAGATTGATGTCTCCGATCAAGCTCCCCGCACCTGATCGCACGATGATCCGCTCCTCATCGCGCGAGGTATCAAGGATCTCGACCCAACCGCTGACGATGACATAAAAATCCACTCCCCGATCGCCTGATTCGAAGAGCAACGTTCCTTCCGTGTGGAATTCTGTAGTCCCACATTCCCGCACGGTTAGGAAATCCTCGGCATCCATGATTGGAAATGCATCGGATTCACGCTCTACATCCGCAGGTGAAAAAAGAGGAGGATTCATCGGGTTGGAAATGTGAGGTTCATTACCATTCAAGCCGGATCGGCCCACCGAACTTCCGCATTTCCGCAAAAAATCCGCCCTGTGATCCACCGTCCGGCAGTGTCGCAAGATGCACTGCCATTTCCGCGCCATCATCCGCAGTGAATGGAGCGGAATCGCCACCCATGTCCGTTTTCATCCAGCCCGGCGAGTAGGCGTTGAACAGCACGTTTGTGTCCTTCAACTCCCGGCCTAACAAAACCGTCAGAGCATTGAGCCCCACTTTGGAGATCCGGTATGAAGGCGAGACGGGATAGTAGTCAGAACCCATCCCCTCGATGCTTGCCATTTCGGTCGAGACATTGACGATTCGTCCATATCCATTTTTCAGCATGAGCGGCACGGCAGCCTGGCTGACTCGTAATGCGGTGATGGTGTTGCCATCGAAGGTGCGGAGCATGGTTTCCGGTGATATCGTTAGAACCGAAGCCTCGCCGGGGTCCATTCCCGGGTTGACGCCCGCGTTGTTCACGAGGAGGTCGAGCCGTCCGTATTTTTCAGAAATCCAGGCAAAGAGCGCCGTGACGCTTGCCGGATCCGAGGCATCGAGAGGATGAAATCCAATGTCGATACCCGCTTCGGCAAGCGCCACTTTTGCGGCGAGTCCTTCCGCCTCGCGGCGACTGGTGATAATAACCGACATGTCAGGCAAGGCGGACAAACGGCGTGCGATGGCAAGGCCGAGGCCCTTGTAACTTCCTGTAACGAGTGCGATTTTTTTCATAAAGTAATAGACGTAACGCTGGTGGTGATAGTGAGCAAACTCATCTTGCAGGTGGATCGACCTCGGGTTGTTGCCCTGGCGGCGACCAGCCATCGTCCGCCGCTGCCGTGTGAAGATCTGCTCTCATCACTGACATGAAGGTTTGCTGGGATTCACGCGCGGCGCTGATGAAGGACACGCGATCGTGACGGTGGGCGGCCATTTCTCGTAGCAGACTTTCGTCGGTGCGGCGGTAGAGTTTTGCGGCGCGGTGGGCGGCATAAGCGGGCATGCCAAGGGTGCGGAGAACGTCGACACCCATTCTCAATGAGGAATCAAGCGTATCGCGGTAGATCTGCTCCTGGCCCGCATCGAGGAATTCGTAGGCTTCCAAACGGCCGTGCGCACGGAGGAAAATTTTCAGCTGCGGGTAGTGTTCCCGGGCGGTATCGATGATCCGTAGCGTGGTGCCCGCGTCCTTGAGCGCGACAACGAGAATCTTCGCCCGGGCGGCACCAGCAGTGGCGAGCAGGTCCGGCCGGCCGGCATCGCCGTAAAAGACCGGGAAGCCAATGGCGCGTAGGGTTTCGACTTGGTCAGGATCGTTGTCGAGCACGGTGGAGTGAATGCCCTGCGAGTGGAGCAGGCGGCCGACGGCGTGGCCAAAGCGGCCGAGCCCGCAGATGATGACGGGCGCACCTTCGTCGTGAACGTCGCTTTCCCGCTCGTCGCTGTTAGGAGCCTTGCCGCGATCGGTGAGGCGATGACTTGCCATGATAAGTAGCGGCGTAGCAGCCATGGTAATTGCGACAACGGCGATGAGCGTGCGCGCGATCTCCGCGCCGAAAACTCCGCTGCCCAAGGCAAGTGTGATGAGCACAAAGGCAAATTCACCGCCAGCCGCGAGGGCAGAGGCGAAGATAAAGGCACCGCCTTTCGAAGAGCCATGCAGGCGGGCTAGACCGAAGATCAAGCCGCCTTTGATGAAAAGCAGGCCAAACACCCCACCCAGCACCACTTTCCAGTTCGCTCCGATGTGGCCGAAGTCGATGCCAGTGCCGACTCCGAGGAAGAAGAGGCCGAGCAGCAAGCCTTTGAAAGGTGCGATGTCTGCCTCCAACTCGTGGCGATACTCGCTATTGGCGAGAACCACGCCGGCGACGAAGGCACCAAGCGCGGCTGAGAGGCCGACTTTTGTCATGAGTAGAGCGATACCGATGATCAGCAGCAGTGCTGCCGCAGTGAAGGCCTCGCGCTGGCGGGTGGCGGCAATCGCGCGGAAAATCGGCCGCACCGCAAGTCGTGCGATGGCGATGACCAGTGCGACCGCGCCGATGGTGGCGAGTGCACGACCCCAGGCTGGCCAATGCTCGACCCAGGAAACCGGGCCGTGGCCGTGGACCTCCGCACCCTGGCCGGTGGCTAGCAACGGCAGTAGCGCGATGATAGGAATGACTGCAAGGTCTTGGAAAAGCAGCACTGCGAAGGAGTTTTGACCTGGCTCCGTGCGCATCAGCTTACGCTCGTTGAGGCACTGGAGCACGATCGCCGTGCTGGACATCGCGAGGATGAGGCCGATGCCGAGAGCCGGCTTCCAACTTTGGCCAAATGCCATCACCACCCCTGCAATCGCCAGGGTGGACCCCACGACTTGAAACGAGCCGAGGCCGAAGATTTGACGCCGCATTTTCCAGAGATGGGACGGCTCCAGCTCCAGCCCCACGAGGAACAGCATCATCACCACGCCGAACTCAGCGAAGTGGGTGATTTGCTCACTTTCGCCGCCGATCCAGCCAAAGCCCCAAGGCCCGATCAATGCTCCGGCGATCAGGTAGCCGAGCACCGCGCCGAGACCGAAGCGGCGGCCGACAATGACCGCTACCAGCGCGGCAGCAAGGTAGAGGAAGGCTTGAGCGAATGCGTTCTCGAAGGCCATGGGTTAAGGTTACGGAAACCAAAGTGGAGCAGAGCCATCGCGCAGAGAGCTAAGCCACGTCTGGTAGCGGGTTGAAACATCGGTGAGGGCAGGGGCATCCAGTTGGAGGGAGGAATGGATGGTAAAAGCTTCGGCGTAGCTCATGCCGCACAGGCGGGCGGTCTGCTCAAAAGGGGCGAGCAGTTCGCGCACGGTGAAATGGTTCGAGCCTGTGCGCTGGTAGGCGGCATCCGGGCCGCCGGCAGAGATCGCTTGGGCCATGACTTTGCCTTGCAGTGCTCGCCCGGTATCGCCGTAGGCCCAGCCATGTTCCAGCACCAGATCCAGCCACTCCTTGACGAGCGCCGGACTGCTATACCAATAAAACGGATGCTGTAGCACGACAGACGAGTGATTTTCCAGCAACTGCTGCTCGGCTCGGACATCGATTAGAAAGTCAGGGTAGGACTCGTAAAGATCGTGTACCGTCACGCCCTGTGTATTGCGTGCGGCGGCAACGAGAGCGCGATTGACCTTGGACCGCTGGAACGCCGGGTGGGCGAAGATGACGAGAACCGAGCTCATACGTCTTGGTGGGCGCCCTCGGTGGTCATGGAAATGGGAGACATGTCACCAGCTTGATAGAGAATCTCATAGATGCCGGGCTCGGATCTTTCGACGAAGGGCGCGATGATCCCGATGTGTTCTTGGAAAAGCTCGCTATCACGCCATGCCTTGTAAGTATCGAGGGATTCGAAAATCGCATAGTTCACGGCGAGCTTGCCATCCAGCGAGCGATGTAGCCGGTTTCCGATCCAGCCCGTGATCTTGCCGAGAAGGCGTTTGTATTCGCCAGTTTGGGCGGCGACGAAGGCATCCATCTGTCCCGGCTTGGGAGTGAAGACATTGACGAGCACCACTGCACCACGAAAGTTGCCAGATAGGTCGGTGCGGTCTTCGATGTTGATGGATTCGGTGGTCATGCGTGTTAATAATTGTTTCCGAAAGATTTTGGTAAAGATGCGTTCGTTGCAAAAGCCCATTTCATTCCAAAAGAAACTATTTTTGCATCGGCCTTTGGTGGTGATGATCAGGAAACCTAATGCCACGCCGGGCGAAGCGACGCTCGAGCTGGACCGTCATGCTCAACCATTTTGGAAGCCTTCCGGTTTTGCGGCTGGGCTCCAGGATGGCCTCGCGAACCGCTGCGATCAGAGGCTGATAGTCTGCGTAGTGGGCTTCGGCGAAGAGGTCGCACGTGATTCTTTCGTCAATCACTTTGGAATCGAGACAGACCTCGATGTTGCAAAAGAATCCAACCAATTTCGCGAAAGCTGCACGACCCGGCGGGTTTGGCGTGATGAGTGGTGCTCGATAATAGGCTGCGAGGGCGGACATTTCGGAAGGATTGGACGCAGCCTGTTTGCAAAGTGCGTAAACTTCCTCTCGGGTTTCCACCATGTCCTTGCTCCACCAGAGTTCGTGCAGGCGCTCGGTGAGGGATACGCGGGTGTAGCGCAGATTGTAGGTGTAGTTCCAAATCGCCAACGTGAGGGACAGTGAGAAAACCGTGAGCGAAAAGATCGAGATGAGTTCAGCAGTGGTCATAGAATTGCTCCTTTGATGAAAGCATGATCAGACCCAACAAGGTGTTGATGGAAAGGGAACATAGAGCAGGGGGGTGGGAAGGCACTGGCAGGATTTAAGGCAGCAGAGTGGGCGAAGGAGCTTGGGGAATAATTTCCATGAATGCGGAGGCGGATAAGGAAATTTTCGATCATTGCGATGAATCAAGCAGCCGATGAAGCTGTGAGGAAGTGCTCACTAACCGAGCGGAATTCGCGAAGCCGCGTATCAGTGTGTAGTGGTTTTGCGTGACTGAGGAGGATGCGAGGATTTCGACAGGGATGCCGTGGAAGGACAGCCACTCGCCTTTTTGGTGTGGGAGAATGTGAGCGCTCATGGAATGAAATCAGTGAATTCAACGCGCAGCGGGCGGACCGAAACGCACGCCGTAAGTTTGGGCGGCGGAGACGGCTTTTTTGAGATCGTCGGGCGTGGGTTGCGGCGCGGGCGAGTTGGCATCAGCGGCGGGAGTTCCAACTTCGAGAAACCATTTTTCAAATCCGCCGGGCGTGTAGGTGAGGAACATCCGCACGGGCTTGTCGGTGCGGTTTTTGAATTTGTGAGGCACGCCGCGCGCCATGTGAATGAAGGTTCCTGCCTTCACGGTCTGTGTATTTTCACCAAGCGTCACCTCCAACTCACCTTCCAACACGAGCATGGTTTCATCCTCCTTCGTGTGCGTGTGTAGCGGCGGTCCGGCGTTCGGTGGAACGATGTCCTCGAAGGCCGAATAGTGACCACCCGTTTCTTCGGAAATGACTTTCACTGTGACATGCACGCCCATCGCCCAAACGGCCTTGCCCGCTCCGGGTGGCACGATTTTCGGAGTTATCGGCGCGGCTGGTTCGGCTGCGATGGCGGTGACGGGAGCGAGTCCAAGTGCGCCTGCTCCAGCGAGCAGGAATCGGCGGCTGGCGATGTCGGGCATGGTGGTGTGGGGATGGATGAGATCCGGGTTCAGGATTGAGTGTCCGCGTGGACTTTGAGGTGAAGGTGAATGTGGTCGTTGACGATGTGCTTGCCGAGGAAACGGAACAGTCGCCCTGATCCGTAACTGCTGCCGAACTGCGTGCGGTCAAGGTCGAGCAAGCCTTGTGCGGTGAGGTGTTGGCCATCAGCGGTGGCGACGAGGATGGGAAACTCCAGCTCGCGCGTGATGCCTCGCAGTGTGAAATTTCCGCGCAGGAGATAGTTCGGCGTGCCGTCGGTGTAAGCGGCGAGCGGCTGGGCACTGTCAGCCACAAACTCAGCGAAGGGATGATTGGCGATATCGAAGAAATCCTCGCTGTGAAGGTGCTGCACGAGCATTTGACTCATGCCGGAATCAACAATGTCCTCGCAGGCAATGGTGTCCATCGCGATGCGGAAGCGGGCCGATACCAGCTCCCCGTCGCGCAGAGTGATATTGCCATCGGCCAGACGCACGATGCCGCTGTGGTGATTGAACAAATTACGCCCAGTCCAGCGGACGACGCTCTCCGCTGCATCCACGCGGAAAGCCCCGCTCAGGACGGGCGCGGTGGGTAAAACACCCTCGCCATCCAGTGGCAATCCGGCAGCGGACCATGCCTCCAGTCCTCCCTCAAAAACGCGTACCTGCGAATAACCCGCCGCAGCCAGTTTCTCTGCCGCCACCGATGCATCCAGCGACCCGCCGCCCGCGCCATAGACGACGATGGCAAGCTGCTTGTCTGGAGTGAGTTCGGCGACTTGATCGAGAAACGCCATTTCATAAACACAGGCCAGCCGCGAGCCAGAGATGCGCCGCGCAGAGAAAACTTCCTCCGGCAATACGTGAACGAGAAGCGGCGCGTCTGCGCGGGTGAGGAGATTTTGCAGTTCGACAGCAGTCATGACGAGACGGGTTGAGGGATGAGTTTCGGGCGAAATTCAAGCGCGCCGGATTAGTCCAAGCCAAGCTTTGCGCTCGCTCCAGAGAAGGAACGCGCCAAGCAGGCAAATGAGAATGTTCACCGGATCGATGAGCGTGGCTCCCTTGGTGAGAAAGATGTGAAAACAAAGGATGTTCACGATGATAGGGCCAAGCACAAGGAGGCCAAGATTGCGCGTTTTTGGGATCCCGATCAGAATTCCACCGAGGATTTCCATGACTTTCACGAAGGCGAGGTATCCAGTGATGTAGAGCGCTCCCATGAAGAGCGCTGGCGGCGAGCCCTCGGGTGCTGCGGGAATCGGGATGAACTTCAGGAAGAAGTTCAGTCCGAAGACGATGAAGAGAAGGCCGAGAAGGCCGCCGGCTATGGTAGGTGCGTGTTTCATTGAGATCACTTTTTGTTTAGTTGTTATGCGAGATCGAAAAGAATGGCTTCGGTTGGCTGGGTGGCGGTGAGGGTCATTGTGCCCGCTTGCTCGGTGCTCGCACCATCGCCTGTTTGCAATTCGACGTCGTTGAGCGTCAGCGCTCCTTCGGCGATTTGCAGCCACGCCCCTCGACCGCCCCGCAGATCATGCGTGACGGATTGGCCGATCTTCAGACGGATTCGATAGATATCCGCGTCTTGATGGATCTTTGCTGATTCTTCACGACCGTCGGCGGAGATGACGAGCACTTTGGGCGCATCGGCCTGTTCGGGTTTCGGCAGCCATTCGGTGTAACTCGGCGTGAGCCCGCGTGCGACCGGTTGAATCCAGATTTGGAGGAAATGCAGAGGCTCGCTCTGCGATGGGTTGAATTCACTGTGTTTCACACCTAGCCCGGCACTCATTAGCTGAATCTCGCCCGGTTTGAGAACGCGACCGTTGCCGAGGCTGTCCTTGTGTTCCAACGCGCCTTCCAGCACATAGCTAAAAATCTCCATGTCACGATGCGGATGCGTGCCGAAGCCCTTCCCTGGCGCGACGCGGTCATCATTGATGACGCGCATCGAGCGGAAGCCCATGTGCTCCGGGTCGTAATAATCGGCAAACGAAAAGGAGTGATTCGATTTCAGCCAACCGTGGTCGGTGTGGCCACGTTCTTTTGCCCGTCGGATGATTAGTTCGGTAAATTTCGTTTTCACGTTGCCACACTGCCTGATCTTTTTCATTTGGGATAATGCCAAGTTGTTTGCCTGAGCCTGCCTTTTGGTTATGCTGCCTTGCATGAAGTTTCGACAACTGCGTTAAGTTGACGCCAATGGGCGTAATTCCAGATCGCCAGCATGAGGGACAGTGAGAAAACCGTGAGCGAAAAGATCGAAATGATTTCAGCAGTAGTCATGGAATTGCACCGTTGATGAAAGCACGATCAGAGCCAACAAGGCGGTGCTGGAAAGGGAGACATAGAGCGTTTCTTTTCTACGGATTCTTTCGCGGGTATGACGGGGGAATGTCGGAATTGCCTGACCGGGCGGCAATCCCAAACGGGATCCGGTGTCATCCATAGATTCCCTCAAGCTGCCAGCGGTCCGGCGTTTGGAAAACGAGGCGCAGCAGGTGTCGGCTGGCGAGCTGGACGTCCCACTCCAGCCGCTGCCACGTGTCGGCGGGATCCCACCAGGTGCCGGACGCCGGAAACGGCCCGCGGCGGTCGATGATTTCGCCGGGATGTGGGCCGTTGAGCAGGGCGAGCGGCCATGGCTGGCGGTCGTGCGATTCATAAGCCACGGCGATGTCCCGCGGCGGACGGAAGCGGTGCAGCGGAACCGGGCAATCCGGTAGAAACGC
Source organism: Akkermansiaceae bacterium (assembly GCA_031425955.1). GTDB lineage: Bacteria > Verrucomicrobiota > Verrucomicrobiia > Verrucomicrobiales > Akkermansiaceae > Luteolibacter. The sequence goes on along the minus strand of JANPKJ010000031.1, from coordinate 13,320 downwards.
CCGCTCGGGCACCGCCGATCCCGCCGCCGGGTGGAGAGTGAAGGCGTCCGGGCGGAAGGATTCGGGGGGCAGGGGAATCCCGACCCGGCCTTGCCCTAACAACGCCTCCAGTTTCGCCAGCGTTTCCGCCCAGCGCTCCGGCTGTGGCAGGTGGCGGCCGAACCACTCGCGTTGCGCCGCCGTGGCGAAGGTGGTTTCCGCGTCGAGCTGCAGGGTGACCACCGCCGCATCGAGCCGGAGGGATTCCAACAAGGTCTGCAACGGCGACAACATCCCCTCCACCGCTGTCTGCGGTTCGGGCAGGCGAACGCGCCGCGCCATCTCGCCGCCGGTTTCCAAGAGGAGCCGGAAATGCAGGGAACCCGCTGCGAGATGGCGTGCGCCTAAGCGCCCGGCGAGTGTGTGCAGCAGCCGCTTGAGCGCGAAGACCAAGGGATCCAGCGCGATCACGCCGTCTTCAAAATCGAACGACTGCGCGAACGATTCCGGTGGGCGGTGGAGTCGCAGCAGGCGGCAGGATTTCCCATGGAGCAGATCGTGCCATTTCCCGACCTCGGGCCCGAGCCGCTCGATCAATGCCTGGCGCGGCAGCTTCATGAAATCGCCCAGTGTTTTCAGTCCCCACAAATCCAGCAATTTCAGCGCTGCCGGATCGCGGGAAACCGAGCGGAGCACTCCTAACGGCAGCAGTGCGAGATCCGCCGGGGAAATGAAGCGCCCGCGCGTCACCTCGTGGCGGGCAGCGAGGTGGGCGAGGTCCGGTGTGTCAGCACGGGCCTGCCAGAGCTCGATTTCCGGGATGAACACTCCGTTGAGTGGGGATTTCCGGCCGGAGAGATCGAGTACCACCGCGTCGGCCGCGGTGATCTCGATGTCCGGTGTTAGAGATTCCGCGAGTTCGGCCAGTTCGTCGCGCAGGGTGGATTCCGCCGCCGGATCGCGGGAGAGGATCCGCAGGTCCGGGCAGCGGACGAGCGCGCGGTTGAGCGGCCAGCCGGGATGGATGCCGGCGGTGCGGGCAGCGCGGTTGAGCGAGAGCAGCGGGAGTTTTTCCTGAGGTTCGTGCGGCGAGCGAATGGCGAGGATGGCGCTGGGGAAATCGCTGCCCGCCGCATGATTCCGCAAGGCGGCGACGACCGGGAAATCCGGAATATGGAAGGCGGCGAACATGGCGGTCAGGTGGCGCGGCGCAGTCCCTCCGACTGCGCTTGCAAGCGGTCCAACAGCTCCTCGCGCGGGCTGTCGAAGTCGCGCAGCGAGAGCCCGGCCGAGAGCGACAAGCGCAGCGCGGCGCATGGCACGAGTGGAAATGCCGCCATGACGACCAGCCGCCCGCCGGTGCGCTCGACACATTGTTTCAGCCGCCACCAGGCAGAGGCGGGCAGCGCGGAAAGATCCTGCCGGATGAGTCCGGTCGCGTCGAGCAGGACGAAGGGTACGTTTCCATCCTGCACCAGCAAGTCGGCTGCCTTGATCATTTCCACCGCCGAGCGGCAGCGGACCCACAGCAATTTCGAACACGCCGTGCCGCTGAACGACCCCGGATCAAACGAATCCGCGCCGTCCACCAGAACCAGCTCGGGGTGGGGGCTGGTTTCCTCCGGGTCGCCGAGCAGGCCGGCGACCAGTAAGGTCAGACCCGCGACCGGACCTGTGGGAACCACTTCCGAGATCGCGCCGACCGGGAACGCCTCGGCTCGAAACGGCTTGCCCTGCGGCACAACCGGCTCAGCATCAATCCTCACGGCATGCGCCTGCGGGAACTTGTCGCGCAATTGCTGTCGTAAAATCTCCACCGTGGGCAAGGCCATGGCGGGAGATTATACGCGAAATTTTAATTGTTCAAGAGAACACCCAAAAAGCGTGGATTCGGCCGGCAGGAATTTTCCGCCGATCTCCTTCGATCAAGCCCAGCCGATCTGTTCCAGCACTTTGATCACGGTCCAGACGAAGACAATGATCAGGGCGACGATGTAAATCTTCGCGGCGGCTTCGATGGAAGAACGGGTCATGGCGCGGGTTTTCTAGTCCCGGAGGGTGAATCCGCCAAGGCAAATTGTCGGGATGGGCCGTTTACAGAGGGAATGAAGATGGCTATGACTTTCGCAACCGATGGTCGCACCCAAATCTTCGAAATCACTCGCCGGCAGCGGCTGCCTCACCCTTTTCGGCCTGCCATTCCTGGGTGCCGGACTATTCATGAGCTGGCTGTATCTTTCCGGCTACGTGAAATGGTGGGGCGCGCAGAGCTGGGTGGAAGCGCCTTGCTGGATCGAGTCCGCGGAGCTGAAAAGAAATAGCGGCGATGACAGTGACACTTACAAGGCGCTCGCGACTTACCGCTATGAGTTCGGAGGAAATATCTATCACGGGGACCGGGTTTCCTTCCAAGAAGGTTCGGACAATATCGGGGATTTCCAACAGAACGCGCACCGCGAGCTTTCACTCCATGTGGGAGGAAAATCTTCCGATCCGCAGCAGGAGGCACGGGCGCCGTTCCGCTGTTATGTGAATCCGGCAAATCCCTCCGAAGCGGTGATTTACCGGACGCTGCGCTGGCAGATGCAGGCGTTCACGGCGATCTTTGCGCTCACCTTCCCCGCCGTCGGCGCAGGACTGGTGTTCGGCGGTCTTGCGGGGATGAGGATGCTGAAAAAGGAAGCCGCCCTAAGCGAAAACCATCCGGGAGAACCTTGGAAATGGAAAGCCCGTTGGGCGGAATCCTCGATTCCTGAAAGCCCTGCGCTGGGAGGCAAGGCGCTGGTTATTTACACGCTCTGGTCGGCTCTGATCATTTTCCCGCTGATCCTGGCGACGGCGATGAGCGGATTCTTTCAAACAGATAGAAGCGCCTGGCTGCTGCTGGTTTTCGTGGTGATCTGGTGCATCCCGGCCTGGTACACGGCCAAACGCCTGCGCCATCGTCTCGCGGTCGGGAAGACGCGCTTCGAACTCCAGGAATCACCCGCATGCCCGGGCGGCTTGTTGCGCGGCTCGATTTTGTTAGCGAAGGCATTGCCCCCGCGCGCCGCGGCGGAAATCGGCATCGCCTGTGAGAAACGCACCACCCGCGGATCCGGAGAGGACAAATCCACCATCACCGAAAAAATCTGGAGTCACCAGGAAATCGTGTCGCAGGACCGGATCACGCGGGATTTCACCGGCTTCCGCCTGCCCGTGAGCATCGCGATTCCCGCCGACGCGCCGGAAAGTGGAACGGGCGGAGATGTGGCCAACGAACATGTCTGGAAACTCGAACTCAGGGTTCCGGGAACCGCGGTCCATTCGGTGTTCGAAATTCCGGTTTTCCGCACGGGAAAATCCCCGGCCTTGATAACGAAGGACGCGGGTCCTTCGATTTCAGAGATGGTCTCCAGCGATCTCCCGGCGCTGCTCGCCGAGCAGCGGATCAAGGTGGATTTTGATAGTGCGGGGATGCCGCTGTCGATCATCCGCCCTGGGGCTCAGCAGCGTTCGCTGATCGTTTTTCTCGTGATCTTCAACCTGATCTGGACGGCGGCGGCGGTCTTTCTGGTCAAGCAAAACGCACCCTTGGTTTTTCAAATCGTCTGGCCGTTCAGCGCTGGCGTCATCTGGCTCTCGATTTTCTGGCAACTCCTCTACCAGCGCACGGTCACTTTCACCCGCGACGGCTTGAAGCTGCGCCACCAACTCGGTCCGGTGAGCCGCGAGGAGATGGTTCAAAAATCTCAAATCATCGGCTTCACCCACGACACGAACATGACCTCGAACAATGTGAACTTCTATCGAGTCCGCCTTGAGAACGTCTTGGGCAGAAAGAAGTCCGTGGCGGACGGGATCAACCGCTCCACCACGGCTGAGGCGCTGGTGCAGCGGCTGGAGGATTGGAAAAAATCCAGTTAATTCGCCGCTGGGGCGTTCTTTTCCAGCCACTCCTTGCGGGCGGCCAGATTCTCCTTCATCTCGTTCACACGAAAACGCTCTTTGTCGAAACTGTCATAGAGCTGGAACAGCTTGGAGACATCGCCACGGAGATCCTTGCGGGCGTCGTCTAGCAGTTGCCCCATGTCAACCGCCTCGTCGAGACTCGGGGTGCGGGTGGCTCCGCCGGTGGGCATGGCCATTTCCGCGAGCTGCGCGTTGAGGTTTTCTGTTTGTGCGTCGATCTGGCCGAGCTCCTGGATGTAAAGCTTGCGGGCGGCTTCCGATGGCTTGCGGTTGTCTAGAGCGTCCTGCAACGCACGCCGGCGTTGGTCGAGGCGGGCGATCCCTTCCTTGATCGCGGTGGTGACCTCGTCGCGCTGGACCTTGCCCTGGGCGTTGTCCCGGCGGCTCTGTTTCCATTCCTCGCTGATCCGGGTGTTTTCGTGATAGTAACCGTGCCAGTAGTCGCCGCCTTCGGATTCGTACTTCTTCACGTCCTCGTGGGCGGGAAAGGATTTGCTCAGTTCCACGATCTGGGCGACCCGGGTGGAAATGCGTTGGTCGAATTTTTCGAGATCTCCCAGAGCCGATTCGTCGCCTTTTTTCACGCGCTCGGCGACTTCCTTGCGCTTGCTCACATACACGTCGATGGCACGCCGGAGGCCGTCTATCGCATCCTGTTTGATTTTCGAAATCCTGGTCTTCGAATCCTGAGAATCCCGGGTGTCGGCAAGCATTTTGACCACGGCGTCCATGCGCTTTTCGATGCGTGCGTCAATGGTCTTGATGTCCTCCCTAACCTCTTCCAAGCGTGTCTCGCGCAGCGCGATCTGGGCTTCCAGGTTGACGACGGACGCCTTGCGGGCTTCCAGATCGATGGCGGGTGCCGGCTCTGCGAGGGCACGGCCGAAAATCGTCAGAAACAAAGCCGCCGCCGCCAGTTTGAATTTCGATGTCATGATTCAGGAATGTCGGATCCCGACCCAGTTGCCAAGATGAAAGTTAGTCATCACCCGTCCGGTATTCCGGAATAGCGCAGGCGGATGAGATCCAGCCGGAGCTTGCCGCTTGCTTTGAAAAAATCCATGACCCAACCTGACTTAAGCCAAACCACCATGCGAAATTCCATTCTTCTCACTCTCGCCCTCGCGGCGCAGCTCGTCGCCGCCCCTATTCCGAAAGAAGCCTATGACAAAGGCCTCGCCATCGGTTGCCAGGCTTACTCCTTCAAGGAGTTCTCCGCTTTTGAAGCGATTGCCAAAACCAAGGAGGCGGGTGGCAAGGTCATTGAGTTCTATCCGGGCCAGAAACTGCGCCCGGATTCGCCGGCCGGCGAGGTGGTCAGTCACAATGCGAGTGACGCCGTCGTCCAATCCCTGCTCGACGAGTGCAAGCGTCAGGGTGTTTTCCCGGTGAATTACGGGGTCGTGGCGGCAAAGAGTCCTGAGGATGTGCAGAAAATCATGGCCTTCGCCAAAAAAATGGGACTTTACGGCGTTTGCACCGAGTCCACCGAACAAGTGGCCGCCTGGGAGTCTGCCGCGAAGGAATTCGACATCAAGGTGGCATTCCACGAGCATGGTGGATCGATGTCCAAGCCGGATTACAAGGTCTGGCATCCGCTCTACATTCTCGGCGTGGTCGAGAGCCGCGACCCGCGCATCGGAGCCTGCGCCGATCTCGGTCACTGGTGCACTTCGGAGCTCAAGCCGATAGAATGCCTGCGCATCCTCAAGGGCCGCGTCATCAGCGTGCATCTCAAGGACAAGTCCGAGATGGGTCCGAAGGGAGTCGTGGTTCCCGCCGGTAAGGGTGTCGTGGATGTGGCGGCCTGCATCGCCGAACTGAAAAAACAAAATTTCAAAGGCCACTTCTCCGTCGAGCATGAGAACGACTGGAAGGACAGCGTACCCAAGATTAAGGAGACCATCGAGTTCACCCGGGTCGAGTGGGCGAAATAAGAGCTTCCGAACTTACGCGCCGGCAATCTTCGCGAATTTATCGTCGATGAATTTCAGGACGAGCTCTTCAACGGGCTTGTTCTTGAGGCGCTCGACGACATCCACGGAAAATCCGCGGGCGATGAGTTGGCGGGCTTGTACGGGATCGATGCCGCGGGCGCGGAGGTAGAAGATTTCCTCGTCGCTGATCTGGGAGGAAGTGCTGCCGTGGGAGCACTTCACCTGGTCGGCATTGATTTCCAGGCCGGGCATGGAGTTCGCCTCGCAGGTGTCGCTCATCAGGAGATTGCGGCAAGTTTGATAGGCGTCGGTGTGGTGCGCCTCCTTGTCGACGAAGATGAGCCCGGAGAAAATCGTACGGGAGTCGTCGTAGAGAGAGTTTTTGTAGAGCAGATCGGAATAGGCGCCTTGCGAAACGTGGTGTTGGAACGTGCGCTGGTCGTATTCCTGCTCGTGCGACGGAATGCTGACGGAAAGCATGTCCGAGCGCGAACCCGGGCCTTCGAGGCGGGAGAGCGATTCATTGCGCGCCCACGAGCCGCCGGTGTTGAGGATGAATCCGGTGGCGGACGCGTCGCGGAAGGTGGCGGTCTCGTTGATCTGGATGACGCGGGTGACCTCGTTGAGGGCCTGAATGGCGACATAATCGAGCTTCGAATTCGGACCGGCGGAGAGGTCGTTGAAGGCAATGGCGAGACCGGGCTGGGAATCATCCGCCGAGCGGAAAATGTCCACTACGCGGACTTTCGAACTCTTGCCAGTGACGATCAATGTATGCGGGAAAATGACGGTATTCTCACCGGTGATCCAGTGGTGGACCTCGATGGTGCCTTCGATTTCGACATTGTCGGAAACGTGAACGAACAAGCCGTTCGTTAGAGACGCCTCATGCAGCGCGGCGAATTTCGCGGAACCAAGGCGGGTTTCCTGTTTCATGAAATGCGCCTGCACCAGATCGCTGTGGGAAACGAGCGCTTCGGCAAGCGGCAGGCAGATGACGCTTTCTGGCAGGTGGGATTCGACATGGATGAGTTCGTCGTTCGCGAAGACGAGCTTGGCTGCCGGAGATTCGAGGCCGGTCGAGCGGGCGATCAGTTCATTCGCGCTGGTCACGGGAGCTTTTTGGAAGGCGGAAAAATCGAGCTGTTTGATGCTGGAGAAACGCCAGGTCTCATCGCCGCGCTTCGGAGCGGGAGTGGCGAGAAAGCGTTGCCAGGCGGCTTGTTGGCGGGCGGCGAACCAAGCGGGCAGATACGCCGGCGTTTCCGGCGGGGAGTCGAGGAGGGATGGCATTTCGAGAGTGGTCATTGGAAAGAAATATGGGAGAGTTTTGATTGTTTGGGCCTAGTTCGCTTGTTGCCCTGAAAGAATCCCGCGAATCGATAGATCTTCATCAAGTCGTGGCCAGTGCAACCCGAATGGCGAAAGTTCAATCTCCGAGAGCTCCTCGGGAGTACCTGCTTTCAATCGTTCACTGCCATCTACGAGAAACGAAACTACCTCGCCACTCGCCATTTCGATAACGATATGACCTGCCTCATAGCGTGCGGATTTTGGAGTATCAATCAAAGAATTCATGCCACTTTTGGATGATTAAAGTCTTGTGCTCTTCTGCTAGGTTTTCGGCGAGGTTCAGTTCCCGAGTTTTAAATCCCACCGACTCCCGGAGGGCGACTTCTCCCCCGATTTCAAAAACGGCCTCTCCCTCACCTTTGCGAACGTGAACGTGAATGGGAGTGTGGTCATTGCTGTAAAAGAAGAAACGAAATCCATCTTTGGTGAATACGGTGGGCATCGGGTGATTAGCCTACGCTTCCTTCCATTTCCAGATCGATGAGGCGCTTGAGCTCGACGGAGTATTCCATCGGGAACTCGCGGACGAGGTCGTTGATGAAGCCATTGACGGCGAGCGACATGGCCTGGCCTTGGTTGAGGCCGCGCTGCTGCATGTAGAAGAGCATTTCGTCGGAGACCTGGCTGACGGAGGCTTCGTGCTGGGTCGCGTGTTGGTTGCCCTTGACGGTGATCGCCGGATAGGTGTCGGTGCGGCTGTGGCTGTTGATGAGCAAGGCATCGCACTCGGTGTTGTTTTTACAACCCTTGAGGTGCTTCGGGATGTGGACTTGGCCGCGATAGGTGGAGCGTCCTTCGCCGACGGAGATCGATTTGGAAACGACATTGGAGGTCGTGTCGTCGGCGGCATGGATCATCTTCGCGCCGGTGTCCTGGTGCTGTCCGGTATTGGCGAGGGCGATGGAAATCACCTCACCACGGGCGCGCTTGCCCTTCATGATGACACCTGGATATTTCATCGTGAGACGCGAGCCGATGTTGCAGTCGATCCATCTTACTTCCGCATCTTCCATGGCGATACCGCGCTTGGTGACCAGGTTAAAAACGTTGGACGACCAGTTTTGCACCGTGACGTACTGGATCTTCGCGCCCTTGAGCGCGACGAGTTCGACCACGGCGGAGTGCAGGGTGGCGGTCTCGAATTTCGGGGCGGTGCAGCCTTCCATGTACATCAGCTCGGCACTTTCGTCCGCGATGATGAGCGTGCGCTCGAACTGGCCGAAGTTTTCCGAGTTGATGCGGAAATAGGCCTGGAGCGGTTGCTTCAGCTTGAGGCCTTTTGGGATATAGATAAATGAACCACCGGAGAAAACCGCGCTGTTGAGAGCAGAGAATTTGTTATCGCCAGTGGGGATGACCTTGCCGAACCATGGGCGGAATATCTCCTCGTGCTCTTTCAACCCTTCGGTGGAGTTGCAGAAGATCACGCCTTGTTTGGTGAGCTCTTCCTTGACGTTGGAGTAGGCAGCCTCCGAGTCGAACTGAGCTTCCACGCCGGCGAGGAACGCGCGCTCCTGTTGGGGAATGCCAAGGCGCTCGAAGGTTTCCAAAACGTCGGCAGGAACGTCGTCCCACGAGCGCTTCGGCTTCTCGCCGTCGGATAGATAATAACGGATGATGTCAAAGTCGATGGCATCCAGATCTTTCGTCGCCCAGTTGGTGGGCATCGGCTTGTCCTGGAATACCTTCAACGCCTTGTGACGGAATTCGCGAACCCAGTCTGGGTCGTTTTTCACGTCGGAGATATAATCGACGGTCGCCGATGTCAGGCCGCGGCCGGCGTCGAACTTGTTACGCTCCGGGAACGTGAAATCCCCCTTGGTGCGGTCGATGTCGATCGCTTCGCGGGTTTCGTGGTCGAGAACGTCTGTGGTGTCGTAGGACATGGGGATGAAATGTTAGTTCTTAGGCGAGGGCGGGCTCCTTGAGGAATTCGTAGCCGTCTTTTTCCAGTTCGAGAGCGAGTTCGGGGCCGCCGGAGCGGACGATTCTGCCTTCAGCCATGACGTGGACGTGGTCCGGCTTGATGTAATCGAGCAGGCGCTGATAGTGGGTGATGAGAAGCATGCCGCGGTCTGGCGAGCGCATCGCGTTCACGCCCTTGGCGACGATCTTGAGGGCGTCGATGTCGAGGCCGGAGTCGGTTTCGTCGAGGATGCAGTATTCGGGCTCAAGCATCATCATCTGCAGGATCTCGTTGCGTTTCTTCTCGCCGCCGGAGAAACCTTCGTTCACGGCGCGGGCGGTGAACTTGCGGTCCATTTCCAACAGGTCCATCTTCGAGTAGAGATTTTTATAATAGGCGACGGCGTCGATGTCCTTGCCCTTCGGCAAACGGGCCTGCAGCGCCGCGCGGATGAAGTTGGCGTTCGAGACGCCGGGAACTTCCGACGGATACTGGAACGCGAGGAAAATGCCGCCACGCGAGCGTTCGTCGATGCCTTTGCCGAGGATTTCCTCGCCGTCTTGGGTCACCGATCCGGCAGTGACGATGTAGCTTTCGTGTCCGGCGATTACTTTCGAGAGAGTGGACTTGCCGGAGCCGTTCGGCCCCATGATGGCGTGGACTTCGCCCTTGGGGATGTCGAGGGTGACGCCTTTGAGGATTTCGGTGCCGTTTTCGAGGGTGGCGTGGATGTTTTGGATGTGCAGGCTCATGTGGGGAAAATTAAAGTTTAAATACTGAGGAGTTTGCCGCGGAGGGTGATTTCGATGCCGTCGATCACCGCGCCGGGAGGGAGGTTGAGAACATCGGCGAGATTGACACCGGGTTTGAAATCAACGTCATGGATGACGCCGGTGGCCGCGTCGTGGAAATGGCCGTGCTCGCTGAGATTCGGGCAATAGCGGGAGGACTCGCGGTCGAAATTCACCTGCCGGATGATGCCGTGTTGCACGAGCGCTTCGAGGCAGTTGTAAACGGTCGCCAAGGAGATGTTCGGCAGGCGGTCTTTGACACGCATGAAGACGTCGTTGGCCGTCGGGTGGTTCCGCTGCTGCATCAACGTGCGGTAAACCTCTTGGCGCTGACGCGTCATGCGGAGGCCGGAGATTTCCTCGGGAATCTCCATTTCAGCCGGAATTTCGGGGTTTTGAGTGACCATGGCGGCCAGAACTTAGGCCTCAACTTTTTGAGATCAAGAATTATTCTAATTATTATTCTCGTAAACTTAAGATTGCCAAAAGATCGCGATTCGGCCGGGGCAGGGTAGATTTAGGGCGTTTTTCTCCACAAATAGACCCAGCGCTCGGATACCACCTTGCCATTTTCATCCTGGAGTTCGCAGGTCATGTCCATGTCCGCGAGGTCCTTGGGTGGTTGGCACACGAAGAAAGCGCGCAACACTTGCGGCATGTGGAGCTTGTCGCTGCGGCCGAGACCCGCGGGGACGTCGTCCACGTTAGGCATGCTGACGTCGGAGAGACCGACGTGAGTGAGCTTTACCGACTGCTGGTTGATGGTGACGACGGGTTTCAGCTTGGAAATGTCATCCCATTTGGGATCACCCACCTTGGCGAGTGGCTGGAGCGGCTTGGCAAAATCGATGACCATCAAAACCTCATCCGGCTTCTGCACGGGAGTTCCGGCGCGGGTCGCCCGCACGGTGAAAATGCCTGACGGCTCAGGATCGCGCATCCAGCGCAGGCGGTAGTGAAAACGATAGGGTTTTCCGACTTCCAGTGCCGGCGTGGGTTCCCATAGCAGGATCACATTGTCATCGGTCTCGTCCTTGGTCGGCATCTCGATGAGGTGGATTTTCCCGTAATCAAATCCTTCGACCGGCTCCACCTTCACACTCGGGCGATTGTGATAGAGCGCCTCCGGATCCTGATAGGATGAGAACAGGCAGTCCCGCTGCAGCAGCGCCCACGAGCGGGGTTTTTCCAGGGTGAACACGCAATGGCGGAATTGATCCTTGGTGGTCTCGAGCGGGCGGTAGTGGAGATTTCCGCTGCCGAGTTCCATCAGGAGACCATCGCTGTCGTGGACCTCCGGGCGGAAATCGTAAGGCTTCGGATGCGTGCCCTCGCCAAACCAGAACATGCTGGAAAACGGCGCCAGTCCGAGCTGGGTGATCGGCTTGCGCAGGGTGATTTCCGCCGTGATGTTCATGATCGTCTCGGGCCCGGGGGTGATGACGAACTGATAGGCACCGGCCACGCTTTCACCGGTGAGCAGCGCGCTCACGGTCATCGATTTCGATCCCTTTTCCGGCTTTTCCAGATAGAACTCCGAGAAATCCGGAAACTCTTCAGGCACGCCGGGCAAGCCGCTGTTGATCGAGAGCCCGCGGGCGGAAAGCCCGTAAGGCGCGTCCTTGGGAATCGCCCGGAAATAACTCGCACCCATGAAAACGAGGAACTCATCCATGTAGTCCGCCGTGTTCAAGTGCGTCCGCGCGCGCCAACCGGCGTAGCCCGGAGGCGGTGGAGTTCCAGCGGGGATTTTTTGCTTTCCATAGTCGAAAAGCTTTGGGTCGAACTTCATCAAATTCTCTTTCCCGCCGAAAACCTCGTGGATCAACACCATCTTCTTCGCCGTCCAACCCGGGTGGAAAAAATCGATCGAAAAATCGCCCTTTGTCTCCGCCCACAGCCCGGACTCCATCTTGAAACGGATGTCGCGATGTCCGTCGTAAGTGAGGTTTTTCCAGTAATCCGCCAACTCCAGCTTGGGTGCGACATAAGGTGCCGCCGCCAACTTGCGGGCCTTTTCGCGCAACAGGTCGAACGAAAAATTCTCAGCGGCGGAAAGCCCGGTCGGGACAGCTAAAAATGCGCACCCGACAAGTGAAACACAGCGATGGAAATGCATGCCGCAGCCATGGCAGACATCCGCCCGCTTGGCAATAGCGTGGCAGATGCCGGTTGGCTCAAGCCGCGTGCCCACTGAACGGCGCGAGGAAACGTTGCCAATCCGGAATCCCGTGCAGATTCCGGATGAGCATCGTGGCGGGCAGCGCGCGCGGCGTGTGCGGTTTCCGCAGCAGTCGCAGCCCGGCTTCTTGAGGCAGGCGGTCGGCCTTTTTCTCATTCACCGAGCGGTGCGACAGCACGCAGTTTTCCCAAGACGACGCTCCGCCGCGCGATCGCGGCACAACGTGGTCGATGTTGCCTTCTCCAGGCGCGAGTTTCCGGCCGGTGTATTGGCAGATGCCGCCGTCGCGCTCCCAGATTCCGCGCGCACCGAAGCGTGGACGGCACAGGGGAACCTTGGAGTAGTTCGACGCCACGATGACGGTCGGCACCCTAACGAGGCCGCGCGGCGTGTTCACCTCATGGTCCTCCTCACGGATCGTCAGCTTGAGCCAATCATCCCATTTCAGTGGGGAAATGAAATCGTCCCCCTGCATGTTGAGCCCGTTGGCCGCGCCGGTCGCCATCATGCAGAACGCCTCGGCCGGCGTCTTCACGTGAATGGCCTGCCAGTTGCGGTTGAGCACGAGCACGGTGGATTTGTGGAGGATGGATTTCATGGGAAGGAGATAGGAGATTTGGATAGGAGATGAAGGAAGAGGATTTGAGATCTCCGATCCCCTATCCCCGATCTCTTCAATCTTCCGCGCGTTCACCGGGCGGACACATTTTCACGAGCTTGGGATCGAATCGGCCGAGCACTTCGACGAGGTCGGACTGCGCGGCCATGACGGAGTGGATGTCTTTGTAAACGCCCGGCACCTCATCGAGACCGGCGGACAGGAGATCGACGCCGCGCTCTGCGAGCAGCTTTTTCGTGCCGCTCCAGGTGAACGATTGCAGCGCCTTCGTCCGGCTCATCGCGCGGCCCGCGCCGTGCGAGGCGCTGTTCAGCGATTCGGGTTGCCCCTTGCCGCGGACGACGAATCCGGGCGATGCCATGGAACCGGGAATGATTCCTAACACGCCTTTTCCAGCCGGCGTCGCGCCCTTGCGGTGGACGATGAGTTCACGCTCACGGCCATTCACGACGTGGTGCTCCTTCCAGGCGAAGTTGTGGTGGTTTTCGATGTCGAGGATGACGCGGGCGCCGAGCTTTTTCGCGATGTGCTTGTGGATGAGCTCATGGTTCGCGGCGGCATAACGTCCCATCAGGTTCATGGCGTTCCAGTATTCCTGCCCA
>JANPKJ010000030.1:0-40984 GCA_031425955.1 Akkermansiaceae bacterium | reverse complement strand
TATCCCAGCGTGCCCTCGCGGCAATGGGCCATCAGGTTGAGTGTCGAATACTGCTCCTCGCGCAATCCTCCGGGCCAGAGGTCGCGCCAGTTGCGCAGAATGTCGTTGACGGTCGCCTTGATGCTGTCTTTATGAACAGCTCAGAACTCCTCACGCAACTCAAAAGTTCATACTTAGGTACGGATGAATATTTATTCCCTCAGAATTTCGTCCAACGTCAAAGTGATGGCATCCCCACTAGCGGGGGCAACCGTGGAAACGGGGGTGAAACCATGAAACTACGAAAAGACTCCGCCGACAAAGGGGCTAGTGGGGATTGCCATGCACGTCTTGTTCGCTTTTCTTCATTTGTTGACGTTGGCTTTAGTCATGGCATGGAAGACCTCAATGAAGCTCGAAACCTTCTCCTTGTCGCCGCTCTTAATGATCTCTTCCATCATTCCGAAAAGCTGGCGTTGGGTATCGGCAGCAGCCTCTGCGCCTTTCAGCGCCAGTTCTGCCTGTTGAACGTCTTTATCCTGAGTCGCGGACTCAACGATGCTGAGGACAGTGGTCATCATCTTCTGGAAGTTCTCCCCGACGGTGTTCTCGGTGACGGCGGATCGCTTGTCGATAGCTTGGAGTGCCTCCATCGTCTTCGTGTGGGACTCGTTGGATCGTCTGTCAGAGAGCATGGAGAGGGCGATTGCGACTACAGCCAGAACGATGGATGCAACGCTGGAAACAAGGGAGAATATCTCGATGGCGGTCATATTAATTTTCTAGCGAACGTAGAGCGCATGCACCCCTACTAGCGGGGGCGGAAGTCACTCACGGGGTTGGGGTTGTAATTACGGAAGATCATCTCAACGAAACGGCTAGTAGGGGTTGTCATGTCGCGTCTTGTTCGACAGTCTTTTGTATTGGGATGAACGCGTTGATTATCTCGTAATCTGCCGATAGCTCCGCGCTTAACTGCGCAATCATATCGTGAGCGGACTTGTTGAAATCGCGACATTGCGCTTCGGTCCATGGGGTCGGATCTGGCGGGTAGTCCCAGTCTATGGATGTATCGTATCGCGCAATCAAGCTCACGACCAGAGACTGTAGTTCAACTGAGATTGGCAGCTTGGTAGGTAAGATAGGATAATCTTGATACATTGTGCGTGCTGCATCGTTGCCCGCCCAAAGGCATATGCCTGACCCCGCATCGAAGAAAACTCGTATCTGGATTTTCGGGTTAGCCATCATTTCATTTTATGTCGAACGTCAAAGAGCACGCACCCCTATCAGCGGGGGCGAGCGTCGATCACGGGGTTGATGTTGAAACTACGGGAGATCATGTAAACAGGGCGGCTGATAGGGGTTGCAGTGTCTCGACTTGTTCTGTTTCTTCATTTATTGACCTTCCTCGATGATCTCAAGAACGTTCCCGTCCAAGTCTGTCTTCGCCTTCACCCAGTTCTTGACTACACCACCAAAGGCATTCTTCCCGCGATATGTGGTTGTAACCACCAAATGATCGCCCATGTCCCAAAACTTGGTGTCGGCATGCTCATAGCTCTTAGGATCGTTCATTGCTTCCTTGATAACCTTGGTAAGTCCACGGTGCGAACCATCCCATGCACTAAAGCCTCCTTCGAGTCTCTTCTTGCGGGCAGCGTCTCTAGTCGCAAGATATTCCGGCGCAGCGTTCTTGCCGCGATCAACGAATATTACCTCATCGGTGGTCTTGTCTGACACAAATGAAACGTCGATCTTCGGAAGATAGGCAATCCAATACTTGTTGTTAGTGCCTTCAAGAGTCTCAGGTGTCCCGTAAATCTCTGTCTTCGTGAACGCGAACTTCTTCCCCTTGATGTTCGCAATGAAATCGTCCGCTATCTTCTTCGCCGCAGCCGCCTTCTCCGCGGCTTCAAGCCTCAACCTCTCCGCCTCCTGTCTCTGCTTCTCAGCGCGTTCGCGAAGAACTGCGATCTCATCTGGAAATTCTTTTGTTCGAGGATCTAGCGAAAAAAGCTTCTGAATCTGCTTATCGCGCTCATCTCCTGTTGACTCCTTGATCTGAGCCACGAGAGCTACGATCTTCTCTTGCTTAGCTCTTTGTTGAGCTTCTCGCCTTAATACCTGTGCTTTGGATAAAAGAGCATTCAGGTCTGCGTCATTCCGAGATTCATGCGGCTCAACTAACGATAAAACTGTCTCGTAATCTCCAGCCTCGATTGCCTGTTGAGCAGATGCCACTATCTCGATTCGCTCCTTCTTCCAGCTGGAATCAGAAATAAGTGTTTGAACATAGCCGAAACCAACAATTACGACGATTGCGATGACCGCGATCTTAAGGCAACCAGGGCTGCATCCTTTCTTCTTTTCCGTTGTCATAGGGTCTTAATTTTTTACAGAACGTCTAGCTCATCCACGGCGGGGAGGGAAGCCCGAATTCAAACAGGAGCGTTACCCGCCGTTGGATGGAGCGTCTTGTTAGGCTGTCTTCATGAATTTTTCGCGGATGGATGGCCTCATTAGAACTCGGAGCTGCCAATAGCTCAAAAGCCAAAAGCAAGTTCCCCAAAGTAAGAATACTGGAATAGGCACATAGGCGACACGCATCCCAAAGATCTCGATGAATGTCGGTGCACCCGAGAAAATCGCAATCAAAGAAACGATGGGAATCAACGCTATGGGAATGACCAACAGAATCAATGCAACAGTTCTCCACGGACGACGAAAAGCAGGAAGACGAAAATAGATCCAAAAGCCGAGAATCCCCCATGGAAGAAATAGACGACTTTGGGTGAACGACAGAAAGAACTCTGCGATTGATGAAAATGCGCCGAGTAAAAACAGAAAGGACACGATACGAAGTGCATTGGTGTCGGAGTTCATAAGTTCTTGCCTAACGTCAAAGGTGTGGCACCGCTACTAGCGGGAGCCGATGTGGAAACGGGGGTGAAGCCATGAAGTCACGCAAGACTTCGCCGAAAGAGGGGCTAGTAGCGGTTGTCCACTACCGTCTTGTTCGCTTGTCTTCATTCTGGAGACGGATTTGGTGGTCGTCCCCCAGAGTTGACCGTGTAACCTGGAGCGATGTCTCTGCCGTCTGGGCGGCTTGGACGCGGCTTGTATATGTCGAGCTGTCGCTCTGCCTCAATTCGCTTGGTCTTCTCCTTGATAGCGGAAATCGAAGATGCCTGCACATCCGCATCCTTCTTAGCAAGCTCCTGTGCAAAATGCGCTTCCATCTGCTCAAGAAGCTTCTCAAAACCCGCCTTCATGTCGGCTTGTTGGTGCTCAAGTGTTCTTACCTTCTCAGCGTGGCTGCCCTTGAGTTCCGTTATGGCATCAGGATCTTCAAAAATGTGCTTGGCGTTAAAAAGCGCGACAATAACAGCAAGTCCCGGAGCGATGAGAAGATTCGTATTGCCGCTGACGATGCCGACGACAGTGATCGTGACCAAGACAAGCAGGCTGGTAATAATGGTGATGATCTTGGTGGTCTTCATTTTCTAGCGAACAGTGAATTATCCCAACCCAAACCGGAATAACACCATGAGCAATCTTTCAGATCGAGACGCCATCATCGCCCTTCGCAATGCCCAGCTCGAAGCCGGTCACCTGGTCAATACCCGGAAGCAATACCGTGCTTGGCTGGTTCGTTATCGGGCGGCCAGGACGGCGCGAATTGTCCGCAATCTGCAAGAATACCTCACCCGCCTTTCGACCGTCGAGAGGGTCAATCCGAAGACCGTCCGGCAGGCGTTGAACGCTCTGAAATTTTACCATGAAAAAGTGCTCGGCATCGCCATTGCCCCGAACTCTCTCAAGGTTCCCGTCATCAATAAAAACCGGAATATCCCGGTTTGGCTGACCCATCCCGAAGCGATGGACTTGATCTCTCGGATGGATGGCGGCGGAGGCCGGAATCATGAAACGCGTTTCCCCTCATGTGTTCCGGCACTCGAACGCCACCGCCCTACTCGATCGGGGAGAGAACATCCGCACGATCCAGGAACATCTTGGCCACACGCACGTCGAAACCACCGAGATCTACACTCATGCCAAAGGCTCGGATGCGGTCATTTCACCGCTTGATCTACCTCCGATCCAACAGATCGACGTTTCACACATCATCCCGTTCAACTCCCGCACCGCCTGAGCCATGACCAAAGCCGAACAAAAGCTCCACGCCGATGCTGACCGCGTCTCCCGGCAGCTCGCCGATGCTGAGGCCGTAGTCGCCGGCCTCCGCGCCCGCCTGGCCAAGATCCAAGCGAAGCTCACCGGCGAGCCCGCGCCGGAAAGTGGCCTGGAAATGCTCTGGAAGGCCGCGCTGCCAATGGCAAGGACGCGCTCGTCCAAACAGCAGTGCCGTGCGGAATGGTTCCGCATCCCCATCCAGGACCGCCCGCCGGTCAAAGAGGTGGTGGATGCGCTCTATAAATGGCGGTCCTGTCCCGAGTGGAAAAAGGACGGTAATGCCTTCGTGCCTGGCCTGCATCTCTGGATCAAGCGCCGGCAGTGGGAGAACGTCCCGGAAAGCAATCAGTTGGCTCCGAGCCGCTACCGCTCCGCACCCAAGGCCGTTGCAGAAACGGCACCGGAAGAATCCGCTCTTCCCTCCGAAATCGCCGCGATCTTCGCCTCTATCAACCCCAAGCGCATGAACTCCTGATCACCCATGAAAACGCATTTTCTCAAACTGTCCAATAAGCCCACCGGCCGCCCTCCCGTGGCGGATCTCACGTCTGAAGATCTCATGGAAATTCAGTCCCACTACGTCGCCGGAACCAACCACAGCGACAAGCAAGGATCGATGCTGCTCGCATGGGTGCGATTCTGCGAGGAGAACGGCGATCGCTTCGGTCACCTGGTCAGGGATCACATGCCCGCCACCACCATTCCCACGGCCGTCGTGGAAGCGTGTCGTAAGTCCCGCGCACTCATCGCCGCCGCCCGCGGCGGATCGGCCCGCCAGCGCCACGAGGGAGCCTATGTCCCTGGCACGATGCGCAGGCACCATGCCATGGAACGCCGCCTGTGGGCAGGGGAGCGTGCCAGCGTCGACGATGCGACCAGGAACGTGGCTTGCTGGATTCCTTGGCCATGGGGTGGTTGCCCTTGCTCGGACAAATTCGGGGTGCGTCTTGGCCGTTGGCAAACGCTCATCGTGCATGATGATGCGTCGAGTTTCATCCCGTTCATCTCATCCGTTTTCCGGTGGCATCAGTCGTATAACGGGATCGATGCGGCGAGCGTGATTTACCGGGCGGAAGCTCAGGTTGCGCAGTTCGATCTATGGGCGATCGAGGGCGGCGTCTGGCAGTCGGCCCGGCCCATGGCTGTGCTCGCCGGCCGGTTCATTTCGGCCAAGGGACGCCCGAACCAAAAGCTCGTGGAGAACTCAATCGGACGGCTCTGGAATGTCATGGCAGGCCAGCCGGGCGACGTCGGCCGCAAGCGCGGGGAAATGAAGGTCGGCTCGGATCTGTATGTGAAATGCCGCGGCGGGAAGCTCGATCCTCGCAACCATTTCTTCTCTCTCAACCAAGGCCAGGAAGAACTCTATCGCGCCGTGGAATACCTGTGCGAAAAGCGGATCCAATCCCGCACCTATGGTTCGTGGGTGCCGAAGTCGCGTTGGGAAGCGGATCTTGAGGAAGCCCCGCGCACCGTCCGACACTCAGCGGATGATTTCCTGATCTACCCCGCAGCCGAAACCCGCAAGTGCCGGAGCGGCATGATCCGCCTCACGCTGGAAGGCCCGATGGGCATGCCGATGGTCTGGACTTTCGCCAGCGAGACGCTCTGGCAATACGAGGGCCGGGACCTGACCGTGTATTTCGATCCTCTGGCAGAATGGCCTGTCCAAGGCGTCGTGACGCTCAAAGGCGATCGCAAGCCGATCTGCTCAGTCGAGTGCATCAACAGCTATGCCGAGTCCAAGGACCGCGCCGCCGAAATGGTGAAGTCGATCCGAAAGACCATGATGTCCGAGACGCGCGTGATCCTGACCCGCCACACGGAACGCCAGATCCGCCACGGCCAGGGCGTCATCGTCACGGCCTCCGGAGCGCCGGCCTCGCTCGCCGCTAGCGAAATGCGGGCCCCAAACTCCGCGGACCAAATGCCGGTGCGTTTCGACCAGGAATTCCAAGTGGAGTTCACCCCATCGCGGCCGTCCCGCGAAGTCGCCGCAAGCGTCCCGCGAGTGACCCGCGAGGACCTTGGAAACAGCCTCTCACGCCGCGCCAAACTCGCCCTGGAAGCCAACGTCACCATCTGATCATTCTCACCCACACACCACATGACTGCCACTGAACTTAAAAATCATCCCGTTGTTCAACATCTCCGCCAGATCCAAACCGAGCTGAGTCTGGGTGACTCAAAATTTAAAGAACTCATCCGTTTCAAGATCCACGCCGCGAACTGGGGAAAAATCATCGCAGGCACCTACCAGGGGAATTTTACCAATGCCCTGGTCGATTTCGAGGTCTGCCTGGATGCCTACGAAAACCAAGGCCTCGGCGAGCTGGAAGAGGGGATCGTGGTTCTCGACCACGTCCGCCAAACGCTGGATGCCGTGGACATCGCCAACGCAGCCGAAGACGAGCATCGCCTGGTGATCCTCTGCGGCGTCCGGGGAGCGGGAAAGACCCGCACACAGCAGCTCGTCCATGCGAAGCATCCCGGATACATCACCAGCGCCCGGCCGTCCTGGTCAAAGTCCTACCTTAATTTCCTGAACCAACTCGCCGCCACGCCTGGCATCAACCTCAGCGAGTCCCGCAGCGCCGGCGAGGCAGAAGGTCGGCTCCTCAAATACATGCAGGAAACCCCGCGCAAAACGCTCTGCCTTGGAGAGTTCAACTATTTCAGCTCGGACGCCCTCGGGTTCGTAAAAACAGCCCTCAACGAAACCCAGTGGACAATCTGCGCCGACACGATTCCATTCCACCTCAACCGCATGGCCTCGGATCGATCGACCGCACAAGAGTCGGCTCAGCTACTCCGCCGCGCGACAATCATCCGGATCGGCACCGTTACGATCCGTGACGTCGAGTCGATCCGCAAAGCACTGTTTCCCCACCTCGATCTGACCGGCCATGTCACGGAGATCGCCACCACCGCGAACCAGCTCAGCCGGATCGACACCGTGTGCGAGATTCTCGGAGACTGCAATCCGGGTGACCCGAAAGACGTACCAAAGGCGATTGGCCGTTACAAGTGCTTCAAGGCCGCCAACATCAAAACCGAAGAGTGATGGAAAAGAACGAACCAACATGGGTGATCCCCGCAACTGCCATCCAACTGCCTGACGGCAGCACGCTGGTCAAGCCTGGCAGGGCCATCCAGCGGGCGACGGCCGCGCGCACCAGCAAGATCACCGGCGTCCACCGTCTCACGCTCTCAGCCCTCGCCGACTGCGGCCTGATCACCAGGGAGCGGCCATCACCAGGGCAGTCTTTTTTCTACCCTGGCGAGATTGAGACATTGCTCGCCAAGACGGCGGCCGACCCGCTTTTCTGGGATTCGGTTCGGACTCAGGCATTCCTGACTGGTAAAGACCTCCGAAACTCTAAGCCGAAGTGACCTTTTCCAAGGCCGTTACTAACCCTTTTTCAGCAGCCCGCTGGAAAGGGGTCTTTTTTTGCCCGCAAATCCTTATGCTTTCGGGCTTTTTCAGGCTCCTTCACCCTTTTTCAGGCTTTCCCTTGCTCGTGACATTGGCGGAAAATCCGCCGGGCAGCGGACAGTGACAGGTGAACGTGATCCCCTTGAACCCGCGGGCGAGGGCGACGGCGGCGTATTCATGCGGCTCGCCGAACGCGTGTTTGCACAGCGGCGTGTGGCAGTGGGATTCGTAAAGTAGCGGCACAGACATTTCGCCGGGACCTTACACGGGATCTGCAACCGCGCAATTCCCGGGATTTGAAGGAGGATTTCGGCCGGGAAATTCTTGAGATTTCCCGGTTGACACCCAGAAACCGGCTCCCTAGTTTCCCCACCCCTTCGCACATGCCGTGTGTCCGAAGCTATCTTTTATTACAAGCACATGAAGACGTTTTCCGCCAAGCCGCACGAAGTCGAGCGCAAGTGGTATGTGATCGACGCCAAGGGCAAGGTCCTCGGTCAAGTCGCTGTTGAGGCCGCGCGCCTCCTCCGTGGCAAGCACAAGCCAATTTTCACCAGCCACGTTGATACCGGCGATTTCGTCGTCGTGATCAATGCCGATCAGGTCGTCCTCACCGGCACCAAGGAAACCGCCAAGATTTACACCCGTTTCTCCGGTTACGTCGGCGGCCAGAAGGTCGAGACTCCACGTATCGTCCGTGAGCGCCGCCCGATCCTGCTCGTCGAGCGCGCCGTCTGGGGGATGCTTCCCAAGACCCGCCTCGGTCGCGCCCAGTTCGGCAAGCTCAAGGTGTATGCCGGTGAATCCCACCCGCACGAAGCGCAGGCTCCCGTCGCCCACGCCGTCAAATAATCCAAATCCTCTCCCAAAATGACCGCCACCACTACTCAAAGCGCCACCGGCCGCCGCAAAACCGCTGTCGCCCGCGTCTGGATGACCGAAGGCACCGGCCAGATCACCATCAACGGCCGCAGCTTCGAAGAATACCTGCCGACCATCGAACTGCAGAACGCCGTGCTCGCACCGTTCCTCGCACTTTCGCTTTCGAACAAGTTCGACCTCAACGTCGTCGTCAAAGGCGGCGGTAAGCAGTCGCAATCGATCGCCATCCGCCACGCGGTTTCCCGCTCGCTCACCTTGGTTGACCCTGAGAACCGCAAGGTCATCAAGCCACTCGGCTTCCTGACCCGTGACCCACGGATGAAGGAACGGAAAAAGCCTGGTCAACCCGGCGCCCGCGCCCGCTTCCAGTTCTCCAAGCGCTAAGCTTCCTGGAATTTTCAAAAACCGCACTCCTCACGGGGTGCGGTTTTTTTTGTAAAGTAGTCCAGGACTTCAGTCCGTTCTTCCGAATCGTCGAAGGAACGGACTGAAGTCCTGGACTACATTTCAGACAATCTTCAACCGCGCCAGATCCTGCGTATCAATCAATCCCACCGGTTTCCCCTCCTCATCCAGCACCACGATGTCATCGATCCGGTTGTCGCCGATGGTCTTGAGCACCTCCACCGCCAGCGAGTCCGCCCGCACCGTGACCGGCTTGCGGGTCATCAGCCCAGCCACCGGCTTTTCGCCCAGCAACGGGTCGTTCCTGAAACTGCGGGCGAAGTCGCCGTGAGTGAAGATCCCGGCGAGGCTGCCGTCCGGATTGAGGATCAGACAGGCTCCGGCGCGGGCTCGGTTCATCGAATCCAGCGCGGCGAAGACATTTCCTCCGAGGTCCACCGTCGGCAACTCGGCATCCACCCGCATGATGTCGGAGACGCGGGTGAGCAGCGCCCGCCCCAACGATCCGCCGGGGTGAAACCGGGCGAAATCCTCTTCCGTGAATCCACGGGATTCCAGCAAGACCATCGCGAGCGTGTCACCCATCACCAGCATGGCGGTGGAGGAAGAGGTGGGTGCCAGATTCAGCGGGCAGGCCTCGCGCTCCACCGAGGTGTCCAGCGTCACCTCGCTGAAGCGGGAAAGCGTGGAGCCGGGGTTGCCGGTCAGCGCGATGAGTCTCACGTCGAAACGCTTGATGAACGGCAGCAAATCCATCAGCTCACGGGTCTCACCGGAGTAAGAAAGCAGCATCACCGCATCGCCATCTGAGAGTAAGCCGAGGTCGCCGTGTAGCGCGTTTTGCGAATCCATCACGACGGCGGTCGCCCCGGTGGAATTGAGTGTGGCTGCGATTTTGTGGCCGATGTTTCCCGATTTTCCCACCCCGACGACCACGATTTTCCCCCGGTTCTGAAGGGTTTCCTGAAGGATTTCCACCGCATCGATCAAGCTCTGGTCCAGGCGCTCCGACATCCGCTGGAGGCCCTCGATTTCGGTTTCGATCACGCAGCGGGCTTGCGCCAAGTAGTTCATTCCCCATCACAACCCCGGAAGCCGGTGATTGGCAAGCGTCGCGGCGCTCCACCGGGCCTTCCTTTCGCCTCGCAATCCCCGCCGACCGCGGGCAGGCTCTGCGCATGAAATCCCTGCTTGCCGCCCTTTTCCTCACCGCCTTCACCGCAGCGGCCTCCACCATCACCATCGTCCCGATTTTCGAACCCCTGAGCCTGCACGGCACCGATGGCGATGGAGCGGCCTCCGAGATCGGCGAGGCACTGCAGGCATCGGTGATGCCGCGCCCGATGGCGCTGACGGGAGCTTTTCCGGAAGTGCTGGTCGACGCCATCCGCACCCCGCACCTCATCCCGACCAACAACCCGAACTACAAAGTCCAGGAAACCAACCTGCTGGTGCTCTGCAAC
The DNA here is from genome assembly GCA_031425955.1 of Akkermansiaceae bacterium. GTDB lineage: Bacteria > Verrucomicrobiota > Verrucomicrobiia > Verrucomicrobiales > Akkermansiaceae > Luteolibacter. Next base: position 30,622 of record JANPKJ010000030.1, on the reverse strand, counting down.
ATCGGGATCAACGCGGAAATCATCGACAACGTGCTCACCGTGAAACTCGACGTCGCCCAGCTCGCGATTCCCGCCGACGTCGACTTGACGACACGCCAGATCCTGAAACTCGCCATCATCGCGGTGAAAAAAACCCTCGAAGACTACCAGCATCCGCAGCCCCAGCCGCTGTCCGTGGCCATCTCCATCGAAGGAACTGACGATGCCAAAGCCAGCCTGCGCGACCTAGGGACGAAATTCACGATTCCCGAAGTGCCTGCTGCGAATTGAATCCGTGTTTTCCCTTTTCAAGACGGGGCCCTTTCCGCTTTCATCCGGCAGCCCCAATCACGTATGCCCTCCCGCCCCAAAGATCCCCGTCCCTTCAAGCGCGCCATTCTCAAACTCAGTGGTGAAGCCCTCCGTGGAGCCGGATCCCGGGACAATATTTCCCCGGAAATCGTCGACCGCATCGCCCTGGAAATCCGCGACGCCGTGCAAGGCGGACTTCAGCTCGGCATCGTCGTCGGCGGCGGGAATTTCTGGCGCGGCGCGAGTGCCTCGGCCCGTGGAATGGATCGTGCGACCGCGGATTACGTCGGAATGCTCGCCACGGTCATGAATGCGCTCGCCCTTGAAGGCGCGCTCGAACATCACGGAGTTTCCTGTGTGGTGCAGTCCGCCATCGAGATGAAAAACGTCGCGGAAACCTTCATCCGCCGAAAAGCGGAACGTCAGCTCGACGAAGGGCGGGTCGTCATTTTCGCCGCCGGAACCGGCAATCCATTCTTCTCCACCGACACCACCGCCGCCCTCCGCGCCAGTGAAATGGGCGCAGACGTGATCCTCAAGGCCACCCAGGTGGACGGCGTTTATGACAGCGACCCGCGCACCAATCCGGATGCCGTGCGCTACGAGACCGTCACCTTCCAGGAGTGCCTTTCCAAGCGCCTCAGCGTGATGGACGCCACCGCGTTCAGCCTGTGCATGGACAATCACGTGCCGATCATCGTCTTCGATCTCGGCCCCCACGGAAATCTCTCCCACGCCCTCCGCGGCCTGCCGATCGGCACGCTGGTGCACGGCGAGTGAATCTGAAATTTTAAATCTCAAATCTCAAATTTCCATGGATCCCGAAGAAGCCATTTTCGAAGTCGAGGACGCGATGAACAAATGCGTCGATTACCTGATGCACGAATTCGCGGGCGTGCGCACCGGCAAGGCCAGTCCGGCGCTCATCGAGAATCTCGACGTGCACGTGCACGCCTACGGCGCCGTTTCCAAGCTCAAGAGCCTCGCCATCATCAACTCGCCCGAGCCACGCATGCTCATGGTCCAGCCCTTCGATCCTGCGACCACCCGCGACATCGAGCGGGCGATCCGCGAATGCAAGCTCGGGCTCAACCCCGCCGCCGCCGACCGCTCGATCCGCGTGCCCATTCCCGAGCTTTCCGAAGAGCGCCGGCGCGACATGGTGAAGATGATCAAACAGCTCGCCGAAGAAGCGAAAGTCCGCCTCCGCGCCGCCCGCAAAGACGGCATGGACACCGCGAAGAAGATGAAGGCCGACAATTTCCTCACCGAGGACGGGCAGAAGGTCTTCGAAAAGGAAGTCCAAGACCTCACCAACAAATACACCAAGAAGATCGACGAAGCCGCCGTCGCGAAGGAAGCGGATCTGATGAAGGTGTGAGCCGGCACGACTGCTCCTGCCTCTAGGCTAGGAGGGTGGACATTCCTGTCCACCAAGCCAATGAATCGCGAAAGAAAAACGCTGTCAGTTCTTCTCTTTCACCTCCCATTGTCACGCGGCAGGAATGCCGCGGCTCCTTATTTCCCCTCCCCGAACATCTCGTGCGCCGCCGCATACTCCGTGGACAAATCAAACCCGATGTCCACCTTCGGATCGATAAGCTGGAAGCCCACATACTCGATGCACAGCAAGTGCAGCCCGGAGAATTTCCCGGGGATCGAGTTCAGTTTGTATTGCTCCGCCGGATCATTCACTTGCAGTCCGCGTGTCCCGAGCATTGCGATCTCGAAGAAAATCTTCTGGATCTCCGACTTCGGCATTCCTTCGAACCGTTGCAAGGCGCCGAGGCAGTAGGAAAACGCATCCGGCCGCAAATCGCCGCCACGTCCGCGAAAGGTCCTCTCGGCGATCTGGCTCCGGCCTTTCTCCGAATGCTGGCCAAGCGATCCGGTCGGATCGAGAGAGAGCACCTTCAGATAGGCTTCATCGGCCTCGTCCAGCTCGTCTTCATCCACAAGTGTGAGACCCAGATTCAGCCAGGTCGATGGGTCGGAGGGAAGAAGCCGGGTCGCCAGTCGCAGATGCTTCATCGCCTCATCGCCTCATCGCGTTGGCCCGTCTTGGAAAGAAGCGCGCCGAGGTTTTTGTGAGAATAGCCATCCTTCGGGTTCAGGGCGACCGCTTGCCGCAGGGATTCGATTGCCGAGGCATCATCGCCCATCCGCGCTTGCGCCACTCCCAGCGCCACCCAGCTATGAGCATGCGCGGGATCTGCTGACACTGACTGCTTGAGGAAATTCACCGCCTCGTCCAAGGCTCCCTGGTCGCTCAAGGCCATCCCCAGATTGAAGAGGGCGGCTCCGTCTGCCGGGTCTCGTTGCAGCGCCAGCCGCAGTGTGGCGATTCCCTTTTCGTAATCTCCCTCCTTCAGATAATCGATGCCCCGGTCGGTGAGTGACGTGGCTTCCGAGGATGCCGCCCAGCGGATGATGATCCGGTCCTGCGGCACCACCACTTCTGCCGCTCCGCCCTCGCCCATAAACTCGGCGCTCAGGTGATCCGGCACCGCCCTGCGGAAATCATCGCCTTGAAGCGTGCACTGGGACTCGGGCAATTGGCTGCGGTCAAATTCGGCCAGCGCCAGGTGGACTTAGTGGGGACTGTCGGACATCAAGTGAGGGAGTGGGGTTAGAAATGGAAGCGGTCGTCTGCTGGTTCGCCTTTGTTCAATGAAAATCAAGCGGCTGGCCAGATTCCATCACGATCCAAGCGGACGGTGATGACTTGAGAATTCACGCCGAATCGGGGCGCGATTTTCTCGGCAAACTTGTCGCGAAACGGGCCGCTCTGCATGAAATTCGGGATCAACCCTTCGGCCTGCGGTGCGAATTCATCAAACAGTGCCGCCAGCCGCGTTTCTGGAACCAGCAGACGCCCGGCGAATTCATTGGCCTCCTGTTCCGCAGTGTATTTCCGCCCGCCGTAGTTGGCGGTCCAACGCGCGAAATCAGGCAGGGAGGCGAAATTAGATGCCTGCGCAAGATCCTTGTGGAGAAAGTAGTGAGCCAGTTCGTGCGCCACGGTGAAACGCAGGCGGTTCAACTTCCACTCGGGACCTTTTTCCATGAGCGTATATTGCTCGGCGTCCAGATAGATGCCGCTGAAGTCCGCTTTGATTGCCGCTTCCACCCGATACTTGGTCGCCAAATCATCAAAAGGGATGGCGTCCAAGCCGAGATCCACCTCAAGGAAGGTGAATACATCGATGGGTGTGTTGTCCTCCTTCAAAAGGTCAAACCCAGCTCGTAGTTCTTCGATTTTCTCCCAAACGTGTTCCATGGCGGGCTTGGCTTACTCGCTATCTGCGGTGTGCAGTTTCTTGATATCCTCGGCGAGACTTGCCAATTCCTGTTCGGTGAGTTCGTGACCACGGGCGGCGCGGAAGAACGCGGGAAGCGCCCGTTGGAGGATCGCATGGTCGGCGACATCGGCGGGGATTTCACGCCTTTGGAGCGCCGCTTCGTCCATGAATGCCAACTTCGCCGCGCCGGCGAGGCCAAAGAAATCCGCCAGCCGTTCCAGAAGGCCGATGTCCCCCGGCGGCGGATTCACTCCGCGTTCGACCTTGCTCCAGTTGCTCGGATCGAGGCCGGCTTGGGCGCAGAAGTCGCGCAGGGTGAGACGTTTCTCAAGACGCAGGGATTTGACGGTTTCGTTGAACATGGGGCTCCTTGGGTTGCTGTGGTAAAACGCTACCACGCGAGTCAAGCCCCGGCTTTTGGTTCAAAAACTCCGACTTTGCGTTCCTCTGCGCCTTTTGATCCCGCCCGCCGGTGGTCCCCCTTCGGGCCATGTCGCGTTCGCTCCTGCGCTCGCAGGCAAGCAGGCGAACAAAGGCATCTTCATCACCACCAGTAACTTCGCTTCGACTGCCACAGAATACGCGCAAGCGGTGAGCCACTGTGCAGCAACTCGGCCCGCTCTTCGTCCGTTAGTTTGAATTCACCCAACATCGCCTCCGTCATCGAACGCCGCGTGATCGGTTCCTTGGTGGCACGCACCAAGATGGGGCGCATGAGGGTATCGTATGTAGGTATCGGCATAGAATTAGTCTTCGGTTGTTGCCAGCGCCTCCTCCACCGCGCGGAACTCCGCCAGCGCGGCCTCAAGACTTTCCACGATCTCGGCGGCTAAGAGGGCGGGAGCTGGTAGGTTCTCGCTGTCCTCGAGGCTGTCGTCCTTGAGCCAGACGATGTCGAGGTTGGCTTTGTCTCTGGCGACGATGTCGGCATAGGTGAATTTCTTGAAGCGCTCGGTTTCCTTGCGCTTGGCGAAGGCTACGGGGTGATAGACGGCTTTGAAGTCGTAGAGGTCTTTGTTGGCGAGCGGGTTGGTCTTGAGGGTGAAGTGTTGGTTGGTGCGGAGGTCGTAGATCCAGAGGTCTTTGGTCCAGGGCTTTTCGCTGGCTTCCTTGCGCTCGAAGAAGAGGACGTTGGCCTTCACTCCTTGGGCGTAGAAGATGCCGGTGGGCAGGCGAAGGAGGGTGTGGACGTTGCAGCGTTTGAGGAGTTCGCGGCGGATGGTTTCGCCGGCTCCGCCTTCGAAGAGGACGTTGTCGGGGAGGACGACGGCTGCGGTGCCCCCAACCTTGAGTTCGCTGACGATGTGCTGGAGGAAGTTGAGCTGTTTGTTGGCGGTGGTGGCCCAGAACTCGTCGCGCTCGTATTCCTGCTTCTCGGTGCTGATCTTGCCGTCGTCGCCGACGATGGTGTAGCCGCCTTTTTTGCCGAAGGGAGGGTTGGCGAGGATCATGTCGAACTTCCTGCCGCTGGGCTGGGCGAGGGCGTCGGCGCGGTCGACGGGTGGGTCGTTGGCGTCGGCGGTGGAACCGATGCCGTGGAGGTAGAGGTTCATCGCGCAGAGGCTGACCACGCCGGGGACGATGTCGGTGCCGCGCAGGGCCTGGGTGCGGAGGTGCTTCATCTCCGGCTTGCTGAGCTTGTTGTGCTGGGAGATGTAGTCGTGCGCGGCGAGCAGGAAGCCGCCGGTGCCGCAAGCGGGGTCGCCGATCACCTGCCCGGGCTTGGGAGCCATGACATCGACGATGGCGCGGATGAGCGGGCGCGGGGTGAAGTATTGGCCGGCTCCCTTGTCCGACGAGCTGGCGGTCTTTTCGAGCAGGCCTTCGTAGATGGCACCCTTGATGTCCACGTCCATGCCGGACCAATCCTCATCGCCGATCATCTTGATCACGCGCTGGAGATCGGAGGGGTTGGAGATCTTGTTCTGGGCCTTGCGGAAGATGATGCCGACGAGGCCGGGCACTTTGCCGAGGTTTTCGAGGGTGTGGCGGTAGTGGATTTCGAGATCGTCGCCGCTCTTGCTGCTCAGCTTGGACCAGGCAAATTGTTTCGGGATGGGGTTGTCGAAGCCCAGCTCGGTCATCTCGTCGGCGAGTTTCAGGAAGAGCAGGTAGGTGATCTGCTCGACGTAGTCGCCGTAACCGACCCCCGCGTTCTTGAGGACGTGGGCGTAGTTCCAGACTTTGGAGACGATGGAGGCGGAGTTGTCGCTGGACATGAATGGTAAATCTGTTGGGAGGCTTAGCTAGAAGGTGGAAGGAAATTTGAACTTGCGTGCTGTGGGGGCTTCTGGAACCTTTGCTCAGGCCTGCCGCACCTGAATTCCGACTCCATGTCGTCGAAGGGTAACCTTCTCAGGGTGATGGCGGGCTTAATTTTTTGGCTGAGGTGAGCGGGTTTTTGCGGGTGTGGTAGTGGCGGTTCCCCGGATACGATGGCGAATCATAGAGATCCACCACCAGGCTGATCTTCTCGCTCAGGAAATCGTAGTAACGGGTTTCCCCGCGTTCGAAAACCCGCTGGACGGCCCAGCACAGGTAGTCCGCCACATTGAGGAGGGGTTCCGTATGGTGGTTCTGCACGTTAAAGACGACCTTGCAGGCAATGTCTCCAAGGTCGTGTTTCTTCGCGTGTCGCTCGGTGGCTTTTACGAGCGCCCGTTCCAAGTTCGCATTCTTCGTGCTGTTGCCCCGTTCCGCGATGTTGAGCACCAGTTTATGATCCATCCTCAGCTTGTTCTTGAGCAGGTGCGACAGGAGATCGGCATAAAACTCGGCATCCTTGCCATTGTGCTTGGTGGTGAAAAGAGCAGGAATCTTTCTCGCCACCATGACCTCCACCGAGCAGTCCAAGCCCTCGATGAAACGGAAAAACCGTTCCCTCACTTCGGGCGGATCATCGGTGGCGTGGAAATAGAACCCCTTGCCCTGGCACTTCTTCCGGATGCTCGGAATGACGTTCAGGTAGCGATCTTTCAGGATCTCATTCTGCAATGCCCGCACCTGATCCCGGATCTCATTGAGATCCCCATTGAATTTCACCATCCCGATCGAAAACGACAGCGAAACGCCCTCCCGTCCCACAATGGGAATTCTCCCTTTGCCAAAAAACGTGGTGTCGCCCGCTTCGTCGAGGAAACGGTGACTGGTCACGGGCAACACGGGATCGGAATCAGAAGTCATCGCCAATTGGGTTGCTTGGCCCGGCATGACTCGGCGTCGTAACCGCCCCCCGCGTTCTTGAGACGTGGGCGTAGTTCCAGACTTTGGAGACGATGGAGGCGGAGTTGTCGTTCGGCATAGAAATTGATAGGAAACGAAATTGTCGGACTTAGGAATACCCGCGCTCGTCCAGCTCTAGGGCCTCTAAGACGAGCGCTTCACGGGAGGAAAATCGGGAGTCCAGATAGGAAGCGAGGTCCCCGAAACGCTCTTCGCGCATAAGCATTTGATGCTCGTCGAAGAAAGTGAAGGGAGCTTCTGGAAATTTAGGCGTTCCTTGTCCCCCTCGCAAGGCGGCGACGGCAGGATGCTGAAGAATTCGCTCTGGAGCATCAACGACATCGTAGGCGAGCAGAGTGGAAATTGCCTGAGCAAGTTCAGGTCCCAATGCAACATCGGTTTCGTTAGGAACCTTGATCCGCTTTCCGAGACTTCTCAGCAATGCTCCAGCCGAACTCGCAGTTGCGCCCGGCATCTTCAAGATCGGAGCTGAGTCTCCGTCGAAAATTGTCTGAACCAAGGTGCGGAACTGAAGAAACTCGGGCATTGTGCCTAAATCTGCAGCCAGTTTCTTCAGTTTCTCCCTTTCGAGCATGTAAACGGCCCGATTCACATTGTATCTAAGTTGCTGAATCTGCCATCGCCGTCTCAATCCCGTAGGGTGCAAAGGTTCATCAAGTAGAGTGTCGAGATTTCTCTCTATTTCTTTTCTCACAGCTCTCGCATGTAGAACGATCTGAGGAATTGTCGTTTGGTAAGCTGACCACAGGACTTTCCAACCACCCCGCGCAAATCCCTTAAGTTTTTCTCGGAAATCTCGATCTTCAGCGAAGGCGATTAGGCGTTGAAGAGGAATCCGGAAATCTAAGTCTCTAAGCTCCTGTCTCAGTTGTTCCGTTTTCTTCGGGTGCGCACTCAGAAAGACCTTAATCTTGAACACAAGCGCTTCGAACGATCCATCTCCGACTTTCCTGCGGATCTGGGGAACGTGTGCGACCCAGTCAGCAGCACCGATCCGGTCCTCTTTTCCGGCGTGAAGACCATATCCCTGCAATCCCAACGCCTCGCCTACCCATTCGACAACTGCGTCTGCTTCAGATGGCGGAACGATGAATATGAAATCATCCACGTAGCGCAGGTAGTTCTCTCCAAAACGATTCGCAAACTGCGCATCGAATTCTGTGAACGCGCAATCTGCCAAAAGGTGGGAGAATTCAGGTCCAGTTGGAATCCCTTGGTCCCCTTCTAGTTCGGTGCAAAGATGCTTGACTAGCTTTTGAGCATTCTGTCGGTCGACTTTACGGATTTCCGATCCAGAGAGCTTCCTTTCGAACTGCTTGATGGCCTCTGCCCGATTGATCGATGGGTAGAATCTTTCCACATCCAGAGAAACGACCATAGCCCCGGAGTCTTCCATGCAGCGTTTAGACACATTCTCCTGACGTAGCCTAAAGCCGTTCATGAAGTGCTCAAAATTGTACGGACAGCTAGAGGACTTCGGCCATCGATAGCTGAACACATTCGAAGGCTTCTGAAAACCGGCACAACCAGCCAATATGCTGAGTGCTGATGCCTCTGCGAAAAGTGTCGAAGGGCTGGGGATGTGAAACTCTCGATAGACGTTCTCTCCGCTCTCGTCTAGACCCTTGAAAGCAGGAGCCGGACAGAATCGCCCAGATCCTCGCAGCCCGTATTTAAATGGAGCCACGACATCTCCCCATGCGCCATTTTTTTCGCCAGCTGACGAGTCGGCCATCACGCGAGTTGCGATGTAAGTCGGCACGTGAATGGGGCGAACGGCATTAAGCGCACGAATTGCAAGAGTTCTATTGTCGTCGTGTGGCATTGCTACTCTTTCCGATAAAACCTTTCGATGGAGACATTCGTGTCGAACGTGTTCTCTTTCAGTGGATGTTGGAGCTTGAATTCAGCCGCTGCTGCCCCCTCGGGCGCACTAGATGGCCTGAAAAACCATGGCAGGTGTTCTTGTGCGAAAGCTTTCAGACGTTTCATTAAGTCTTGGGATTTTTTGCTTCCAGCTGGCTCAATCCACACAAGGGTGGCAGTTCGATTGTGTAATCTTGCAGCGATGTGCTCTAGGCATGGAGTAAACTGATCGAAGACTGTCTTATTATGAAGTGTCCCACTGAAATTCGTTATTAGAACAATCCATTCAGTCGACAAATGAGAGTGTGCAAACCAGTCATCAATGAGCGCAGCAGTTGAATCGCTGCGCGTCGCATCCCAATGGGTAGTTCGGAATTCCAATCCGATCCCCTCGTTTCCAGCCGGTTCAATTAGTTGACTCAGTATACTTTCAAAGATCTTCCTGGCGGGTGGAGAGAAATCGCCAGCAGTCACATTCAGGCGAAGTGGGAGTCGCGGCAGAGAGCCCACCCGACGAAGCTCGATCAGGGTACTAACGAGTGATGCGGAGGCAGCGCCGGTTCCGCAGGGTAAATCCAAAACTGCGATCTCCCCTTCTGAAAAGGTTGTCAGCAACGCGTCAGAGATGCGATGAAAGTCCCCGTCGGGTCCAAGTGTACAATATTCCAAGCGGGCCGACGATGCAGCGAATCGATGCGCTAAGTGCTCATCGGTTTCTTCGCTCGATGCCCCGCCAAAGATGCCTCTTTTCTCGATTCCCGTTCTGGCAATCTCGAACAACCCTCGAGCTGTCAACTCAGCTGCATATACGTTCCGGAGTATTCCCGGTAGTGTGAGCTTTCTAGGAGCCCACAGTGAATCAGGAATTCTGCTGACTGGTAAAACCTTTTTCGGAGGAAGAGTCATTGGAGGAATCAAAGAGTCCCTGCGAACGCAGATGCGAGTGCCGATTGCCGGAGGCGGTTGGAGCGGGTGATTTGGCGGTCGAGTTCGCCTTCGAGGTGGTCAATGGCGGTGGTGCGGGCTTCGACTTCGGCGACGATTTGCTGTTGTTCGGCAAGGGTCGGGAGTGGAATGAGAAGCTCGGCAAACCTTTTTTGAGTTAGGTTGAGGCCGCTATCGCTTATTCCGGACTTCATGTCGTCCAACGCGTCAACAAATCGAGGCGAATTGAGAACTAGCTCTATGAAACCTGGTGTTGCTTTTTTGGGTTCGAGCCGGACACGATAAGCCTTGTCGCAAAGCATCAGTCTTGGGCGCACCTTTCTAACGTAGCAAGCCACGCCGACACGTGAGCGCGGGCCGGCTCGGGTCAACAGCAAGTCCCCAATTTTTAATTCGAGATGGCCGCGGGGTTCTAGCCTACTTGGCAGTTTCTTGTTCTCGTAATCCAAAAAGAACCCTGCTTGAATTGCGGTTGTCTTGATGACCGCCCATTCGTCCTCTGATTCCGCAGAATTGGATTCACATTTTGGACTCCAACCTTGGTCTAAGGTTTTGATGACGTCTGATATGGGGCGCCAAGATTCAGGTGGAATTGGCTGGAGGCCCGGAAGTGAACCGGTGACGGCGGCGGCGAGGACGGATTGGCGGTAGCGTTGGAGTTGGGCTTTGGCGTGGCGCAAGGCGGCGACGCCGGCGTCAAGCCGCGAAAAGAGTTCCTCAATCCGCGCGACGATGCGGCGTTGTTCGGAGAGGGGTGGGAGAGGAACAGGGAGCGCCGCGACCGACTTAGTATTAAAATGGGTAATTGCTACTCCAACTTTTCCTGCCGCAATGAAACGTTTTGCAGCAGAATTCAGATAGTAAGCTGCAAACTTTGGATCGATACCGTGTGGCTGCTTTATGATCACAAGATCAGAGCAGTTGGCTTCACCCAGCGATCCGGGGATCACACAGGCGACTCCTACTTCGCCTGACCGAGTCACGACGATGTCGTTTGCTTCTAGGGCAGACTTCCGAAGTGACTCGTGAAACTCCGGACTAACAAACTTGAGCCCCTTTGAATCGTACCGGTTGGCGCGGACGTTCTGCCCTCGAAGAAACGGAACGCCAGATTCTCGGTATTCGTTCAGCATCGATCCAACGTGCCCAACGGTGACTCGCTCCGAGACCTCAGCAAACGTCGACCACCTCCAATGCGAAGGAACTACTAAACCGTATGTTTCTGCAGGAGCTGTAGCGTATTCACTCATGCCACCAACACCTCGTTAAGTTCTTCAATGATGGGCTTCAGAGCATCCTTGCCGAAGACGCGTTTGGCGACGGCAAGCGGAACGCCTTCATCGGAATCGACGCTTTGCCAGGCGTCGAGGTAGGCGTCCTGATCGTCGGTGGCGAAGGCACCGTTGAGGGCGACGTAGTTTTTGATGACGTCGAGCCAGTGGATCTGTGCAGGGGTGAATCTGGGGGTTTGCGCCTGCGGCGGAGTTTTCAGGGTCTGGGGCGAGACGCCCAAGCCACTATGAGGATTTACAGGCGGGACGCCTATGCCCCCTTCCTGTTGCTGGGCGAGCCATTGCTGGTAGCGGGTTTCGACGAGCTCGGGGAAGGGCGCGAGCGGAGTCTTCTGGGGATCGACGGTGTGGCGGACGAGGGTGATCAAGTTTGTGAGGGTTTTGACGGGGTCGGTCGTGAGGGGGCGCTTTTCGAGGTGTTCGTAGGCTTTCCAGACTTCGGCGGGGGCGATGTGGTAGGGTGGCCGGGCGATGGCTTCGGCGAGGGTTTTGAGTTCTTCGTAAACGAGGTGCCGTTTTGCACGGGGGCGGTTATAGAGGATCTGGAGGGCGGTGATTTCGTCCTGATTGTCTTCGAGGAATTGTTTCCAGGAGGTGACGAGCTGGCGGGCTTTTTCCTCGTCGTAGCCTGCGCTGATGACGGTGTCGCCGGTGAGGTGGTCGATGGTGACATAGGCCTTGCGGCGTTTGGCCTCCAGCAGATCGCGGAGGGTTGGATTGGAGGCGAGCGGTTTGGCGGCTTCTTCTGCGAGGGCTTCGGCGGCGGCCTTGAGTTCGGCGGGGGTGGGCTCGGAATAAGTCGGCGCTCCCGGCGGTAGCGCCCTACCTCTTATTTCATCGGGGTCGGTGGCTTTGATGAGGGCAGCGGCGATCTGTTTGACGGAGTGGCCGCCGGAGACTTTGGCGATTTCCTCGCGGTCGGCCTGACTGAGCATGCGGTCGAGGCGTGCGAGCCGGCTGGCAACGGTGGTGAGGGTGGCCTCATCCCGGGCGCCCATGGCGATGCCGAGCAGGAGCTTGTCGAAGGCGACGGACGGCTTGCTCTCCATCGGGCGGGAGTCGGTCTTGTCGGACTCGGTGACGCCGACGGCATCGACGAGGACGAAGCGGGTTTTCCCTCCGGCATCCGGCGTGACGCTGGCGAGGGCGTCGGGATCGATGGTGCGTGTCCCCCGCCCTTTCATCTGCTCGAAGTAGAGCTGGGATCGGACATCGCGCAGGAAGAGCAGGCATTCGAGCGGCTTGATGTCGGTGCCGGTGGCGATCATGTCCACCGTGACCGCGATGCGGAACTCGGGCGCGGTGCGGAAGGCCTTGATGATGTCCTCGGATTTCCCGCTGGCGCGGTAGGTGACCTTTTTGCAGAAGTCGTTTCCTTTCCCGAACTCCTTGCGGACGATATCGACGATGTCCTCGGCGTGGCTGTCGTCCTTGGCGAAGATGAGGGTCTTGGGCACCCAGGGTTCGTCGAGGCCCATCGCTTTGGCACGGGCGGGGCGGTCGGTGAAGATCTCGGTGAAGAGTTTTTCCCGGAAGGTCTTGATCACGGTGCGGATCTGATCGGGGACGACGACGGAGCGGTCGAGCTGGGTTTTCTGGTAGGTTTCCTCGGCTTCCTGGATTTCCCAGCGCTTGGCGCGGGTGAGGCGGTCGCGTTTCTGGTAGTCGTGCCCCGCCTTGACGGTGACGCCTTTCTCGGAGACTTCGGTTTTGATCCGGTAGATGTCGTAGCCGACGTTCACGCCATCGGCGACGGCCTGCACGTAGGGGTATTCGGTGACGAGGTTCCGGTCGAAGAATCCGAGCGTGGCCTTGCTGGGAGTGGCGGTGAGGCCGATGAGAAAGGCGTCGAAGTATTCGATGACCTGCCGCCACAGGTTGTAGATGGAGCGGTGGCATTCGTCGACGATGACGAAGTCGAAGGACTCGATGGGGATCTTGGGATTGTAGCGCACTTCCAGCGGGTCCTTGCCCGCCGTGGCTCCGGCGGCTTCGTAGCCGGAGTGCTCGTCGGCCTCGTCGTCGAAGGTGGCGTTTCCGGAGAGCTGAGAGTAGAGGCGCTGGATGGTGGAGACGGTGACCTTGCAGACGGGATCGATGCCGCCGGGGCCGAGCATCTGGACGTTGTAGAGATCGGTGAACTTGCGGCCGTCGTCGGGGGTGGTGAATTGCTGGAATTCGTTGACGGTCTGGCGGCCGAGGTTGCCGCGGTCGACGAGGAAGAGGATGCGCTTGGCACCGGCGTGATTGATGAGGCGGTAGGCCTGGGTGACGGCGGTGAAGGTCTTGCCGGAGCCGGTGGCCATCTGGATGAGGGCGCGGGGGCGGTTGGCGGCGAGGGATTTCTCGAGGCTGGAGACGGCGTCGATCTGACACTCGCGGAGCGGGGCGGTGTTCAGCGCTGGGAACTTGCGGAGGCGGGCGCGGAGGGTAACGGGCTGCTGGACGAGCTCGAGCAGGTGCTCGGGAGTGTGGAAGGCGAAGACTGGGCGCGAGCGGGAGTCGGGGTCGCGCTGGTCGCGGAAGTTGGTTTCAATGCCGGTGGACTCGTAGGTGAAGGGCAATGGATCGGCCCAGCGCTGGGGAATCCACTTCATGGCAGCGGTGTAACGGGCGGATTGCTCAGCGACGGCGGAGAGCGTCGTGCCTTCTTTCTTGGCTTCGACGATGCCGAGGGCCTTGCCATCGACGAAGAGAATGTAGTCGGCTGGGCCGCCGTGGGATTGCATTTCCCGGACGGCGACGCCGCGGGCGGCGTGGAGATTGAGTGCGGAGATGTCCTGAATGGCCCAGCCCGCGGCACCCAGAAGGGAGTCGATCTGGATGCGGGCGAGTTGTTCGGGCGAGCTCAAATTCCTAAAAGGTCACTAATTGAGGCGGCACCTATCGGCGGCGGGAATGTCGCAACTCCTTAGGAAGAGCTCGCGGAGGAAGGTCTGGAAATCGGTGTGGAGCATGTGGGGAGCCTGTTTCTATAACCGGAGACTAACTGGCGAAGCCAGGACGGCGAGGGAAAACGCCAGAAATCCTAACGATCTCCTCGATCCGGTTGGAGAGGATGTCCTCGCGGAATTTTTCTTTGTTGGCGAGGTAGACGATCATCGGGAGGTACTGGATGCTAGAGAAATGGATGCGCTTGTCCAGCAGGTCCGTGACTTGGAGATCAAGGCGAGACCAGGACTGTCTGAGAGATGGGATTCACGGAGTTCTGTCGGGCAGTGGTTCTGGAAAAAGCGGATGACCTGCTCGCGATGAAATCCCGCTCGTCCTACCGGAACCTTCAGGAAATTCCTTCCGCAAAAGTGGCGGAAGGGACGGAGGGGCAGTCTTGAGTAGTGGCGGAGACGGAATGATCGCGCCCTGCAAGTTTACAGCAGGACTCCCGCCTTACCCCTGTTCGGACCCGTGTTACGGCCTGAACGGACCTCCGTGCAGCATGTAACAGGAGGTGCGACAGCCCGCACGGACCTTCGTGCGGCAGGTAACGGGGGGCGTGACGGCCTGCACGGACCTCCGAGCGGCAGGTAACGAGGGGCGCGACAGCCTGCACGAACCTCCGTGCATGGGGTAAACCGGCGGAAGAGCATGGTGAACCATGAACTCCGGACCGACATCCGGACGATTGCGGGCGGCGATTTTGGAACTGGTATCACGCGCCCGGAACCGGGGAAGAAGCCGGGAGGAATCAACCCGGAAAGGAAAATAAGGAAGGCAGAAACGCAGGAAAAAGCCGGGAAAAACAACGGTTTGATGGAACGGGTGCTCGTCACTTTATGGGTGAGTGCGTGCCTCGCTGCAGGATGTTGAATCTGAAATCCTTCCTACTCTCCTGCCTTCCTCATTCCTGAATCCAGGATCAAGGGTTCGCGGTTTCCAGGATCACGAGGGCATCTTTTCCGCCGGGAACCCAGAGCGGATCGATACGGCGGTCAAAGGTGGCGAATTTTGCTCCCCGTTTCACGGCCAAGGCCAGAAGATAGCAGACGGTGAGGTGCTTGGAGTGAGGCAAGACTGGGAAATGCGCATCATCGCACAAACTCAGATCATCCGGCCAGAATTGGTGGCCGGGAGTCGATTTCCATTGATGAATGGTCTTGCGAGCCGCCTGAGCGCTTCCAGGACCACCGGGAAATCCAGGATTCCCAAGGATACGGACGAATCCGTTTTCAGTGATCGGACAGGTGGCCCAACCTTCGCCCGAGGCTCGTTTGAAAAATGATTTCGCCGCCGAATGGAACGGGCTGGCGGGGTCGGCAAGGAAAAGCAACACATTGACGTCCGGTAGAAAGATCATCCTCCGAGGGGGTTGAGTGCCCGCTCCATATCCTCCCGGTCGATTTCTCCCTGGATCGCATCGATTTGTTCGATAGTGATTCCACTTTCCCTCCCCTTCAGCACCAGCATGCCCAGCTCGTTCATTTCGAAGGGGCTATCCGCATCGAGCTGGACCGATGGAGCGATTTCCCGCCGCAGGGCGTGCGTGACCATGTCCTTGAGCGTGATCCGCCGGCGGGCCGCGACGGCCTTGGCCTCGATCAGAAGATCGTCCGGTAAATCCAATGTGGTTTTCATGACAAGGTGACCCTACGGGAATATGGGTGGCCAGCAAACTCTACCTAAAGGGAAGGCATCAAGCGCTTCAGTCACAACCGCCGGACGTCAATGCTTCTGCGAGTGCTCCAGCGCCGCGGCCACGAAGCCCGCGAAGAGTGGGTGCGGGTGGTTCGGCTTGGACTGGAACTCGGGATGGAACTGCGCCCCGACGTAAAACGGATGGTCGGGCAGTTCGACGATTTCCACCAGACCCTCTTCCGCCGAGACGGAGGAGATCACCAGTCCGGCTTCCTGCAGGCGGTCCTGATAGTCGGAATTGAATTCATACCGGTGGCGGTGGCGCTCGTGGATGCGTTCGATGTTTCCATAGAGATCGGCGGCCTTGGTGCCGGTGAAGAGGATGGACTCGCAGGAACCGAGGCGCATGGTCGCGCCCATGTCCTCCACGCCTTTCTGCTCTTCTTGCAAACAGATGACCGGATGCTTGGTCGCCTTGTCGAATTCGGTGGAGTTCGCGTTTTTCAACCCGCAGACATTGCGGGCGTATTCGATGGTCGCGATCTGCATGCCCAGACAGATGCCGAAATACGGGATCTTGTTTTCACGGGCATACTTGGCTGCCAGGATTTTTCCTTCGATGCCACGATCACCGAATCCACCAGGGACGAGGATGCCATCGACATCGCCGATGACGGACTTCGCACCGTGGTCTTCAATGGCTTCCGCTTCGACGCGGATGATGTGCACCTTGGTGTCGTGATGGGCGCCGGCGTGGATGAGTGATTCGTAAATCGATTTGTAGGCGTCCTGGAGTTCGATGTATTTTCCGGCGACGGCGATGGTGACCTTGTGCTTCGGGTGGATGACTCGCTGGACGAATTTTTCCCAATCCTCGAGCGCGGGCGAGGGCGTGTGGCCGAGGCCTAACTTGTCCACCACCAGCCGGTCGATCTTGTCGCGGCGGAGGTCGAGCGGACACTCGTAAATCGAGTGCGCCACGTCGCGGAAGGCGACGACGTTCTTGCGCTCGACGTTGCAGAACATGGCGATTTTCTTGCGGTTGTCCTCGTCGAGGTCCGCCTCGGTGCGGCAGATGATGATGTCCGGCTGGATGCCGAGCTCGCGGAGTTTCGCGACGGACTGCTGGGTGGGCTTGGTTTTCACCTCGCCGGCGGCCTTGATGTAGGGCAGCAGCGTGACGTGGATGAAGCAGACGTTTTCCTTGCCGACTTCAAGCGCGAACTGCCGCAGCGCCTCGATGAACAACAGCCCTTCCATGTCGCCTACGGTGCCGCCGATTTCGGTGATGAGCACGTCGGTGTTAGGATTGTCCTCGGTGACCTTGTGCATGCGCAGCTTGATCTCGTCGGTGACGTGCGGGATGAACTGGACGGTCTTGCCGAGGAACTCGCCACGGCGTTCTTTTTTGATGACCGAATCGAAGACCTGGCCGGACGTTAGATTATTCATCCGCGACAGCACGCCGGAGGTGAAGCGCTCGTAGTGGCCGAGGTCGAGGTCGGTCTCCGCGCCGTCGTCGAGCACGTAAACCTCGCCGTGCTGGAACGGCGACATGGTGCCCGGATCGACGTTGAGATACGGGTCGAACTTCTGCATCAGCGTGGTCAACCCGCGGTGCTCGAGCAGCGTGCCGATGGAGGCGGCCGCGAGGCCCTTGCCGAGTGAGGAGACGACGCCGCCGGTGACAAAAATGTATTTCATAAAGGTGTGGAGTGAGCAGGGGTGAGCAGCCGTTCGATTTCGAGGGCTTGTTCCGGGGTGTCGACGCCGGGTGAGGTGTCGGTGGTGATGAGGACCTTGATGGACGCGCCGTTTTCAAGCGCCCGGAGTTGCTCCAGCGACTCGGCCTTTTCCAACGGCGACGGCGGCCAAGTGACGAAGCGCTCCAGGAAACTCCGCTTGTAGGCGTAAATGCCCTTGTGGCGCAGAACCGGCAGGCCTTCGACGGGATTGCGGAAAAACGGCAGCGGCGAGCGGGAAAAATAGAGCGCGCGGCCATCGAGGGCGATGGCGACTTTGACCACATTCGGGTCCTGCACGGCCGGATCCGCGGGATCGAGCGGATTGGCGGCGGTCGCCATGTCGAGCGAAGCGTCCGCGGCCATGGTGGCGGCAAGCTCGTCGATGAGCGCGGGGTCGATGAGCGGTTCGTCGCCCTGGATGTTCACGATGTGGGTCGCCTGCGGCACGGCTTGCACCGCCTCGGCGATGCGGTCGGTGCCGGTCGGGTGGTCGGGCGAGGTCATGGTGACCTTGCCGCCGAAGCCGATCACCGCGTCGCGAATGCGGGTGTCGTCGGTGGCGATGATGATTTCATCCAGCCCGGAACATTCCCGACAGCGCTCCCAAACGTGCTGGATCAAGGGTTTTCCGGCGATGAGATGGAGCGGTTTTCCCGGAAAGCGCGTAGACCCCCATCGGGACGGCAGGACGCCGAGAATGTAGGTGGGAGTAGGAGAATGAGTCACGCTTGCCAAAGGTTGGGCGAGCGTATGGCAGGGACAACGCCACGGACAAGAGCGGTTTCGGAAAAAGATTTGGGAACCGCGTTTCAACGTGTCCCCGCTGTCTCAGCCGAAAGCGGAGCCCCTCAATCCTTGGCTGAGCTGACCTGGGAGTTATCAAAACCATCGCCTGGTCATCAGGTTTTCATCAAACCATCCCCGCCTCCGGATTCACATCCGGCGGGGTCTCCTTGGCCTCCCGCTTCTCCACCGTGCGGATCAGGCCGAGGTAGGCGAAGGTGCCGATGAAATACAGCACGGCGGTTGCTAGAAAAATCTGCCAGTAGGGCAGCTGATGCGTGCGCAGAACTTCGAAAACCCGCGCCGCGAGCCACCAGGAACCGCTCCAGATCGCTCCGTTGCACGCACTCACCAACTCGCGGTTACGCTCGCCGACGTAGGTCATCGACAGCTCGCTGGTCGACGGGCCCGCCATGTTCATGAGCGGCTGGCGGAAGATGAAACACACGATGGCGACGGGAAACGCCCAGGAGTTGTGTTTCCACAACTCGGTGAGGCCCATGATGGCTAGCAGAACGACGGCCGCCGATTGCACGCCGAGGATCGCGCCGCGCCAGCCGAGGCGGCGGCGGACTTCCGGGACGATCAGGCCGGTGAAAAACACCAACACGTAACTCACCGAGCCGAACGCCGAGTAGTGTGCCGAGTCGAGTTGATAGACATTGCTGAAAAACAGATTGAGGAACTGGATGCTCAGCCCGGCACCGGTCGCAATGCAGAGCGTGGGCAGCATCGCACGCAGCAGGACGGGAAAATCCTCGCGGTGCACATGCAGCCAGTGACGGGTGGATTTCACCGCCGGGACGGGATCGGGGAGGGACGCGTAGAGGAAGGGCGCACCGAGCCCGCAGAGGGTTAGAACGAGCAGCGTGGCGTATTCATCGAGAACGATGTGATGGCCGCCGATGTCGAGCTGGCCGATGCTCTGGAGCACGGTGGACAAGACGCCGCCACAGATGCTGGCAGCGCCCCAGGTGGCGAAGAGCAGGCTGAGTGATTCGCTCGATTTCCCCGGTGGAGCGAGCCGCAGCATCATCGGGAGTCCCGCGACGTTGAGGATGAGCCCGGCGAAACCCATGCCGAGGAAACAAAAAGAAGCCACCGACATCGCGCCCATTTGCACCGTCTGCAACGAGGCCAGCGCCATCAGCGGAAACAGCACGGAGCCGAGCATCAGCGGCTTGCGCAGTGGTTTCCCCCTCAGCCATAGACCGGCGGGCAGCGCGAGGAAGAGCGTGGCGAGAAAGCGCTGGGAACTCAGCGCGGCGATTTCCGGATCATCGAGACCACGCGATTTCAGGAAAAGATTGAGCAGGAGAAATTGCGCGGAATTGATCAGGTTGATGAGAAACTGGCCCGCAACAAAAAGCAGGACGCACTTCGGGAGCGTCCGGTAATTTTCCAACCATGCAGGGAGGCGCGTCATGCAACTGGCGGCGAGTGTCCGCAGCCACCTGCCGATTCAAAGACCAGAATGCGCGGAGCTGGAAAAAACGGGGGTGGAAATCTGCAGCCGGGTAGAATATTCCCACCGCGACATGCGAGCCGTGATCCAACGCGTCCTGGAGGCGTCCGTCGAAATCGACGGCACGGCCGTTTCCCGAATCCAATCCGGCCTTCTCATCCTGCTCGGGGTGGAGGAAGGCGACGCGGCCGAGGATGTTTCCTGGCTCAGCGGCAAGGTCGCGCAGCTGCGGATTTTTGCCGATCATGAGGGGAAAATGAACCGATCGGTGATGGAAGCGGGCGGTGAAATCATCGTGGTCAGCCAATTCACGCTGCATGCCTCGACGAAAAAGGGAAACCGCCCGTCATTCCTGCGGGCGGCGATTCCCGGGATTTCCGAGCCGCTTTATGAGGAATTCTGCAAAGCCCTGGAAGACGAACTCGCCAAGCCGGTGGGTCGGGGAATTTTCGGCGCGGACATGAAAGTCGCGCTCGTGAACGACGGCCCGGTCACGATTCTCATCGATAGCCGGACGCGGGAGTGACCCGGGAATTTGGATTTTTAACCGCGAATGAACGCGAAGGGACGCGAATAAGAATCCTTGAGTTTATAGAATTTCTTCCCATTCGCGTACATTGGCGTTCATTCGCGGTTCAACTCTACAAATGCCGCTGAGTCAGATCGATGAGCATTCGCTTGCATCGCCCGGAGCGGCTGCCTAGTTTGCCGCCGCCGTGCCGATTACTGCCATTCTAGCCCTTGAAGATGGACGCTGTTTCGAAGGAACCGCCTTCGGAGCCACCGGAACCACCACCGGTGAAATTTGTTTCAACACCTCGATGACGGGCTACCAGGAGGTGATCACCGATCCCTCCTACCGCGGCCAGATCGTCGCGATGACCTACCCGCAGATCGGGAATTACGGGATCAATCCAGAGGACGCCGAGTCCGCCGGGCCTCACATCCGGGCGTTTGTCATCGGCGAACTCTGCGAAGTTCCGTCGAACTGGCGCTCCACGCAGCCGCTTTCCGAATATTTGTCGGAAAACAAGATTCTCGGTATCGAAGGCGTCGATACCCGCGCCCTCACCAAGCACCTCCGCTCGCTGGGTGCCATGCGCGCCTGCGTCACCACCGAACTGGACGCCGAGGCCGCCATCGCCGCCGCCAAAGCCTCGCCATCGATGGAAGGCATGGACTACGTGAAGGAAGTTTCCACGCCGGAATCCTACCTATGGACCGAGGAGTCCCGCGAATGGACCTTACCGAACGTGATGTCCAAAAAAGAAGGCTATCACATCGAGCTTCCGCCGGTGCGGCATCGCATCGTAGCCTATGATTTCGGGCTCAAATACAACATCCTGCGCCGTCTCCGCCAGGCTGGCTTCGAGGTGGAGGTCGTCAATTCCCGCACCACCGCCGCCGAAGTGTTGGCGAAAAATCCCGACGGGCTCTTCCTCTCGAACGGCCCCGGCGATCCGGCCGCGCTTGGCTACATCCACCAGGAAATCGGCGCGCTCATCGGCAAGCTGCCGATTTTCGGAATCTGCCTCGGCAACCAGATCCTCGCCCACGCCTTCGGCGGCACGACGTTCAAACTGAAATTCGGCCACCGCGGCGGCAACCAACCGGTCCAGGACCTGCGCACGGGGAAAATTTCCATCACCTCGCAGAACCACGGTTTCGCCGTCGATCCGGATTCACTGCCACCGGAAATCGAGGTGACCCACATCAACCTCAACGACAAAACCGTCGAAGGCATGCGCCATCGCGAGCACCCGGTTTTCAGCGTGCAATACCACCCGGAAGCCGCTCCCGGCCCGAACGACGCCGCGTACTTCTTCGCGGAGTTCGCGGATCTGATTTCGAAAAACAAAGAAGGTTAACCGCGAATGGACGCCAATGGACGCGAATTGATTTTCAAGGATGAGGTTTATGCCATCATTTCGTGCGCCCTTGAAATTATCAATGGAGTCGGACATGGGCTTCATGAGAAGCCTTACGAAAACTCACTGGCCGTTGAATTTAGATACCGGGGTATCCCGTTCGTCCAACAACCTAAATTCCCGGTCGTGTGGAGAGAGGTTTTGGTCGGGGAGTTTATCCCGGATCTCATCGCTTACGAAAAAATCATCGTTGATGCCAAAACCATCGACAGAATCACCGACATCGAGCGCGGCCAGATGCTCAACTATCTGCGCATTACTCGACTGCCAGTAGCCCTCATCATCAACTTCAAAAAACCAAAACTCGAATGGGAGCGCATCGTCCTCAGCTCCTGATTTCTCCCATTCGCGTTCATTCGCGTTCATTCGCGGTTAAAAAAATTTCATGAATACCATTATTGTTGGCCTCCAATGGGGCGATGAAGGCAAGGGCAAGATCGTCGATTACCTAACGGAAGGCGCGGATATCATCGTTCGCGGTCAAGGCGGAAACAATGCCGGCCACACGGTAATCGCCAAGGGCGTGCGCTACATTTTAAACCTGCTTCCGTCCGGCATCATCTGGGATGGAAAAATCAATATCATCGGCAACGGCGTCGTCGTCGACCCCTCCGGACTCGTCGCGGAAATCGAGCGCAATGAAGCGCTCGGCGTCTCCGTCACTCCCGACAAACTCCTCATCTCGGACCGCGCCCACGTCGTTTTCCCCTTCCACAAGGAGCTCGACGCCGCCCGCGAAATCGCCCTCGGCGACCAGAAAATCGGCACCACGAAACGCGGCATCGGCCCGACTTACTCGGACAAGGTGAACCGCTGCGGCATCCGCATCGCCGATCTGTTGGACGAGGATTTCACCCGCGAACAAGTCACCCGGCGTCTCGTCGAGGTGAACGAAATCTTGGGAAAATACGACCTCCCGCAGTTCACCGCCGACGCGGTGCTCAAGGAGATTTACACCGCCTTCGCCCGCCTTCGCCCGCACGTAACCAACACGATCCCCGTGCTCCACGCCGCGTGGAAGTCGGGAAAAACCATTCTGTTCGAAGGCGCCCAGGGGACCTTGCTCGACATCGACTACGGCACCTATCCGTTTGTGACTTCGTCCAACACCACCTCCGGCGGCTCCTGCACCGGCTCCGGCCTACCGCCTAACGCCATCGGCCGCGTGATCGGCGTTTGCAAGGCCTACACCACCCGCGTCGGCTCAGGACCATTTCCTACCGTCGACGAAGGTCTATCCGAATACCTCCACGGCCTCGGCCGCGAGTTCGGCGTCGTCTCCGGCCGCCCGCGCGGCTGCGGCTGGCTGGACACCGTGCTGCTCCGCTTCGCCTGCATGGTGAACGGCGTGACCGGTCTCGCAGTCACGAACGTCGATGGTCTCGACGAGTACGAGACGCTGCAAATCTGTTCCGGCTACGACATCGACGGTACGATCCACACGCTGCCTCCCGCCGACCGCAAGGCGTGGGACCGCGCGGTGCCGGTCTATGAAACGCTTCCCGGTTGGAAGTCGGACACGACCGCTTGCACGGAATTCGAACAACTTCCCGCGCAGGCGAAAGCCTATCTGGCGCGTCTCTCAGAACTCTGCGACGCACCGATCGCCTTTGTCGGAGTCGGACCGGACCGTGTGCAAACACTTGTCGTCTGATTTCCCGGATTTTTCACAATACAAGGATCCAATCTTCATCAAGCGAGGTGAATCGTTGATCCGTGAAAGCCATTTTCCATCCATCGCCTGCCGCCCAGCCTGCTCCCATGGCCACTCATCCTGAAGTCCCACGCCACGTCGCCATCATCATGGACGGCAACGGCCGCTGGGCCAAGGAGCGCGGTCTTCCCCGCCTGGAAGGCCACCGCGCCGGCGCGGAATCGGTGCGGGAAGTGATGGAAGCGTGCATCGAGCTCGGCGTGGAATACCTCACGCTCTACGCATTTTCCTCGGAAAACTGGAGCCGCCCGGCGACCGAGGTGGGCGCGTTGATGAGTCTGCTCGACCGCTTTCTCGACGAAAAAGCCAAGGATCTGGACCGCCAGAACGTCCGGCTTCTCGCCATCGGCCAGCTCGACCGCCTGCCGGCGAAAACCCGTGCACTGATCGAGCGCATCAAGGCCCGCACCGCGAACAACACGACGATGACGCTGGTGCTCGCCCTGTCCTACGGCGGCCGCGAGGAAATCGTCACCGCCGCCCGCTCGCTCGCGACCGATGCGGTCGAAGGAAAAATTTCTCCATCCGATATCGACGCCGAGCTCTTCGCCTCCCGCCTGCAAACCGCCGGCATCCCCGATCCCGACCTGCTAGTCCGCACGTCCGGCGAGATGCGCGTTTCGAATTTCCTGCTCTGGCAGATCAGCTACGCCGAGATCGTCATCGTCAAAAAGTTCTGGCCGGATTTCCGCCAGGGAGACCTGTTCGAAACCGTGCGGGAATACCAACGCCGGCACCGGCGGTTTGGAGCGTTGTAGCGGCGCGTTTGCGACCGTCGCTAACTGGCCATGAGGCAGGGAGCGACGAGATCGTTCATTTTATTCCGCGCCTACTGGTTCTGCCAAAGCCACGGCTGGCCGGGGCACCCGTCAGCTCTCATTCCCCGGGGGGCCGCAGTGCCACCAACTCCGAAAATCCCCATCCTGCCCTAACATGGATTCCGTGATAAGTGCCGAAATGGTCACGGGCTGTTTTATCTCGACCTCACTCTCTCAGCTAGCTCTAATCGTTGGATGAGTTTTGAAATTTTTTCCGGGAAAAAGGTCCAGCCGTCCCGATTCTCCCTTACCTCTCCACGATCCTGTTTGCTCAAGTCATCATCCGACATCTCATCTCCTCACTCCGACCTCCTTCCCTTCCAGTTCGATGTCACTTCGCTTCGATCTGGTTTCGGATCGCCGCCAGCCGATTTCTGATTCATTCGATCCGATCCCATATGATCACGATTTGATCTCAGACCACCGCGATCCGATGTCAGATCGCCTCGATCTGACATCGGATTCAGCCGGCCCGACATCCAACGCACCCTCGGCAAACTCACATTTCAATTTGATTCCTAAAGAGTTGCGAAAACTCTTTTGAATCCTCTCCCCCGCTACAAATACCAAACCAGCCCTAAATAGAACCAATACCATCATGGCCACCGTCAAACTCGCCCTCGCCGAACTCTCCATCGAGGAGAAAGTCCAGCTCGCCACCAACATCGCATCCGGACTCACCGGCAACGCCGCGTTCACCACCCCCAATCCGACCCTGGCCACCCTCCAGGCCACAGCCGCCAGCCTCACCACGGCCGTGACCAAAGTGGCGGATATCCGCAAGCAATCCGAAATCGCCACCATCGAGCAGGACGACGCAGAGGATCTTCTCGATTCCGTCATCACCCAGCTCGGCTCCTACGTGGAAAACGCCTCTGGCGGCGATGAAGCAAAAATCCTGTCCACCGGCATGGGCGTCAAGTCGGCGGCCGCTGCCATTGGCATCCTCCCCGCTCCCGGACCCGTCGCCGCGAATACCGGCGACGCGCCCAACGAAGTGGATCTCAGCTGGCCGCGCCTCACCGGCTCGGAATCCTTCGTCATCCAATATGCCACCGATCCGAGCGCCCCGGAAGGTGACTGGAAATTTGGCACCACCTCCACCAAGAGCAGTTGTACCATCGGGAATCTCGCGCCCGGCACGCGCTTCTGGTTCCGGCTCGCCGCCGTAGGCTCCGCTGGCCAAAGCCCGTGGAGCTCTCCTGTCACGGCACGCGCCATTTGATCCACTCCGAACCAAAGCCCCGGCGCTAAAGCGCCGGGGCTTTTTCGTTTCGAAAACGTCTATGGATTGTAAATGTCCCGAAATCCACCCCCTACCAATCCACTGAGCATGAATCCAGATCCTTGCGAATGAGGTATCAAACCAACGCGATGCCCAGCTCCCCCGGGACCGCAATCCAGAGCCTGCGCTAGCAGGCATCGAAACGACGCGAAGCGCACCCCGGCCGGCCGTAAGTCAAAATTCACTGCGCCCTGCGCCCCCCTCTCCCCAATCAAAAATCAAAAATCAAAAATCCTCAATCGTCAATCCACCTCTTCCCATCCAAAATTCAAAATTCAAAATCATCAATCAAACCTCTTCCCCCTCAGCTCCCCACCAGCTCATCCAACGGACTCTCCACCCCGAGGCCGTTTTCCCCGATCGCCACGTGCAGATAGATCTCCGTCGTAGTGATGTCCTCGTGCCCGAGCAAATCCTGGATCGTCCGCAGGTCCGCTCCGTTCTCCAGCAGGTGCGTGGCGAACGAGTGGCGCAATGCATGGCTCGTCACCCGTTTTTCGATCCCGGCTTCATGAGCGGCCCGTTTGATCGCCTCATTATAGACCTTCCCATGCAGATGATGCCGCCGCCGGATCCCGGTTTCCGGGTCCGTCGAAATCTGCCTCGCAGGGAATAACCAGAACCACTCGAAAGTCTCCGCCGCCCGGCGGAACTTCCGTGCCAAGGCCCCCGGTAGGTAAACCCCGGCACGCCCCGCTTCAACATCACCCCGCCAGACCTCGCGTGCCCGCTCGATCTGCCTGGCCACCTCTTCCCGCAGGCTTTTCGGCAGCACGGTGACTCGATCCTTGTCACCCTTCCCCTGGCGCACCGTCAGCGTCCCGCGGCCCACATCCACATCCTGCACCCGCAATCTCACCAACTCGGAAAGCCGCAATCCCGCGCCGTATTGCAGCCGTGCCGCTAGTTCGTAGGGCGCCTCTTTCCGCTCCCGATCCCTCAGCTTCCCAAACACCTGCTGCGTCTCCGGCTTCGAAAGCACCACCGGCACCCGAGTCCCCGTATCCCGCAGTTTCACCCCGAAAACCGGCTTCTCCACCCCGAGCACGTGCTTGAAGAAGAGCGCCAGCGCGTTAAGCGCCTGCCTCTGGGTGGAATAAGCGCAGTCCTCATCCTCCACCACCGACGTCAAATACCGCGTCGCAGTCTCCACTTGCATCACCGCCCGCTCCGACCCTGCGAACTTCGCATAGCGCGCCGCCCATGCCCCGTAGCACTGCTTGGTCCGCTTCAACAAACCCCGCCGCGCACCCGCCGAATACACCGCCAGCCTCACCCGTTCCGGCAGGCTCCGATGGTCCGCTCCCGTCTCGGAACACGCGCTCAACCAGTTCAAATACCACTGGACCGCGTCCGCCCATTGGGCCAACTGCCACTTCTCCCTCTCGCGTCCCTCCCGGATCACTTCCGACTTCCAGAATACTTTGGCCGCCTCGCGACCGGCAGGCAACTCGTGGCGCAGTCGGAAGTTCTCGAACCACTCCAGCAACACCAGAAATCCCGCCCTCTCCCGGTCCGCCAAGCCGCGGAACTCCGACAGATCCTTCCTCCAACACCAGCGGTTCTTTAATGCGTTCATAGCGACCCAAAAAAGAAATCCGGGCGGGCACGTCAACAGAAAAGTGTTCGTTTGGACAGCAGGGTCCCTACATCAGGGAGACCAAAGAACTTTAACCACGGATTTCACGGATTTACACGGATGAAGATTCAAGTCTTAGGCTGAAATCCAGCCATTCCCAAATTTATTCCGAGACAAATGACCCAAAGCCCTCCCATTTGGGTTTCTTATCCGTGATTATCCCAGTGATCCGTGGTTGAAAATCTCTTTTTCACGGAGGCTTTTCCCTAGTGTAGGGGCCCTGGCTTGGACAGTGTTCACCCGTTTTCGATGCCTCGAAACCTGGTCCCGACCGCCGCCGCCGCGCCCCGAAGCGCCGCTCCCGCCACCCCTCCGGCCCTCCTGGAACGCCCGATCCGGCGTCTTTTTCACGCGATATCAGCCATGGCAGGTCGGGCACGGGCGTCCCGCCGGTTCCGACCCAATATACGCACCTTTCTCAGAAAAAACCTTGTCAAATCAGTGCCTTATGAATCAGAGTGCCTGGGTAGGTGTTCGGGAATATCACCCCGTGACATGCCACTAATAGTACTGTTCTGCTGAAATGATCTACGTCAGTCGAGACATACCGAATGAAGATCTGATTCACGTCGTTCGTGATTGGATCGACGTTTTATCCCAGAAGCGCTATGACAAATTTTTTCAGGCTCTAGGTTATTCTATGGGGGGCAGCTCTGCATCTGCGGAGTGGATTGAGTCTGATCTGAGACGATACCGCTCTGACTTGTACCCGGGCACCTCGGATTTCGAGGTCACTGATTGGAGAACTGCGCAGGGTGGGTATCCAAATCCAATAGAGGAGGTTTTATGGTTCGAGCCTAACGATTCCAGTTTGGCTGGTGCTGTGACGTTTACATTGCCTCTGAATGGCATGTGGAGTGATGCTTCGGCTGACTTCATTCTGATTGAGACCAATTCCCCAGAAGGGTTTTTACTGAAGCTTGAGGAGATCTGTATTCCGATTCGCAGTGAACAAGAAGCAGAACAAGACGCGTCGTGACAACCCCTACCAGCCGCTCTGTTTACATGATTTACCGTAATTACACCACCAACCCCGTGATCGACGTGCGCCGCCGCTGGTAGGGGTGCACGCGCTCTACGTTGTGCAAGATATGAATCCTTATACATCTCCTGATAAGGAACCTGACTCTGGGACTATTCAACTAGGAGATACCCGAATAGCTCCGGTGTGGTGGAAGAACAAGAGGACATTCATTATTGCATTAGTCGTGTGTGGATTCGCTCAAGCATTTATCCCCACCAACGGCAACACCGCGCAGCAGTCTCAGGATTACTCGAATGTACTCATTAGTTTTGCGCTCAATTTCATTATGTTGGGATGGTGCTCCGCCGACGCCGAAGAGCGAGCAGTGCGAATCTCCGGTCTCCTGAGGTTTGCGTTGATTATTATCTCTGTGATCGGAGTTCCGTGGTATTTCCTACGGAGCCGGGATTTCTTTGGAGCCTTCAAGAATGTTTTCGGGTTGGGCCTCTTTGCGATTTGGTTGATCACTTTATTCATCGTTACGTTCTGTATCAAGATCTTCGAGATTTTCCGGATGCAATGACTATAAGAAGCAGAACAAGCCGAGACACAGCAACCCCTATCAGCCGCCCTGTTTACATGATTTTCCGTAGCCCCATCCCTAACTCCGTGATCGACGCTCGCCCCCGCTGATAGGGTTGCGTGCTCTTTGACGTTCGCTAAGAAAATGAAGAGAAGATCTCTCAAGCGTGCTGCGGCATTAGCCTTGATACTTTGCATCTATCCAGCAGTCGTAATCGCGTTCACTTGGAGCTACGTTCTGCGGTCAGATTTCGAGGGAGGCAGGAACGGCAAGCTCGATGCATACCGTCACTCGCTTGCCAGTGCGACCGTGTCCTACACCTTGGGCGAGTGGGCAGTTGACTTTACGACATGGATATTCGAATCGGGTGGGAAGGAATCCAACGTGATGGACACCCACAACAATCGGATTGGGGCAAGACTCGGGTCGAAGGTCTTTACATTCTCCGACATCGAACCCGCCGTTCGGCAAGCAGTTCAGAATGGTCATGTTTCCGCTACATACTCAGATCAGATTACGTGGCTCCCACCTTCCAAGTGGCGTGACAGCAAGCTATGGTGAATCGCCGACCAAGACCATCGAACTCATGAAGAAAGCGAACAAGACGGTAGTGGCAACGGCGGGTAACGTCCCTCGTTCGCTTCGCTCTGGACATCCATTCTCCGCCGTGCCACACCTTTGACGTTCTGCAAGAAATGAAACGCATTCTCGCCGCACTCTTGGCAATCGCGCTGATACCACTAGCAGCGTGCGCAAAATCTGGTGCCGTAAAAGAGGTTAAGGGTTACGCTGTTTACAAGTTTATCAACCTTGGCGGCATCGACGTAAAAGCCTTCAAGGCCAATGAAGCCGAGACCAGGAAACTTCCTGGCGTAAACTTTGATGCTTGGGCTGAGCTACAAGAACTTTACGCTTCCCGTGGTTTTGACCTCCACACTCCATTGATCATTCAAAGCGAGAAGGGCGAGGAGATCGAAGTCTATGTGCAGACCAAGGATTACAAAGAGCTGTGGAAGGTTAGCCCGCACGACCTTGCCAAGCAGAAGAAGTCCCACTTTGTATCTATCAAATACATTCAGGATAAAGTAGGTGACGAGACAGTAAGCCGAGCGATCTTATTTGAGTCCAAGTTGATCGAGCGTGAACCCATAATCCGAAAATGAAGACAGGCAGAACAAGTCGAGACACAGCAACCCCTATCAGCCGCCCTGTTTACATGCTTTCCCGTAGTTTCAACCTCCAACCCGCGATCGACGCTCGCCCCCGCTGATAGGGTTGCGTGCTCTTTGACGTTCGGCAGAAATAATAAGAGAAACCATTATGCAGGTTAGAAATTGCCCAGATTGTCGAGGCACCGGTGAGACACGAGAAGATTGCATTTGGTGCCATGGATCAGGTCTCGGATTTTGTGAGAAATGTGAGGATTACATCCAAAGCGATCACTGTAATTTCGATCTCGTAGAACAATTTAATCCTCCTGGTCGTGATTTTTCGATGGCAAAATACACCAATTGCAGAAAGTGCAATGGTACTGGGATGACACAATGCGATACTTGTTTTGGCAAGAAGTATGATAAAAGTTCTTGCTGTTCATGCGATGGATCGGGACAAGTTACATTTGAAGAATACGAAAGGATTCTGAGTTATAATTTAGAAATTTCCCGCCAAGAAAGGGAGGCACGCAAAGCCGAATCAGAAGCCAAAGAGCTGAGAGAAGCAAGCTATTCAAGTTACAGTGGCGCTGCGACAAAACGTCCAATGTCGACAACTGCAACGGTTACTTTGATGAGCGTAACTGGCGCGTTATTTACATGGCTTGGTTGGTTGGGGGTAGTAGGTTCTGCAACATTTTCTCTTCTTTGGTTTTTGTCAGTTATCCTAGGAATTGTTGGCATTGTGCTACTCATACCGCTAGCGGGCATTATAATTTGCATAGTGTTGGCACTAGCCGTAATTGCCATAGCGTTAGGGCTTGTATATTTAATTGTAATGCTAATTATTAATATAATTAAATATTTTGCAAGCAACCTATCTTAATAAGACAGCCGAACAAGATGCTGCGTTGAAACAGCAAGAGTAATTTGAGGTTTTTTGACTTTTTTTGGCGTCTTTAGATTCGGTTGATGGATGGCTTTTGGCGAGTGTTGCGCGCTTTCGCGGAAGAGAGTTTTCTAGGCATGAGAGCTT
>JANPKJ010000029.1:0-16250 GCA_031425955.1 Akkermansiaceae bacterium | reverse complement strand
GCCGCGGACGGCGGTCCATGAACCACCGAGGCCGCCGGCCCATTTGCTGAGGAATGCATTTTCGGCGATGCCGCGATACATGATGGACTCGATGGAGTCGTCCACCTTGTAGAGGTAGCAGGAGGAGAGCTGGCTGTGGAGGGTGCCGGAATTGAAGAGGGTGGGCGTGGAGGAGCAGAAGCGGCGGCCTTTGTAGAGGTTGTAAAGGCGGATGGCCCAGTCCTCGCGCTTGGTTTCCTCTTTCTTGAAGAGGCCCATGGCGACGCGCATCCAGAAGAATTGCGGGGTCTCGATGCGGCGGTGTTTGCTGCCGGTTTTGTCGACGATGAGGTAGCGATCGTAGAGGGTCTGGATGCCGAGGTAGTCGAAATCGAGGTCGGCGGTGGGATCGAAGGCTTCGGCGAGTTTGTCGAGGTTGTAGAGGTCGAGGAGCTCGGGGTTGAGGCGTTTGATGGCGATGCCGTGTTTCAGATAGGATTTGAAGGCGGCTTTGTGGGCTTGCTTCAGTTTGTCGATGCCGTCCTTGAGGATGCTCCAATCGAGGACTTCCTCGTAGATGTAGGAAAGGAGGATGCGGCCGGCGAATTTCGCGAAGTCGGCGTCTTTTTCAATGAGGGCCTTGGCGTTGAGGATGATGGTGTTCTTGAGGTCCTTTTCGGAGATCTCGTTGCCGACGGAGCGGCGGAGTTCGCGCTCGATTTCGGCTTCGCCGATGTTGAGGTCGAGGCCGATGGAGGCGTAGGAAATGCGTTTGCGGAGATCGGTGCCGTCCCAGAAGGAGGAGATGCCTTCGTCGGAAATGACGGTGACCATGAGTTCCTGGTTCGGATCCTCGGCGCGGTCTTCATCCTCCTGGCGCATGCGGGCGCGCTCGTCGCGGTAACGGACGTAGTGGGTGGCGGCCTTGAAGTGGCCCTGGCGCATGAGCTCTTCCTGGACCATGTCCTGGACGTCCTCGATGTGGACGAATGAGGAATCGCCGCGGCGGATGCGGTCGGTGACGCCCTTGGCGACGTCGATGGACGGCTCGGGGTTTTCCTTGATGGTGAGGAAGGCCTTGCGGACGGCGATTTCGATTTTGGTCTCGGACCATGGCACGACGTTGCCGTTGCGGCGGATCAGGCGGACGGGCAAGGAATGCGGGCCGATGTGGACATCGACAGTGCCGGTTTTCTCCATGGAGCGGCGGAAGGCGAGGGATTTCGCGACGTCGTAGGCCTCGTTCTCCAACAGAGCCTTCTCGATGAGCAGATAGAGATCCGACTCGGAAAGCCGGAGGCGGCCCCCGGCTTCGAGGGTTTTCATGAGCGAGGCGGCGACCGAATGGGCGACGTCCGAGACGAAGCGGCGGTTGTCCTCGCAGAAAATGCTGTTTTCCTCCTGGCTGCGGGAAATGAGCAGGTCGGTGAGCGAGTTGCCAATGGCGTCGGCGACGTCTTCTAACGAAAATTGGGAATCGGTGGTGCCGCGGGTGACGATGATGTCCGGATGGGCGGTGCGTTTGTCTTGGGGAAGCACATCGCGCCACGCGTAACCGCGGTCGGCGATGGAGAGTGAGAAACGGTCGCTTATGACTTGCTTGAGGAGGAAGTCTTCATCGGGATTTACGGCGCGGTACATGTATTTGTGAGTGTGGAGTTTTTGGGGAAATTTGAGGACGGATGGGAAGCGGGGGTGTTTGAGTGCCGAGTTAGCAGTGATCAGTGAGCAGTGAGCAGAAAAGAAGAAGAGCTAAGATTTAGGGCGGCGGTTGAGGGAATTGATTAGGCCTTGGATCATTTTGGAGAGTTCTTTGGTTTCGGAAATCATTTCGCGGGAGCCGTTGAGGGCGGGTTGGTTGAGCTTTTTGCGAACCCGTTCGGAGATGTAGAGTTGGGTGCGGAGTTCGCCGCAGGAGCCTTTGCTATATCGGAGGAACTTGATGAAATCGGGCGTGCTGTCGCGTTCACAGCCTTCGGCGATGTTGGATGGAATGGAAACGGCAGCGCGCTGCATCTGATCCTTGAGCCCGAAGTCTTTAGAAGCGTGATTCGCGACATAAACATCCACTGCGAGTTGGCACCCGCGTTTCCAGACTTCGAGGTCTTCAAAAGTGTTAACTTCGCTCATCGTTCTTAATTTCTTTTCTGATCACTGCTCACTGATCATTCGGCACTATTTCAGAGCTCATCATCATCCACCGACGCCAGCGCTGATGCCTTTTGATACTCCGTGACGCGGCCTTCGAAGAAGTTGGTTTCCTTCTTGATATCCATCATCTCGGCGAGCCAAGGGAACGGGTTGCTGACGGATTCGTTGAGCGGGGCGAGGCCGCAGGAGGTGAGGCGGCGGTCGGCAATGTAGTCGATGTATTGCTCAAAATCGCCGGAGTTGAGGCCGAGGGCGGAGACCGGGAGACAGTCGCGGATGAATTGTTTTTCGAGGGTGATGCCTTCCTTCATCGTGGCGCGGAGGTCCTCACGGAAATCTTCGGTCCAGACGTCCGGGTTTTCGTCGATGAGGTCCATCAGCAGGTTCCGGAAGACTTCGATGTGGTTCGATTCGTCGCGCAGGGTGTAGCGGAACATTTGGCCGATGCCGGGGAACTTGTTCTGGCGGTAAAGGCTGAGGATCATGCCGAAGAGGCCGTAGAACTGGGTGCCTTCCATGACCTGGCCGAACATGAAGATGTTCTTGGCGAGGGCCTGCTTGTTTTCGGTGATGGTGAGGTCGATGTCGCGGCGGAGGGCCTTGCTGTTGGAGACGACGAAGTTGTTTTTCGCGGTGATCGACGGGATGTCCTCGAACATCGCCTCGCATTCGTGCGGGTTGATGCCGAGTGAGGAGATCATGTAAACGAGGCTGTCGGCGTGGATGTTTTCCTCGTGGGCGTGCCGGCCGAGCACGAGTTTCAGTTCGGGGGCGGTGACGACTTCGCGGACGACGTGGAGCACATTGTCGCCGACGATGCCTTCCGCGGCGGAGAAGTAGCCGATGCCCATTTTGATGATCCAGCGCTCGACGTCCGAGATCTCATCGGAGCGCCACTGCTCGACATCCTTCTGCATGGTGATGTCCTCGGGCTCCCAATGGTTGTTCTTCATGGTCTTGTAGAGGTCATACGCCCACTGGTATTTCAGCGGGAGAATGTTGAAGAACATGGTCTCCTTGCCATTGATCACGCGCTTGCCGGCATAGGCGAGTTCGGCTTTTTCGCGGTCGAGAACGAAGGTCTTGTTTCCGAGGGAGACGGTGGTGGTGGTGGCGGGAGTGGAAGTGGACATGGAGTTTGACGGACTGGGAAAATGGGATGAATTTACGGACTGCGGCACAGGCGCAGCGTCGCGGAGACTGCCAGCAATCGACGGGGCGGGTCAAACCGATTTTGCTCATCTGGTATCCACAAATTATTCACAATACAAGATGTGGTGTTTTGATGCCTGTAACTACCAAGTAAATCATGAGCAGGATCTAGGCCTTGCGAGTCTTGGCAGAGAGGACCAGCCCGATGTCTAGGGGTATGGAAATTTTTCTCTCTCTGTTAGGAATCGGGGTGTTGCCGGAAATTTGAAAAAATCCCTTAATTTTTACGAACTATCCCCAGGGCGGACCGGGTTTTCGGCGCAAGCCATTGGAGACGAAATATAAAAGATTTTCCCCATGGGGTTTACCGCGATTTTCCGACGCAATTCCAGGATTCAGATATGAAAAAGCCGCATGATTTTTTGCGAAATCATGCGGCGGATGAGTGGCTGGAAACAGGCGAGAGTGCCCGTGTCACGGGTCGGTTCAGAATTTCCAGTCGTGCTGATCGAGATCGCAGACGCAGGCGGCAAGGAGGAGCACACAGGCCGCGATGTCCTCCTTGTGGCAGGTTTCGATGGATTGGTGGATGTGGCGGGTGGGGATGGACACCGCGCCTGCGATAGAACCGCCGGCGACCATGCGCTGGAGGCTCCCGGTATCGGTGCCACCGGCGGCGAGGATTTCCGGTTGCCACTTGATTTTGTGGCGTTTAGCAGCGGATTTCATGAATTCGATCATCCGGTAATCGCAGATGACGGACG
Source organism: Akkermansiaceae bacterium (assembly GCA_031425955.1). Taxonomy (GTDB): domain Bacteria; phylum Verrucomicrobiota; class Verrucomicrobiia; order Verrucomicrobiales; family Akkermansiaceae; genus Luteolibacter. The sequence goes on along the minus strand of JANPKJ010000029.1, from coordinate 12,204 downwards.
AGTCCATGAGCTTGATGGCCGCGCCCTCGCCAAGGGCGGTGCAGCGTTCCTGCGGGGCGGCACCGGGGACATCGTAGGCGATGGTGGTGTCGAGGCCGAAGCCGAAATCCGGCTGGATCTGAAGCGCGGAGGCTTGTGCGCCGCGGAGGCCGACCTCTTCCTGGACGGTGAAAACTGCGTGGAAGTCGTAGGCGGGTTTGCGCTTGGATTTCTTCAACTCGCGGAGGGTCTCGATGAGCACGAAGACGGATGCGCGATTGTCGAGGGATTTCACGTTTACGCAGTCGCCGAGCTCGATGAGCGGCGAGTGGCGGGTAACGAAATCACCGACGGCCACAAATTTATCGACCTCTTTCTTCGGCAGGCCGGTATCGATAAAAAAATCGGTGATTTTGACGACTTTGTTTTTTTCGTCAGGCGACATGATGTGGACGGGTTTGGAGCCCATGACGCCCATGAGATCATTGCGGCCGTGGATGATGACGCGCTGGGAGGTGAGGGTCTTGGGGTCGAATCCGCCGACGGGGTTGAAGCGGATGAAGCCCTTGTCGTCGATGTGGGTGACGATGAAGCCGATCTCGTCCATGTGGGCGGCGGCCATGGTTTTTTTCGCCGAGGACCTACCCTTTTTGAGGGCGATGACGTTGCCCATGTTGTCCACGCGGACGTCGTCGGCGAGGCCCTTGAGCTCGGTGAGCACGAGGTTGCGGATTTCCTTTTCGTAGCCCGGTGCGCCGGGAGCTTCACAAATGCGGGCGAGGAGGGGAACGTCGATAGGCATGAGGGGGGAAATTAGCGTGTGCCTTTGCGGTGACGAGCGGGAAATAATTGCGGCTTGGCGGGACGCGGCGGCGGGTTACATTCCGCATATGAAAGGACGTTTGATAGTCGACCTGGCCAACCTGCCGGAAGAAGGCAAAAGCTTTGATGGTGAGCTCCCCAAGGAAATTTTCGACCTGCCGGAAGACGACGCCCAAGCGGTCGGGCCGCTCACCTACGATCTGCTGGCGCACCGTTTCGGCTCCGAGCTTTTGCTGACCGGATCGCTCTCCGCGGCGTTTGAATTCACCTGCGTGAGGACGCTGCACCCCTATGTCCAGACCATCCGCCTGGAAGACGCGGCGATCTCCATCGAGATCGAAAAAGAGGGAGCGATCGACGTCACCGACGCCCTTCGCGAGGAGATCCTGATCAACTTCCCGGTGGACCCCCTATGCGAAGAGGGCGATGTGCCGCAGAAATGTGAAATCGATTCCCGATATTTATCAGTGGACAAGTCGCCGGAAGATGGGCTACCCACTCCGCCCCGCGCCGAGAGCGACGACCGTTGGTCAGCTCTCGACATCCTCAAGGACCTCAAGGACCAACCTTAACTAAACTACGACCATGGCCGTACCAAAACGCCGCCAATCCAAAAGCCGCCAAAAAATGCGCCGCGGCGCTACCCGCTGGCGCGCACCGATCTTCAAGAGCTGCCCGGAGTGCAGCAGCCGGGTGCCTTCGCACATCGCCTGCCCATCCTGCGGTTACTACCGCGACCGGCAGGTGCTCGACGTCGAAGCTCTCTGAAGCTCCCGACGTGTCTTCTGAATCAATTACCGCTCGGGGATTTCCTCTTGCGGTAATTTTTCGTTTCCTCACATTTCACCACCGCATTCTCGATCCTGCATGAAAGTCGCCCTGGACGCCATGGGTGGGGACCACGCCCCCGCCGTCAATATCGGAGGAGCCATCGACGCCCTGCGGTATTACCCGAAGCTTCAACACCTTTATCTGGTGGGAGTTGAGGAGGTCCTGCAAGAAGAATGCAAGCGTCAGGGGCTGGACCTGAACGACCCTCGGGTCAGCATCATCCACGCGCCTGAAGTGATCGGCATGGCCGAGCCGGGAGCCAAAACGGTGCGCCGTAAAAAACTTTCTTCCATCAGCATCGCCATGGACATGGTGAAGGACGGCCGAGCGGATGCCTTCGTATCCGCAGGAAATACCGGCGCCGCCGTGGCGGCCGCCACCTTGAAACTGCGGACCCTGCCGGGAGTGGACCGCGCCGGCATCGCCTCCGCCCTGCCGAATGAATTTGGCATCTGCCACATTCTCGATGCCGGTGCGAATCCCGAGGCGAAACCCGAGCACTTGGTGGCCTACGCCGTCATGGGCACCGCGTTTTCCCGGGGCGTGCTCGGCGTGAAAAACCCCAAAGTCGGCCTGATGTCAAATGGCGAGGAAGACGAAAAAGGCACCACCTTCACCAAGGAAACCTTCAAGCTCCTCAAGCAGACGCCCGGCATCAATTTCGTCGGAAACGTCGAGGGCCGGGACCTTTTCGAGACCGAGCTGGATGTGGTGCTGTGCGACGGATTCGTCGGTAACATCATGCTCAAGACCATCGAAGCGACCGCCAAGGCCGTCTCCAAGTGGCTGAAAGCCGAAATCCAAGGTAACCCCCTGCGCATCGCCGGAGCCATGCTCGCCCAAGGTGCGTTCAAGGCGCTCAAGGAAAAGAGCAGCTACGAAACCTACGGCGGCAGTCCGCTGCTCGGGGTGAACGGCGTGGTCATCATCGCCCACGGATCCTCCACCGCGCTGGCGGTGCGAAACGCGATCCGCGTCGGCATGGAAAGCGTTGAAAACCGGGTGAATCCACAGATTGAGCGGGCTCTCGCCGCGATTTCGGAAGCCGCCCCGACGGAAGCGTAATTTCGGATAACTTGGATTTTCACTTCGCGCTTGTGGCATCCGTTCGCGGGTTCCAATCTCCCGCCGCATGAGTGAAATCTTGTCCCCTATCCAAGTTTGCATCGCCGGGACCGGCAGTTATGTGCCGGAGCGAATCCTGACCAACGCCGAACTTTCGATCCTGGTGGACACCAGCGACGAGTGGATCGTTTCCCGCACCGGCATCAAAGAGCGCCGGATCGCCGCTGAGGGCGAATTCACCTCGCACATGGCCACCCACGCGGCCAAGCGCGCGCTCGAACAAGCCGGTCTCGCAGCCGAGGACATCGAGCTGATCATCGTCGCCACCATCACCCCGGACACGTTGACGCCGGCGACCGCCTGCTACGTCCAGCAGAACCTGGGAGCCAGCAAGGCGGTGGCCTTCGACATCTCCGCGGCCTGTTCGGGCTTCCTCTACGCGATGAAAATTTCCAAGCGCCTCATTTCGGACGGTGCTTTCAAAAACGCTCTCATCATCGGCGCGGAAAAACTCTCCACCGTGACGAACTGGGAGGACCGGGCGACCTGCGTGCTGTTCGGCGACGGAGCTGGTGCCGCCGTCCTCCGCTGTGCCGAGCCGGAAGAAGGCTCCATCCTCGCCACCGAGATGGGCACCGACGGAAGTCTCACCCATCTCCTCAACATCCCGGGGGGTGGCAGCGCCTGCCCGATCACCAGTGAAAATGTGAACGACCACCTGGTCTCGATGACCATGATGGGCAAGGAAGTCTTCAAACACGCGGTCAACCGGATGAAGGAAGCTGCGGAAAAAGTCATCGACCGCGCCGGGCTCAAGCCGGAGGACATCGCCTGCGTGATTCCCCATCAGGCGAACCTGCGCATCATCGACGCCATCGCGGACCGTCTCGCAGTTCCTAACGAGCGCGTCTTCGTGAACCTCGACAAATACGGCAACACCTCGGCAGCCGCCGTGGCCATCGCGCTCGACGAGGCAAACCGCTCCGGCGCCTTCAAACGCGGCGATCACATCGTGCTCGTCGTCTTCGGAGCCGGCCTCACTTGGGCGGCCGCCGCGATTCGTTGGTAGGAGGACCAAGAATCAAGACTCAAGAGAAGAGCAAACGTCCGGCAGTCCCGTCTTTCTTGAATCTGGAATCTTGATTCTATGAACTACCGCACCACACCTCAGGAAACCGATGTGATGCCGCCGGGCATCCCGTATATCATCGGCAACGAAGCGGCGGAGCGGTTTTCGTTCTACGGAATGCGCACCATCCTGGTCGTGTTCATGGTGCAATACCTGCACTTCATGGACGGCACCGCGGGGAATGCGATGTCGAACAACCAAGCGGTGGGGTATTACCATGATTTCGCCAGCTGGGTTTATTTCACGCCGTTGATCGGAGCGCTGGTCGCGGATGTTTTCTTCGGGAAATACCGGACCATCCTCTGGCTCTCCATCGTCTATTGCCTCGGCCACCTGGCGCTCGCATGCATGGGGAATTTCGGGAAGTCGCCGTGGTGGCTTTTCGCCGGACTGCTGCTCATCTGCGTCGGCTCCGGCGGCATCAAGCCCTGTGTCTCCGCCCACGTCGGCGACCAGTTCGGCAAGACGAACCACCACCTCATCTCCCAAATCTATAACTGGTTTTACTTCTCCATCAACTTCGGCGCGTTTTTCTCCACGTTGCTCACACCGTGGCTGTTGGTGCACTACGGACCGCACTGGGCGTTCGGCGTGCCCGGCGTGCTGATGGCCATCGCGACCTTCATGTTCTGGCTCGGGCGCAACCGCTTCGTCCACATCCCGCCGGCGGGGGTTGGGTTTTTCAAAGAGGCGTTTTCACGGGACGGGCTGATCGCTTTAGGGAAACTGATTCCGTTGTTCACCTTCATCGCCGTCTTCTGGGCGCTCTATGACCAGACCGGATCATCGTGGGTGCTGCAGGCGCAGCAAATGGATTTGAACTTCCTCGGCATCACGTGGTTAGAATCCCAGATCCAGGCGATCAATCCGATTTTGATCCTCATCTACATCCCACTCTTCACCTTCATCATCTATCCGAGGATCAACCGGATTTTCCCGCTCTCGCCGCTGCGCAAGATCGGCCTTGGCATGATCCTGATGACCGCATCGTTCGGTCTAACCACCTTGATCCAGACATGGATCGACGCCGGCCAGCGGCCATCCGTCGGCTGGCAGATCGGAGCCTTCGGCATCATCACCGCGGCGGAAATCATGGTCGCCATCGTCGGCCTCGAGTTCGCCTACACCCAGTCGCCCAAGGCGATGAAATCCTGGGTCATGTCGCTGTTCTGGCTTTCCGTGTGGGGAGGCAACCAGTTCACCGCGAAGTTGAACCATTTCATCGCCATCCCCTCCCCTGCTACCGCGCAGTTTGCGGAAGCGACCGCCAAGCTCCCCGCCGATTGGCAGACCTCGCCGCGCACCATCGTGCTGCCGGGCCACGACGGTGTGACCGGCACGGCGGATGATTTCATTGCCCGCTGCGAAAACGGCCGGCTGGACGCGCTGGAAATCCCCGGGCGCGAAATTTTCCTCACCGCCGCCAGCCGCATCGAAGCCGGTTCCGGCGACGCGTTTCCCTCGAATGCCGAGGGCCGGAAACTTCTCGGAGACGCCAGGGATCCGTGGGGAAATCCGTTGGTTTACCATCTCATCGACTCATCCCACGCCCGCATTTCCAGCGCCGGCCCGGACCGAAAACTCAAAACGCAGTGGGACATCGGCATGATCCTCGAAAAAACCAGCGGTGACGCGCCGTCCTCCGCCGACACCTGGCTGGGCCGCCGCAAGGCCGCGCTTGGTATCCGGGAAAAACCCGCCGCAGCCGGCTTCGAGCGCACGGAGTTCTCCGGCGGCCAGAGCAAGATGGAGGGTGCCGCCTATTTCCGGTTCTTCACCTGGCTGGTGCTCGGGGCCACGTTCGCTTACATCCCGTTCGCGTTTTTCTATCGGCCGCGGACCTATCTGCACGAGTGATTCAGGAAAGCCGCTTCATCACCGCGGCAGACAGCAATTTCCCATCCGCGCGGCCTTCCGCGAGTTCCTGGGCGCGCTTCATCACCTTGCCCATGTCCGCCTTGCCGGTGGCTCCGGTATCGGCCACGGCCTGCTCGATCATGGCGGCCAACTCCGACTCCCCGAGCGCGGCGGGCAGGTAGCGGGAAAGGATTTCAATCTCGGTCTTCTCGGTGGCGGCGAGCTCGGGGCGACCGGCATTTTCAAACTGCTCGCACGAATCGACGCGCTGTTTGATTTGCTTGCGGATCACCGCGAGCACCTCGGATTCGTCGAGCACGATGGAGAGGTTGCCCTTCTCGATGGCGGCGTTCATCAGCGCGCTTTTCAACGCGCGCAGGGCGTTGAGGGCGACGCTGTCCTTCGCCCTCATGGCGGTCTTGATGTCTTCGGGAATACGGGTGGCGGTGTTGCTCATGCCTTTTGTCCTATCACGCCCGGATTGCCCGCCAAGCAAAACCGACAGGCGCCCACTACTGCCGCTTCACCACCGGCGTGCCGTCACTCACCGTGTCCGGCGGATGGAGCAGCACTTCATCACCCGCCGCGAGGCCGGATAGAATTTCGGTTTCGGTGTTCGAATGCCCTTCGGAGTCAGAAAACTGGAGCACATTTCTTCACAATTGCCCCTCCATGTCCTGCAATAGCGTCGAATTCACCTGCAAAAGGAACTCATTCACGCGCAATTTCATTTCTCGACTTCGCAAAAGCACCTCGCCGGGCTGCAACCCTGCCGAGCGCCTCTGCAATCGCGCCGCACGCCCTTGTAGTTGAGAGTTCGCTTTATCTTCTCTCATATGCCCCCGTATTGGGCGCTGGGATTTCCACGGCAGCATCTTCGAGCCCTCCACGTTCCGACAAAAGAGTTTCAATTTTTTTGGAGAAGAATTCCTTCAATTCCTTCGAAGCTTTTCGTTCCATCCCTTTGTGCTCTTGGAAATCATATGCCCCAGAATAAATCGGCGCGGATTCGCCTTTCTGTTTAGCAAGAAACACAGCTACGGATTTGTCTTTGCTCCAGTGAAATTTAGACACTTCGTCTCTTTCAGGCCAGTTTGATTCGCCAAGTGTGAATGGAGCGAAAAAAGTATATGGCCAATCCGCAGCCTTGATCAGTACTTTTCCGTCAGCAGAATCAATCAGGACCGAGAATAATCGCTTTCCGTCTTCGCCAGGCAGGTCATAACGTGAAGTTGGATAAAAACTGCGATACGTTACAGCAGTAGCAAGAACTAATCCAAATAAGAGCAAGGAAAGAATTAAAAATTTTAGACGAAGAGGCTTGAGCCGAGATAATGAGTGTCTTTGTGACATGGGAAGAATAACTTGTGTTCAATCATAATCAAAAAGTGAACGCCATAGTGTTTCGGAGTCTTGCAAATAATCTGGTGATTCAGATTTCGAAAATTCAAACGCTGAGCGATCAACTACGATGTAGTCACATTGCTCTAATATCCTCTTTATTTCTTCCAATCTATCTGGCATCAACTTTTGCTCGTCACTGATCGCAACTAGGGGAGCAGTATTACTCAGGCGTATTTCTACCCAGCGGTCATCAGGGTTATTCAGCATCGATTGAGGAATCTCTAATTGTGCATAGTCGGACCGGTCTTGACCCTCCATTTTCAGTTCAAAGAATTGACCAAAGTGTTGACATAAAGCATCACGTATTTTCAGAGCCTCAGTGCGAAGGTCGCCGATCCACTCCGATTCCAAGCTTGATGTCAGCCCTTTTCTATCAGCAAAGAGAGTAAAAAGTTCCTTTGGTGATTTGATTCTCGCTGTAAGTGCCATATTATAATTGGGGGTATGAGGATACGATCTTGCTGCTCGGAGCACCTCCGACATCTTCTACAACAATTCTAATATATTTTCACCGCCTCTGTTACATGGGATTCCTGAGATCTTCCCTTTGAAGCAAGATTGAATGATAGTCAGCGTCCAAGCTGTCCCAAGGAATGCCTTGGTGAATGCACTCCAAATTAGCCCAAGATTCAGTGAGTCCGAGTTGGGACAATAAAACAGCTAGTTCAGTCTCGTCGTTGGCACCGACTTTGTTTGGAGCAACCCAGGTGCGATCACACTCTGAGCAAGCGACAGCCACTGTCGGAGGGCTGGATTTGATGCGAACCAATTCGAGGCCACCTTGGCCGCAACATGGACAATCGAATAACCGAGGGAAATCAGTCATTTATTTGACGGAGGTTAGACCAAACGGCAGCTTCATTATGTTGGTCCATGAATGCGACAAAATCTATTGCGTGAACAGCATCCATGGGAGCCCCCTCCCTCCACATGCGCTCACACTCTGCGCAGATACGAAATCGACCTAGCTGTTTTGGGATAATCTCCACCAAGTAAATCGGACCTTGGTCGCAGAATATGCAATCGAATAATTTTGAAGATTCAGACATGATGATTAAGGGACAAGGCTATTGACGGGATAAGCAGATCGAATCTCGTCTGACCCCACCCGCATTAAAACCACTCTGATTTTCGTGAAGGTATTATCAACTGTTCCGACTTGACGTCCCATTGCGCAGACCCAAGCGATAGGATCAGGATTGCCATACTTGTCGAGCGCCTGAACCCAAATTGCTTTCTTGCTCCAAGCCTCGTCAATCAGCGGAAAAACATCACGTCGCGATACATTCCAAAGCGTGTGCTTCGTTTTGCCGAGCCAACCTGGAACAGTGTGGGTCAATATATGCATATGATTACCCTCGAAAGCAATTCGTATAATTCGTTGTCCATTCACAAAATGCTGCGCGTGCAGACATTAGTCTGGCTCCTCCACCGTCTTTATTCGCTCAACTGCATTCCAATTAGGAGGAAGCCCCCACGTTTTCATTAGTGTATCAAATCGAGATCCGTATTGGTCGGAAACGCTCTGATCAGATGTCCACACGGAATCACATTCAAAACACATCTTGAAACGTCTAGGAGGCATAGAATCCAGTTTGACCTCCCAAACCATGTCCTCATCACAAAATGGGCAGCGTATTGTCATTGGGGAAATGCTGTGTTGATTGAGGAAGTTCCATCTTTGACTATGATTTTTTCCGTTTGTTCCCACTTGCCGGCCACGATGTCTATCGCGGGGTGAAAATAATATTATTCCAATCATCGGTCAGCCCGTTTGATCTCATAAATTCGGGAAACGTTGTATAATCACTCAATTTTATCGTGGGATCATTTGCCCAGAATGCCTCACATTCGGTGCACAACCACGCAGGGAGCATGCCCATATTTTTTATCATTACAGGTTCGACGAATTCCTGTTTGCATCGAGGGCACACATGTTGTTCTTCATTCATAGTTCATCAAACTATTGTAATAACTTCAATCCCCGACAAAGATAATCTCATTCCCACTTACTGATGCGACTGCAGTCAAGTTTATTAGATTCTCAATAACATTTAGAACTTGCTTTTTATCGGCAATAATATCCCTACAATAAATTTGATCCCCTTGATTCCACCTTTCCTTTCGCACAATCCAGGTTTCTTCATTCTGAAGGAAATCTGCGCGTGCGTCCTCAAGAAGACGAATAAACCCTTGGAAGCAATCAGCGTTTAAGGTTCCGCCATCATATGGATCAAGTTTTTCGGTAGGTGCAAATTTTTTGAAGTAAGGCTCTAATGAATCATAGACTGAATCATCTTCAAATGAGACAGCTGGTTCGTTACTCCATGCTGTAAAGTTTGAACTTTTTCTGACTGAAATGGCAGCTAGTGACATAAAATTTTATTCAGGAAATGATGATACTACGCGATTGCTCGGTCCATTTAACCCCGGCTCCACGACTATCCGGATAAATTTCTGTCCGCTTGTTCCAACGTCTGGAAGATGCGACATATCCACATGATAAACCCAGCGACCGTTAGCTCCAGGAATTGCTGCGCCCTTCAGTGCCCAAGCTTGGTCTATTAGCGCAAAAATCTGGTCTCGGGGTGCTGAGAAGACACTATGGTTACCAACTTTGTAGCCTGGAACCGTATGAGCTAAGATATGCATTATTCGATGTCCCTCTCGGCTACCAGCCTCGTATATCAAGCCACCGGACGAAGTCCATTTCGTAGGATTTGCCGCATCCGCCACGAACTTGAAAGTGGACTGAGAGGTACTCTCGAACATCTCCAGGATTCTACCCAGCCCCGAAGCATCCAGAATACCACTTACCGTACAGACATTCTTGAGATGGTGCATATAGTGTCCGGTCGCGCCATCGCGGAGCGCTCCCCTCCACAGATTGAGAAAACCTTTCATGCCGTGCTCGGTCAAATTGGCTCCGAGATCTGCGGCGAGCGCGCATTCGATGGTGGTTCCGGTCGCGCCGATCCTGAGCCAGTCGTCGGCGGTTTTGTAGATGACGGACTTTTCATCGGCGACGGCTTGAAAGGTGAGTTTCACCGGAGTGAGCCGCTCCATCATCTCGTAGAAGTGTTCTCCGAGAGTCTTGGAGTTCCGGGTAGAATTGGCCACTTCCTGGATCATCACGCGCACTGACCGGAGTGCCTTTTCCCCATAGACCTTGACGTGGATGGAGACGGAAAGGAAGGAGGCGCTGATGAATTGGCGGACTCCCTGGCACATCGCCACGGTGAGTTGTCCCAGCTTGGTGCCCCCCAAGGCAAGTTTCATTCCTTGTCCTGCTTTGGTCACGATGCCGACCTGCGCCATCACGGCGAGCGCCTGCTCGGTGATGAACCCTCCGCCGTAGCCGGAAATGTAGGCGCTGATCCCCCATTCGTCCGCCTGATTCATTTGAGCGGGATCCCATGGGACTGAAGTGGTGGATTTGTCCACGAACTTGACGAGCATGGCATCGAAAAGCGTCCCCCGTTCCTCGGAGGTCATGGTGGCGAGAGTCTTGATCCCGTCATACATGGCCTTGGCCCGGGTGAAGTCGCCGGTTGCACTCTCCAGGGCCATCACGCCGAGTTCCGCAATGCCGGCCACATCGGATTTAATCCCGTCACAGAAGCCGTCCACGAAGCCTTTGACGAAGCCGCCGCTGATCTTGTAGGTGGCTTCGGCGCTGTTGTTGATACCATCGACGGCAGCGCGTACGGGGATCAGGACTTTCGAGAGCAGGTTGCGGGTTGTGGCCGTCCAGCTTGTGGCGGCTTGCGGGGGGGGCGGCGAGTTGGCCGCGACGGGGCTGCCTGCCACGGTAGGCAATGGGTCGCCGTCGTCATAGTCCGGGATTCCATTGAATTCCGGCATGATGGTGAACGGATCGACTGGAGGCCCTGAGATGGAATCGATTCTATCTGCAAGGTGATCGATGAGGCCGGAGAAGTTGGCATCCGCTTGGAGTTCATGACTGATGGTAGCAATGGCCGCTCCTGAGCTCGTAGTCAGACGCACTTCGACTGTTCCGAGACTTGCGAAAGTCGTGGCAAAGCGGACTTTTGTATTGTCCTTCCAGAAGACTACATCCTGGACCAGCTTGTTTGAGCTTGGTGGGATGGATCCGGCGACAACACCGTCCAGCTCTTGCTCGGAGAAAATTCCTTCCTGGTTGGGGTAGATATGGGTGCCTCCGCTCCCATCGAGCTTGTAGGTTCCTAGGTTTTCGCCGGTGGTGATGTTGCGGAATTCAACCTGAGACGTTTGGAATAGACTGTTTTTCGTGTCGAAGGCTCCTGTTAAAAAGCGATCTTTCGACTCAGTCTCAACCGGGTGGAGCATTACCAGCCTCTGGCTTGCGGTGTTGACGTTGACGATTGCCAGCATGCTACCGTTATCGTTCACATCCCTCACGGTCAGGGTGGTTCCGGGGGTTTGTGGGTTGGAAACACAGGAGCTGAGGGAATAGGTGCTTCCACCGAACCATATATCAGGATTGCCGGGCGTGCCGGGCAGGAGAGCTGCACCGTGGGGGCTGATCTTAGTCGCTCCTTGTAACGCTGGCACTTGGTAGTATCGACCCGAATGACCGACTAGCACCTGGCCGGAAAGATTGACGCAGGCTTCTCCGCTAGGTGCCGTGCCAATGGTTGTCGGCGAACTTTGGAAATTGAGGGCGGGCGCTCCCGGTGCCGATCTCGTCACTGTGTAAAGAGACTGAGGACCGCCGGATGCGGGCCAGATCCACGAGAGGGTCGCTAATCCCTGTCCTGTGGACAAGTAGCTGCGGAATGCAAAACTTCCACCAATGGCGGGGTAGGTGGGTGAAGGAGAGTAGAAGATCGGGCTAGTTTGAACACCGCCGCCATTCGCCGTGTTTGGCCAGCGCTCGAGCGTGCCGTCGTTGTTTGCGAAGATATCCTCAGGCCGCCGCTTCGCGAGAATAACGGTGCCGTCACGGTGCATCAATCCGCTTTGGGCATGTATCGAGCCTTGAAGTGTCGCGCCTGGGGCCACACCGAAAATCTCCGGCGGAAGTAAGGGATTCCGCCAAATTAGGGCGAAATCCGGGGTATAGCCCGGTGTATAGGTGACTTCCTGACCGGTGACAGGATTCGTCTCGACAA
>JANPKJ010000028.1:0-75491 GCA_031425955.1 Akkermansiaceae bacterium | reverse complement strand
CTACTGTTTCAAATTTTCCCAGACCGAAGATACTGAAGCCACCTATGGCGTGAAGAAGAACGGGATGCACTACGTCGACAATGACAATGCTCCAAACAGCCACGGCGGCGTCACCAAGGCCGGCGAAGCCTATCGGCTTTTCACCAAAGGTATCGCGCCGGGCCGGGTCATGAAGGATTACACCCGCGCCAGCGATGGCAGCATCGACGCGCTGGACTTGCGCGCCAGCTACGATGCCGTTTCCAAAAAATACTTTCTCTACAGCGTCAACGAATCTTCCAACAGCATCCCCATCACGATAGATACGTCGGCTTGGAACATTCCGACCAACAACCGGGTGCTTTTGGAGGAAGTCAGTGAGAACCGCCACGGCAGCGGGCGCATCTTGGGCAGCGTGACCGCCAACAAGACACTCTTCGACGGCAGCGTCAACCTGTGGCAGCAGCCCGCCAATACCGTGTGGTTGTGGACCATTCCCAGCAAGGCGCAGCAAGCCGAGGAAACCGTCGCCGTCGCCGAGGATACGATGGTCAAGGACGGCACCAATGCCGGCACCAACTACGGCAGCGCGACCTCCCTCCTCGTGCGCAACGATCCCGCTAACAACGCCAATCGCAGCGCCGCTTTCTTCAAGTTCAACCTGCCGCCGATTTACCTTCCTGACATTCAGATCGCCACACTCTGCCTGCGAGCCCGCGCCACTCCGAGCGGCACCGCTCAGGGTTACGTCTATGGCCTTGATGCCAACACCTGGTCGGAAAACACGCTGACCTGGACGAATGCGCCCAACCTCAAGAAAGGCAAAGCTGCCGGCAACAAGATCGCCAACCGCGTCATCGATGGCGAAGGCACCGCCGCCCACATCCTGGGGCAACTGGTCGCCGCCACCACCACGCCCACGGAAAAAATCATCGATGTCACCGAGTACCTCCGCAGCCAGCCGAACCGGGTGCCATCCTTCCTCATCACCCAGGATCCGCGCTGGGATGTGGCCCTTCCCGCACAGACGACCGGCGACACCCAGCCAGCAGGTCTTGAAATCACCTCCAGCGAAGGGGGCTCCTCGCCCTATTTACGAATCGTCCGCCTCAAGGACACCGATGGCGACGGCCTCAGCGACGAGGCGGAAACCAACACATTCAGCACTAACGCGAACGATGCGGACAGCGACAACGACGGCCTCTCCGACGGCACGGAAGTCCTGGTCCTGCTCACCAATCCAAACCTCAACAACACCCCCACGATCAGTAATATCACCGACCGGAGCATCGCGGTAAATACCAACACCGGGGCCATCCCCGTCACCATCGGTGACCTGGAAGCCGCTACCACGTCACTCACGCTAACAAGGACTTCGTCAAACCCCGCGCTCGTTCCGCTGTCAGGCATCGTCTTCGGCGGCAGTGGCGCGAACCGCACTGTCACCATCACCCCGGCGGCAAATCAACTCGGCAGCTCCACCGTCACCGTCAGCGTGAGTGACGGCGTGCTCACGGCGAGTGACACCTTCCTCGTCACCGTCACCGGCACCGCCAGCCAAACATGGCGCTTCGCGAACTTCGGCACGGCGGCTAACAGCGGCAACGCCGCCGACACCTTCGACGCCAACAATGACGGCGAAGTCAACCTCCTCGAATTCGCCACCGGGCAAAATCCCAACGCCAGCAGCCGCACCCTACTCACCGCGGTCCGCACCGGCAGCGCGCTGGAGATCACCTACACTCGCAGCAAAGCCGCCTTCACGAGCGGCGTCACCTTCACGGTCGAATGGGACGACACCCTCGCCGCGAATTCGTGGTCCAACGCTCTTGTTGCCCAGAGCATCCTCACCGACAACGGTACGATCCAGACCGTCAAGGCCACCGTCCCCGCCGGCCCGGCCATTCCCGTGCGCTTGGCCCGGCTCAAGGTCACGCAAGCACCCTGACCGGCCCGAAAGTTTCCAAAAACATTCTCCCATTTTCTCCTCACCCCCCTGGTACCAATTCCAAAGTTACTCATCCATCGGCGGCAGGGCGCTCCTCCTCTTTTTCCCGCCCTGCGGTCCTCCCACGACCTTTCTCTGTTGCCCTCGTCTCAAGAGTAAAAGGGAACTCAGCCGCTCTCCAGGGATTTCTTCAATTCAATCCAACTTTTCCGCTGCTCGCACGCATGGTTGAACGCGGCGCGGCACGTTGTAAGGGACGGTGGCCATGGCCGCGCCGGTGGCACCATTGAAGACGGTGAGGTATTCCCGGGCCGGAGAGGATTTAGCCGGAGCTGTTGCGGTAGTCCGCGTTTACGTTGTGGCCGGCGAGCAGGACGGGATTTCCGAGTCCGTCGATGATGTCGGGCGCGGTCTTGCAGGAAATTTCCGCGATGCCGTCGCTATCAGGGTCATAGACGATGAGCTGGGTGTAATGGGCTCCAGCGCGGATGTTGCGGCCCAGACCGATGCGCCAGAGGCGGGTGCCGGCGAAGGTGTAGGCGTCCAGATAGACATTTCCCGTGTAGCCGCCTTGGGAGTTATCCTTGGCGTTGGAGGGGTCCCATTTGACGATGAATTCGTAATCGCCATCGCCGGGGACGTCACCGAAGCAGGTGTCTTTGATGAGGTAGGAATATGCCTCGGCGGAAGGTGTCACTCCGTCAGCGGGCTTGTCCATCGGGATGGGGATGAACTGCCGGGTCGGCGCGTCGGCCGGAAGGGTGAACGAGGTGGATGGCGGACCTTCAACGCCCCCGGTCACGGTGCGGACGTGGTAGGACACGGATTGCGGAAATCCGGCGGAAGTGTCGCGGTAGTCAGTCGTTAGGACCAAGGGCGAAGCATTGAGTTTCACCGGCGCGGCACTGTTACGGCTGCGGTAGAGATTGAACCCGGTATCCGCCGGTTCATGCCCGAGCAGGCGCCAACTCACGTAGGCGGTGTTTGTCGCGGTGCGGGAGACTACGATTCCGCGGCCGAGATTTTCCATCTGGCGCTGGGCGTGGAGGGGGGGCGGCGACGAGCAGGCAACAGGCGAATGTGCATAGCATTCCGAGCCATCCGCGCGCCGGGACTGCGGGGACATTGGTTTTCAGGATGAGGCGGATGGATCCCACGAGGTGATGGGTTTGGGGGTTCCCGGTTTCAGGGGGATTTTAATGACCCTGACATGCCGATGACGTTTATCCAAACGACATCGATTACCTCATTTGTGTGATGGACAACGCCGTCCCCGTCCGGACAAGGGATGGATCCGATTCGAAATTCAGCTCCGGGTGATTTGTAAGCCGGTCTGGGAAACGGAAAAATCCACGAAACGGGCGCGCGGATTCGGCGGGAACGCGGTGAGTTTCTGGCGGATCCTGTTTCCGGCCTCCTCGTCTTTCGCGAGCAGCAACATGTATCCGCCGCCGCCGGCACCGAGGAGTTTGACGCCGGCGGTCCATTCGCGCACCGAGTCGATGATGGCTGCGACTTCCGGCGGGTTGGTTCCGGAGTCGAGCGATTGATTCAGCTCCCAGCTCCGTTTGACGACGCCGCACAGCGATGGCCAGGATTCGCGCTGGATGGACTGATAGGCGCTGGCGGCATGGTTGCGGATGGCGAACAGTTTTTCCGTGTGCGAATGGCTGTTGAGCAACATGCCGCGTACGATTTCCTGGAGGATGGTTTTCGCGACGCGGGTGATGCCGGTGTAATAAAGCAAGGCCATGCGGTTCGCGGTATGGGGCCCTAGCAGCTTTTCCGGCAGCCAGCGGACGACGGGTTTTTGTCCCAGCCCGGGGGCGGTTTCGATGAGTTTGATGCCGTGATAAATCCCACCGGCTTGATCCTGCCAGCCGCCGCCGGAGGTGAGCATTTGTTCCAGGGCGAGGGTCCTGCTGCAAAGGTCTTCGTGGTCCCATGACATGCCGCCCGCCGCACCAAGCGCGGCGAGAAGTGTGGCAGCGAGCACGCTGCTGGTGCCGAGGCCCGAGCCTTTCGGTGTCGCGGCTAACAGCGAGACCTCGATGCCACCGCCGAATTGTTCGAGCATCGCGGAGAGAGATTCGGCGGGGTTTTTCTGAAACCGTGGGTGGAATCCCGCGATGCAGAAGGCGGCTTTAGCCAAGGAAAACTCTTCGTGAATGTTGAAGTAGCTCTCCAAGTCCTCGAACGACTGGATCACAGTCTGAGCACCGAGATCGATGGAGCGGATGACGATATGGCGGGTGCGGCAGGTGCGGACGAAGACCTGCACCGGCGCCTGGCCGTTGAGGTCGACGCCGAGATTGACGACCGCGCCGCCATGCTTGAGGCAGAACGGCGGCGTGTCGCTCCAGCCGCCGGCTAGATCTAACCGAACGGGGGATCTGGCCCACAGGATCTGGTCTTCGATCAACGAGTTGCGCGGATCGACTTTTTCACAGCGATCGACGATCCGCTCGGCGAGGATCGCAAACGCCAGTTTTTCCGCTGCGGCACCGTCTTTTCCCCGGGCGCGCATGACGGCGGCGGTGAACGCATGTTCATGCATCGCTTGGATCGCATCGCTCGTCGCGGGATCGGGTGTGGGGTCCGGGTGGGGGCCGACGGCGTAGAGGGTGGCGGCGTTTTCCAGGTCGGTGCGGAAAAACGGGTTGCCGGCGCGGTGTTCCCAGAAGCTGCGCGCGGCGAGGGCGGAGAGCTCGGCGCGCTGGCTGAACAGGCGGCCGAGGTCGATTTGTTCGCCGAGTTCCCGCGCGCTGAATCGCGGTGCTGACAGCCATTTTTCGCGGTGATCCACCGCGCCGGAGCCGTCGAGCAGCCAGGAAATCCATGCTGAATCCAGATGGCCGACGACTGCGAAGAGCGCCGATTCCTGGATGTCTGTGCCCGCATCCAGCCCGGCGTCTACGAGTGAGATCCCGCGTTTCGCGAACCACTCCATCGCCGGCACTCCCATCCACATGGCTTTGCCGAGCGGGCCGGAAAATGAATCGTCGAACCCGTAATTCCGGATCACGAAATCACTCCCGCCGACAGGCACGCAATCCACGCACTGGCCGGGAGCGAGGCTGAATTTCCAATCGCCGGGCGGCAGTCCGGTGACCGCGTTTTCATGGGAGAGTGAAAAATCCTTCGGCAGGGCGCTGTTTTCAATCCAAATCATCCGGTTCTCTGTGGAGCGCCGGGCGAACGCAAAATCAGAATTCAGCACATACATGTCCGGATGAGGCTTTCGCCAGAGGTCGTTCTGATCGGTCCGTCCGGGCGTGCGGTTTTGCAGCGCCGAGAGCGACTCGATCATTTGGCGGGTGGTGCCGAAGTGGTAAAACTCGGCCCCCGGCAGCGAAACCACCGCCGTCCGCAACCCGCTGATTTCCGGGTCCGTAACACCGGGATGGGTGCCAAGCGAAGGCCCGAGTCCGGAGTAGAGTTCGTAGGCGGTGGCACCGTCGCCTTGAAAGGATTCGCCGGTCCAGCCGCTGCGCGCCATAAGCACGCCGATTGCCCGCCGGCTCAGCAGCCAGAGACCGGTGTCCACCACGTAGGTGTGGCTTGCCGCGAGTTCGCGGATTTCTCCGGGAGTCGGTTTCTGGAGGAAAAAGGCAACCTCACCGGGCGTTTCGCGGTGGGAGAAAAACACGCCGAAGTGAGAAGCGGTTTCCGGGCTAACCGTCATTCCGAATCCGACGATGTCCGCCTCGGGGATCGCCGGAATCGAGTCCGGGAACTTCAGGAAAACGTCGCCGCTCGCGACCAGAACGCGCGATTCATCTGGAGCGCCCTGAAGAATCCGCGAGTAGTCGTCGGCCTGCATGTCCAGCAGCGTCTGGTCCAGCCTTTGACCGTGCGACCACCGCATCAACGGCACCGGCATGAGGACTTTCCCTGATGCTGCGTAGGCCGGAAGTCGTCGGCTCTGACCGCCAGCGAGGATCACCAAGCGCTTCGCGCCGTCGAGCCACGTGCCAAAATTACTGGAATCGTCGCCCTTGGCATCGACCAGCAGCTGTGACACCCCGCCGCCGGACCCGAGTTTCCGGCCCGCCGGATCGGATGACGCAAACCACGGGGTCGAGGAGTTCGGGAAAATGGATTGAAACTCCCGGGCCATGGCCGGCGGAAGCGAAAGCAGGTTTTGAACGGTTGCGGGCACGCGGAATGTGTCACCTTTTCAAAAGGAAATGTCAGCACTCTTGTTCTCATCGTCGGCGCTTCCCGCTTGCCTCGATCTCCAGGAAACGGAGACTCCCCCCGTGCTTCCCACCCTCCGCGCCCACTTCGGTCACGATGCTTTTCGCGAAGGGCAGGAACCCGTCGTCCGCGCCCTGTTGGAAGGCCGCTCCGCACTCGCGGTTTTTCCTACCGGCGGAGGAAAATCTCTTTGCTATCAACTTCCCGCGCTGCTGCTGGATGGTCTGACGCTCGTCATCTCTCCGCTCATCGCCCTGATGCGCGATCAAGTCGAAGCGCTCACCGCCAAGGGGATTTCCGCCGCGCGGCTCGATTCCACGCTCGACGCCGGGCAGCTCGCGGAAGTTTACGCGCGCCTCGATGCCGGCACGCTCAAGCTGCTTTACGTCGCCCCCGAGCGCTTCGCCAACGAGGCCTTCCGCCAGCGGCTCAAGCGCCTACGGATCCAGCTCGCCGCCATCGACGAAGCCCACTGCATCTCCGAGTGGGGCCACAATTTCCGCCCGGATTACCTCAAACTCGCGAAAATCTGCCGCCGCCTGAAAGTTCCGCGCGTCCTATGTCTCACCGCCACCGCCACGCCCAAGGTCGCCCGCGACATTCGCAAGGCGTTCCGCATCGCCACTGCAGACCATGTGCAGCTCAGTTTCCACCGCGCGAACCTTGACCTCCGCGTCACGCCTTGCGCCGCTGCTGATAGAAAAAACCTACTGTTGGAAAAACTCGCCGCCGTCGATGGCCCCGCCGTCGTTTACGTGACCCGCCAGGAAACCGCCGAGGAGGTCGCCACTTTTCTAGCGAAAAACGGACTCTCCGTCCGTGCCTACCACGCCGGCCTGCCCGCCGAGTTCCGCGCCGATGCGCAGAGCTCCTTCATGGCCGGCGACACCCGCGTCATTGTTGCCACCATCGCCTTCGGCATGGGCATCGACAAATCCAACATCCGCGCCGTCTTCCACTACAACCTGCCGAAAAGCCTCGAAAACCACACCCAGGAAATCGGCCGCGCCGGGCGCGACGGGCTGCCTGCGATCTGTGAGATGTTAGCCTGTGGCGACGACCTCACCGTTCTTGAGAATTTCATCTACTCCGATGCGCCCTCGCCGCGGGCGTTGGGAAATCTCATCGACCGCGTGCTCCGCCTTGGGCCGGTGTTCGACGTCTCGCCCTACGAACTCTCCACCATCTGCGACATCCGCCCCGGTGTGGTCGCCACCGTGATGACCTATCTGGAAATCGACGGAATCATCGAGGCTACCGGCACCTTCTACGCCACCTACCGCGCCAAGTTGCTGAACAAGGAGGATAAAATTCTTGCAGGCCGTTCTCCCGCCGAGCGGAAATTCATCCAGCGGATCCTCGCCGCTGGAGAGATGAAACGCTGGTGGCTTTATTTCTATCCGACACTGCTCGCGGAAGAATTCGGTTGCTCGCGAGACAAGATCGTCAGTGCCCTCAACGGCCTTCAATCCGCCGGCGACATCATGCTCAGCGTCTGGGGCGTCCGCCACGGCTACCAACTCAAAAAGGACCCCGGCGACCTCAAACAGCTCACCGCCGCCCTCGTCGAAAAATTCCAATCCCGCGAACAAGCCGACCTCGCCCGCCTTCGCCAGGTCCTCGGCCTATCCGCCTACCGCGGCTGCCTCACCGGCTATCTGACCAAGCATTTCGGCGAGACGCTCAAACAACCTTGTGGTCACTGCGACCGATGCCGCGGCGTGCCGGCCAAGACCATCAAGCGCCCGAAATACCGCCGCGTCACCGACGGGGAAATCGCCGCGGTCAGAAAACTCGTCGATGAAAAACACGCCGCCCTCAACACACCGCGCCAGCTTGCTAGATTTCTCTGCGGCATGGCCAGCCCGGCGGCGACGCGGGCCAGGCTCACACGGAACAACGCCTTCGCGATGTTGGCAGATCTACCGTTCGCCGAGGTGCTCGTCATCGCGGAAGCGGCTTAACTGGAGCGCGGAATTTATTCCGCGCGAATTTCCTGCCGGTGGACGTGCGGAATAAATTCCGCGCTCCAATTTTCGGCTCCCGCTCCTCACATGGAAGCCATGAGCCATTCGCGGAACACCGCCTTGTCCGCAGGCAGGAGGGTGGCGACCTTTTCCCGCTCGGCGAGAATGGCGAGCCGTTCGGGAATCTCCAAGCAGTTCGCACCGAGTTCCGCTTCCATCACATCGAGGAACTTCGCGGGGTGCGCGGTTTCGAGAGTGACAGTGGCGCTGTCTGGATGGGCGGTCCGCCATTTCTGGGCCGCGAGCCAACCGACCGCTCCATGGGGATCGATTTCGTAGTTGTAAAGTGCCTTGACGGTGCGGATCGCGGCACGCGTCTGATCATCGGTGAACGCCATGCCGGAGATGCGGGTCTTCATGGCGTCCCACGAGCCGTCGAAGAGCGCTTGCATGCGCACGAAGTTAGACGGTGATCCCACGTCCATGGCGTTGGAAATGGTGGTCACGCTCGGACGCGGCGAGTATTGGCCGGAGCGGAGGAATTCCGGAACCACATCGTTGAGGTTGGTCGCGGCGACGAACTGATCCACAGGAAGCCCGAGCTGCATCGCGAGCAGGCCGGCGGTGAGGTTGCCGAAATTTCCCGATGGGATGACGAACGTCGGCAGGACTCCTTCCGGCAACTGGCGGGCTGCGTGGATGTAGTAGAAACTCTGCGGGACGAGGCGGGCGAGGTTGATGGAGTTGGCGGACGTTAGATTGAGTCGCTCCGAGAGCTCGCGGTCGAGGAAGGCGGATTTGACGAGCGCCTGGCAATCGTCGAACGAGCCTTGAATTTCCAGCGCGGTGATGTTTCCGCCGAGAGCGGTGAGTTGTTTTTCCTGAAGTCCGGAAACCTTGCCCTGCGGATAGAGGATGATCACGCGGGTGCCGGGCACGTTGTGGAAGGCGGAGGCCACCGCCCCGCCGGTGTCCCCGGAGGTGGCGACGAGCACGGTGAGCATGCGGTCCTCGCCACGCGTGAGCCACGCCATCAGGCGGGCCATGAAGCGGGCGCCGAAGTCTTTGAATGCCAGAGTGGGACCGTGGAAAAGCTCGAGAATGTGATCGCCCGGTCCGAGTGTGACGAGCGGCGCGTCGAAGGTGACGGTGCCCTCCACGATATCGACGAGCGCCTGCGGCGGCACGTCCTCGCCGAAAAACGCATCCGCCACGGCGATGCCGATTTCCGGGAACGTCAGTTCATGCCAGATTTCCCAGAACGCCTGGTCGAGCACGGGCAGGGTGTCCGGCATGTAGAGTCCGTTGTCCGGCGGCAGCGAGCGCAGGATGGCTTCCTTGAGATCGACGCGGTGGGAGGGGGTGGTGGTGGAGTGGTAGAGCACGGCGGGTAGAAGTTGCTAGGTTTCAGTTTTCGGTGTTCAGAGTAGACCGAGCAGGTCATCCCGAGCGAGGTCCAGGTCTCGAAGGATTTTCAGTAAGATGCCGGGACCCATGGTTTCCTTTCCATGCACGGGGACTGTCGTTTTTCTGCCGTCGCCGTGTTCCAGGCGGTGATGGCTGCCTTTGATTCTTGAAACGGAGAATCCAATTTTGGACAAGGCTTTGAGCATTTCGCTACCGGTGATGCTTGGAAATTGGCTCATGAGAAATAACTACCAAGCTCAGAGCTGATTTGCATACGGGCGCAGCTAAAATGCTTTTTGAAATTCAATGTTTAAACTTCAACAGCGACCTGCTGAACACCAACGAACTCTGGCGGCGTGAATTCCCCTGTGTCTTCAAGGCACAGCGAAATTGCTTCCTTGATCCGCAAATCCAGTTCGTCGAACGAACGCGCCTGAGTGTGGCAACCGTGAAGCGAGGGCACGCTTGCAACAAGCCAGCCTTCGGAATCCCGTTCGATGACCACGTTGAATTTCTGTTGCATGATGGCGTAGTTTAATTCGGTTTCGTTTTTTTGGAATCTATTAGTCGATCACATGCACCCCGGTGGGATTGATCCGCGAGACGTAAGCCTGGTTCTCGATTGGAATAGCAGAGAAAACCTTGCTGATCACATCGGCCACTTTGCGGGCAATCTCCTCGCCTTCGCAAAGCGCGAAGACGGATGGTCCGGCGCCGGAGATGGAGAATCCAAGTGCTCCGGCGGCGAGGGCGGCGCGTTTCGCTTTGTAGAAATCCGGGATGAGTTTCTGGCGGCGCGGCTCGGCAATGACGTCGTGGATGGAGCGGGAAATCAGGCCGTAGTCTTCCTGGATCAGGCCGCAGAGCAGGCCGCCGAGGTTGCCGATCTGCTGGGTGGCGTTTTCGAGCGGGATTTCCTTGGGCAGGATTTCGCGGGCGACTTTCGTGAGGATTTCGATGTCCGGGTGGACGACGGCGGCCCACAGGTTTTTCGGCGCGGGGATCTGGGCGAAGTCGAGTTCGACATTCGAGCGGATGAAAACGATGCCGCCGAACAGGCAGGGGGCGACGTTGTCGGCGTGCCAGGCACCGTCAGCCGACGCCTCGCCGGCCATGGCGAAGGGGAGAAGTTGTTTTTTGGAAAGCGGATCGCCGATGAGTTTGTTCACGGCGAAAGCACCGGCGACGGATGAGGCGGACGAAGAGCCGAGGCCGGAGCCGAAGGGCATTTTCTTGTGGATCTCCATCTCGATGCCGCGGTCGGTCATGCCGAGGTGTTTGAGCAGGTCGAGCGCGGCGACACCGGCGCAGTTTTGAGCGGGGTTTTTCGGCAGCTTGCCGTTGTCTCCGGTGATCTTGGTGATGTGCAGGCCGGGTTTGTCGCTGAAGCGCACGACGATTTCATCGCCGGGGGAATCGATGGCGAAACCGAGGACATCATAACCGCAGGCGACGTTGGCCACCGTGGCGGGGGCGAAGACGCGGATTTCAGGAGAATTGGACATATTTGGAACGCTCGCCGGGAGCGGGCGGAGTCTGCGGGGGGACGTCCGGGTTGTTCAAGCCCGGAAACCCGTAAGCGCGTGATGTCGCTCCTAGAAGAACCAGCCGCGTTTTTTGCGCTTGTACGAGCCGTCGCCGACGGACAGCACCTCGACGCGGGTGGTGGCGAGGCCTTTGTCGTAAAAGCCAAGTTTCTTGGCAGCGCGGGGTGTGACGTCGAGGATGCGCCCGGGAATGAAGGGACCGCGGTCGTTGATGCGGATTTTGACGGATTTGCCGTTTTCCACGTTGGTGACCTTGACAAGGCAGGGCAGGGGAAGCGTTTTGTGAGCTCCGGTGAGGTGCCAAGGCATGACTTTTTCGCCGAGTGAGGTATTCCCGCGGACGAGGCCGAAGAAGGCGGACTCGTTATACCACGAGCAGGTGCCGGTGTCGTCGTAGTGGAGCGCGGCGTCCACACTCATCGGCTGATAATGCTGGCCGCGCACCGTGTAGGAGCGGGTCATGTAGCCGTTGTGGCCACCGGGGCGGGAGAAGCAGGAGGTGAAAACCAAAACCGCCACGCTGCAAACTGCGGCGAGGCGGAGGGATGGGCGTTTCAGGAGGTGGGAAATCACGACTTGCGCTCGCGGATGACTTGCAGGGTGGTGGCGACTTTTTCCTTCATCTCCTTGCCGGGCTTGAATTTCACGGCGGCGCGGGCGGGAATCGGCACGTCCTTGCCAGGGTCCTTCGGGTTGCGACCGATCTTCGCTTTCATTTCGCGGACCTGGAAGGCGCCGAAATTCCGCATGACCACGGTGTCGCCGTGGGCGAGAGAGTCGGTGATTTCATCGATGAGGGTCTGGACGACTTCGAGCACGTCCTGTTGGGTGATTTCGATTCCCTTGGCACCGAGTTGATCGGTGATTTTGATAACGAGTTCGCGTTTGGTGATGGTGGCCATTAGAATAGGGAGGGATTGAAAGTTAAAGAACTGCGGAGATAAAAGCACGGGAATGACGGCTTTGTCCCGCCAAAAATCTCTCAAAGGGATGCGATTTTCATGCCAGTGCCCGAACAAACATCAGAATGGCCGGAATTTTTGGAAGAGATTCGCCCTGAATGGCTAATCGGCACCGCCTGTTGGAGTTGTTCCGAGCACGGCGTGCGTGGTTTTGAAATGGAGTTTAGCGACTTTTCCGAGGGCGTCTGGGCCCATTTTCGCGACCAGATCGCGGGCGGCCTGAATCACGGCGTCCGAGGCACCGAGTGGGAGTTTGGTGCCGCAGTTGGCGGAGGTTTTGTCCATCCAGTCGATGAACCGCTCGCGGGCGAGGATGGAAGCGGCGGCGACGGCGGTGTCGGATTCGCCCTTGGTGCGTTGTTCGAGCTGGAGGGTGAGGCCTTTTTCCTTGAGGGCGCGTTGGAGGATTTCCGGGCGGGCGAACTGGTCGCTCAGGGCGCGCGGGCAATCCGGTCGGGCGGCGGCGAGGGTTTCAATGGCGCGGGCGTGGCCCCAGGCGAGCAGGCGGTTGAGGTTCTTGAAGGAGGCGAACATCGAGTTGTAGCGCTCCGGGCCGATGGCGATGACGGCGGTGGTGCAGCCGGGTGTGCCGCGGATGATGGCTGCGAGCTTGCGGATGCGGGTCGGGCTGGTGACTCGTTTGGAGTCCATGATCCCGGCGTCGATCAAGCGCCGGGCGATGGTGCAGTCCGTACAGGCTCCCGCGATGACGAGCGGGCCGAAGTAGTCGCCCTTGCCGCTTTCATCGATGCCGAAGTGGGGTTCGAATTTATCCGGCTCGAGAATTTCCTCGTAGCCGAGTTTCGCCACGCCGGTCACTTCGGGTTCGAGCGTGAAGCGGATGAAATCTTCGGTGTCCTTGCCCTGGATGAGGACCTTGGGGCCTTTTTGGTAGACGGTGACGTTGAGCTTGCCTTTGCGGGCGGCGAACAAGGCGTAGGGCTTGGTCTCAAAATCAAATACCTGCCGCTCCAGCACCTGCCGGAGAATTTCCGCCTGAGCCGGGGTGAGGAGGGCGGTGTGGGTGGTCATGAAATTACTCTGCGACGACGAACATGACCCCGAACGGATTGCTGGATACCAGCTTGTCCGGGTTCACCGACATTTGCGAAATAGTTCCATCAAGGAAAAGCGCATTCTTGCAGCCGAGCTTGAGGAACAGACCGGCGAAGTCCCACAGATTCACCATTTCGCCTTTGTCCGTGATGGCGAAGACCAAGCGACCCTTGTCATCCACGCCCACGCCATTTCGGAGAAGTTTACTCTGCGAATTTTCATTGAACGCCGGATGACGCTGGCCCGCGATCAATAACAGCGGACCGGACTGGATGCCCCAGGTTTCCTTGCCGTTCGCGAGCTTCTGCCATGCCGGGCAGGTTCCGATGAAAGGCTTCCCATGGATGAAAGCACAGACGCCGTTGGGCTTGAGGAAGAAGTTACCGGGCGCATCGGCTAGATTAAGCGGACGGAGTGGCTTGCCGCTTTCAATGTGCAAGCCGCTGGGGATGCCGCCGGGTTCGAAGATGCCGGCGTTGGTGATGAATTTAACAGTTTTTCCCTGTTTCGCGAATGCGGCCTGCACTCGGTCGAAAGTCCGATAGGGATGCCCGGTTTCATCGTTCCAAACCAGCTGGACATGGTTGGGATCCACACGGACCACGCGGAATTTCACTCCAGCGGATTCAATGGATTCTTCGGTGACTTCGGCACGAAGATTGATCAAGGAGCACGTGATTAGAAAGAGAACGGTCTTCATGTGAATCCCTGGCACAGGTCTGTTCGGTGGAGTAAATCAACGGAGTGCGGACTTTAGTCGGTGAGTTCTCCATTTCGCTGCCTATTGGAGCGTTCCGGAATCACGAGCCGGCTAAAGCCAGCGGTCCGTAAGGATCATTCCGGGATCGAGTCGTAAACCTGCGCCAGCGAGAGCACGGTGTAGGCTGTCACCAAAACCGGGTTGGATTCCATCCAGCGGCCGTTGTCGTTTACCCACGATCCGTCCTCGCGCTGGGTGGCGAGCAGCTTCTCCCCGAGGTCCTTGCGCCAGTCGGCTTTGGTGCCGTCTTCGAGTTCGAGCAGGTTGATGTTGGCTGCGGAGAGTGCCTTGGACATGGTCTGATAGTAATAGTAAAGTCCTTGCGCACCCATTCCCGGATTTTCCGAGACTGTATAGTTTTTCCCGAGCCATTCCTTCACTGCGACGACCCGAGGATCGGTGGGGCTGAGCTTGGCGTAGATGAACGAGAGCAGTCCGGCGTAGGAAATGGAGCCGTACGAGCGCAGCGCGGTGCGACCATCGGGGAGTTTGTCCTCGCCCGCTTTGGACTGGCCCGGCGCATAGATGAATCCGCCTTTGTTCTTGGAATCGTCGGACGCCCATTTCTGGTCGTTGGTTTTTTCCAGGTTCTGGGAGCGTGATAGGAAAGTGATGGCGGCATCCCAGTCGAGGTCCGGCTGGTCGCCGAATTTTCCGTCCTCGATCACCTTCTTCGAAAGCGCGAGCGCCTCGATGGCGAGATAGGTGTTGGACATGTCGGTGTGGTCGTTTTTTGAGCCATAGCCGATCCCGCCATCGTTGAGGTTGTCGTTCTCCTTCTTCTGGCCGATGTCCCATTGGTTGTCGATGAGGTGCTTGCGCGCCTTGACGATGGCGGGCTCGTATTTCTCCTGTTGGGCCGAGACCATGGCGGTCACGGAGGTGGCGGTGTTATAAACGGCCAGGCCGCGATTGTAGATGCCGCCGTCTTCTTTCTGTTGGGCGAGCAGCCAGGTGAAGCCCCGCTCGATGTGCTCGGGAAACGGAGCCTTGCGGTCCAGGCTTGGATCGCGGGTCGCGGCGGTGAGGGCAAGCGCGGTGAAGGCGGGGAGGCCTTCATCGTCCCAGTGGCCGCTCGGTTTCTGTTGGGATTTCAACCAGGCGTTGCCGCGGGCGATCGACTGGCGGATTTCCTGCTTGAGGGACTCGTAGCGCATGGGGTTGTTCTCGGCTGCGCTGCCGATGGCGGTGCTGAGGATGATGAGTGAGGACAGGAGTTTCATGGTTTCGGGAGCGGTTTCGCGGTTGGGTAGGGAGCGATGATGACGGTCACATTTGTTCCTTGAGGTGGAACGCGCTTTGGAAACGGCACCCAGACGTCATCGTTGGTGTTGTCGTCGCCGGGGTAATTGACGAGGGCGGCCATCGACAGGAAAATGGCGGCAACGTCGCCACTGGTTTCCGCGATGAATTTCCCCTCGTGGAAATCCGAGCCGCCGTAGACCCACGGCCCGGCGGGCATTGCGGTGGCCTTCACCTCGTGCTGGATCCATTCATTCACCGGGACACGGCGGACTTTCCCCTCGTCGGTCCACTCCACGTCGATGGTGACGCGGGCGGCGGCTTTCACATCGGCGGGAACCTCGGGAAAATTGTCGGAAACGCCGCCGGTTTCGTTGGGCAGCGGATAGAGCTCCTTGGACGGGGAGTAGCGGAGCAGGGTGAATGCGAGATTCAAGTGGGTGGGGGAGACTTCGGTGGAAAGAAGCGACTCGTGAACCTTGCCATTCTGATGAACCACGAGGAATTCCAGCAGGCCCTCGGTCATGTTCACCCTCGTCGGGAATCGGATTTCGCGGGTCTTCTGATCGAACACGATCTCGCCGATCTGATAGCGCGTGGCATCGAGTTTTTTCACCGACGGCTTGACCGCTTCCACCGCTTGGTCAGGCGCGGGCAGAGACTTGGGTTCGACGGGAGATTGATCCTGCGCGAGGATCAGGGTAGCGAAGGCTGGAGCGAGAATGAGAAAACGGAGCTGCATTTTTCCGGGGGTGAAACGTTTGGGGACTCTGGTATCTTAGGGCGGATTAGGGATTGGGCGGTTTTTTCTGCGGCTGGTTCATGGCGGCGGCAAATTCGCTCCAACAAAGGCGCGTGACTCGGAAATTCAGTGCGATCAGCGGATCCTCAGCATCGACCAATGCCGTCGGCGGCGTGTAGGCGGTGGCACGCCCCAAGTGGCTCTGTATCAGAAGAAACACAGTTTTTAGCACTTCATGGCGAAGCTGGTCCGGGGAATCAACCTTGAACGTGACCACCTCCGTGGTGCTGGTCTTCTTGTCCGGGCCGGCGAGCCAGAGGGCGACCGGCGCAGGGCTTTTTCCCGAACTGTTGGTTTTACCCACAGTGACCACCGGCTTCACCTTGATGATGCCGGACGACGCTTTTTCCAAATCCCGGGCGGTGGCTTCCAGGACGGGCGTCAGCGCTTTTGCGAGTATTTTCCCGGTGTTGGCGTGCAGGGTGATCGCGATGGCCGTCTCGGGCTTGGAATTCCACTCGGGCTGGGTAGGCCGGAGTCGTTTGATCGAGGAAATCGCGGTGGCGGCTTGGGCTTCGTCAGGCTTGGTGAGGTCGATCGCCCGTTCCCATGCGAGCAGGGCCCGCCGGGGTTCGCTGGCCTCCTCAAGTGCGACCGCCAGTTCAATCAGATGGGCGGAGCCCTGGGGCGAGCGGTCGCCGTAGTGTGGCAAAGTCGGCGAAGCATCGAGGTCTCCCAAATCGACCGCGGGCTTCGGCTCTTCCGGCGGCGGTGGCGGTGGTTCGGGCTCCTTCACGATGACCGGCACCGAAATCGCGTCGTCCACCTGATCTGCCCGGGGCAGCGAGGATTCCACCTTGATCCGGATTTCCTCCAGTTTTGCCTGCGACGGCGGCGTCAGGAAGTCCATGTGACGGGTATTCTTCCACCACACGCCCCCAACGACGGTCAGGACGAGCAGGATGACCACTGGAATCGGCACACGCACATCTGCAACGTGGCGTGCTCTCCCGCACCCGGAAAGCGGAAATCACCGGCTCGCCGGAAAAACAAAACACCCCGCTCGGAAAACCGGGCGGGGCGTCTTGGGAAAAATGATCTCCGGAAATCAGTTGTTGCCAGCGCTCTTGACGAGCAGGGCGCGCTTGCCGACGCGTTCGCGGAGATAATGAAGCTTGGCACGACGGACCTTGCCGCGGTTGGTGACTTCGATCTTCGCGATCCGCGGGGTGTGCAGCGGGAAAACGCGCTCCACGCCCTCGCCGTAGGAAATCTTGCGGACCGTGAAAGCGGCGTTCACGCCGGAGCCGCCACGGGCGAGCACGATGCCTGCAAAGACCTGGATCCGCTCCTTGTTGCCTTCTTGCACGCGGCAATGGACCTTCACGGTGTCACCGACGTTGAACTCGGCGACGTCTTGCTTCAGTTGCTCTGACTCGATCTTCTTAATGATGTGCATGGGGTCCTCCTTGGCGGAAAATGAATGTGCTGCCTGCGATGTCTTAGCCGTGTGCCCTGACGCGCGGGGCGGGAGAGCTACTGGATCGATTTGGCATTTGCAACCGCGAAATTGATCGAAATTCAGTGTTTTCCGTAAACCGCCGCCGGATCGAAGGATTTTTCGCCGCCCGTGGTCTCCAGTTGTGTCGTCCCTGGCACCACTTTCCGGTAAAAACACGAGTTCCGCCCGGTGTGGCAGGCCCCCGCGCCGATCTGCTCGACCATCAGCACGAGTGCATCCTGGTCGCAGTCCGTGCGGATCTCCACGATTTTCTGGATGTGCCCGGAAGTCGCCCCCTTGTGCCAGAATTCCTTGCGCGAGCGGGACCAGTAAACCGCCTCGCCGATTTCCAAGGTCCGTCGCAGCGATTCCTCGTTCATGTAGGCGAGCATCAGCGGCTCCTTGGTCGTCGCGTCCATCGCCATCGCCGGGATCAGCCCGTCCGCATCGAATTTCGGGGAAAAATCCGCGCCTTCCTCCACTTCCGCCTTCCCGCCCCGCGGGGCAAACACGTTCTGCGTATCCATGGCGGGACCGTGAAACGGGCTCTTGAGGGTGTCCAGCTCGCATTGATGCAGGAATTTGAAACCCTTGAGATCATTGCCTACACTTGTACCCTTTGGATCACCGTCGAAACCGAGCATCGGTCTGCACCATCACAAACCTTTAACGTGCCTGCACTTCCGAATGGCCTATCATGATTCTCCTCGCCAAATCCGGCGAATAACACCCATCCTGCGCCTGAACGAAATCACCCCGAACCAGAACTAGCATGAGTTTCCCATCGCATCACGATCTTGATTGCTCGCCATTTGGCACCAAAAGCGTCCTCTTCGATCTATTGGATGATGAGGATGATGAATATGAAGTTCCGGTCCTCTCAGATGTCGTCGCCGAGGATGCAAGGAATCAGGTAATCTCCAACTGGAAATCGGTGTGGTCGGAGGTTTATCCGAGAGTCGAAGAATTGCTGAAGGACTACGAATACGGCCTGACCCTTTCGGAGTTGCTGGCGCAGCCTTCAAACACGATTTATGTGAGCATTAGCGCACCTGAAGAGGATGAGAAGTTCCGCTTGGACGTGGCTGTCGATGTAGGCAAAGAACACGGTTCCCACGTCTTCGGGGTGGAGTTTGAAGAGCTAACCCCAATAGGGGCCAATGCTACTTTTTAAGGCACCATTCGTTGCGCGGGCGTATTAGCCAGCCTCTTCTTCTCCCAAATACAGCCGAGCGCCGTGGCGGACATGGGCGATGAGGACCTTGTTTCCCTCAATCGCAAAGAGGATCCGGTATTTCCAATAGCCGTTACCATAGAGCAACTGGCGGATTTCCGTGGGGATTAAGCCAAGACGGGTTTCAGGAGAGATGGGGCAGCGCCGTGGCAGCTTGGCAAGCGTCTTCAAGACCGCAATGAGACCTTCATACCACCGGTCCGCCGCCTCGGGATCGGATTCGGCAATCCAATGCCAGGCTTCCTCGATGTTGTTCCCGGCTTCCGCGGATAGAACGACGGTGAAGGAAGCGGGCATCATGCTCCTTTCGTCGCGCGGGAAAGTTTGCTTCTCATGCCCTTGTCGAAATCATCGAGGCTCGTGGAGCGGCCGTCTTTGAAATCTTGCAGTCCACGGGTGATGGCGGCGGCGGATTCGTGGAGTTCCAGACGGTTCAGAAGCGCTTGATAGGCCTCTGCGGTTTGCAGGACCAGCTCGGCACGGCCATTCACGGTGAGTACTTCGGGTAGGCCGGATTGCTTGAGCCGTTTGATGTAGTCCGAGGTGTTGCGCTGGAAATCGGTGAGGGAATGGATGTTATGGGTCTGGATCATGATGAGCGCCTCGCGTGAAATTGACTGTGAATTGGATGTTGGCTGATTTCCACCTTCGGGTCAAGGGAGGGCTTGGGGCGGCCCCATGAAATCCTCAAAGAATCTCCGCGATGAAGTTTTCCTTCTCAAAGATGGAAAACGCCTCGGGCTCTTCTCCGGTGCCGAGGAAGCGCGGCGGGATGCCGAGTTGGTCGTGGATGGTCACTGCGATGCCGCCTTTTCCCGAGCCGTCGAGCTTGGTGACGATGAGGCCGTCGAGCGGGCTGGCCTTGTGGAATTCCTTGGCCTGCTGGAGTGCGTTTGAGCCGGTGGTGGCGTCCACCACGAGCAGCGTGAGGTGCGGTGCGGTCTCATCCTGCTTGGCGAGCGTGCGGCGGATTTTTCCGAGCTCTTCCATCAGATTGTGGCGGGTGTGGATGCGGCCGGCGGTGTCGCAGATGAGGAACTGGGTCTTGTCGGCGATGGCTTTCTGATGGGCGTGAAAGCAAACGGATGATGGGTCGGCATTCGGATTTCCGATGATCACCGGGATGTCTAGCCGCTCGCCCCAGCGCTTGAGCTGCTCGACGGCGGCGGCGCGGAAAGTGTCGGCGGCGGCGAGGATGACGGTGCGTTTGCGCTGGGTCAGCCACAGCCCGAGCTTGGCGGACGAGGTGGTCTTGCCGGTGCCGTTCACGCCAACGACGAGGATTACGAACGGCTTGCCATCGGCCCGCGGCGTGGGCGGCAGGAAATTGTCAGGCAGCCGCTTGGCAAGCTGGCGGCGGGTGACTTCCAACACGTCCTCGCCGGAAACCTCGCGGCCGAGATCGCGCAGCTCGTCGATGATCGAAGTGGTGAGGCCGATGCCGAGATCGGAGCTGATCAGGTCGGCCTCAAGGTCGTCCCATTCGATTTCCGCACGGTTGGTGATCTTGTTGAGTAGGGATTTGAAAAAGCCGGCCATGGGTGCGCCGGGAGACTAGCCGTCGCGGCTGGCGGGTCAATGGCATTGCACCGATCCGCCATGGGCTTACTGGCGGCTGATGCGCAGGCGGAGGAACCGTTGGGCAGGATTTCCCGTGTCGAGCGGATCCCGGGCGCGCAGGGTTTCGACGGGACCGGTGGTCAACAGTTCCAGCAGAACGGGCCGCCATTTGCGGAGGTCATCGGAGGATTCCACTTCGTAACTGATTCCCGGAAGATTCGCGGGACGGGTGAAGATGAATGAAAGCCCGTTTTGATCGCGCGTTGGAACGGGTTGGGGCGTGAACTGCCGGGGATGGGTGCCTAGGGCGTATTCGGTGAGATTCGGCTGGTTGTCGGCATCCGGGTCGGCGAAATCATCGGCGAGGCCGTGCATTTGCTCGGTTTCATTGAAATGCAGGGTTTTCCAGGACGCCAAGACGATGGACGTTGTTCCGGGAACTACCGTCACGCCGGCGGAATTGGAAATCCCTCCGTCGCGAGCAGTGATCCGGTGGGAGTCACCGGCGGAGAGTGCGGTGAAGAGACCCGTGGAATCGATGGTGCCACCGCCGCTAGCTTGCCAAGTGAAGGACGCGGGTTGGCTGGCCATGGCAAGACCGAACTGGTCAAGCAGGGTGGCGCTGAACTGTTGGGTCGAACCGACGGGCAGGGTGGGGGGCGCGGGACTGACGTCCAGGCCGGTCGCCGTTTGTATGACGCGCAGCCTCAGAGTGCTGGAAGTGGTGAGGCCATCACGGTCCTCGGCCGTGACCCTGATCTGGTAATCGCCCGGGCCGCCGAAGATCGCGGTGGTGGATTTCGCGGCGTTGGTGGCATTCGGAGAGAAAAACACCGGGTGCGGTGGTGCGCCGCCGACGACCCATGTATAGGTGAGCGCGGGCTCGCCGCCATCGTCCGCGACTGCCACGGCCAGACCGGCGGAGGCGGTGCGGATGATCTGGTAGGTGGCCGCCGGGTCGCTGGGGAATTCGGCCCAGATCGAGGACGCGGCGGAAGTGATGGCGGGCGGCTGGTTTGGAGTCACGGCGGCGATGACGGGTGGAGGCGGCGTGGCGGAAGCTCCGGAGAGCAGCAGTGAGTAGTTCTGGCTGGTGGTCGCCAGCAGGCCGGAGAAGGTGATCGTCGCCTGATAGACCCCGGCCATGGGCGGCGAGGCGATACGGACTTGTTCCACGTTGTCGGTGTTGTTCACTCCGGTGATGGCGGGCGAGTCCATGGACGACGGGGTCCAAGCGCCGACGAAGGGCATCACGAAGGGGAGGATTTCGGTTCCGTCGGGCGCGGTGATTTTCAGGTTCAGGTTGTTGACAAGCCTTGCGCTGCGGGAATCGGAGGCACTCATGGGGGTGCCGGCCGGATCGGTCCAGCAAAGGGTCGCGGAGAGGGGCGAAACTCCGTCCCAGACGAAGGAATGGGTCCGGGTGGTAATGGCAGATGTGAGCTCGCCCTCGGTGATGCGTTGCTTCGCCGGAAATTCGGAGTGATCGCGGATGAGGTCGGCGGCGGACTGGACGTTGACGAGACCCCAGCCGAATTTGTAGTCCGGGCCGGCATTTCCCAAGTCGTCGGCAGTGTGGATGAGCAGTCCCTTGAGGGTGCTGGAGCGCATCGCTTGGCCGGAAAACAGGGTGCCGAACTGCTGGACCAGCAGTGCCGCGGAGCCCGAGGCGTTCGGGGTGGCCATGCTGGTCCCTTTGTACGTGCCATATTTCGTGTCGCCGCCGTTGAGGGAGGAATAGACGCCGTCACCGTTGGCGACGAGGTCGGGCTTGATCCGTCCGTCGTCGGTGGGGCCCCACGAGGAGAAGCTGCTGGCGAGGGCTACGGCCGGGTCACGCAGACCGCCGCTCACGGCGTCGGTGGCGGAGCCGATGGTGATGACGTTCTTGGCGACGGCGTTATAGCCGATGGTTCCGAATCCGCCGTGGTAATTTCCGTCTCCGGCGGGATGCATGGAGTCATTGTAGGCGACCGCCGGGCCGCCGGGTGACAAGGCCACGTTCTGTCCCGGCACGGGGTTGTCGCTCCGATCGTTTCCGGCACTGCGGAAAATCAGATAGTAAGGCGCTTTGAAGGCGAGTGCGTCGCTGTCCCGGGCGAGATCGTTATAACGTCCGAAATCATCTTCGATGGCGGAGCTGCTAGTGCCGGCGCCGTGCCATTCCCAGGTCCGCGTGGAGTTGCCTACGTGGTTCCATCCGCTGACAAAGCCGTAGCTGTGATTGGAAAGATAGATTTTGTCCGGGTCGCCCGCCGTGGTCGCAGCCACGGCGGTCATTTCGACCATGTCCGAGTTCCAGTCATACGACTTGACCGTGGCGGACGAGGCCATGCCGCGGGCGGCGGAATCGACTCCCGAGGCGATGAGAGTGCCGCTCACGTGAGTGGCGTGGTTGGTGGAAGCAGATCCGTCCATCACGGTGAGACGTCCGCCGAATTCCTGGTGGGTGGCGCGGCCGGAACCACCGTCCCAGAGGCCGATGGTGACGCCCGCTCCGGTGAGTGAGTAAGGCGATGTCCAGAGCCGATTCGCACCGGTGGAAATGGCGGCGGCTACATTTTGGGTGGTGAGATAAACCGGGCGGCCATCTTGAAAATCAGCGATTTCCTGAATCCGCCCGTTGGCTGAAACGGTGCGCAGCGGCAGTCCCAGAAGAGAGGCCCGGTCACGGGCGTTCTGGCGGCGCTTGGTTTCCGATTTCTGCAGGCGTGCGACGACCCTCGCACGGTCGGCGGGTCTGGAGAGTCGTACGGTGGGATCCGAGAGCAGGTCGGCAAGCCTTTCCTGAGCCATCAGGGGGAATGCGAAAACCAGACTAACGAGACCCGCAAACAGGGGGGAGCGGAAACACATCTCGTCGAACAGACTGGTTTAATTCATTAGGAAAACAAGAATTTAAAGGCACATGACGTCATCGCGTAGTCATGGCGATTGCGGAATCCGGGGAAATGAATAATTTCGCGGGGCCGATGCCCAAGATCCGAGTTCTTCCAGACATTCTCGCCAGCCAGGTGGCGGCGGGCGAGGTGGTCGAGCGCCCGGCTTCAGTGGTCAAGGAGCTGGTGGAAAACAGCATCGACGCGGGAGCCCGGGAGATCCGCGTGGACATCGACCGCGGCGGTTCGGCGCTGATCCGGGTGAGCGACGACGGCTGCGGGATGTCGCGCGAGGACGCCCTGCTCTCGCTGGAACGCCATGCGACGAGCAAACTGAGGACGGCGGGCGATCTGGCGGCGATCATGACGCTGGGATTCCGCGGGGAGGCGGTGCCGAGCATCGCCAGCGTGTCGCGTTTCCGGTTGGTCACGCGGGAGACGGATTCGGTCGCGGGCACGGAAATCCTGGTGGATGGAGGAAAAGTCCGCGACGTGAGGGACGCGGGATGCGCTCCGGGCACGGTGATCGAGGCAAAGGCGCTTTTTTACAACATGCCGGCACGGCGGAAATTCCTGCGGGCGGAAACCACGGAGTCGGCACACGTTGAGCATCAACTGCGGCTGCATGCGCTGGCCGCGCCGAACGTGCGTTTCCGGCTGCGTCGGGATGACCGGGAGGTGTTTGATTTGCCCCCGGCGGCGAAGGCGGTGGACCGGGTGCGGCAGTTGCTGGGGTCGGAAATGTCCCGCGAGCTGATCGCGCTACCCCAAACGCATGGCAATGGAATTTCGGTCGAGGGATTCGTGCTTCCGGCCAGTCACGCGCGGAGGGGGAGGCGGCACCAGTTCGTGTTTCTCAACGGCAGGCCGGTGGAGGACGCGGTGATCTCCCGGGCGCTGGCGGAAGGATTTCGCGGCGCGGTGACCGACGGGCTGCATCCGGCGGCGTGGTTGTGGATTGATCTGGAGCCGACGCTGGTGGATGTGAATGTGCACCCGGCAAAACGCGAGGTGCGGTTCCACCGGCCGGTGGACGTGCGGGACGCGATTTTGGCCGCCGTGGCGACCGGCTTGCGGCCGACACCTCCGGTGATGCCAACCCGGTCCGAACGGAAGGTTTTTCCGGACGAGCTCCGGATGGCGGAGAAAATCGAGCCGCCGGTCCAGGTGTTTCAGGCACCGCAGCCGGTTCTTGCCGGTTGGGATGCAATGCCGGTGAGTCCGCCGACTGGCGGGTTAGATTCCGTTTCAGATATACCGGGTGGGAAAACGCCGGAGTTTCGGCAGATCGGCATGCTGCACCAGCGGTTCGTCCTGCTGGAAAGCGACGATGGACTGGTGCTTTTCGACCCGAAGGCGGCTTGGGAGAGGATATTTTACGAAAAACTTCTCAATCACGGAGACGGGGTTTTGGAAACCCAAGGACTGCTGGTGCCGGTGTTGCTTGAGTTGGATCCGCGGGATTTGGATTTGGTGCTGCGCGAGCGCATGGCGCTGCAGGAAGCGGGGATCGAAGTGGAGTCCTTCGGCGGAAACACGCTGCAAGTGAGGAGCTTGCCTACATTCCTGGCAGTCGACGACCCGCGGCCGTTTCTCGGCGGACTGATGGACGAGTTGCTCCATGACTCCGCTCCCGGCACAAAATTTGCGATCGAGCGGCTCGCCCGGGTGTTGGCGAAACGGGCATCCGTCCTGGTGACTCCTAGGCTTGAGGAAACCCGACCGCTGCTGGAACAGCTATTTTTGTGCGAGTTACCCTACTGCGCCGCCGACGGGCGTCCCACGCTCACGGAATTCAGTCTCAAGGAGCTGGACCGCCGGTTTGGAAACGGCAGGGGTTAGCGGCGGCGGCGATGGAACGAGAAGCTCAACGCTGAAGCGACGACTGCAAGCAACGACGAGGACAATTCGGGGACGACTACCAACTGCCCGGAACCTGTGATGGTCGGTGAGAAGCCACCGAGAGCCGTCCAGGTTTGAGCCAAATTGGCAGTCTTATTATCGATACCGCCAAGATCCTGGTTGAGGGTGTTGCTGTTAGTTGATGTGGCAAGCACGTAGCGCAGGGGAGTGTTCTCGGTGAATTGGTTGCCCGCGTTGAAGATCAAGGGCAATTGGGCGGTGAGGAAAGTGGCGACGTCCGCGAAGGAGACCAGGCAACTCACGTAGTAGTCCGTGTCGGTGCCTCCGGGGGTGAGATCGTTGAGCGTGCCTCCGTCGCCCGGGGTGCTGACCGCCCGGTAGTTGTAATTCGTGGGACCGGCCGCGTAGGTGTAGGTTTGTGTGAGGGGCGCAATTGTGGTGGTATTCGGCGAAGTGTTGAGTCCGGTCCCGGAGTCGTAGATCCCCAAGGTGGTAGTCTGGCCTTGGGTGGCGACACCGATGAATGCATCGACCGAGCCGTTCAGGTCCGCATCGATTCCGACCCAAAGGTTCCGGTCGAACTTCGGGTCATTGTTAGTACCTCCAGCGGCATCCAGGCGCACGCGGAAGGCGATGGATCCGTCGGTGAGTGAAGGGGTGCCGGCATTGTCAAACGCGGTGAAGAATCCTGGACTGGCCGCTGTTCCCACGATGTCGCTCGCAGGACTGCCTGTCTGTTGGTCTTCAAGGAAATCGTAATTTGCCCCCAGCGCGATCCACCCCGCCCCGACGCTCGGACCCGCGAGGGATATTGCCGCATGCGCAGCGGATGGACTGAAAAGGAGGGCGATCAGTGATAGGTGGAACTTCATAGGTTGTCGGGGTGGATGAGGTGGGACGCGCGAGTTCCCTAGCATTAAAATTGGTTTACGACAGCAAATTATTCAGGGTCCTGAATAATTTGCAGGGATTGATGGTCAATTTTCGTGTCAAGATAGCTCCTCCTACTCAATTTATCGGGGCGAAAAATGATCTTAATTCGCTGATTATCAGTGATATAATATCCATGGCTCATGGGCTGTGTTCGTCACCCAAGCGTCGGGATGTACGTAATCGCGTGATTGTTTTAAAAAAAGGCGCAAACGCAGAGTTGGATTCTTGAGATTTCCGAAAATTCAGATCGTCAGGCTGGTTGCGATCAGGCACACGCGATCACGTTTAAAATTTTTCTTTAAGTTCCGTTGAATATTTGAAAAACTAATTCCGGTCGATCCCTCCATGCGATGATGAAACGGAGCAGACTTTCAGAGAAAAACTGAGGGATCTGAGTCAATGTTGAGAAGTCGCCCAGATCAGAAGGTGCGAAAATCACTGTAAATAAAGGATTTATCCAACGGACACCTAACCCTGAAATTTGTTCAAAATCTTTATGAGATTTTTCTTGTTAAGATTTATTAAAATTCTAATATGTCGCCATGGTTAAGGCGTGCTGAGCTTTAACTTTTCGCTCAGATCGCATGAAACTCGCGCCAATCATCACTGGATTTGCCAGTATCGCCCTCTCCGGGGCGGCGGTGGCAGCCCGCTTGGAGGACCGGCTTTCGGAAATGCACGAGCGATTTCTTGAGGATCGCCGGGTGGCTCTTCCCTCGCTGAGCGATCCCTTCGGTGTGCCCGAGGCGGCGAAGGTGGTGGTCGAGGCACCACGGGACCGTTTTAGGTCGGCATTCGCCTGGAAGCGCAACGTGGTGGCGACAGTTTTCTGGGTGGGCGAACTTCCTACCCAAAACAATCCGACGCCGAACACCAAGAGCGCCTGGGATCAGAACTGGCAGGCCAATTTCGGAGGTTATGACGAGCCTGACCGCCGCGAGGGTTATCTTCCGGCGGGATTCACCCCGTCCTTGAATCCGTTTTACATCGCGCTTCCCTACAACGACGTCGCCAAAGGCGGCGTGCATCGCCCCGAGGCGTCGGAAGTGATCCCATGGTTCTGGGAGAGCTATCGTGGGGACGGCATCTCCGTCTGCAAAGGCCGCTGGGTGGCCGTGCATCACGAAGGAACAGTTTGTTACGCCCAGTGGGAGGATGTCGGTCCGTTCGAAGTGGATCACTGGCAATACGTTTTCGGAAAAGAATCCCCGCGGGCCAACCGCAATCAGGCGGCAGGCATCGACCTGAGTCCCGCGGTCAGGGATTTCCTCAAGCTGCGCAGCGGAGCCGTCGTCGAATGGCGCTTCGCGAATGAGCAGGAGATCCCGCGTGGGCCTTGGAAAAACTGGTCCCGCGAGCCGGCACTGCCTCAACATTGAAAATTCACCCCGCCAGACAACTGCTGTTCAACCACTAACCCGATCCAAACGACCCCACCCGTCACTTGTGTCAAATCATCATCCTTTCTGAGGTGCTGTCCGTCCCGGCAGTCCCTCAGGCGGCCCGGATCGGGGTTCTGTCCCGAATCGCCAGGGTTCATTGAGAGCTTCTCTCGGCGGCCCCTGCCTCTGCCCGAACCGGGCCGCCCATCTCTCGGAAGTTGTCCCGCTTCCTAGGTCAAGATGGATGGGTTTTTTTCAAAGATCCTACCCTTACAACCAGCCATGAAAACAAGCCAACTGGCCGCCGTATCGGCCGCCTTCATTGCCGTGGGCACCCTGATGCCCTCACTTGCTCAAGCCCAGAGCGGGTCAACCATCCCGTCCATTCCGTCCGGAGTGATGTCGGCCTTCCCGACGGTCGTGCAGACCGGCGCCAAGCCGACGATCACCTGGAATATTCTCTATCCTGCGATGATCGGCATCCCGGGAGGCGGAGGGAGTGGCGGCGGAAACGGCAGTGGCTCCGGTGGTGGAAGCAACGGCTCGGGAGAGTTGGTGACGATAAACCCACCCGGGACCCTCATTCCCAGCACAACGGTCTATGCGACCGTGCAGGTCGTCGGGACCGGAATCACCGCCTGCGATACGACGCGGGATTCGTTGACTCATCTCTCCGATGCACGGGTAAGCTTCAACGGGGGAGCCTATCAACAATTGTTTTACGGCACCCAGGCGGATGTGCAGCCGTCCAAGAAGGCTTACATCAAAAAACTATTAGCGAACCAAACGATCGATTTTGGAGGACGCTATGTGAAGAACGGTGTCTGGAGTCCTTTTTACACGACTCGAAGCTCGAATTTCCAAGTCGTCGCCTTGGTCAACGGGCAAACCCCACCCACCTCGTTTACACTGAATCAATCCTCGACCCTGGCCAGCTATTTGAGACCTTATCTGGATTCCACGGGCAAGGTTAAAATCGGACCACTCAGCGTCCTGATCATGATGGAACTTGGACAAACCAACCGGAGTCTAACGTGCTTCGATATCCAAGACCAGGTGCTTCTGGTGACATTCAGCACCAAGCACCCGAACAATGGTCACGGCAACAACCTGGACGGAGTGGATTCGTCGAATCCTGGCAATGGAAAAGGCGGCCCCAATGGAATGGTCGATCCGTCCGGCGGAGTGGATGACGAAATCCGCTGAACCTTACACCCATGATCATCAATATGAAACTTTCCAGCTCCATATTTATCATAGCCACCATAACTGCCGCAACCGCCGTGGCGGAGATGCGTGATGCAGCAACTCACGAAGAACTTGTGCTGAGCTATCAAAAAGCCGCGCAGAACGATCCCGCCGGCAAGCTCGTTCCAACCAAAGGGGTTGATCCCTCGGTCGTCAACAAGCCGAAGGATCTGATCGCCGATTCCGACATCCTTTGTTTCAACGGAATGGCCACCTTGGTGCCAAAACGGGCGGTCCTGCAGATTCCGAAGAATCTGGCAAGTCGATTGAAGTATATCCCGGGGTCGAAACTCTTGAGCTGGGCGGATTTCTATGCCGTCAATCGCGGTTGGATCACCACAGTGGAGGTTTCCCGCGTTCAAGCCGAGGGGAACAGCCCGCTCCCCGAGGAGACCCGAAAGAAGTTGGAAAAAAGTTCGAACCTGATCGTGGCCACCTATCAGGCGGGCCCGATTTCGGTTCTGCCGCTTAAAGTTCCCGTCGAAAAAGCCGCGACCGCTGAAACCACCGCTAAAAGTCCAAAATTATGAAAAACGTGTTCAAAATCATCACTGCCGCATCGCTCCTGTCCGGCACGGCACTCCAGGCCCAGACCGTCAGTTACGTCAATTACATCCGCCAGTTCCAGATGCCCGCCGATGTGACATGGGATGCGTCGGACACAGTTGCCGAGAGCGGTTCGAAATTCTCAGCTCTTGCGATCAATCCCGGTGGCGCCCGTTTCGAATTGTGGACCGTGAAGTCATCGTCCACGACCGGGCTCACGGCCTACCCGTTGGAAAGTTGCTACGTCGGCACTTACATCCCGGTATGCGAAGTGGCGATCCGCTCTGAAGACGGCACTTCGCCGATTCCGCGGACGCGTGCCGACCGGCCGTTCTATGTGGATGTGACTGTCAACGGGTTGCTCAGTGGCGCGACCGATCCCGAGCCGTCAAAGAGTGTCAAGTTCTTCAGGCACGTGCAGTCCTACGGAGCCGGCGGCACTGGAGTCGGCATCGACCGGACGCAAGCCACGCTGCTCAGCCAGTCGTCGATCACCACTAACGGACTACGAACCCTGACGTATCTCATCAATTCGATTCCTGGGGCGGTTCGGACAAAAATCCGCGGGGAAGAGCGCTTTTCCGTATTCTCGCTGGAAGACTATCAGGCACCGGAGTCGCAACTCGCGTCCCAGTTCATCCAAATCTGGCCGGTGGCCGATGGAGCGATCTCGGGAATCGCCCACAACGAGTTGATCCGGTATTCGATGCCTACGCTGACATTGGCATTGAATGATTTATATCCCAATTCCACGACCTATGCCCAAGTTTACAAAGGGGATCCGGTGCTTGGAACGACCGGCAAGATCGTGCCGGGCTCATCTATCGTGATCAATGATTCAATCCCCCAAAGCCGGGTGCTCAGCTTGTCAAACTACGACTCCATTTTCGATAGTGACGGTCGATGGACAATGGAGCTGATTACCGTGACGCCATTTGGAACCGAGCGGCTCGACACCGCTTCGCTCGTGACGGGCACGACGGGCACGACGGGCACAACGGGCACAACGGGCACAACGAGCACGTCGAAATCTATTACCTTCACCTTGGACCGGACCATCGAAGTAAACAGTTCCTTCACCACGATCGAGTGATTCACGGCGCTTTCAATTCCATCAACAATTCATTCCTGAAATTCTCATTTCGATAAATCAGGGAAAATTTTGCTTCCTTGGATTTCCGCAACAAATCCTCCACCTCGGTGAAAGCCAGCAGGAGGAACAAGCCCTTCACCGGCTCCCGATGATAAGATTGATTCCGAGTCACAAACTGGTCCCCCACGGTACGCTGCTGGTGGTTGGTCAGGAGCGCGCCGAGTTCCAGTGCGACTTGCTTGCGGAGCGCGTCGAATCGCGTCTGCATCAGGTCGGCGGAGGCCTCCGGATCGAAATAATGGATCGCCAGTTCGTGCAGCTTGCCGCCGAGGAAGCGCCCCTCCACCGCTCCGGCCTGGGTTTCCGGCAGGAAGCCTTTTTTGGGCTGGATCCTCACCACCCGGATTGCGGGTTGATCTCCAGGCAGGGAAATCGTAATATCCAGCGAATGTCGGGATGCCCAAGTAATCAACTTTTCCGGAGAATCTCCCCAGCGCAGACCGAACGGCGGTTCGATGATGCCTTGGGCGAATGCATGTCCGGCCGCCAGGAGAAATATCCCGTGAAGGAATGTCAGTCTGAGGATGCCTGCGCCCATGCGGAGAGTTTCGGGCGTTCGCGTCCGGTTCGCAAGGCGCGATCACGCGGCCGCGGCTTTGTTTTGATGGAGGCGATGATGGCACTTTCCCTGCTGACCGTCCTCGGTCTGGTCCTGTTGAAACTTTCCCTGAACATCCTCAGCCCGCG
The DNA here is from genome assembly GCA_031425955.1 of Akkermansiaceae bacterium. Lineage (GTDB taxonomy): Bacteria > Verrucomicrobiota > Verrucomicrobiia > Verrucomicrobiales > Akkermansiaceae > Luteolibacter. The sequence continues at coordinate 44,695 of JANPKJ010000028.1, read as the reverse complement.
CCAGTGGATTCTCCAGCAGGTGGTGACGGACGCATATATGTCCTACGAGCGGGCCTACGCCGAGCGGATCCCCTTCGACAGCCTGCTGGCCACCAATTCCCCGTGGCCCGCTTCCTCGGCGACCACCATCAACAAGGCGACCACCGTGGTCGAGGTGGGTCGCCTTCCCGCGGTGCTGCCGAATTTCCCCGATGGAGTCCCCATCATCGGCACCGTCACAAGAACCCGGTTTCCCGATCCCGGAAACTATCCAATCGATGGCGGTGCCGGAACCGTGGCCACCAATCCGGCCGCCATGAAAGTCTGGGAGGTGCAAAGCGTGCTTACCTACAAGGTGGGCAAGCGCACCTACGCGAAATCCCGAACCGTGCTGCGTTCCCAATGAAATCCACCCTTCAGCGCGTCCGCCGGGGATTCACCCTGATTGAGCTTTCGATCGCCATGATGATGGGCATCGCAACCGGGGCCATGGTACTTGCCTTGTGCAACCAGCAGCTTGCATTCCTCAAGATGTACAAGGCCCAGAACTTCCTAACGGACGAGGCGCCGGTCATCAGCATGTATGTGAGCCGTCTGATCGGAAAAGCTGACCGCTTCCGTCTTCATGATTCGGTGGCCGACGCTCTTTCCGGGACTAACCCGCGGCTGACGGCTTCCCCCGTAGTGGTGTTGAATTTCCGCCAGCCAGACGGAACCATGCGGGCGGCCATCCTATCCTTCGAAAACCGCGGCACCAAGCCGGCGCTTTATTATTATGTCGTGCCTGTCAGCGGCCTGTTGGGAGATCCCCAGTGGGCGGTCACCAAGGTTCCCTCCAATGTCGCTTTCTCGATGAGCGAGGGAGTGCTCCGGATGACGATCACCGGCCCGAAAAAAGAGAGAATCACCTATTCAGGAACCATGCAGCAATGAAAACCTCTCCGATCAGACGCTGGAAAGCCGGCTACGTCTCCACCTTACTTGTCCTTGCCACAGGATCGGTTCTCACGCTCCTGACCGTGTATGCCTATCGCCGTGCCACCACCACGATGCAGACCCAGGGCAAGGTGCAGTTGCGGGTGGACTACAGCGAGAAGGAAGAGGCGATCCTGCGCTCCATTGTCGCCATCACGCCCAACCGCGCGATGCGTGCGATGTTCTCGAGTTCGGATTCCAGTGCTGCGAACAGAGAACCGCTGCGCTGGCAGAATATTTTCAACGATGCCTTGAGCCTCGCCAACGCGCGGACGTCGATCTCCCCTGAACTGATGACATCCCTCAATATCGCGGGGCTGAGCCTGGGGAACGCGGGCGATTCCGCGATGGCCGATCCCAGCCGGATCTTCGCTGCGATTCCCAGCGAAACGGGATACGTTTCGTCGGGAGTCGACCGCAGTCTGGGTGCCGGCTTCCCGCCGCCGCTGAACTCGGGGAACACCACCACCAAAGACCGAGACAAGCTCTATCCGATCATTTCCGCGAGCAAGACCTACGGCAGCCTCGCTCAGGCGGGTGTCGGACTCCCCGTCGGGACCTATCCGAATTTCAACCTGCTCAAGTACCCCCAGATCAATTTCGGCTACGCCAAGCCGGGGGAGAACTTCGTGGCGAAGCGGAACTGGTGGGCGTTCTCCGTGGATGTGGCGGACCACGACGATGACCTGACTTTCCTCGCCCGGGAAAAGCGCAACTTCGTGCTTTCGATCTACGAAGTCCCATCCCAGCTGGCGATTTCCGCGTCCTCGTTCATGTCCCTCGGGGAGTTCTCCGGAGGGGGCGCATGGCAGAATGTCACCATCTCGGGAGGAGTTTTTGCCGGCAAGGCGGAGATTCTCGGCAACACCGCGATCCAATCGCTGTCTAGCCGCCGCGGCATGACCCTCTCCAGTAACACGACTCTCGGCGGACAGAGTTTCGCGGAGAGCCCGTTCAAGGCCGGGGTTCGCGAGGCCTATCAGGTCACCTCGGGCCAGTTTTTCCCGGCTTCCCTCGCTTCCGAAAGCGGACGTGTCGCATTCGTCCCGATCAACCGGGGCTCTGACTTTTTCGACCGGTTCGTCCATGCCGCCGAGTCCAGCGTGTTGTCGACCACCAGTTGGAACAACTATTCCGTAGGAGCGTTGCAATGCGCGATGCGGTTGGATGTCACCGCGGTGCAGAGCTCGACGAACAATTCACCGACAAGATTGCGTTTCTCTTACCTGTTGAGTTCGGGCGCCCGTAAATCCGAGAACATGATCCTCGACACGTCCTTCCAGTCGACCCTGCCGGACGGCTATGTAAGTATTTGTAACGAAAACCAAAGCTATACCTTTTCGTCCACGGTGCCGGTGGACGTGGCGTATGGCAAACCGGGTGGATTCGCCTTCAGACAGGGCGTGACCGGGACGATTGACTTCAACAATTCCACTTTTGGAGATCCCTTGGTAGGAACCACCAAGCTTGGTTACTGGAGGCCCCGGGCACCATTCGAGATCAGGTCCCTGGCGAGCGGTCAGAAGTGCGTCGCCGTCTATCCGGAACGGATTCCCGCGTTCCTGACGACCATTGGCGCGGCCAATCCGACGCTAAACAACTCTCTGGTCATCAATGTGGACTATTCGACGACCGGTCTGAACAACGCCACTCAATACAAGCCTAACATCCCCTGCACCGTGAACGACTTCGGGGTGATTCTCAAGGAATGCGCCAACTTCAACTCGTATCCCAAGGGGTTCTCCCTGGTTACCAACCTGAGGCTCTACATCGGCGATGATTTCAACGTCGTTGCGGGCACGCCGCCTACCGGATACACACCTGCGGGGATTTACTATCCGCCATGCTCGCTGTTCGCCCCTGAAAAACGGTATGGTGTCGAGGTGGATCCTTTTTCCGTGATCCTCGGCGGACAGATCGGTTCGCTGGCCAGTGATACCGTTTCCACGGCAATCCGGCCGCTGGATTCGAAAAACATGAGCGGATCCGCCATTGCCGGCAGCCAGATCACCGTCAATCTCAGGCCTATCGTGCACCCGGCGGAACTCCCGCCGATTACGATGATGAACTGGCTCGTCGTCCTTGAAGAACGCCGCAGGGAGTTCTACTAGCTGGCTCTGCTAGTCCTCGACATAGAGGATCCGCCCGCAATCCTCGCACTGGGCGATTTCCCGGCCGGACTGCACCTTCATCACGGTGGAGGCGATGAGCTTCATGTGGCAGCCTTCACATTTCCCGTCGCGCATCGGAGCGACGGCACGTCCGTCCTTGGTTTTCATCAACCGGTTGTAAAGCGGGATCACGCTCTCGGGCACGTTGGCCAGCAATTTCTCGCGCTCCGCCAGAGTCTCGATGCGGTCCGCCTCCATGCGGGCATGGCGTTGGGTGATCATCGCAAGATCTTCCTCCACCAGTTTGCGAGTGTGGGCGAGAGCCGCTTCCGCTGCTTTCTGCGCGGCGCGCAGGGTGTCCACTTCGTCCATCGCTTCGAGTTCGGTGGTCTCGAATGCGTCCAGGTCCTTTTCGTAGCGGGTGATTTCATGGCCCAGAGCCACGAACTCCTCGTTCTTGCGCGTCTCGAATTGCTGCAATTTCAGGCGCTTGATCGTCGTGCGCCGGGTCTCGGCATCCAACTCGATCTTTTTCACCCGCAATTCGCAATCGAGCAGCGCTTGGTGGGCTTTTGCCACCGCGGCCTCGTCGCCGGCGAGTTTCGCCTTCGCCCGGGCTTCGTCCTGGGGGAGCTTTTCAAGATCCTTGGCCAGCGCCAACAGACGGCGGTCACGGTCTTGGAGTATCAACAACGCACGAACTTCATCTTGCATGCAGGTTGGGTAAACGCCCCGGCCTGCGTCGGCAAGGATTGCTTGCTGCGAAGTCGGACTTGGGAATGGCACACGGAAGATCGGCCGGGGCGGAACAAACTGATCGGTAAAGATGGTTAAGAAATTTTGAAAATCGCAACGTCCGTATTGCATTTATTTGTTAATCTTGATATTTCACCCTCGTTATGACTGCTTCCCATTGCTCGCCTGCTCGATTTTTTCAAATTTTGGGTAATTCCGGTTTGAAATCGCCCGTCGGTCGTAATTGCCGCTGGTCCAAGATTCCGGCTGTTTTGCTCTGCTTGGCGAGTGCGGCGGTGGCCCAAGTGTCTGGGAATTTCACCTACACCGACAATGGAGCTGACGTCACTATCATTGGCTATGTCGGTCCGCCGACGGAGCCCGTCGGTCCAATCACGATTCCAGCTACGATCCTCGATCCAGTGAGTGGTTTAAATGATCCGGTAGTCAGCATCGGGGCATCCGCATTTTCCGGCCGCGTCAATTTGACGAAGGTAACGCTTCCTTCAAGCGTGAAGAGTATCGGCATCCAAGCGTTCTATCAATGCACTGCTTTGACAGAGGTGCAGTTATCCGCCAATGGGGTGGAGACGATCTCGCGATTTGCGTTTGCCGGATGCACCGCATTGTCCAGCTTAACCCTGCCGGCCAGCGTGAAGAGTCTTGGAACCTCTGCGTTCGGCGGGTGCAGCGCGCTAACGAGTGTGACAATTCCCTCCGGCGCGACTGTGGGGCAATCGGCTTTCAGTGGCTGCAGTGGACTAATAACGGTGGCGATTTCACCCAGCGTGGTCAGCATTGGTCCCCAAGCCTTTCGGTATTGCAGCGGATTGACGACGATCACCATCCCCGACGTGGCCTTACTGCCAAGCCTAGTGTTTGCAGGCTGTCGTGGGCTGGTCACCGTGAATATCCCTGCGAGTGTGACGAATGTGGATGTCACGGCGTTTTCGGAGTGCAGTGCGCTTACTTCATTCACCGTTGATCCTGGGAATCTAACTTATAGCAATGTGGATGGACTTCTCACGAACAAGCTGAAAACCCAGGCAATCATCTGCCCCGGCGGGTTGAGTGGAAATTTTACCATTCCCACAGGATTGACTGAAATTCGAGCGCAGGCGTTCCAATCCTGCGCAGCATTGACCGGCGTGACATTTCACACGGGTCTGACCAGCATCGATAACAAGGCATTTTCCGGCTGCAGCAAACTGATCAACGCCGTATTCCTTGGCAATCCACCGACGTTTGTCGCCTTTAACGCTTTCGAATTGGTCGCTGAAGGCTTCAAGATTTACTATCTCACAAGTAGCACCGGCTTCACATCGCCGGACTGGGAATATTCTCCTGGCTTTACACTACCCGCCGTGTCCATCGAGGCGGTTGCCCCTGAGTTCACTTGGTTGTCCTCGTATGGCCTGCCAGGCGATACAGATTTGCTAGCAGACTTAAACGGCGATGGTGTCAACCTGCTGATGGCCTACGCGCTCAACATGAATCCCGGCGAACGCAACTCATTCCCGCAACCGGTGCGTGGTGAGAACCACATGAGTCTGAGCTTTTACGCCGGTAGGGCCGGGATCACCTATGTGGTGAAGACCAGCGAAAATCTGACCGACTGGACCACCGAACTTCCTCTCTCCGAACCGGATGCCAACCAGAAGCGCACGGCCACCATGGACTTCTCCGGGCCGGCCAGATTCATGCGCCTCGAAGTGAGCAATTGATTCCGGTTCCTATCTGTCGCTCCGCTTCGTAATCAGCGCGTCCGCGGCATAAATTCCGACCGCCAGCCAGATCAGCGCGAATGAGAACAGCCGTACGCCGGTCATCGGCTCGCCATAGAGCTGCCAGCCGATGAAGAACTGGATCGTCGGCCCAAGGAACTGAAGGATACCCAGCGTGGTGAGCCGGATCGTCCGCGCCGCGTGGCCGAAGAATAACAACGGCAATGCCGTGGCCAGCCCCGTCCCGACGACCAGCCCCGCATGCGCCCAGCTCCCGCCGAAAGCCGCCGCCGGGCTGGTGTTGCTCGCGATCAGCCACACCAGCGCGACCGGTGCCAGCAGGCTGGTTTCCGCCGCCAGCCCCACCAGCGAGCCGAGTGGTGCCTGTTTCCTGACCACCGCATAGAGCGAAAACGTGACAGCCAGCGTCAGGGCGACCCATGGGAAATGCCCCACCGCCGGGACTTGCAGCGCGACCCCGCCGAGCGCCAGAGCAATGGCCGCCAGTTGCCAGCGGCTGTTCTTGTCGCCGAACCAAAGCGCGCCGAACAGCATGTTGAAAAACGGATTGAGATAATACCCGAGCGCCGCCTCGATGATCCGGCCGTTCAGCGTCGCCCAAACATAGAGCAGCCAGTTGGAAGCAAGCAGGCCGCCGGAAAGCAGATGCCAGCCAAGCGCCCGGCGCGACCTCAGCCCGGTGAGCAGTTCCTTGCCCTCACCCCGCCACCACAGGATCCCCAGCACCAGAAACAGCGACCAGATCGTCCGTTGCGCGACGATGGAAGGAGGCGGCAGGAAATTCAGCAGCTTCCAGAAAACCGGCAGAATCCCCCACAGGAAAAACGCCACCAGCGCGGCCATAACTCCCGAACGGTTTTGTTCCACGTGCGGAGGCTGAATCACCCACCTCGCCCCGCGAAGCGAAAAGCGCGGGCATCCTGCCGGCGAGTTCCCCCCCGCAATGGTTTGAACCTTGCGAGAATCCCAGCGACCCCTCACGCTCGTCCCGATGAAACAAAGTCCAACCCTCTCGTTTTCCCGCCGTGACTTCCTGAACCGCTCAAGCCGCTTCGCCGTCATTTCCGCCACCGCCGCCGCCTTGGGTTCCCGCTTCGCGAAAGCCGAAGAAGCTGTCGCCGGGACCGCTGTAAAAAGCGGCATCAACCATTCGGTCTGCAAATGGTGTTACAAGGACATCCCGCTGGAAGACTTCTGCGTCGCCGCCAAGGAGATCGGCCTGAAATCCGTCGAGCTGCTCAATCCCGGCGATTTCGAAGTTCTCAAAAAACACGGCCTGACCTGCGCCATGGTTACCGCGCCGAACGGCACCACCAAGGACGGCGTCAAGGTGGGTGGGATCGAAAAGGCGTTCAACCGCCTCGAGCACCACGACACGCTCGTCGAAATCTACGAAAAGACCCTCCACGACTGCGCCGCCGTCGGCGCGAAGCAATTGATCTGCTTCTCCGGCAACCGCAACGGCATGGACGACGGACAGGGCCTCGAAAACTGCGCCATCGGCCTCAAGCGAATCCTCCCTACCGCTGAGAAGCTCGGCATCACCCTTTCCATGGAACTTCTCAATTCCAAAGTTAACCACGCCGACTACATGTGCGACCTTAGCAAGTGGGGCGTTGAGCTCTCCGAGAAACTCTCCAGCCCGAACTTCGGCCTTCTTTATGACATCTATCACATGCAGATCATGGAGGGCGACGTCATCGCCACTATCAAGAAGCATCACAAGCATTTCAGCCACTACCACACCGGCGGCGTTCCCGGCCGCAATGAGATCGATGATACGCAGGAATTGTTCTATCCGGCGATCATGAAGGCGATTCTGGAGACCGGTTACAAGGGTTTCGTCGGCCAGGAGTTCATCCCGAAGCGCTCGGACAAGCTCGCCAGCCTCAAACAAGGCGTCCAAATCTGCAGCGTCTGACCCTCCATGCACAGCAATCGCCTCTCCATTCCGCAATACGCCATGGCGCTCGCCCACGTCGCCAGCCTGCGCTCGGAGGATCCCTATCGGAAAGTCGGCGCCGCCGCGCTCGACTTCGACAACCGCGTCATCGGCACCGCCTACAACGGCCTCGCTCCAGGCTACAACCCGCCGCCCGGCTTCTGGGACGACCGCGAGGCGCGCCAGAAATTCATGCTCCATGCCGAGGTGAACCTGTGCAGCCTCTTCCGCCGCGGGGAGGCGAAAATCGTGGCCACCACCACCATGCCCTGCACCGCCTGCATGCAGACACTCTGCGCCTACGGCATCCAGGAAATCTACTACCGCGAGATCTATCACGTATCTGACGCCCCGGAGATCGCCGCACTTTATAACGTGAAGCTGGAGCAGGTGAAGGAATTCCCGCTCGCGGGTTAGAAAACGTAGTCCAGGACTTCAGTCCGTTCTTCCGGCAAGTGGATTGGAACAAGAACGGACTGAAGTCCGGCACTACTTTAAAGCCGCATCTTCGCGCCGTCATTCGCCGCGCTTTGATAGATCGCCTCGATCAACGCCACGGCTTTCCTCGCCTCGTGTGCCGAAGTGCTGGGCTCGCGTCCTTCGTGGATCGCGCTTACGACTTCCTCGAAATTCCGCTGATGCTGGTGGAACTGGATCGCCTTCGGATCGTTCGCCCCCATGGCCGGCTGGTTGCCGCGCATCAGGTTTTCCCGGATCCCGGCGTCTTCCGGTCGCCCGTCTTTGAAATCCCAGACCTCGAAGGTTTCGTCCGCTAGAAACACCGAACCGTCCGCGCCGCAGATTTGCACGCGGCCCGGGTGGCCGTTTTTCGACCAACTGCACGTCGAGCCCTCGATCACGCCCCGTGCTCCGTTTGCAAACTCCACGATCGCCACCGCCATGTCCTCCACTTCGATCCGTTCGTGTCCGAGACACGCCGTGTTCGCCTGCACCGATACCACGGGGCCGGCTAGATAGAGCAGCGCGTCGATGTGGTGGATCGCCTGGTTCATCAGCGCGCCGCCGCCATCCAGCGCCAGCGTCCCACGCCACGGGGCGGAGTCATAGTAAGCCTGGTCGCGGAACCATTTCACATAACAGGAGGCGGAAACCATCCTGCCGAAACGCCCGCCGTCCGCCGCCGCCTTGAAGGCGTCCATCGCCGGATTAAACCGCCGGTTGAGGATCGCCGCGAGCGTCTTGCCGCTCGCGAATGCGGCGGTGATCATCCGGTCGATGCGCTCCGTGGTGACTTCCAGCGGCTTCTCACAGATCACGTGTTTGCCCGCCATCAGCGCGGCGATGCCGGGCTCGAAATGCGCCCCGGACGGAGTGGCGATGGTGACGATCTCCAGCTCGGGATCCGCGAGGAACTCCCGGAGATCGGAAAAGGATTTCACGCCGAACTCCGCAGCCAAAGCCACGGCATTTTCCTCGCGGTGGTTGTAAACCGAGTGGAGAGTCCCGCCGTCCATGGCGCGGATTGCCTCCGCGTGGAAACGGCCGATGGTGCCAGTGCCGATGATGCCGAATTTCATGGATTTGAAGAGGCTGGATCTCCCGTCGCTGCCCGCGGAAATGAGCGGTATTAACGAGCCCGCAGGTTGCCTTGCTTTCTGTTTGGATCAAGCCCCATCGACAGTGCCTTGCCAATGGGCCCCGGTTTTTTCGCCTCCTCGGTCAAGGGTAGCTCGCTACCATTTCCTCGAAGATTCATTCAAATCGCCATGAAATTAGCAAAATATGCGTAGTGATTCTGTCGTCCGGCGTGCACTGTAACAACAGAGGACATTTACCGCCCCTCTTTCCGTGGAAATGTTTGTAGATGAATCAGAACGTGGCTGCCTGCGTGAAAAGTCGCCGGTTGGCCGCCTGTTGTGGGGGGCATCACGGCTGAAACTGATGGTGCTGTTGATGATGCTGGGCACACCCGGCCATGCCCAGGTGACCGTGGACTGGGAACAAGGACCGGGCGGCATCGCCGTCGCCGGAGATGGGCGGGGAAACACATACACCACTCGCAGCGACATGAATCCGGCAGGAGACATCCTCCTCATCAAACACAACAGCAACGGCGTGGAACAATGGCAGACCGGCTATGACCAGACAGACCCGAGCAAGTGGGAGCAATCCACCTGGGTCAGCTGCGATCCTGCGGGCAATGCCATCGTCTGTGGAACGCTCAAGACCGGCATCTCCAATCCGGTGAATGCGGCCGGCATCCTGATGAAATTCTCTCCCGCCGGCACCCTGTTGTGGCGGGTGGTGTATGACAGCTCTTTTGACGGATCGAGCACCCGGCGTTGCCTCGTGGATGGAAACGGGGTCATCTATGTGCTCGGCCTCGGAATGGCGCCTAACGGGCTTGTTTCGCGGGTGAAGGCCTTTAATCCGGATGGCAGCGTGCGTTGGAACTGGTTTGACAGCCTGGGCATCGGATCCGCCCAGCATTTCAAATTTTCGCCGGATCTGGGAATCTTGATTTATTGCCGTGGCATCACTGGCAGTATCAACGGATATGCAAAAATCGATCTTGCCGGCAACACGCTGTGGAGTCTGCCCGGGATCGCCAGCCTGACTGCCGGAGACCTGGCCGGAGACCGTCAGGGGAATTCCTACATCGTCCACGGCCAGTATGTTTCCAACGGCGGCACGGTGCTCCGCAAGCTGGATCCGGCCGGGGCCACACTGTGGTCGGTGACCCATCCCTTCGGAGGATTCCGGGTGGAGGTCGGCGACGACGACCTGCCGATATCCTGCGGCTTCAGCCCTCCCACCGCCGGCGGCGCAGCCTTTGTGAAATTCAACAGCAGCGGCGGCGTGGTCTGGCAGAATTTGAACGCCGATGGCAACCAGAACCTGCTGCTCCATTCCCAGTTTGTGTTAGACAACCGGAACAACGCCTACCTTTCCGCCAGCATCCTTTCTCAAATGGCAGTCTGCAAGGTGAACAGCGACGGCAGTAACGGCTGGCTCTATCTGGGAAGTGGCAATCCCAGCTCGATCGTGATGGGACCTGCCGGCCGGGTGTATGTGACCGGTCTCAATACGGTGCAACTCAGCCAACCCTACGTGGTCCTACCAGGCAGACTCGAACTGGGGAAGGTTGGCGGACAGCACGCCATCTCCGTCGTCGGCGAGATCGGGCGGAACTATCAGGTGGAAGTGTCGGATGCTTCCGTCGCCTGGAAGCCCCTTGTCACGATGATGCTCACGACCGGCAGACAGTTTTACGTGGACTCAGGGTCGACCGGCAAGCCCCGCCGTTTTTATCGGATGGCACCGGTGGATTGATCGTTCCTGTCAGAAATCGCGGGTTCACCCACCAACAGGTGCCTCGCCGGGAGAAGTGGCGGCCTTGCGAGCGTGTCTTCCATAAACCCGCTCGAAAATCGGGCTGGCCATCAGCGTGGTGACGATCGCCATGATGACGAGGATTGCAAAAAGCTTGGGTCCGATTACGCCCTTCTGCAGGCCGATGTTGATGATGATCAACTCCATCAGCCCGCGGGCATTCATCAGTGCGCCGATCGCCATCGACGTGCGGTTGTCCTCTCCATTCAGCCGGGCGGCGGCCCAGCAGGCGACGCCTTTGCCGAGCGTGGAGGCCAGTAGCACGACCACGGCCACGAGCAGGATAGACGGCTCCAGCATCACCGCGAGGCGGGTGTTCAGTCCGGAAAATGTGAAGAACATCGGCAGTAGGAAAATCACGGTGAATGGTTCGAGCTTTCGGGTGACCTCCTCGGTGATCACTTCACGCGGCATGGCGATTCCGAGGATGAATCCGCCGAACACCGCATGGATTCCGATGGCGTCGGTGAACCACGCGCTCAGGCAGAACAGGATCAGCACGACGGCTAACAGCGTGGAGCTAACTCCGCCCTCGCGCTCGGCGAGGGTGCCGAGTTTTGCCAACAGCCGCCGCCCGCCGGTGAGCATGAAAGCGGTGTAAGCGACCCCGCCTGCGATGGCCAGTACCGCCGGATTCACGGACATGCCCATGAACACGCTGTCACCACCGCCGAAGCTCGCCAGCACGATGGCCAGCACGCACCAGGCCGCTGCATCATCGATGGCCCCGGCTGCCAGCGCGAGGGTGCCAAGCGAAGTCCCGGAAAGACCGCGCTCGTAGATGATCCGCGCCAGCATCGGAAATGCCGTGATCGCAATGGCGGCTCCGAGGAACAACGCGGCTTGATAAACCTGCGTTTTTTCCGAAAACAATCCGGGGATCGTCACCAGCCAGGGTGCCAGCAATCCGCCGAGCAAGAATGGCACCACCATGCCCGCGATCGAGACGCTGGCGGCGCTTTTCACCCGGCTGCGGAACAGATCGGTCCTGAACTCCATGCCCACGAGAAACATGTAAAGCCCCACTCCCAACTGGGCGCCCACATAGAGCATGCCGCGGGTGTCCTGCGAAAAAAGCTTCGCGCTCGCCTCGGGAAACAACAATCCGATCAGCGACGGGCCAAGCAACACGCCGGCGATCATTTCCCCGACGACTTGCGGTTGGCCGAATTTTTTCCCCACCCATCCGACCACGCGGCAGGCGACAAGGATCGCTGCCATTTGCAGAAAAAAAGATGCGGCTAGGGTGTGCACGCCGCGGTTGTAAAGTAGTCCAGGACTTCAGTCCGATCTTTTTCTTCGCGAAGACCGGATACTTGCCGGGGCCAAAAGCGGGCTTTTCCCCTGACGGTGTCTTCACTCGCCGAATACGGCATGAAAAAAAGACCCGAGTCCGGCGACGCCAGACTCGGGTGGTTGAAGGGTCAGAATCAAGCCGGTTGGGCGATCATTCTTCAGGAACTGCCTGGTTCATCTGCAAGCGCAGGCCGGCACCTTTAAAGCTTTGATCGATGTTGAGACTTTCCACCCGCTTGCGGACATCCGGCGGAGCGGCTTCCTTGTCTTGCGCGGTGTCCCACGGACCGTTCCATGTCACGGTGTCCTGTTGGTCGCGGAGCGTGACTTCCTTGGAGCCGTCGGCCGATTTCACTTCCACACTTCCTTGGGCGTCCTTCATCCGGATGGTGGCGGCACCTTGCACGTGGGCCTTTGCGGCGGCGTCATCCGGCGGCAGCAGCGCCTGGCCCATCGCACCTTGCATCCGTTGCTTCAGTTCGCGCATCGCCTCTTCCATTTGTGGTCCGACATCCGCGTCATCGGCTCCGAGTTGGAGGTCGAGTCCGCCGAGGTTGCCGGCGATGGCTTTCTTGATTCTATCCGCGAGATCCTTGGGGATCCCGTCGAGCTGGCCCGCGTCCAGCGGCATGGGATCGGTGGCGGCGATTTCCTCTGGCTTGGTGCCGAGGGTGATGTCGAGCTTGGACGGCTTGCCCTTGTGGATGAGCTCGACGGCGACTGCGTCGCCCGGCTTATGGGAGGTGATTTCTCCGGTGATGTCCTTGGGGGATCCCACGGGCTTGCCGCCCACTTTGAGGATCACGTCGTTTTCGGCGAGGCCGGCCTTGGCGGCGGGACCTTCGGGAACCAATGATCTCACGATCACACCTTCCCCGGCTTTCAGTCCGAGGTGGTCGGCGAGCATGTCCGGCACGTCGTTGGAGACGATTCCAAGGAAAGCGGTTGGAGCGGCGGGTGCGGGCTTCGCTTCAGGCTGAAGCTTGATTTCCGGCAGCGGTGCGGCGGTGCGCTTCGCAGCTGGTGGTGGCGCGTCGTCCGCGGGTGCCTCGAGAGCGAGCGTGGGAGCGACCAGGCCGGCGGTAAGACCCGCCGCGATGAATAAGAAGGAATTGGTTTTCATAGCTTACGTACGGGAAGCGCAGTATCAGGAAATCTTTGTTCAATATTTTTCCTGTCAGTCGGTTTTTGCAGGAACCAACATGTATTCCACACGCGGTTGTTCGACCTGCACCGTCCTGCCACTCGCATCCTTGAGGGTAACCAGGTCCTTGTAGACAACTCTAACGACACTGTGCGGCTGGCTGTTGGATTTCCAGACGACGCCCTCGTCGCGGACTTCGCTCAAGCCGCGGTTGAAGCCGGCCGGGACGAAGTTGCCATGTGCGGGGCTCTTGATAGGTGCGGATGCGGTAGCTGCCAGTCGGCGTGGAGTGCTTTCCGGGCTCTTGCCTGCCGGCATCATCAGCGCGGTCGCGGCGCCGATGAGCGCCACGGCGGCGGCCGCACCCCACATCGGGCGCGAGCGGCGTGTCGGAGTGGCGGCGGCATTGGGGAAGGGGACGATTTTCTCGTCCGTGATGAAGGGCACGTTGCGGACGATTGCCTCCAAGTCTGCGAGGAACGACGGTTCCAGCTTCGCGGGACTTGTGCCGCGGAGGAAGTTTTCAAAACTGCGTTCCTGATTGCTGAGCTCCACCCATGTCCCCTCGGCAGACGCCTCAAGCCGGGTGATAAACGCTTCGTCCAGAGCCACCGCCCGGAGTGCGCGGAGCTCGGCTTCAAGGGATGAATGATCGGGAGTCATGGCGGTGGATTCTGAAAATTGCTAGATGGAGAGGTCTCCGCGCCGGCGGGCTCCGCCGAGACTGCGCTTGAGGGCCTCAAGACCATAGCGATACCGGGACGCCGCTGTGTTTTGGGAAATTCCAAGAGTTTCACCGATCTCGGCAAATGTCCGCTCACCCCAGATCTTCATGGTGATGACTTCGGCGAATTTTTCGGGAAGTTCCTTGAGGCGGTTTTCCAGCTGGGCGCGGGTCTCGTCGTCGGAGGATTCGCTCTCGAACCACGGGTGGAAGACTTCGTATTGCTCGGTCTCGGCGTCAGCGGTGACATTGTCCTCGCGGCGTTTGCGGCGGTCGTCCCGGCGGCTCAGGTCGATGGCCAACCGGCGGATGGCGGTATAGAGATAGGGTTGCCACGAGTCCTGTCCGCCGACGAATTCGCCGCTGTTGACTTTTTCCACGAGCTTGACGAGCGCGTCCTGGAAGACGTCCTTGGCGTCCTCGAGCGAGCGGGTCTGCTGGCGGGCAAACAGCAACATTTTGGGACCATGCACTTCAAGCCACTCGCGCCATGCGGACGCGGCGGGCGGTGCTTCGGATACTACGGAAAGCGAGGCCACGGGATTTTCTTCATCCATACAGCGGCGCAGTTTGAAGGATTTGTCTCCCGGGTGGGAATAAAAAAATCACGGTTTCCAACCGGCGAGCTTGCAGACCCGCTTGAAGTGCAGGGGGTCGACCGGATTGATCGAAAGCCGGGAGCCGCGCTGGCAGACGACCATTTCCGAAAGCATGGAATCCGCCTTGATGGCTTCCAGCGTGAGCATTTCCTTGAACTTGCCGACGTATTCGAAATCGGTCAGCCACCAGCGTGGGTTCTCCGGCTTGGACTTGGGGTCGTGGTATTCGCTCTGCCCGTCGAACTGCGTGGGATCGGGGTAGGGAACCCCGACGACGCGGGCGACGCCGGTGACTCCCGGCGGTTTGGCGTTGGAATGATAGAACAAGGCGAGGTCGCCGGGTTTCATTTCCTTCCACATGAAGTTCCGCGCCTGATAGTTCCGCACGCCGCTCCACGGCTCGCATTTCACCTTTTCGAGGTCGTCGATGCCGAAGACATCGGGCTCGGATTTGATCAGCCAGTGGCGCATGCGGTCAGGCGATGGCTTTGACAAGCGCTGGCTTGAAGGCAGGCAGGGACAGGTGCTCCGGGCCGAGTTCAAGGCCGCGGGCGGCGCGGACGTCTGCCTCGATGGCTTCAAGCACGTCGAGTTCGGGGCGGAAATTCGCCGCATGATAGGAGCTGCGGACGAGCGGGCCGCTGGCGACGTGGCGGAAGCCTTTTGCCAAGGCGATGGCCTTGTATTCGTCAAACGCGGCGGGCGTGATGTATTCCACCACGGGAAGATGCTTCTGCGTCGGACGCAGATACTGGCCCATCGTTAGAACCGTCACGTCATGTTCCAGGAGGTCGTCCATGGCGCGCAAGATCTCATCGTGGCGTTCGCCGAGGCCGAGCATGATGCCGCTTTTCGTAGCAACCTTGTTGTTCACCATGGCCTTGGCTTTTTTCAGAACGGTGAGGCTTCGCTGGTATTGGGCGCGGGACCGGACGAGCGGGGTGAGGCGCTCGACGGTTTCCAGGTTGTGGTTGAAAATGTGCGGGCGGGCTTCCATCACCATTGCCAGCGCCCAGTCGCGGTCGTTGAAGTCCGGCACGAGCACTTCGATGATGATTTCCGGGTTCGCTTGGCGGACGGCTTCGATGGTTTGTTTGAAATGCTCCGCGCCGCCGTCACGCAGGTCGTCGCGGGCGACGGCGGTGATAACGATGTGACGCAGATTCATCCGGCGGGTGGCCTCGGCGACGCGCTGCGGTTCGTCGGCTTCCAGCGCGTCGGGCTTAGCGGTTTTTACGGCACAGAAGCCACATGCGCGGGTGCACTTTTCACCGGCGATCATGAAAGTGGCGGTTCCGGAACTCCAGCATTCCCAACGGTTCGGGCACTGCGCTTCTTCGCAGACCGTGACGAGTTTCAGGTCGGTGATCAGCGACTTGGTGGACCAGAACCCCGGATTATTTGGCAATCGCACTTTGATCCAGTCGGGCTTTTTTTCCCGGTGCAAGGTTGGATCCATCTTCATTTTCGGTCCACAGCTGCTCATTTCGGCGGGAGGCTATTCCTGCTTGGTCCGGCGGGGAAGCGGAAAGTGGAACCATCCGCAACTGTGGAAAAAAGGCCAAGCCGTGCATTGCAACGAGCGATCACACTGGATAGGGTTTTCACAAAGCCTACGACCATGGGACTCGAAAAAATCACTCAAAAACTTCAAGAGGCGCTCCAGTCGGCACAAAGCATCGCCTCGAAGTCCGCGCACTCGGAATTGAAAAGCCTGCACGTCCTGCTCGCCCTGCTCCAGCAGGAAGCCGGGATCGCCACGCCGGTCCTGCAGAAAGCCGGCGTCGACATCTCGAAACTCAAGCTGTCCGTCGCCGCCTCGCTCGCCCGCGAACCGAGCGTGCAAGGTGCCTCCACCCAGCCGCAAATCAGCATGGGACTTCGCTCCACCCTCGATGCCGCGGACGCTGCCCGCGAGTCGCTGGGCGACGACTACCTCAGTGTGGAGCATTTCCTGCTCGGTGCCTTGAAAGGGGATTCTCCCGCCGGCAAGCTTCTCAAGGAGGCAGGTCTGGACGAAAAAAAGGTCCGCGAGGCCATCACTGGCATCCGCGGTTCGCAGAAGGTCACCGATGACAGTCCGGAAGGAAAATACCAGACGCTGGAAAAATACGGCACCGACCTCACCGCCCGCGCACGGGCAGGGAAAATCGATCCCGTCATCGGCCGCGACCACGAAATCCGCCGCGTGCTGCAGGTGCTTTCCCGCCGCACCAAGAACAATCCGGTGCTCATCGGCGAGCCCGGCGTCGGCAAGACCGCAATTGTCGAGGGCCTCGCCCGCCGCATCGTTTCCGGCGACGTGCCGGATTCGATGAAGGACAAGCGCATCATCGCGATGGACCTCGGCGGCATGCTCGCCGGTGCGAAATACCGCGGCGAGTTCGAGGAACGGCTCAAGGCATTCCTCAAGGAAGTCACCGATTCCGAGGGCCAGATCATCCTCTTCATCGACGAACTCCACACCATCGTCGGCGCCGGAGCCAGCGAGGGCGCGGTGGATGCCTCGAACCTGCTCAAACCCCAACTCGCCCGCGGCGAACTGCGCACGATCGGTGCGACCACGCTCGACGAATTCCGCAAGCACATCGAAAAAGACGCCGCCCTTGAACGTCGTTTCCAACCGGTGATGGTCGGCGAGCCGTCGGTGGAGGATTCCATCGCCATCCTCCGCGGACTCAAGGAACGCTACGAAGTCCACCACGGCGTTCGCATCCAGGATGGTGCGCTCGTCGCCGCTGCCACTCTATCCGACCGTTATATCTCCGGCCGCTTCCTTCCCGACAAGGCGGTGGATCTGATCGACGAAGCCGCCGCACGCCTCAAGATCGAGCTCGACTCGATGCCCACCGAGATCGACGTGCTGGAGCGCCAGATCCTTCAGTTGGAAATGGAGAAAAAAGCCCTCGAAAAGGAAACCGACAAGGCCTCTGTCTTCCGCCTCGAAAAGGTCAAAGAGGAGCAGGCGAATCTGCGCGAAAAATCCTCCGGCCTGATGGCTCAGTGGCGGAACGAAAAATCGATCATCGACCTCGTCCGTGCCGCCCAGGAAAAAATCGAAACCCTCAAGGGTGACAGCGAACGCGCCCAACGCATCGGCGATCTAACGCGCGCTTCGCAGATCACCTATGGCGACCTGCCCGACGCACATCGCGAACTCGAAGCCGCCAAGGAACAACTCACCTCCCGCCAGAACCAGGGCGCGCTGCTCAAAGAGGAAGTCACCGAAGAGGACATCGCCCGCATCGTGTCCTCATGGACCGGCATCCCGGTAAACCGGTTGCAGGAAGGCGAGAAACAAAAACTCGTCAGCATGGAGCAGCGGTTAGGTGAGCGCGTCGTCGGCCAGAAAAAAGCCATCAAGGCCGTCGCCAACGCCGTCCGCCGCGCCCGCGCCGGATTCCAGGATGAAAACCGGCCCATAGGCTCGTTCATTTTCCTCGGCCCCACCGGCGTCGGAAAAACCGAACTCTCCAAAGCCCTCGCAGAATTCCTGTTTGACGACGAGGGCGCGATGATCCGCATCGACATGTCGGAATACATGGAAAAACACAGCGTCGCCCGCCTCATCGGCGCGCCTCCCGGCTACGTCGGATACGAAGAGGGCGGCCAACTCAGCGAACGGGTGAGAAGGAAGCCGTATTCCGTCGTACTCTTCGACGAAATCGAAAAAGCCCACCCGGATGTCTTCAACGTCCTGCTCCAGGTGCTCGACGACGGCCGCATCACCGACGGCCAGGGCCGCACTGTGGACTTCCGGAACACCGTGCTCATCATGACTTCTAACATCGGCTCGCAGTTCATCCTCCACGAGGAAAACGCCGAGCAGCGCGAAGCCAAAGTCACCGAAGCCTTGCGCGGCCATTTCCGCCCGGAGTTTCTCAACCGCATCGACGAAATCATCATCTTCGACCGCCTCAAGCGCGACGAAATCACCACCATCGTCGATCTCCAGCTCACCCGCGTCCGCCAGCGCCTCGCCAAGCAGGGCCTTGGCCTCGCGCTTTCGGGATCCTCCAAGGAATTCATCGGTGACAAGGGCTACGACCCGATTTACGGCGCACGCCCGCTCAAACGCGTCATCCAGCATCTCCTGCTAGACCCACTGAGCCTCGACGTGCTCGACGGCAAGTTCATCGACGGCGACGTGATTCTCGCCGACGTCGAAGGCAACGAGATCGTCTTCAAAAAGTGAGACAGGATCATGGACCTGCCCGACGTCATCGCCCGTTTTCTATCCAAACCCGGAGCCGAGGAGACGGCACCTTTCGGTCCCGACGTGCTCGTCTACAAGGTCGGCGGGAAAATGTTCGCGCTCACCGTGCCCGAAGAATTTCCCGCCCGCATCAATCTCAAGTGTGATCCGGAGCGTTCGGTGGTCCTAAGGGACGAACACGAAGCCATCCTCCCCGGCTATCACATGAACAAACGCCACTGGAACACGCTCGTGCTCGACGGATCGCTGCCCGCCAAACTCGTGAGCGAACTCATCGACCACTCCTACACACTGGTCGCCGCGTCCCTGCCGAAAAAGCGCGCTCGCGGAAAGGCGGATTAACCGGTAGTGACCCAGTCATGCACATCCCGACACTCATCTCCCGCAAGCGCGAGGGCCACGAGCTCACCCCGCTCCAGATCACGAAGCTGATCGAAGGATACACCCATGGGCACGTGCCGGACTATCAGATGTCGGCGTTCGCGATGGCGGTGTTTTTCAAAGGCATGACGCCGGTGGAAACCGCCGCGCTCACCCGCGCGATGATGGAGAGCGGCGATTGTTTCTCCTATCCCGCCGGGCATCCGCCAGTGGTCGATAAGCACTCGACCGGTGGCATCGGCGACAAGGTTTCGCTCATTCTCGCGCCGCTCGTCGCCTGCACCGGCTGCTGGGTGCCGATGGTATCCGGCAGGGGACTCGGCATCACCGGCGGCACGCTCGACAAACTCGAATCCATCCCCGGCTTCAACGTCCATCTCGGCCTCGACCAAGCGGTCCGGCAGCTCCAACAGATCGGCGTGGTCATGATGGGCCAGACCGACCGCTTCTGCCCGGCGGATAAAAAACTCTACGCCCTGCGCGACGTCACCGGCACCGTGCCGTCCATCGCGCTCATCACCGCCTCGATCATGTCCAAGAAACTGGCGGAAAGCCTCGACCGGCTCGTGCTCGACGTGAAATACGGCAGTGGAGCCTTCATGCAAACCAAACAGGACGCCGAAGCACTCGCCGCCAGCATGATCGCCGTCGGCAAGGAAATGGGCGTGGAAGTCTCCGCCGTGTTGAACCCGATGCACGAACCACTCGGCCGCGCGGTGGGAAATTCCCTCGAAATCATCGAATCAATCGAAACTCTCGAAGGCGGCGGACCCGCTGACCTGCGCGAAATCGTCCTCGATCTGGCGGAGAAAATCGCCGGCGTGTCCCGCGCCGAGTTGGAACGCCACCTGGACGACGGCAGTGCCCGCCGCCGCTTCAGCCAGCTCGTCGCCGCGCAGGGGGGAAATCCCGAGAATCTTCATCGTCTGGGCGAAATCCACCAAGCCCCGGTCATCCGCGACGTCATCGCCTCCGCCGGCGGGGTGGTTTCCCAAGTGGATGCCGGCCTCGTCGGCCAGGCCGCGCTCCAGCTCGGGGCCGGGCGGGCGAAAGCCAGCGATGGCGTGGATTTCGCCGTAGGCTTCGACCGGATCGTGAAAATCGGCGAGCCGATCCACGCCGGGCAGGCGGTTTGCCGGATCCACGCCCGCACCGCCGTGGATTTCGACATGGCGGAGGCGATGATCGAAAAAGCGGTCAAAATCTCAACGCATTGATTGATTTTCCCAGTTGCCAAACCCGTGGCAGGCGGTTTAGGGTCCGCCCGCCGCAGGCCGCAAGGCCGATGCGAAAAGCCTCATAGTGTAATGGTAACACCCCGGATTTTGATTCCGTTATTCTAGGTTCGAGCCCTAGTGAGGCTACTTTTTGCGTCCGAGGCTAAGTCGCTTAGGACAACTACATAGGAGGGGTGGTAGAGTGGTCGATTGCGCCAGTCTTGAAAACTGGAGAGCCGAAAGGTTCCGTGGGTTCGAATCCCACCCCCTCCGCCATCTGGTGAAATGACCCGATTTTTGGGTCTCCATGGGCCATCTTGGCTCATTCTGGTCAACGAGGACACCGCGCGTGCCCCAAGTTGCCCCATCGAAGCCGTTCACTCTAGCGGAATCAACATGTCGCCCTCCAGCGAGGCTGCGGGTAGAAACATCCTGAATTCCTCCGGAGCCAAGCGCCGGAAGCCATATCTCGTGTGGAATCCAACGATTCCCTCATTGGCGGCATTCTGCATCGCCTGGTTTGGCTTGGGCGGTTTGGCGATCATCGCGGCCATGTTAGTTGCCTCTTCCCGGGTCAGTTGCCAGTGGGATTCCGCTTCGATGACCCAATCCCCCCTTTTTGCGACCGCCGCTTGGTTGAATGCGGCGACGGCAACCCTTCGCAAGGACGCCTTGCATACGACCTTTATCTGCGTGCAGCGGCTTCTTGAATTCAGGGAACTATTTCAAACGGCTGTTGAGAATGCGGCGCACATCCTCGATGCCTTCGGGGTTTTCGTGGGCGCTGTGGCCGGACGGCACGATTTTTTCCGAAGCCGCGCCGCTGAGGTGGGAACTCCAGTAGGGCACCACCCCGTCGCTGGAGTCCGGCGTGTTGCCCTTGCCGCGGTCTCCAATGATCGAGTGATAGGTGATGCCGGTGGCGATGGGCAGCTTTTTGACCTCGCGCACGAATCGATTGTTGGGTGAGAGCGTGTCGATACTGTTAGGGGCGCGATCAAGCTGGAGGGAGGCCGCGTCCGCGGTGAGGATGGAGGCGAAGACATTCCGGGTGTCTGTGATGAAAGTGGGCAAGCGGACCAGGCGGGAGAACGTGCGGCCGATGAAGTTGTTCGACAGTTCGGAACCACGGTGCGGCGAGGCGATGAAAATGGCGGTGTCGATTTCATCGCGGCGCTTGAACACGAGGGAATCTTCCAAAAGTTCACGGCTGGCCCCGGGGATGCGCGTGTTCGCCGGTGATTTGCCAAACATCGTGCGCCAGATCTTGTCCTCGGCATCGGTGACCATCAGGCGGCTGATCATGCCGCCCATGCTGTGGCCTACGATGACCATGTCCTTGCTCGCAGGAAACGCTTGTCTTACGCCATCCAGTTCCTTGCGCAGGAGAGAGGCGGAATACGGATAGGGGTAGCCACTGGGATAACTGAAGACCCAGAACTGATAGTTTTTCCGGATCGCCGGGTCCTGCATCAGGCTGTGGTACATCAGAGTCCAGGTGGCGGCAGTGGAATCGAGACCATGCACGAAAAGCACCGGTGTCCGCCGGCTGTCGTATTTCTGAAGCCGGGCCAGCCGCGCGGTGTCGGAATATTTGTGTGGATCTAGCAGGCGGACGAGTCCGAGCTTGTCCGGCCGGTGGATGGACATTTGCATGGAGACCGGGGCGCTGAAGTCCGCCGCCAGCGGCGGGTTGCGCCCTGCGATGGAAATTCTATCGGTTTCGAGCGGATCATGAAGTTCCAGAGTGGCGGACTTGCCGCTGTCGAAACGCAGAACTGCGGTTAGACTCTGATGGAACTCCCTTGCGTCGTAAGTTTTCCTAAAATCTTTGTTTTCCGGAGCAATCGCGACCAAGGGCGCGCCCACCCCTGGACGTGTCGCGCGGATGCTGGCATAAACACCACCGAATTCGAGGCTGTCCACGTTGACATAGCGGCGCTGCGCCGCGGGTGCGCCGGGCTCTGTTTTACCACGCAGGACGGCTCCGCCGCCGAGGGTGATCGAACGACCCCACGGCAGCGCCTTGTTGTCCTCCAGCCTCTCGACTAACAACCCGGTGGCCTGATTGTAAAGCGCGAGTGCTCCGGGTTCTCCAGCCAAAGCCAGTTCCCCGGCAAGCCGCGCGCATTCGAAAAAGTGGCCGCTGGAGGCCATCGGCTCGAGGATGGTTTTGCCCGCTTGCAACTCGCGGAGTGCGTCCGACAAAGGCGCCTTCTGATAGTTTCCCACCGGCGTCTTGATGGCGATTCTCTGAAACGAAATCGGTGCGGAGCAGGACGCAAGGAGCAGAGAGGCCAGGAGGACGGGGATCCCGATGGAATGGAGTTTCATGGTTGGTATGATTTGGCGAAAAACGATGCCATGGTATTCTTGGACGACAAAGGCAGGCGCCGTGTGACAATGCTCAGTTCCTAACAAAATCAAGGCCCGGATCACCATCGGGAGCGCCGATGAGTGTGAAATGCATCTTCGAACCCTCCGTCATTTCGACGGCGGAGACCATCTGCGAATCATCGCTGTTGAGCACGAGCAGCCCCTTGTCATTGAGGCCGTAGGTGCCTTTCAGTTCGGATGCCTTGCCGCCGTTCATGAACGACCAGGTGTAGTTGCCGTCCTGGCTCATTGCGAAGGTGACCTTGCCGTCCGCGCCGCGGTCGCTCACCCAGGTGCCGACGAGCTGGTCCGCCGGGACCGGTGCCGGTCTGGCAGGCGGTTCCGCCTCCGAGTCGCCGCCATCAGGGATGGAGGAGGCCGTTAGATCGCGAAGCTGTCGCGAGATCGAATCGGCCGGTTGCAGTTCGGTGGCTTTGGCGAATTGTTCGTAGGATTTTTCGATGTGGCCGCAGACCATGTAGTGATAGCCTAACAAGAACTGGGCGTCGGCCTTGTCGGGCGAACCCTTGGCGTAGGATTCGAGTTTGCGCAGGTGCTCGTTGTAATTTTCAGAGCCGTTGTAAAATCCGATCATCGTGTCCCAACCCCAGCCGGGGCCGGAGGCGAGTACGGGATTGAGCACTCCGGCGGCGTCCGAGTACTTGCCGAGAGCGAAGAAGATCAGCGCACGGTATTCATGCAGCGTCACATCGCCGGGCGTGTAACCGATCGCCTCGTCCACCGCCTTGGAGGCAGCCAGGTAGTCGCCTTGTTGGAATGCGGTCCGGGAACGCTCAAGTGCTTCGTCGGACTTGGTTTCGGCGATGGTAGCGGTCTGGTCATCGCCAGGGGGCATGGCGGCTGCGGTCACAGAGACCGGCTCGGTGTAGGTGATCACGGCCTTTGAATCGCCGTATTGCGCCTGCACGGGCGGTGCCGGATAGTGATTGCGATAGGATTGATAACCCATGTCATAAATCAGGTTGCCGAGACTCCACGCGCCGATCCCCCACATGAAAC
Organism: Akkermansiaceae bacterium; assembly: GCA_031425955.1. Lineage (GTDB taxonomy): Bacteria > Verrucomicrobiota > Verrucomicrobiia > Verrucomicrobiales > Akkermansiaceae > Luteolibacter. The sequence continues at coordinate 20,881 of JANPKJ010000028.1, read as the reverse complement.
CACTGGCGAAATCGTCATCGTCGTCATGCCACCAGTGGCTGCGATGGTAGCGGTTGTTCCAGCCATAATTCCAATGGCCGTGGTGCCAGCCGTGGCTATCGCCGGCACCCCACCAAGGGCGGGCGCCCCAACAGTTGGGGCGATAGGAGAAGTTGTTATTGTAGCGGAAGTTGTTGTTAATATTGACGCTGTTTCCGATGTTGACGCGATTGCCCCAGACGCTCTTGTTGCCGCCCCACTTGTTGTTGTCCCAATTGCGACGGTTGGCAGGCAGCGTGGAGGGGCGGTTCAGGCCGACATTGCGGCGGCCGATGTTGACCTTGTCGATGTGAACTTTGTTGCGGTCGCGGCTGTTGTCGAAGTTCACGCGGTTGCGGTCGCCGGTGTTGAGCTTGTTGTTGCGATCGCCGAAATTGATTTTGTCGCGGTCGTTGCCACCGAAATTCGGGCGGTTGGGTTTACCTTTGTCCGGACGGTTTGGATAGGAAACCATGCCGGGCAGGGTGGAGGGTCGGTTGGTTCCAGGGCGTTCCAGAGAGGGGCGCTGGTCGGGGCGGCTGAACCCGGGTTTGCGATCGGGCAGATTGCCAGGGCGGGTGAGATCGGGTTTGCGATCAGGCAGCTTGTCCGGGCGGGTGAGATCGGGTTTGCGATCGGGCAGATTGCCGGGACGGGTGAGATCGGGTTTGCGATCAGGTAGATTGCCGGGGCGGGTAAGATCGGGTTTGCGATCGGGCAGCTTGTCCGGGCGGGTAAGATCGGGTTTGCGATCAGGCAGCTTGGCCGGGCGGGTGAGATCGGGTTTGCGATCGGGCAGCTTGGCCGGGCGGTTTTCCGGGCGTTGGATCGAGGGTTTTTGAATGGAAGGGCGCTCGGTAGGCCGGGTTGTCGGTCTGGTTACCGGACGCTGTGAGGGTCTGGCTTCGGGGCGCGACATGGGTTTGGCTGCAGGTCTGGCGACGGGTTTGGGCATCGGCCGGGAGGCGGGGCGCTGCATCTTGGATCCCGTCATCGGGCTGCGTTTGACGGAGCTGCTGCTGCGCTTGGGAGAGAAGGATTTGGAGGCACCACCACCGCCACGACCACCGCGGTCGCCGCGGTCGCCGCGTGCGTCTGCGGTTGGCGCGATGAAAGCGAGTGCGAGGAGAATGCAAAGGGAAGCGGATATCAGTTTCATGGCTGGAATTTGGTTGGATTTAGTCTTCGCTGGGTTCGGGTGCCTGGCGGACGATGCGCAGGGTTTTATCGGGGGCGGATTCCCCATCGATGATGCGTTGGCTTGCGGCCCAGATGAGGGTTTCCTTTCCTTCGGTGGTGAGTTGTTGGCTGGAGGTAACCGATTCTCCATCGGCGGTGGTCCCTTCGGAGCGGATCAGCCAGCCTTCATCGGTCGAGGTCCAGACGCCGTGGGTGAAGCCGCCTTTGGCATCGAACATCCAAGAGACAATTTGTTCTTTGGAGGCGTCCCAGCTGATGCGGATCGTGCCTTCCTGAGGTTCGGAATCGGCGGCCGTGGTAAGCATTTCCCCGCTCAGGTAGGTGCCGGTGGTGTCCCAACCGAATGCGAGATCGAGGCGCATGCCTTCCGAATCGCGGTAAGTCCACTCGCCCTTGAGCGCAGCGGCGAGGTCGGCGAGGTGGCCGGCGGATTCCGTGACGTCCTCGAGATTGCGGGAGCTGGCGATCTGCCACGCGCCTGCGGGGTCTTTCATCAGCACGGCGGTGTAGGTGGTGGATCGTGGCGGCGCGGTCTCGTCATCGGCGGGGGTGAGATGGAATGTGCCGTCCTCGATGGCGAGATTCGGGGCGACCAATCGCACGGACCCGACTTCAATGGCGATCTGGAGCGGGTCACTGGCAAACATCTCCTTGTAGCGCGCTTCGATTTCGCTGCGGCCGGAGGTGAGATCGTCACCTGATAGGTCGGTCATTTCTCCCTCTTCGGTGAAGAGCGCGGCGATGGCGCCGGCGTCCTGCTTGTTATAGGCGATAACGAAATCCGCAGCGGCCTTTTGGAGGCCTGCGATTTCCGAACTTGGTTCCTCGGCGCGGACATGCATGACGCAGGCGAGGCTGAGGCAGGTAATTAGACTGGTTTTCATGATCGGTTAGGAGAGTGAAGCGATGGTTTGGAATGATATTTCATCGATGCAAACGAGGATTTGCCCTGTCAGCTTTTTGGAAATAGGAACGTCGGGCTCGAGCGGCCCCCGACAATCCTGACGGGTTGATTGACACAACTTGAGCTCGGGAGAATGGCGAAAGGAATGCCGCCACTCCATCACAGCCCCGCCCCCCCGGAACGGGACTGCTCCGGAACAGTCATTGCTTTTTCTGACCGGAAAACAATGGATAGACAATGCCCGCCAGGGCCGCTCCGATGATGGGAGCCACCCAGAACAGCCAGAGTTGGGCGATGGCCCAGCCGCCGACGAAGAGGGCGGGACCGGTGCTGCGGGCTGGGTTCACCGAGAGATTGGTGACCGGGATGCCGATGAGGTGGATCAGCGTCAGCCCGAGGCCGATGGCCACCGGCGCAAAGCCTTGCGGCGCACGCTTGTCGGTGGCTCCGAGGATGATCAGGAGGAAGAAGAACGTGAGCACGATTTCCGCGACGAGGGCGGAGACCATCGAGTAGCCACCGGGCGAGTGTGCGCCGAAGCCGTTGGAGGCGAAACCGCCCGCCGTCGAGAATCCCGGCTTGCCGCTGGCGATCAGATAGAGAACCGCAGCACCCGCGATGCCGCCGATGACTTGGGCGACGATGTAGGGAATCATTTCCGATTTCGGATGCCGCCCGCCGACGACCAGTCCAACGGTGACGGCCGGGTTGAGATGGCAGCCGGAAATGTGGCCGATGGCGTAGGCCATGGTCAGGACGGTTAGGCCGAAGGCGAGCGACACGCCGACGAAGGCGATGCCGAGGTTGACCGGTGTGGCGTCGGTCGTGAGGAACATCGCCGCGAGGACTGCGCTGCCGCAGCCGCCGAAGACGAGCCAGAAGGTGCCGAAGAACTCGGCGATCAGTTTGTTTTTTAGTGTCATGGTATTTGGTTATAGAATCAGAATGTCAAAATGAGTTGCAGCATCAGGGTGCCCTCTCTGGGAGAATCATCAGGCCGGATCAACGTGTGGTTGTAGCTAATGATCCCCGTGCTCCCCTTCCAGAGCCGGCAGCCGGCGCTGACGATTCCCTTGACGGTGTTCTGTGCCGTGCCGGTTTCCAGACCATCGACCGCCACCTGCCCGCCATTGCTGTAGGCCAAGCCACCACCCAGCCAGATCCGGGGATTCACATTATGGCTGTAATACGTTTCCAAGGAAAAAATGGGCTCCTGCGACCGCTCGCGTCCCCCGAAAAATTCATCATTATCCCCAAAGATCTTGGCGGCGGCGTAGAAATCGAACCACGAAATACCTTCGTCGCAGGTGATGCTGTAGTTGACGGTCGCCTTCCCGTTCCACCGGTTCCCTCCGGTGTTCAATGCCTCATCGGGATCGTAGTTTCCCCAGGGAGTGCCCAGCGCGAGATGAAGACTCAGATAGGTTTCGGATGGCGTGAGGACGAATTGCTCACGCGTCATGGCATCCGCACCGAAAATGTTCACGTCGAAGGTGAGGGACGGATCCCCCCAACCCTCCAGATCCACGAGGGACTGCCCTGTATCCGAATCCGAGCTGTCGACGGATAGGTAGGGAATGGAAAATCCGGGGCCTCCGGTCCGCCCGAAAATACTCATGATCCTCGCGTAGGCAAAACTGCCAACGTTGATTTTGGATTCGGTACCCGGAGCGCTGATATCGAGATCCCCTTCGGTATTGGAGCGCGTGTTCAGATAGGTGAACATCAGCATATCCGTGTCCTTCGGCGCATTGAGGAACATCCGGGCGTAGCCTTGGGCGCAAACCGTGGCCGGGGTGCAGACGACCCCGAGAACTGCGGCGAGAAGTGCCGGACTGGACAGGCGGATCATGGCTAAAAGATCAGGGAGAGTCCGAAGCGAACCGTGAATTGACTGGTCCCCTCAAGGTCACGGAAGTTATACTCGGGATTGATACTCAGCTTGAGGGGCTGCCCGCTGATTTCCGTGACTTTGTTAAGTGAAACTCCTAGCGGAAGGTTGACCCACTGGCCGCCCTTCCAATCGTAGGTGAATTGGGCATCGCCGGCACTTAACGAGTAGCCATTTCCCAACTGATAGCCAATCACCGGCTGGAGCGATGAAAGCTCGGTTTCACTACCGAAAAAGTTCTGATTGAAAACGCCATAGGTCCACTTCCCTTTACTGAGCACCGCCCCGATGGCGGGCCCGGCCGTGAAGGAGTCGCCTCCGGGCGGGCGCTCGCTGATGAAATCCACCACCGGACCAAAAGCCCAGCGGCCCCAGCTCTCGTTGATGACAAAAAGATTGAAGATGGAAACATCGTTGAATCCGGAATCCCCCGGACCGTCGAGGGTATGTGTGGCCGTGATCCGGAGAATGTTAGGCACACCGAATGCCTCAAACGGAATCACCGGCTGGAACTGAAGCTGATTGGCGGACTCGTCCTCGTTCCCATGATAGCCATCAACATGGATGAACCTGAATCCGAAGGTCATCAGGGAGGCGGTGGGGTCCACCACTTTGCGGGACAGGTCGTTGTTATCAGGCGGAGATGGAGCCGCCGTCTCGGCATGGAGGAGGGGCGCCGCCACCAATAACAAGAGTGGAATGGTTGGAAATGGGAGGTTCATATTTTTGAGCAAAGGTTACAATTTTTTCGCCGGTACCATCACCACTTCACGAATTGTTTGAAGTCGCTTGCCTCCGGGAAACCGTCACTGGGGGAGGCGGTGATCGCCGGGTTGTAAGGAATGTCCTTGCCCATTGGCGAGTCGAACGGCGCCCACATGTATTCGCAGAACGAATGCCCGACAACGGGCCCGGTCGGGCTGTCCTTGCGCAGACGGGCGGCGCCTTCCCACATGCCGCCGTTGAACAACTGTGCCTCGGCGACTTCCACCACCGGGTCCGTGTAAAACACGCCGACTGGTGTGATCATCTTGCCATACACCGGGTAATCGACACCGGTCTCGGGCGACTTCCACCACTTGAGCGGCTCATATACGAACGCCGGTCCCATGTAATACTGCACGGTGCCGTCGGGCTTGATGACATTGAATCGGTTCGCTGGGTCTGACGGCACATACTTGCCGGTCTTGGAATCGCGGTAGGTGCGCCAGTTCATGATGTCACCATCTTCCATGCGGGCCCAGCCCCACGTGTAGCGCGCCTGTTCCATGCCGGGAATGCGAAGGCGGCCCCACTGGTGTTCGTAGTAGACCTGTCCGACCAGATCGAGGTCCATGTCGTCGAGCTTCAACTTGATCTCCGCTTCCATGCACGGCGCGATGATATACCAGGACAGCGCGGAGCCGGTGAAAGGGTTGGCGAGGTTGTTCGCCACGTCGGTGCCGAGCCCTTCCTGGGTGAAGCCGTATGGCACCGGGCAGCGGAAGCCGGGTTTCACGACCCTTGCGCGGCAGTCGATCGAGTAGCCGGTCTGGTTTTTGAGCGCTGCGGTAGGCTTCGGCACCTTGGCCATCCAGCGGAATGCCTGGTCTTTCGACTGATAGGAGAACAGGCCTTCACTGCCGTCGACGTCCTTGCCTAGAACATACCCGGCGGAGAACGCATCTGCGGCCACATCGGGACCAGAGCCGCTTGAGGTCAGCGGTCCGCCCAGCGGGTGCACGGCTTGCAGGAACTTTTTGCGCTCGATGTCCGTCATCGAGAACAGCGAGTTCCAGATCGGCCGTCCGAGCTTCTCGTCCCAACCGTAAGCGGCCCAACAGAAAAACACCGAGTAGGGCTTGCCTGTTTTCCGGTCGGTGAAGAAGCCGGTGAAGTAGTGAGTCTCCTGATACTCGGCACCCTTATACCAGTCGCCCGCGTGCATGGCGTGGTCCCGCGGCAGGCTGTAAATCCGGCCGCCGGTTTCGGTTTCAAAAGCCGATGCGGTCCCTGCTTTGGCGGTTTCCGTCTGGGCTTGGGCGACGCCCTGCGCAGCCATGCCGCCGACGGCTCCGGCGGCGATGGTGCCTGCACCGGATTTCAAAAAATGACGGCGGCTCACTTCAGTGTTTTGGGAGTCGGCAGGCGAGCTCATGGTTGTTGTGAATGATAGTTTGGCAAAAGGCTGCTAGAGCGGGCTGGCGCTATGGCCTGGGGAGGGTCACTTTCGGGCTCCACGGCTCGCCCGGCTTATCCGGCAATGGGCGTGAGATTGCTGGGCCCATCGACGGGTCGGTGCCGTCTGGAAACGGCTCGGTCAGCATGATCATCTCGGTGAACCCGGTGGCCACGATCGGCCCTGTCGGAGAGCCCTGCCGCAACTGGAGGACGCCCTCGATGTAGGCGCCCGCGAGGCCGTAGCCTTCCTGCTCGGGATGGGTCGGCTCGTAGTAGTAGGTGCCTTGGGGCGTCTCGATGCGACCATACCATGGATACGACTTCCCGGACTTAGGCGATACCCACATCTTCGATGGAATGACCTTGATCGCGGGACCGAAGCCGTAGGAGCGCTGGTGGGTCTTGCCGTCCATGAACAGATAGCGGTTGACGTTGTATTGCACATCGTTGAAATCCAAGCCCTGGTAATACTGGCGGAACGTCATCAAGTCGCCATTGGTGAACCGGAACCACGCCCAGAAATACCTGTATTGATAGGTGTTCCGGAAATTCCCCCATTGGTGCTCGAACCAACCGTCAGCCTCGAACTCGACCGTGCGGCCGCCGACGTCCACGCTCCCTTTGCAGGTCATCGTCGGCGCTGTGTAGTAATAGGTCAGTCCGAACATGGATTCCGGATTCTGACGTTGTTGCGGATCGACCCCGATGCTTTCCAGACCCCAATAGGCCATGGGCACGTAGCCGGGTGTCTTCAAGGTGGCGGTCATGTCCAGCTTGAAAGGCTGGTTCCACTTGTCGTTCTTGGTGTTGTATCCGGCGAACCTCCAGGTTTCTTTCTGGTAGTTGTATTCCGTGGTGAAGCCGTTCTTGCCGTCGTCGATTGCGTACTTGAACCAGAAGTCTTTCGCATCCGGGGCGGAGCCTTCGGTCTTCAACGGGCCCTTGATGTAGCACAGCGATGTGTTGAACTCGCCGGTCTCCAGGTTATGGAAAGCAAACAGGACGTTGTGCAGAGGTCGACCTTCGGAAGCTTCCCAGCCCTGCGCCAGCGGCACCCAGAAGATGGAGATCCGCTGGCCCGTCTTGAGGTCGCGTCCCAAGGCGGTGATGTAGTGCCATTCGTTGTATTCGTTGCTCTGGTAGAAAGCGCCGCCGTGCCAGGCATGATCCCGGGGCAATGTGTAAATCGCCTGACCGGTTTGCGTCTCGATGCCGGGCCCGCCAACAGGCGGTTGGCCCAGTGGATTGGCAGTTGGCGCCTGGGCCTGGGCAGCGGCCTGCGCGGCAATGCCGCCGATGGCTCCGGCGACCACGGTGCCGGCGCCGGATTTCAGGAAACTACGGCGGCTTAATTCGCTGTCTTGTGGATCAGTTGGTGTGTTCATGGTGGTTTCGGATTTGTTGTTGGTAGTGTGTTTTTAATGAGGCGTTTTATTACTTCTTCAGTTTGTTAGCTGCGCCGGGTGCCGGTCCCGAGAACGGCAGCTCCCTCGCCAAATCTTGTTCCGGCAGGGTGCGCATTCTGGCGGGGCCTCCCTTCGGCTGGAAATATTGCTCAACGTAGGCCATTCCGATTTGTTTGCCATTGGAGTCACCCTCATGCATGGACATGGGACCTTCCCAGAAGGTCATGCCCGTTTTGCTGACAAAAACAGAATCGTCCACCAATGATTTCAGGAAGAAGTTCCCGAAAGGAGTTTCCATCAAACCTTCGGCATTCCACTGATCTTCCACGCCGGGAACCTGCCACGACCGTGTGGGCGTGAAACGCATTTCCCGGTTGGGAAAGCCATACTCGATTCTTCCATCCGGGTGCATCATGCAATAATGGTTGCGCTCATGCACCGGGCTGTTGTCCGGTGGCACAAAGCGGCTGAAGAGCCTGGGCAGGCCCTCCTTGTTCACCTCGGCCAAAGAGAGGCGTCCGTCCTTGTTAGCATCGGCCTTGATGAAGAAGTCGCGGTCAGTTTCAGTGCTGGCGCAGGATGCCAGCAGCAAGAGAGCTGCGGCACCCGACAGGTATTGAAAGGTTGTTTTCATGGGAATTTTTCAAAGTGACGTGGCAAGCAACGGACTTTGCCTATGTGCTTTTTACACTCATGCTCGGGTTGCGCAATTGCCCCATGGGGCATGTTTGGCCCCGGCGGACAAAATGGCTTGGCGGCGCCGGAGTTATCCTGAAGACACCGTTGCGGGCGTCCGGACAGCGCCCGTGTTAGGGGATGGCACCGCCTCCCGCTTTTCTGTGGCGTGAAGCGCCGCTGGCCGCCCGGGGTGTCAGACTCGCCCGCCGCGGATGGTGTTCCAGAGCTGGATCCACTCCGGCACCGAGGGCATCCCCAGTTTCCGGGAAATGTTGGTGCGATGCAACTTGACCGTGCGCAACGCGATTCCAAGGTCGCTGCCAATCTGTTTGTTGAGATCCCCGACGATCACCTGCGCGAAAACCTCACATTCGCGCTCGGATAGATGTTGGTAGAGGTCCTGCATTTTTTCGACTTCCACGCGCCGGGTATGCTGGACCCCGTCTAACATCAAGGCCTGCGCCACCGCCGCTAACAGCTCGCTGTCCGGCGTGCACTTTGTCAGGAAATCCACGGCTCCCTGCCGCATCGCTTTGACGGTGGACGGGATCGTTCCGTTGCCGCTGAGAAACACCAGAGGCAGGGGGTTTCCTGAGGCTGCCAGCTGGGTTTGCAGTTCCAGCCCGCTGCATCCGGGCATGTGCAGATCCGCGAGGACACATCCGCGGCTGCTAGGAGTGTGCTGGGCCAGAAAGGCAGGACCGGAGGCGAAGGTGGCCACCTCATAACCGACCTCGGATAACAGGCGTGAAACACTCCGGCGGAAGGACTCGTCATCATCCACCACATAAACGAAGCCAAGTTTCGTGCTCATGTAGGAACCGGGGAAGGATGGAGCGTGCAAAAGAAACAAGTCCCTTCGGGGCCGGAGCTTTCCAACGCCAATACTCCCTCATGGGCCTCGGCGATGGTCTGGCTGATCGCCAGCCCCATTCCCATTCCGGCGGGTTTGGTGGTTTGAAAGGGCTCAAACAGGGCGTTGCGGATGGACTCGGTGATGCCTGGGCCATTGTCCCGGACACGCAACACGATCATGCGGCCGGAAGAATCGGGCTCCGCCTCCATGACCACGGTTGCGTCGGGTTTTCCCTCGAGGGCATCCATTGAATTGAGCGCGAGATTGATCACCATCTGCTGGAGGTGCACCCGGTCCCCATGAACGGGTGGCAGGCCGGGGGCTGTCATGACCTTCAAAGCAATTCCCCTCTGCATGGCCTCATGTTTCAAAAGACCTGCCGCCTCGTGCAACAATTCTTTCAGATCCAGCGCCTCGAAATCCAGTGAATGGCGGGTGAGCAAGGCCCGCATGCGTTCAATGACGGTGCTGGCTCGGCGATCATCCGCACGGATGTCGGCAATGATCGCGCCAAGCTCGCGCAGGTCGGGATCCGGTTTTTGCAGCAGGAGTCCGGCGGCTCCGGCGTTGCGGAGGATCGCGCCCAAGGGTTGATTCAACTCATGCGCGATGGATGCCGAGAGCTGGCCCAAAGACGAGACCCTGCCCACGTGCGCAAGCTGGTCCCGCTGCATCAGCACTTTTTGCTCCGCCTTCTTCCGCCGCCGGAGCTGAATGATGAACGCCACGATCAATGCGGACTGCGCCACCAGCAGGGTGACACCGCCGAGCACCGCATTGCGATGGGTTTTCCAAAGGGACGGCGGCTCGAAGCGGATTTCCGCCCCGTCAGGGAGCTTCCGCGTCGACAACCCGAATCGCTGGAGCTCACGCCAGTCAAAAAGGGTGCCCTGTGCCCGGGACTCGCGCGATGCCGGCGCTTTTCCGGCGGGTGCCGTGAGCGCCTCCGCCGTCATGTCTGCCAGCTCCCGTCCCAGCTCTTCCATCCGCAGCACAACTCCTCCGGTCATCCCGTAGCCCATGAAGGTTTCCGACAAGCCGAAGATCGGGGCCCCGGACGCGGGGGCGAGGTCCGCCAGAACGTCACGGGGGGTGTAGGCCCGGCCAGCGCCATCCAGGCTGATGGAGCCGTAGAAAACAATGGCATCGCGGGGCAGCAAGGACAAGCGGTGGCGTGTCTCGGCGAGCGAGAGCCCCGCGAGGGACTCCATGGCGAGGCCGTGGCGTGCCGCTGCCGCTTCCGCCTCCCGCAGAATGAACTCATTCATGCCCGCGTAGGCGGACTTGGCCCCCACCACCACGACCAACCGTGACGCGTCCGGCATCAGCGCCCGGGCGGCATCCAGCGTCCCGGCGGCATCCAGTTTCACCGTCAACCAGGCAACATGGGCACTCGACTCCCCGGGCTTCCCCTGCTGTGGCTTGAAGCCCACCCCGATGATCCTCGCGTCCGGCCAGAGCTCCTCACGGAATTCGCCGACCAGTTTCATGCTGGCAGGGCCGGACGCGACCACCACATCGATTTCCTTGCCCCGGTATTTCTGCCGGAACCACTGGCGCGTTTGGTCATGGTAGTCCGGATGGGAGAAACGGGCCAGATCGAGATTTTCCAGATAAATTGCCACCCTGCCCGGAAGCTGCTTCTCCATCGACTGGCGGAAACCGTTCATCAGCGCCACATAGCCGGGGCGGCCCGCTTCATCATCTTCCAGGAAAAGCACTGCCGGGGCATCGGGCGACGCCGAGGCCACGGTTGGAGCGAATCCGATCCAACAGGCAGCTAGCAGGCAGCTCAGGCGGGGAAATGACATTTGTCCAATGGACCCGCAGGCGGGGAGATAAGCCCTAAGAGCCTCTCAAAAAAATCATTGGAGGCGATGGCTTGTCAATGCCGGGCTTCTGCCAAATCAACAAAACGTCCACTGATCCAAGCGTATCCCAACGGGAAGCCCTACTTGCAAAGCGGGGGGAAATGGCGAAGCCCCGCACGTGGTTCGGACCGAGGACATCGGTAACAAACTGACCGGGAACATCGGTTACACATTAGGCTGTGCGCATGCCCTGGAACAACAAATGTAGGGGTAGGCTGGAGTTTATTATGAATTCTTGATGACGGAAGTCGGAGCAGGCACTCACGCACGCGCTGGAAATCGCCCCCCGAGAATGGCTACCCCTTCGCAACCTCGGTGCGATTCGGCAGCAAACCGCTCCCGAGCAGGCGTTGGCCGGCCTCGAAAAGGCAGCGCGCATGTTGCCGAACGATCAGCAGACACCAGATCGACGAACGGAAGAGAAAGTCCGAAAGCCCTGGATCGGAGGCACCTATCTGGCAGAGGTATGACGGATGGACAAGAACCTGACCAGCCACGCCAGCGACTGGATTTCCGGAGCAACGACTCGGTTTGGTCTGGGTTCAAATCCATCCGCCCATCCGGGACAGAATGGCGGTTTTTCCGACGGATTTCCGACAAAGTCACCTGTCGATGCCTGTCATTTTGGCCAACCCGGAAAATCCAGTGACCCAAAGAATCCTATGAAATCAATAGATTACCCACCATCCGAGGGCTACCCAGCCCATCCGCCATGTTAAAGCCATCAAATTCAAAGGGTTATAACGAAAAATCCAGCAGGCGCAGGGAGGAAGCCTTCCTTCTGCTTACCGGAACTTCACCCCGAGACCCTTCGTCAGCGCGTCGAGCACTTTCTGATGGGCGGTGTCGATTTCTTCGGTTTTGAGCGTGCGGGTGGGCTCGCGGTATTGGAAGCGGTAGGCGACGGACTTGCTGTCGGCAGCGATCTTTTGGCCGGTGGGATCGGTGAAGACGTCGAAGCACTCGGCGGAAACTAACAAGGGCTCGGCGAGCTTGGCGATGACGGCTTCGATCTGGGCGTTCGGCGTGGTGAGGGGGAGTTCCAACGCGGCGTCGCGGGAGGAGCCGGGGAACTGCGGGAGGTCCTCGACGTGGCTGATGCCGTTGAGGAGCTTGCGGAGTTTTCCGAGGTCGAGCTCGGCGACGAAGACGGGCGTGGTGAAATCAAGTTCTCGCTCGCGGGCGGGGGTGAGACGGGCGAAGACCCCAATGTTCTGGTCATCGATCTTGATTTCGCTGGCGAGCACGAAGCCGGGGCGGTCCTTCGGGGTGAAGGTGATTTTCCGGTCGCCTAGCAGGGCGGAGAGGATGCCTTTGAGGTCGTAGAGGTCGGCGGGGCGGTCGGCTTGGGACCAGCCGGTGGGTTGGGCGGAACCGGAGAGGAGCAGGGCGAGGGTTTCGCTTTCCTGGTCCTTGGCCTTGCCGCCGCCGGCGTTGCGGAAGACGCGACCCATCTCGAAGAAGCGCAGGGATTTGGCCTGTTGGCGGATGTTTCTCGCAGCGGAGGCGATCAAGCCGGGGACGATGCTTGGGCGCATGACGGCATGGTCCTCGCTAAGCGGGAGTTTCACACGGATGACGTCGCCGTCCTGCATGGGGCGCAGCGGCAGGATGTCGGAAACCTGGGCGTCGGAGATGAGTTTGATGGTCTGGCATTCGTGAAGGCCAAGCGCGGCGAGGCGGCGGCGAAGAACCATGTCGGCATCGTAAGCGGCATCAACCGGGCTGGCGGGGACGAAGGTGCCGAGGAAACGCGATGGCACATTGGCGAGGCCGTGGACGCGGGCGATTTCCTCGACGAGGTCAATGTGGCGCTGGAGGTCGGCGCGGAAGGAGGGGACGTCCCAGGTGCCGTCGGCGAGCTTGGTGAGACCGAGGCGGGTGAGGATTTCCTCGGCGTCTGCTAGAGGAATTGAGCCGCCCATGAGCTGGTCGAGTTTTTGTGCATCGAGCGTGACGGACTTCACGACGACGGGAGCTTCACCGGCGAGCTGGGTGGTTTCTTCCGCGATGCCGCCTGCGAGTTCGAGGATGAGTTTGACCGCGAAGGAGGAGGCGGTGACGACGCCCGCGGGATCGACGCCGCGCTCGAAGCGGTAGGAGGAATCCGATGTGAGCGCGGTGCGTCGCGAAGTGCGGCGGATGCCTTGCGGGGTGAAATAGGCGGACTCCAACAGAATTTCCGTGGTGGTCTCGCTCACACCGCTGGTGAGGCCGCCCATGACGCCGGCGAGGGCTAGCGCTGCTCCGGATTCGTCGGAGATGAGGAGGTCGTCCGGGGTGAGGACGTGGGTGGATTCATCGAGTGCGAGGAAGGTTTCGCCGTCGTTGGCGCTACGGACGATGATGTTTCCGGTGAGTTTCGCGGCGTCGAAGGCGTGGAGCGGTTGGCCGAGTTCGTGGAGCACGAAATTCGTGACATCGACGATGTTGTTGATCGGGCGCAGGCCGATGGATTCGAGGCGCTGTTTGAGCCAGGCGGGGGATTCCTTGATGGTGACGTCGGTGATTCTAACTGCGGTGTAGAGCGGGCAGGCAGCGGGCGCGTCGATGCGGATGGTTTGTGCGGACGAGACGTCCGCACCCCTTATTTCCAAGGGTTTGAGCGGGGTCTTCAGCAATGTCGCGAGTTCGCGGGCCATGCCGCGGTGGCTGAGGAGGTCGGGGCGGTTCGGGGTGACTTCGAGTTCAAGCAGGGTGTCGGAGTCGAAGAGTTGTTTGACGGGTTTGCCGACTTCCGAGTCAGGCGGGAGGATGAGCAGTCCGTTTTCGCCCTCCGGCAGGCCGATTTCGGCGGCTGCGGCGAGCATGCCTTTGGATTCCACCTTTCGCATGACGGTCTCGCCGATGGTGAAACCGCCGGGGAGTTCCGCGCCGGGGAGGCAGCAGGGGACTTTGTCGCCGACTTTGTAATTCTGCGCGCCGCAGACGATCTGGCGGAGCGTGCCCTCGCCGCAGTCGACTTGGGTGACTTTGAGCTTGTCCGCGTTCGGGTGCTGGACGGCTTCCATGATCTGGGCGACGACGATTTTTTCCGAGGCGATGCCTTTCGAAACAATGCTTTCGACCTCGACGCCGGCGAAGGTGAAGAGGTCGTCGATTTCCTTGATGGATTTGCCGGAAAGGTCGAGGTGGGTGGCGAGCCAGTTTAAAGAAACGTTCATGGAATGAGAGGTTGAAGCGAAACGCGGAGGCGCAAAGGTTGCGGAGAGGGGCGCGGAGAATTCGGAGAGGGCGTGATGCCGGCGAATCCCAGGCGGGTCACAGTTTCAGAATGGCTTTGAGTTGGGAGATGAAAACTCCCTCGTCCGCATGGGTGCCATCCGAGGCGAGGACTTTGAGGGTTTCGTCCATGACGAACTGCGCGTCGGCGGAATCGGAAAAGAGTGGAGCAAGTCCCTCCAGATAGATCCTCACTTGCTCGGTGGATCCCGCGACGTCGCGCGCGCGGGCGATGGAGGAGCTGATGTGGAGCGATGGGCTTAGGTTTTCGTCCCAACCGATGCCGTCGATTTCCTTTTGGATCGCTTCTTCTTCGAGGAGCGAGAAATGGCCGTCGATGCACATCGCGAGCACGAGGATGTCGGCGAAGGCTTCACATTGTTTTTGGGTAAGTGTCATAATAGTTCGTTTTCAGTTTCTTATGTCTTGAGTCTTCCCGTCTTGTTTCTTCAAGCAAACTGCTTGAGGAAACGGGCGTCGTTTTCGATGAGGAGGCGGATGTCCTTGATGCCCCAGCGGATCATGGCGAGGCGGTCGAGGCCCATGCCAAAGGCGAAACCAGTGACTTTCTCGGGGTCGAAGGCGTTGTCCTTGCGGGACTTGTTGATGGATTCGAAAACGGCCGGATCGACCATGCCGCAGCCGGCGACTTCGATCCAACGCGGCGCCTGGCCCTTGACCGTTAGTTTCACGTCGATCTCGAAACTCGGCTCGGTGAACGGGAAGAAGTGCGGGCGAAATCTCACTTCCGTCTGCGGCCCGAAGAGTTCGTGGAGGAAGTATTCAAGTGTGCCTTTGAGATCGGGGAGGGAAACGTCGGTGCCGATGTAGAGGCCCTCGAGCTGGTTGAAAACCGAGAGGTGGGTGGCGTCGATCTCGTCGCGGCGGTAGGCGGAGCCGGGGGCGATGATGCGGATCGGCGGGGTTTGGGTTTCCATGGTGCGGATTTGCACGCTGGAAGTGTGGGTGCGGAGGAGTTTTCCGGAGTCGAAATAGAAGGTGTCCTTTTCGTTGCGGGCCGGGTGGTCGGCGGGGGTGTTGAGGGCGTCGAAACAATGGAATTCGTCCTCGATTTCCGGGCCGTCGGCGAGGGCAAAGCCCATGCGGCGGAGGATGCCGATGGCTTGATCGCGAATCAGCGTGAGCGGATGCAGTGAGCCGACGTGGAGCTGGCGGGCGGGGAGGGTGACGTCGATGCCGGCGAGGGCGGCGCGATCGGCGATTTCCCGGAGCACGAGTTGTTTTTCCTCCAGCGCGGCGGTGATGGCGGTGCGGGCAGCGTTGAGAAGCTGGCCGACGGCGGCTTTGTCCTCTTTCGGGACGTCCTTGATGCCGGCAGCGACGAGGGTGAGCGTGCCTTTTTTGCCGAGCACGGCCACACGGGCGTCGTCGAGCGCGCGCTCGTCCGCGGCGGCGGTGATTTGCGCAAGCGCTTCAGTTTGGATGGCTTCGATTTGCTCCTTCATGGGAAAGGCTTCGGGAATAGACACAAACCCGGCATCGGTCAAAGCCAAGCTGCGGTGAGTCCGGTTTCGGGGATTATGGCGGAATCCTGACCATCTTGTTACGGGCGATGGTTCGCCATGGAGGCCGTCGGGAATCAGAGTATATGCGGAATGGGCGAAAAACCTCCCATTCCTCTGACCGCCATGAAAACCCTCGCTGTCTTTCTCGCCCTGATCGCCACGGCATCCGCCCAAAAGCTCGTGGGTTGGAACAATCTCGGGATGCACTGCATGGACGACGATTACTCGGTTTTCTCGATCCTGCCGCCCTTCAATACGGTCGATGCCCAGCTCATCGATGCCTCGGGAAAGCTTGTGAAAGACCCCACCGGCTACACCGTCACCTACGAGGCCGTGGCCGATCCGGATGGCTCGATCAATTCCACGAGCGTGGGGAAATCCACATTCTGGGACCATTCCCAGGCGCTCTTCGCAGCCACGCTGGCGGACGATACCGGCCTGACCGGCAAAAAAATGCCGGGGCCTGCCAATCAACCGCAGTTTCTCGATTTCAGCGGGGTGATGAACTGGTTCGAGGGCTTGGGAATTCCGATCACGCCCATCGACGACGCCGGGCACACCAACCCCTATCCGCTGCTCCGGCTCACCGCGAAAACCACCGCCGGCACCGTGCTGGCCACCACCGATGTCGTGCTCCCGGTGTCCGGCGAAATGAATTGCCGCGCCTGCCATTCCTCGGGCTCCGGACCTGCCGCCCAACCCGCCGCCGGATGGGTGGACGATCCGCATCAATCACGCGACTACCGGCTGAACATCCTCCGGCTGCACGATGAAAAACACCTCGGCAGCACGCTCTACACCGCAGCCCTCGCCGCCAAGGGTTACACGCCGGACGGGCTCTATGCGAGTGTCGTCGATCAGCAAAAACCCGTGCTCTGCGCCGCGTGCCACGACTCGGAAGCACTTGGCACAGGCGGATTTCCCGATGTCTCGCCCCTTACCCAGGCCATCCACTCGCTGCATGGACCGGTCATCGCCCCGGACACCGGGCTGCCGCTCAACCATTCCGCGAACCGGAGTTCCTGTTACCAATGCCACCCCGGCTCGGAAACCAAGTGCCTGCGCGGCGCGATGGGAGCCGCCGTCAAACCAGACGGCACCGCGGCGATGCAGTGCCAGAGCTGCCACGGATCCATGAGCCAGGTCGGAGCGCAGGGCCGCAAGGGTTGGTTGGAAGAACCTCAATGCGGCTCCTGCCACAACGGCACCGCGACCCAGAACCGCGGGGAACTGCGCTATGACAGCGTCTACGATGACACCGGTGCGGTCAGGACACCGGTGAATCCCGTTTTCGCCAGCAATCCGGACACTCCGGCGGAGGGCATCTCGCTCTATCGATTTTCAAAAGGCCACGGTGGCATGCAATGCAGCGCCTGCCATGGATCCACCCACGCCGAGTTCCCCGCGCTGCACCGCAATGACAACCTGCAGAATGAAAAACTCCAAGGGCATGCTGGAGTTCTGGCAAGCTGCACCGCCTGCCACAACACCATGCCGCGCACCGCTACGGAAGGTCCTCACGGCATGCATTCCACGGATTCGACCTGGGCGCAGGACCACGCGGATTCCGCCCGCGCTCTCGGCATCGCGAGCTGTCGGAACTGCCATGGCTCCAATGACCGGGGCACGCCGCTTTCCCGGGTGTTTGTCGATCATTCCATCAGCACGAAATTCGGCACGCGCACGTTCACAGCCGGTCGCCAGGTGAGTTGTTATGACTGCCATAACGGCCCCGACCAAAGCGATCCGACGTCGCGCACGGCTCCGGTCGTTTCCAGTGCAAGCCTGCAAGTTCCGGCCGGTGGCAGCGCCAGCCTGACCCTAACGGCCAATGGTTCCAGCCGGGTGTTCCGCATTCTCCGGCAGCCGACTCATGGATCAGTGGCAATCGCAGGCAGTCTCGCCACCTACTTTCCGGAAACCGGATTCGAAGGGCCGGATTCGTTCGTTTTCACCGCCAGCGATAGCGGTGGCTACATGGATGCGTGGGCACCTGCCGTCGTCAGCGTCACCGTGGGAACCCGCTCCGCCACGCTCGACCGCGACGGCGACCAGATCCCGGACGTGATCGAATATTCGCTGGGACTGTCGACGGATTTCCCGACTTCCGCCGAAGCGAGAACGCCGTTTTTAAAGGCGATCAACGGCACGAACTACCTCACCTTGCGGGTCCCGCGCGCACCCTCGCCGAGCGACTCCACCCCGGTCATCGAATACAGCTCGGATCTCATGAGTTGGACGCCCGGCACGCTGCTCTCCAACACGCCATTCCTGTTGGAAGCCCGTGATCCGAATCCCGCCACCGCCGCAAAACGCTTCGTCCGCATCCGCGCCGCGCATTGAGGTGGTGCGTCCATGATTTCTTGCCGGCCTCGATTGGAGCCAAGCGAAACATGGCAATCGGTAAAATCACTTTACAGGGCGGCACCCGGAGGCGAATTCAAACGGCATGAGATTTCTACTTACGCTCATCGCCTGTTCTTCAATCGTCCTCGCGCACGAGGATGACAGTGAACGGGTATTCGCCCGTTTTTTCGACAACGATGAGGGCTGGAATTTCCATGAGCACGTCGATTACGAAAGTCGATACTCCTCCGAGGGACGGGACGCGCTGGATGGTGACAGTCTGGCCTCCGGGACTTTCGAGGCGGGATGGAACGCTTTGTCCGCCGGGATCTGGTATGCCAAAAGCCCTAACCAGTCGTATGACGAGCTCCAGCTTTCCACCGCCCTGAGTTGGGACTGGAAGGATCTGGAAGGCTATGTCGCCTATACGCATCTCCGTTTTCCGCAGGATGGGGGGCACGACCATGAAATCGGTGCCGGAGTCTCTTGGTCCGGGCTTCCCTGTGAGGTTGAGCTGGGTGTGGATGCCTATCACTCATTTGACGCGGATGGCGCGTTCATCATGACGTCGCTGAGTCGGGAATTCGAGCTGACTGATCGGTTTCGACTCACTCCGGCCATCGTTTTCGGGATGAATCAAGGCTATGTCACCGATGGTCATGATGGAGCAAACCACGTCGAGCTGAGGCTGGGCGGGGCGTATTCGTTTACGGATGAGCTCTCGTTGACGGCCCATTTGAGCTACAACATCGCGATTGATCGCGACGCGGCGCGATACTCCGGAGACGAGCTCCTGAGAGATTTCTTCCACGTCGGCGTAGGCCTGGCTTACGAGTTCTGAGGCGGGTTGGTGAGCGTCGCCACGATGGATTCCGCGGCGTCGATGAATGACGGGAATTGCGGATGCCAGCCGGTGGCGCGGAGTTTTTCGTTGGAGACTTGCTTATGCGTCCATCCACGTTTGCGGTTGAGGTCGCGCGGGCCGGACGGTGGCAGCGGGCGGGAGAAAATTCCGCAGAGCTCTTCATAACAGGCGAGCTGGCTGAGCGGGGTGGAGTCGCTGACGTTGAAGACGCCGGTGGCACAGGTGGTTGCCAGATGATAGATGGCGCGCGCGGCGTCGTCGCGGTGGATCTGGTTGAGGAAACGCCGGCCGTCCTCCTCGATGACGGCTTCACCACTGAGGAATTTTTTTAAAATCACACTGCGGCCGGGACCGTAGATGCCGGCCAGTCGTGCGACCGTGCCGCCAGCCGCAAGCGTGACGCGCTCGGCTTCCAACAACAAGCTGCCGGTCTCGCGGTCAGGGACGGCGGGGCTTTCCTCGGTGACGACGGAGCCATCATTCTGCGCGTAAACCGAAGTGCTGGAGGTGAACAATAACGGCACTCCGGGGAACTTCGCTGCTAGGTTCCGGCAGCCATCGACATAAACCCGATGATAGGCCTCCGCCCCGCCGCGACCGGAGGCGGCGCAGTGGACGATGAAATCCGGCTTTGGGAGCCGCGCGACGTCGTCCGGATTTCCCACATCGCAGGGAATCGTGTCGTTTTCGCCGGAGAGAGAGGTGGCGAAGACTTCCCAGCCGTTTTCACGGAATTCGCCGGTGATTGCCTGGCCGAGGTAGCCGTGGCCGATGAGGAGGAGCTTCATGGTTGCAAGGCGGCGTTCTGGAATTCGCGGCGGATCTCGGAGGCGTCCGAGTTGCCGATGTCCGCGCGCTGGATCATGAGCAGATAGATGCGTTTTTTCACAGGATCGATCCATGCCTGCGTGCCGTTCCTGCCGCCGTGGCCGAATGAACCCGGCGAGAGTGCAGCGCTCACACCCTGCGGTTCGCGGACGATGTTCCAGCCGATGCCCCAGGCGCTTCCGGGGGTGAAACCGGTGACAAGATCGCCGGTTTGGACGGTGGTCATTTGTTTCACGGACTCCGGTTTCAGATAGCGTTTTCCGCCGGACTCGCCGCCGTTGAGGATCATTTGTGCGAATTTCGCATAGTCCGGCGCGGTGGAGAACAGGCCGCCATTGGCCATCGGGTAGCGGTCCTTCACGGAGGGGGATTTCCCGTTGAGGAAGAATAGTTCCACCTTTTCCAACTCCCCGGCGGCGGTCCGGTTGTAGGCCGGGACGATGCGGGGAAGTTGCGACTCTGTCGGATAGAAGCTGGTGTCCTTCATGCCGAGCGGATCGAACAGCCGCTCCTGCAGGAAATCGGGAAACGACTTGCCGGAAACCACCTCGACGATCCGCGCCGCCGTGTTGATGCCTGTCTGGCAATACTGCCACTTGCTACCCGGCGGAAACAACAAGGGCTTGGCGACGACGGGCGGAATGAGTTCCGCCAGCGTGGTGATGTTTTTCACCTCTTCCGGCTTGAGATCGCTCAGGCCGCTGGTGTGGGAGAGGCATTGCTGGATGGTGATCGCCGCCTTGTCGCCGGTGAATTCTGGCAGGTATTTGGAAACGGGATCGTCCACCGAAAGTTTTCCCTCCTCCTGCATCATCATCACGGCAGTGGCGGTGATCGGCTTGGTCATGGAGGCGATCCAGAAAATCGAATCCGTCGCCATCGGAGTTTGCTTTTCAACATCAGCGAGCCCGACAGCGGAGAGATGGTGGATGCGGTTCTCGTCAGCGACCAAGGTCACGGCGCCCGGGATTTCCTTGGATTCCACGAAGCCCATCATTTTTCGGTCGATCAAAGCGTTCGCGACCTCCGCGGCGTGGAGCGAGCCGGACAGGGCGGTGAACAAAATCAGACGGCGCAGGTTTTTAGTCATGGAGTGAGGCAACCGGAAAT
>JANPKJ010000027.1:0-46304 GCA_031425955.1 Akkermansiaceae bacterium | reverse complement strand
TTCTCCGCTACGCTCCGAACCGCCCGCTAGGGCAAGCAAACCAACCAAAAGAAACCAAGCCGCTATGGAGTCCTAATAATGAGGCAACGCTCCCGGTCGTTCAGGAATCTTTCGGTGTGCTCGATTTATGAGGCAACAGGCCGGTGTTTTGAACTCTGAATCTTCTCGACGCCAGCCACTTCGGTGGGCTTCCTTCCCGGCAGCAATATGAGCGACGAAACACCATCTTCCCCCGAAAATACTCCGACTCCCGAAGCCGCACCCGCACCGCGTGCCCGCCGAATTTCCACCCCGCGGCCGAAGAAAGTTGCCAAGGAAGCGGTACCTGCCGAGTCCGCCGCACCCGAGCCTGCGCCGATCGCTGCTCCCGAGGTGACCAGCATTCCCTTTCCCACCACTCCGCGGCGCGAAGAGCGTGCGGAAACTCCGTCCCCAGTCGGCGGCGACTGGCCGGAGCCCGAAGCGGAGTCCGGTGGTGGCAGTCAGTCCCAGTCCGAGTCCTCCAAGCGGAAACGCCGCCGTCGCAAGGGCAAAGGGCAGGGGAACTCCCCGCAGAACACCAACTCGGGAGAACCCGCCGGCGAGGAAGCTGCCGCACCGGTCGCGTCCGAATCAAGGCCAGCCGAAGTCGGCCAAGAGCCGCGGCCGCGGCCCCAGCAGCCGCCGCATTCTCCCCAGCCGCGTGCGAAAATTGATCCCGAGCTGCTGACGAAGATGGCCTGGAAAATCTATCTGGCCGAGGTCAGCGAAGAAGGCGTGGCCCTCATCGGCGACAACGACGCGAAGGATCTTTCCCGCCGCTGCTTCCGCCTGGCGGAAATCTTCATCGAAGAGCAGGCGCGCAGACGTTGATCGTGGCGGCGGTTTGCAACCGCCAAGCCCCTCTCACGATCTCAAAGGCTGGCGGTTGAAAACCGCCGCCACGCCCAGCTCACTGCTTCGTCAGCTTGGTGACGCGTCCGGAGACGTTCCAATCCTGCACGTAGAGGTTTCCCACCTTGTCGAAGCTCAGCCCGTGCGGAGCGGTGAAAATCCCGAGTTTCTGGTCCTGTGGCGTCACTTTGAAATTCGCCCACTGCGCCTTGTTCGGATTGTCGCCGAGAAAGGCGACCGGCGTGCCGGTCTTGTCGAGGATCGTCACGCGCGCCTTGAGCTCGGCCACCGCCACCTCGTCGCCGAGGATGCTCACCGCGCACGGCAGGCGGAGGTTGCTGGCATGCACGCCGATCCAAGTGCCCTCGAGATCGAAGTGCACCAGCCGGTTCTTCGCCCGATCCGCCACCAGCAGCCGTGGCGCGCCGAAACGGGTGTCGATCGCCAGTCCGTGCGGGGTGTCGAATTGTTGCTCTTCCATACCCTTGCTGCCGAAGGATTTCAGCAGTTTACCGGTGGCGTCGAACTTGTGGACGATGTTCGCGCCGTAGCCGGTCGCAGCGAAAATGCTGCCGTCGGGAGCGACCGTGACCGCCGTGAGGCCCTTCCACGTGCCGGGGATCTCGCCGGTGGTGGCATTCGGGATTTCCAGCAGGATTTTTCCCTCGGTATCGATCTTGCAAACCCGCTGCGGCGGCTTGTTGCCATTGAGCTGGGCTCCGTAAATCACGGTTTTCCCGTCCTCCTTGCGGATCGCCATGGCGTGGAATCCACGACACTCCGGAGCGATGGTGCGCAGCAATTTCCCGTCCGGCTGATATACCAGCACCGACATTTCGGAATCCGTGGAGACGTAGATCAGGCCGCTTTCGTCATCCACCACCACTCCGCCGTGGGTCGGGCCGATGATTTTGCCGTCGGGAAGCTCGCCCCAGTGCGGCACCGCTTCGAACGTCCACGAACCGTTGCCAGTGCGCACCGCCGATTGCGGGTCGTTTCCGGGCAGGGTGCCGGGCTCGGGATGGGCGAAAAGGAGCGGTGAGATCAGGAAGGGAATAATATAACGCATTGGAATCGCAAGGTTTCGGATTTGCCCTGAAAGATCAAGAATCAAGATCGCCCCACCCTGAATTCGACGTGGATCCGGATTTTTTGTTGCCCGCTGGAAGTTCGTGAGCGAAGGATACTAAGAAATTTCTTATGTCCGAACCAGAAAGCAAGCCGTCGCGGGCATTTTTGCCATATCCCATCTCCACTCTCAGTCCGCCGATCATCCCGAACGACCTCACCTCGTTCAAATCCCGCGGCATCTCGCAGGTCGAGCGCGATCTCCAGCAGAAGCTCAAGGAAATCCGCGAGACCTACCTCGCGACCATCGACCATTTCAACTGGAACAAGCTGGTTTACGAGGCGGACATCCAGTTCGAGCCCATCATCGGCGGCACCTACCACCTTTACGAAATGCGCGGCCGCAAGGTGCTCTCGATGATTTCCCCGGACCAGTGGTCCCAGAAACACCTCGCCACCGTGCGGCTCAACATGGACCGCCAGTGGAAAATCGTCGAAACCGGTCCCGGCGTGGATTCCCGCGAGCTCTTCGGCACCGTGGAAATGTGAGATTTCCGCCTCTCCGCAACTTGGCGCTTGGCAGGCGGGGCGGGTGGCTTAAACCAAGCGCATGGTGCTCGGCGTTCTTGGTTCTGGATCCGGTTCAAACATGCAGGCGATCCTTGATGCGATCGATGCCGGGACGCTCGACGCCCGGATCGCACTGGTGCTCTCCGACAATCCGGACGCCTTCATCCTCGAACGCGCCCGCAAGCGCGGCATCGAAACCGGCGTCATCAACTGCCGCGGGTTCAAAACCAAGTTCCCGGAGGAGGCCCAGCAGGAAACCGCTGCGCGCTTGAAAGCCGCCGGCGTGGAAACCGTCTGTCTCGCCGGATTCCTGCGTCTCGTGAAGCGCCCGCTGCTCGACGTTTTTCCCAACCGCATCCTCAATATCCATCCGTCGCTTCTGCCAGCCTTCCCCGGGCTGGAGTCCTGGAAACAAGCGCTCGCGGCCGGCGCGAAGGAAGCCGGCTGCACCGTGCACTTCGTAGACGAGGGCATGGACACCGGCCCGGTCATCCTGCAGGAGGCGGTGCCGATTCTAGCAGGCGATACCGCGGAATCCCTGCACGCCCGCATCCAAGTGGTGGAGCACCGGCTCTATCCGGAGGCGATCCGCCTGCTGAAGGAAAATGTCACTGCTGATTCAGCGACACGATGATGAAAATAACGATCAGCGCCGCAAGGATCGCCAAGGTGATTTTCACCCAGCTCAGCGGATGTTCCCCCGCCATTTTTCCGGTGTATCCGTTCACCACCACCTGGAACGACTTCGCGCCGTAGGTGTAGGTCGCGAGCCAGACGGGCACGAGGATGTGTTTGAACGTGCGCCCTTGATAGATCGAATCCACCTGCAGGTTCCGCTGGGTGTCGCCCGGCACGTCGCGCGAGCAAAGTTCGCGGATGGTGGTGTCCATCTGTTGCTTGCTGATCTGCGAGGCCTGCCGCAGATCGACCTGATAGCGTTCCACCGTCCAGCCGCGGACGTAGGCGGGTTCGTAGGGTTTGAGGTCCTTGATGGTGGGAAACGGCTCCACCTTCCGCAGCAACGCGGTATGCACCCCGACGGTTCCCGGCACCGCGTCGTCGTCGAAGAAATGGGATAAACTTCCCGCGCTGTTTTCCCAACGCGTCCGCTGAATTTGCCGCGTCGCGGTCTTTCCGTTGGCGTCGCGGTAGGTCTCGGTGACGTAATAATGATAGCCCGACTCCGCGGTCCAGTCAGCGTCCACATGGGCATCGAAGGTCCAGTAGGGAAGATAGATGCCGTGCAGCGTGTCAGTCAGTGCGGCGCGTTTCAACTTGCTAGGCGCCCACCAGCGGCTGCCATACCAAGCGCGAAGCTGGTCGCGCACCTGGGTGGCTGGAATCACGGAGGGCAACAGGCTTTCCGGCGTCACGGCATCTTTCAAATCGTCCACCGCGACGATCGAGGGCGAGCCGCAGAAATCGCAGCGCTGGGCGGCGCGGTCGGGGTCGAAAATGCTGATCGCCTGGCAGCTCTCGCATTTTACGGATTTTTTCTCGGCCCTGAGACCGCGATGGTCGGGGGGGATCGAAGTCAGCGCTTTCCCCAGGTCATGTTCGACAATCGCCGCGCCTAACGGATCCACGCCGTCGTTCCACGGCAGAACGGTGCCGCAATACGGGCAAGCGAGGGCTTTTTTGGCCGGACTCCACTCCGCATCCCCGCCACATTCCGGGCAGGGATGTTTTCGTAGTGCGCTGACTTCGGCCATGGCGGTCGGCTACTCGGAGAGGAACCTCTCGAGCGCGGCGCGTGTGATCCGGTAGGAGGGACCTATTTTTTTGCCCTTCAAATCACCCGCATCGAGCGAGGCGATGACATCCGCCTCCGACACGCCGAGGATCTGCGCGGCATCGGCCGGGCTGAGGAGTTCCGGAAATCCCGTCGGCGGCGGGGCGGCGGCACCGGGCAGCGGCGGCTGGGTCTGCATGTTCTTCATCATTTCCTGCGCCATGCCGAAGCCCATCGCCATCTGCCCGGCTGCGGCGGCGGGGGATCCTCCGCCATCGGCACCGCCCTTGGTCATGGACTCGGCCATTTGGAATTTCACGTAGTCGTTGAGGTTGCCGATGGCTCCCATGCTCGAGCGCTTGTCGATCGCCGCCTCGACTTCCGGCGGCACGGAGACGTTTTCAACGATGAAGCTGGTGATCTCGATGCCATACTTGGCGGTCACCTGCGGGTTGATGAGCGGAAGCAGCGCCTCGCCGAGTTCCGAATAGCGGGAAGCCACGTCCAGCGCGGGCACGCCGCAGGAGGCGAGCGCCTCGCTGAAGACGCTGACGATCCGCGAGCGCATGGTGTCGGCGAATTCATCCAGCCGGAAATGATGGTCGGTGCCGGCGACTTCCTTGAGGAAAACCGGCGCGTCAACGATTTTGAAATCAAAGATGCCGAACGCCCGCAGCCGGACCACGCCGAAGTCCGCGTCGCGCATCATCACCGGATTCGCGGTGCCCCACTTGTTGCCGGTGAAGAGGCGGGTGGTGACATAGTAGACATCCGCCTTGAACGGTGACTGGAAGCCGAATTTCCAGCCCTTCAGCTTGGTGAGCACCGGGATGTTTTCCGTCACCAACGAGTGCTTGCCGGGGCCGAAGCAGTCGCCGAACTGCCCCAGATAGACGAACTGTGCGAGTTGGCTTTCGCGGACGATGAGTTGCGCGCCGTTTTTGATTGCCTTGTCCTCGTCCGGAAAACGCCACGACAGCGTGTCGCGCGAGTCGTCGTTGAATTCGATGATTTCCAGCAGTTCGCCCTTGATGAATCCGAGAATGTCCATGGTGCTGATCTGCTATCGGGAAATCGTCGCCGGGGGAAGAAGAAATCCTCCGGTTTATTCCAGCCCGCGTTCCGCGACTTCGTCCTCGTCCCAGCCGAGGTAGTGGCCGAGCTCGTGGAGGAAGGTGGTGCCGACCTCGTCGCGGTAGTCGTGCTCCTCCTCGCCAACCCATTCCCAGAGGTTCGTTAGGAAAAGCCGGATGCGCGGCATCTCTTCGGGACCTGCTTCTTCCATGGCGGACGGGCCTTCGAAAAGCCCGAGCTCATCGCCTTCCAGCTCTTCGTCATATGTTCCGTGACCGGGCTTTTCTTCGAAGGAAACCGCCACCGCCGCCGCCGAGTTCTGGATGTCCTGCGGCAGGACCTTGATCAACGCCTTCAATTCCTCGTCCGCCCAGGTGCTCAGTGTTTCAAAATCCATGGGGCTTGAATTAGCGTTTCGCCGCTCCCGGCACAAGGGAACTTCCTGAATTCCGGCATGCCGCGCGGCCCGTTTTCCGGACGGGTCAATCGGAGAAGGCGGGTTCGACGAAATGAGCGGGATTTGGGTTATGGGCGTTGCCGATCACAGTGACCTGATGGCCGGAGATCGGGTCAAGGGCTTTTAATCCGGCGCAACCGGTGCCGAAACAGACGGTCAACGCACTTCGCGCTGAAGGTGACCACGCCCACGCTGTCAGGGCACAAAGGGTGGTTTGGCAAAGGGGGCACCGGTGCCGAAGCCGACGTTGACGGTTAGGAAGGGGTTGTCGAGAGCGCTGAAGGTGCCTTGGAACTGATGGGGCGCACGAGCCGGGTCGTAAGACATGTTGATGGTGCCAAATTGAGCCCCGAGGAAGGACATTTCCCCGTAATATTTCCCTCGAAGAATGCCATCGTTACGGATTTCGAATTCGAGGTCGGAAATGTTGCCGAGGAAGTCCTGGCGGTCGCGAACGAAGACGCTGAGGGTTCCGCTGCGGGAGCGCTTGACGCGGATGTGGTTTTGTTCGACGTCGCCGCCGGCGGTGATGCCGATGCTGTCGATGGAAATGGCGGGCAAGGGGATGCGGCGGTCGAAGGCTCCGGAGCTGTCGAAGGAGAAACCGGGGAGGGTGACGGTGTTCTGCGGCCAGCGGTCCGCAAAGGGGGTGCCGGCGACGGCGTTGAGGCGGCAGTCGGGAACTTGAACTGCGAGATTTCCGGTTAGGGCATTCAGGGTAATCTGGGTAGATCCGGCGATTGGGACCAGTTGAAAGGGGGCGAGGGTGACAGTGCCGGACTGGGTGAAAGTGACGATGCCGACCGAGTTGGCAGTGGCTCCGAGGTTGGGGACGGTGCCGAGCGGGCCGGTAATGGTGACGCCGGTAAGACCGACGCTGATGGCGCCACTGGATGGGTTGCGGGTGAGAGCGAGAGCTCCTTGTGTGATAGAGAAGGCCCCGAGCGGGATGGTATTGGACAGGGTCAGGGTTTGCGGGAAGATCGCAGCGCTGTTGTTAATGGATACAGGTTCATTGACGAGCCAACCGCCCTGGCCGTTGTTAAAGGCGCGGATAATCCCACTGAGGTTAAAGCTGGCAGCATTGTTGTTGAATGAGAATCCGACTTGGGCGGGGGTGGTGCCGTTCGGGGTGATTTCTAACATGCCGGTGACGTCCTGGAAGCCGTCCGGGAGACTGAAGTTCATCCCGAAGCTGCCATTACTTTCAAAGTTCAGACTGGCAGAGGCCGAGGGGAGTAGGTCGGAGTTGAGGACCTTGAGGGAAGGGCTGCTAGAGGTGAAGCGGAAGGGGCCGCTTTTCGTCCAGTCGAGCACCCACGAACCGGATCCGACTTCAAGGACGGGTGCGCTGGAGTTTTGGGGAACGCTGAAGGCAGCGGATGCAAGGGTGGCCCGGATGGCCTCGCCGCTGAGGAACATTTCCCCGGAAACGGCGAAATCGCGAAGGTTGGGGACGATGAGTTTGGCTCCTGTCAGGCGGACCCACGGGCCACTGGAGGGGCGGGTGTTAGGCCCGGTGCCGCCGGTGGGTGCGGCCAACTCCGGAATGGTGACGGTGGTGACCGGGAAGAACGGGCGATAAACCGCCTCGGCGAAGCGGGAAGAGTTCCCGGCGATGTGGTTGAAGGAGGTGCCGGTGCCACCTGCGCCGCCGGTCCAGTTCGAGAACTTGTAGCTGACGCCGCTGCTGGTCTGTGTGGCTTGGGCGGCCAGGCCGAGGGATTGTCCCACATTCAACTCGCCAGGTATGGCCGTGCCGTCTCGGATCACTCGGGAAGCGGTGGTGGTGGCGGTGGTGCTACCGACGGTGAGCGAGAGGGCGGGTGGATTGGTGCGGACGACCAGGCCAGCAGGTTCGGTTTGGACGGTGGCGGTAAGACGTGTGCGGGTGTGGATGCCGCCGGGGCTGTCGCTGATCACGGTGATGAGCGCCTCATGGCCACCGGGGGCGAGACCGGAGAAAGTCACCGGGATGGTCGTGGACGCTCCCGCGCCAAGGATGATAGAGCCAAGGGCGGCGGTAAATGATTCCTCAGTGCCGAGGTTTTTGACGATGATGTCGTTGATGCGGACGGTGGCGTTGGTAGGATTAAGGACAGTCAGATTTTGAAGGAGGGGGTCGGCGCTTTCACGTCGCACTCCGAAGTCGAGGACCGGGGTGGTGACGAGGGCGCGATCTGCGGCGACGGCGGGGGTGGGATTGTAAATCCAAACGACGCCGCCATCGCCCACGATGGTGCCTTGGATGGTTGACGACATGTCGATGGCGCGTCCACGCGGGGTGGTGGCTTCAAAGGCGTAGGAGAAGGTATCGCGAGACCAGATGTCGCCGCCGGTGAGGCCCTGCCGCCAGACCTCCATGGCATCCGTGCTGTTGCGGATGGTTCTGGCCTCGCCGGTGACATCGAAGCAGAGGTCCTCGAAGTTGCCGCTGGTGGGGAAGAGTTCGAGGAAAGGTCCCCAACTGCCGGAGGTAGCGCCGCCGGTGGTGGTGACACCGAAGAGCATGTTTACTCCGACGACCCAGCCGGTGAGGTTGTCTGGGGCGAAGCGGACCCGGTTGATGAAGCTACCGAAGGTTCTAACTGAGGTCCAGGTGTTGGTGGTGAAGTTATAGTTCCAAAGGGTGGTTCCGGAGGCGACGAAAACGCTGGTGTCTGAGACGGCGTGGACGGAGGTGCCGCTGAAACTCGCGTCGGCGGCGGGGCCGGCGATGGAAGTCCAGGTGACACCGGCATCGGTGGTGCGGAGTAGGCGACCGCGAAAGATCGTGGGCGGGAAGCCGGAGGTGGAGCCGCTGCTGGTGACCGCGTATCCGACATTGGTTGTGCGGAGATGGACATCGGTCACGGCCCGGCCGGGGAAGGCAGTCGTGCGGGTTTCAGATAGAACCGTAGTCCACGACGCACCGGAATCGGTGGTTCGCAGAATGAAGCCCCTGGAGCTGGTGCCGCCGACGACCAACCCGGTGGTGGTGGAGGTGAAGAACATCGCCCGGGCGAGGCTGTTGGGCAGGGCACGTTCGGTCCAGTTGACTCCGCGGTTGAGGGTTTGATAGAAATGGGTGGAGGATAGGGCGTGGCGAATTTGCTCGGAGCGGGTTTCGACATCGATGAGGTTCGAGGTGGTGAAGCGGTTGCCGACGGTCCAGGTGCGGGCTTGGACGGTTCCGGCGATGGAGAGGGTTTGGTTTTTTGGAAAGCCTGCGGCGGTGATTGAAACCGACCCCGATGCAAATCCTGGGGTGGCCGTGGTGGTAAGGCCGAGGCGGACACCCACGGTTTGGCCGGGGGCGACGGAGGCGGATGAGGGGGTGACGGTGATGTTCGAACCGGAGGGAGTAAAGGTGAGGTTGAGTGTGGTGTTGCCGACATTGGTGATGCCGGTGGAGCGGAAGTGAGGGCCGGGGGAGGTCGTGGGGATGGCGCCGAGTGGGAGTAAATCGTCTAGAAGCGTGATAGGAGGGGTGAGCAATCCGCCTTCCGGAATGCGGTAGTGGATTTCGCCGTTTTCCGTGAGAGCCCAGAAATCGGAGCCTGAGCGGGCGATGGTGTTGATGCGTGAGCGGGTGAATCCCTGTTCGCCGGCCGTCCAGTTGGCGCCGCTGTTGGAAGTGGTGAGGAGAATACCTTTGCTGTCGACTGCGAGTCCGCGGGTGCCTTCGATGGCGACGGAAACGATATCGCCGAGAATGAAGCCCGGAGCTGAAATGGAGGCGGTGGTCCAAGAGGCACCGCTGTTCGCGGAGCGGAAGATGCTACCGCCGGAGGCACCGATGACGGCGGTGCGTGCACCCGAGGAGCCGGTGGCGGTGGAGATGTCAGCGGCGAGAAGGTTGGCGGTGGTTCCGACGCTGACCTGAGGGAATGAAGCGCCGCCGTCTGTGGAGCGGAAGAGTTTTCCAGCGTCGGCAATGGCGAGTGCGGTTCCATCGTCGGTGTTGGTGGTGATCGAACGGAGATTGGTGGCGAGAAGTGGGATTTCGCTGAACTTGCCCGGATCGGTTTCGCGCAGGATGATGCCGGTCGAACCCTCGTTGCCGACGACGAGCGCGAGCGGAGTTCCGATATTGCTCTGGCGTGCGATGGATTTCCAGTTGCGGTTCGGATTGCTAACAGTTGGGGTGATGTCCTTGGTCCAAGCGTTGGTGTCGGTGGCGGTGATACGTGCCTGCCAATATTCGCCCGCCGAGCCGACAAGCCATTTGAACTGGTTGGCGCCGGAGTTCGTGGTGAGAACTTTGGGTTGGAGACTGGTGGAGACCGGGAGGCTTTGGATCGCCTCGGGTTTCCAGGAGGCACCTTGGTTGGTCGTGCGCCAGGTGCGGCCATCGCGGTCGACAGCGATGCCAGAATTGCCGGACATGGATAGGCTGACGAAGGGGCTGGTTCCGCCGTTGAAGATTTTGATGAAATTGCGGTCTACGACGGTGCCGGTGAGTGATGCGGACTGGGTGCCGGGAGTCGTGGCGTAGGAAAGCGAACCGCTGGTGGTGCCCGAGGCGGTGGGCTGATAGATGATGGGGACGACCCGGGTTTCTCCGGGAAGGAGTGTGCCGGTGGCCGTTGTCTGAAGCGTCATGCCGGCGGGGACGGTGACCGAGTTGATGCTCACAGCGGCGGTGCCGGTGTTCATGAGCAGGGCGCTGCGGGCCTCGGTGAGACCGGTGGCGAACTGCCCGAAAGAAAGGGAGGATTCGCTGCGGACGAGATCGCCGAGGAGGGTTGAAGCCGACGCGGTGGAGCCTGTGAGAGAAACGGTCTGGGCGGGTGCTGAGCCGCTGAGCGGGCGGAGCGTAAGAGTGGCGGGGTTGGAGTTTCCTTTCGAGATGAAGGTGATGTTGACGACCTGGTTGGTGCCTTGGGCGAGGCTGAGGCTGGAGTGGCTGAGGTGGTAGTTTTCCGCACCCGTGCCGGAGAGTTCCAAGGCCAGGATAAGGCGGGCGGAGCCGGTGTTAGTGACGGTGAGGGGAAGGGTGGTGGCGCGTCCACGGATCACCGAGCCGAAGGCACGGGAGGTGGTGGATTTGGTGAAAGCGAAGGTGGCGTTGGGCGGGGTGGGTTCGTAGCCGAACTCGAGGTTGCCGCTGGCTTGGACCGCACCGAGGAGGTCGAGGGTGCGGCTTCCCGTGTTCACGTAGAACCGACCGCTGCTTTCGATTTCGATGAGGTCGGGCAGGGCGATGGTGGTTTTCTGGAGGCCATTGGCACCAGGGAAAAGCACGAGACGTGGGGCAGCGACCCGGAGTTTCGCCACGCCGGCGGCGTTGCGTTGCAGGCGGAACTCGCTGCTGCCGCCGGGCGGTTGTTCGAGGCGGAAGAAATCCGGCACTTCGAGGCTACCGGTGGAGGTGACGAGCACGTCGATCGCGCCGTTCGTCGCGATGGAGAAGGACTCGAGTGTGAGGGCGCTTTGGCTCACCCCGAGAAAGCGGAGCTGTGCACCGGAGGGGATATTGAAACCTTGATCGCTGATGGAAACGACGAGGCGGCCGCCAGCTTGCAGACCACGGATTTCCATGACGTCGAAATTCATCGGCGCGGCGTTGAGCTGGATTTCAAAAGTGCCGTTGCTGCGCATCACCAAGGTGGCTCCGGCGTCGAGAGTGAATGACTGGTTGACCGGATGAAGGGTGGCAGAGATGCCGGTGGGAATGGTCATCGACACCGAAGTGATACTCGCGTTGCGAGAGATGCTGCCGGTGAGCGGACTGGACGAGGCGAGGGTGATCACCGGGACACCGGTGAGCGGGTCCTTGAGCGTGATGTCGCCGCGCAGCGTGACCATGCCACCGAAGTCGCCGGAGGTGGAGAGGGTGAAGTCCTCGGACTCACCACCGGTGCCATGGATGCGGAGGTCGAGCGTGTTGTCGGCGAGGCCGGGGAAGGTGACCTTGGAGGGACGGAGGGCGAGGTTGACGCTGGGCGGGCCTAACTCGGTGATCCGGCTGACGATGAAATCAGCGCCGATGTTAGGACCGGAGAGAGGATCGATGCGCATGAAGCCGCTGAGGTTGACGGCAGGGGTTTCGCCGGAGACGAGCAAGAAGTTTTCTCCGACGGCGGGGTCGGTATTGAGCGCGATCCGAAGGTTGGTAAGGGAAGTGGCTCCGACTTCGCCGAGAGGGATGGGGAGGGTGCCGGTGGAAAGCTCGAAGTTACCCGATAGACCCGGGAAACCTGCACCGGTGGGCACGCTGAGGGCGAGCGAGGCATCAGAGACGGTGAGGAAGACGTCGTTGGCGGGATTGTCGTCAGGCGAGAAGTAGCCGATGTCGAGGGAGCCTTGGACGCCGATGCCGCCCTGGCGGGTGGCGATGGCTTTCGGACGGTCGTTGGCGGGTTGGAAATCCGGTTGGAAATAAGGTGAGTAGGCGAAGAAGCCGACGCCCGCGCCGCCACGGACGAAGTCTTTGAAAGCGGGTGGGATAATGACGCCGCTATTGATTTCCGCCGAGATGCGTGGCAGCGCGCCTTTGAGCGAAGCTTGGATCTGGTTGACTCGGGCATCGAGCTCCGCGCCGCTGAGATTTTCAATCGACCCGAGGTTCTGTTGGATGTGCGTGAACAACTCCGCCGCGCCGTAGGTGACGAGGCCGGTTTGCTGGTCACTGGGAAGCTGGATGGAAAACTGTGCCTGGCCGCTGAGGAAATCATTGAACCAGTTGCCGTCGTTGGCGGTGTTGGGCGGCAGTTGCGCGGTGGCGAGCAGGCGGCGGCTGGCCCCGTCGTAGCCGAGGCGCGCCTCGCCGAGCGGGATGCCTAACAAATTCGCCCTCGCCCAGCCGGCGAGGTTGATCTCGTTCACTTCATATAGATCCGTATTGATCGAGCGACCGACCAGCGCGGCGGGATCCATTTGCAGGCGGCGCAGCAGGTCGTCGATGGTGATGTTCGCCCACACTGCGGCCGGATCCTCGCCGGGGAAGAGCACCGGATTGGGCGCGGGGATATAGTAGGCGAGCTGGCCGACCGAATCGGTGGAGGCGAGGAAAGTGGCGACGCTTTCGAAGGTCTGCAGCCACTCGGCGCCCTGCTTGGTGAAGAGGTCGCCCCAGTTCGGCGGCAGGCCGCGGGTGAGCAGTTGCGGCAAGGCGAGCTGGCCGCCGCCGATGATGCCGCCGTAGGGGAAATAATCCTTGGCGAAGGATTTCCCGGATAGATCTGATAGGTCGGAGTCGAGCGCCCGCATGCTGGCGGAAATCTCGTGGACTTTGCGCAGGTTGCCGTCGGTGGCAGGCTGGGCGGGTGGCGGCGGGAACAACCCGTCGAGTTCATCCAGCCCGCCGCGGAAGGTGGCGTCCTTGATTTTCCCGGCGGTGAGCGCGGCGAGGATCAACTCGTCGGTGCTCGGCAGCGGCAGGGTGCGGGTGCCATTCGTGTTAAAGGGCCGGACCGGATTGCCGAGGCGCGCGGCGTTGATGCCACCCGGGCGGCGCGGGTGGAGGTTGGAATCCGGGAACACCACGCGCAACTGGCCGTCGGCGAGTGTCATGCCGAATGGACTCATCTTGTAGCCCGCGCCGAGCACGGCGGTGTTGAAAAACTCTTCGGTGCGGTCGGCGAAGTATTGCGGCGGATTGGTCAGGAAAATGAGCACTTTTTCCGGCGTCCATTCCTCGATCTGCGAGGAGAATCCGAGCTCCGCGGAGTCCAGAGCGGTGAAACCGATGAACGCGGCGTTCGATGGATTGAGCGCGACAAACAGTCCCGAGATTGGCGAGAGGATCAGCGCGGTGGGCGAGAACTGGGCGTATGCGGAAAACTCGCGCACACCCGGCAAGGATCCCGGCGCGTGGTTGGCGGACGGATTTCCTAGCAGATCGATCAGACTCTCGCTGCCATTGGGCGTGCGCAGCACCGGACCGAAGCGCATGCGCGCGGAGGCGAGCGGCATGCCGCTGGCGGTCATCGGGATGTCGAACAGGCTCGGCTGGATCTTGCCACCGAAGCCGATCTCCGGCGTGAACGAGTTGAGCGCACTCGAGACGAAGACGGCGAAGCAGTTGAGCAGCGAGTTGAAGTCGTCCCCAGCCAGAGCAAATTGCTGCGGCAAGGTGCCCTCGGCAGTGCGTGCGAAATAGTCGAACAAAGCCCCGGCCACGGCAAGTTTCTCGCTGTCGTTGCGGGCCAGCAGGAAATCCTGGAGGGTGCTGCCGATGGGCACTTGCGCCCCGATCGCGTTTTCCGCGAGGATCTCGAACTGCGCGGCGGCGGCACCGCTGAGGGTGGTGGTGGTGCACTGGATGTATTGATCGAAGTGGCCGACCACTGCAGCCGCGTCGGGCAGCGAGGCGGACATCGTGAGCTTGCCGAATTCCAACGGACCGATGCCTACGCGTGCGAGGCCGCCGAGGAAGGGCGAGATGTTGCCCTGCTCATTGGTGAGCGAGAAGCCGACGCTCGCTTCCGCCACGGGCATGCCGCTGATGCGCAGTTCGCCACGCGAGAGGGCGGCTCCGGTGGTGGAGGCGGAGATGGTGCCTTTTAAATCCATCACCGGAGCCAACGCGGTGTGGGTGAAGGTGCCGGAACCGAGGAAGGTGACGTTGAATCCCGGGATGCCCGAGGTGAGCAAATCGCGCAGTGGCGTGCGCAGCGAGGTGCCTGCCTGCAAGGCGGACTGGAGGATCTGCCGCAGCACGGGACGCGCGGCATCGTCGAAGGAGTCCGCCAGCTTGTCGCTGAGTTCCTGATAGTGCGTCGCGAGCGCCTGATTGCCGGCTACGTTGGAAGCGGTGATCAATGCGAGCACCGTGGCATTGCCCTGGGTGCGGATGTCATCCGTCATTTCTGTGAGAAAGGCGGCGATGATCTGCTCCATGTCGCGCGTGTCACCCTCGGTCAGGCCGATGCGGTCGAGGAAATCATCGGCCTGTGCGGTGGTCAGGCGGCTGGCTTTGAAGACGAGACGACCGCTGTCTGCGGGAAACTCTTCCAGCAACGGATTGGCGGCGCGCGGCGGCCAGTTGTCCTGCAGCATGTCGAAGGGATCGAAGCCCGCGGGCGTTTCCGGCAGGTCGGACTTGGTGTAGATATCATCACCTCCCTCAAGCTCGTCGAAGGGGTCGCTGATGTTAGTCGGGTTTTCGCCGGGATCGCCCGGCGGCGGGAACTCATCCGCGCCGGTGATGCGGCCCTCGGGGTCGCGCTGGAGATAAGTCGAGAACTCCGTGGGATCGTCGAAGGAGTTCTTGAAGTGGATGCCGCCGGTCGCGCCATTCCATAGGATGCCGCCGAGCACGTAGCCATCGAGCGGGATGCCCACCGGAACCGAGCCCGCGCTGGCGGTGAGGGCGAGACCGTGGAATTCGGTGGCGGAGGAGGCGACGAGCGCACCCACTCCGGTGCCATTGAAGGTGCCGCCGAGTTCACCGACGAAGGTCACGCGCTCCGGGCGCGGCGGGTCGAGGCTGAGCTGGTCGAGATTCACCAACGCGATACCACCCTTCAATTCGGCCAGCGGCGGGATGGTCAGGTTTTCGACCTGCAGGGCGATGGCATCCAAGTTGAACTCCGGCAGCAGCTTGCCCTGACCATCGAGGCGCAGACTCACCTCAAGATCCCGCACCTCACCGGAAAGTCCTGGCACACCGGAGTCGAGCGCAGCACCGAAGGGGATGTTCGCGCCGCCGCTGAGGACGAGCTTGAGATTGGTGAGATCAAACAAGGCTGGATCGCCCGGCGTGGCGGGCACCAGTGGATGCGGGTCCTTGAATTCCAGTCGGATTTTTGATAGGTAAACCGGCAGCACATCCTTGGCGAGTTCCAGCGTCTGGCCGCGCAGTTCGTTTTGGACACCACCGGGTTCGAATTCCAGGCCGTTGCCGCGCAGGATGAAGTGGGTGTTGATGAGGCCGAATTTCACCGCGTCCGGTATATCCACGGCACCTTCGAGATCGATGAATACCGGCGAGGCTGTCTGATTGAAAAGGCCTCCGACATTCTGGACTGCTAACCGGGCCAGCGTGTTGTCCTCCAGCCCTGTGATGGCCGGGCCGTCTGCGCCCAAGCGGAAGTTTCCTTCCAGGGCGAGATCAAGATTCTGCAACACCGGCAGGCTTTGCATGTCCCATGACAGGGCTCCGCTTCCTGTGAGAAACACCGCGTTGCCGGTGGCGTTGTTGCGCAGGATGCGCTCGTCGAAACCCGCGCGGATGCCGCCGTTGAGGCCGAGCGTGAGCGTGCGCGGGAATCCGGGCGTGGATGCGAGGCTGAACGCGGAACCATTTAGCAAATCCAGCTTGAAGCCATTGAAATCCGCGAGTTGGAGATTCTGCGCGATGCCGATGGATGCTGCCTCGGGCAGGCCGTCGATGCGCCAGTTCTGGGCGCTGACGTTGAAGGTGGCGCTGGTGTTCTGTGCGGTGTTGTTAGCGTTCGCGCCGGGGAGTGGAACGGTCACCGCAGCGTTGAGATTGCGCAGTACCGGAAACTCACTGCTGTTGAGCTCGAGCCGTGCGCTGGCGATGGCGAGTTCGAAACCGGGCAACTCGGTGAGCGCGAGTTTGAAGTTGCTCAGGTCTGCGGTGAAAGGCTGGCCGGCCGGATTGCAGAAAGTGAGCGCGCCGCTGGCGAACTCGTAGCGCAGGCACAGTGGGCTGGTGATGGCCACCGACACCGGCGGATCGCCCGGTAGGGACTGACTGGAGAATAAATCCGCCGGCAGGGTGATCGAACCGCCGGTGATTTCGGCAGTCATGGCCTCCTCGGTGAAATTGAAACGCGTGGGTGCCACCGTGAAGGTGAGCCAGAAATCGTCGGCTTGGAGCGCACCGGGTTGCAGCGGCTTCTGGCGTGCCAATACACCAAACGTCCCGGCCAGCTCCAGCGCGCCTTCCGGGTTCTGCGAGGAGAAATCCAGGCCCGCTGCACCATTGAGCAACACGAGGTCTTCACCGAAGCGCACGGGGGAGTTGCTGAGTCCGGCATTCAGTCCGACGAGGCCTGTTTGCGAGTCATAACTTACGCCAAGGTTGAGAGAGAACTCATCGTTAGCGGTGGTGGTGGGATCATAAGTGAGGGTGCCGTTGGTACTGAAGGCAAATTGCTGCTGCGAGGTGCTGCCGCCCACCGCGAACCGTGGGACGACGAATTTCATCTTCGATCCATCACCTCCGAGCGGCACCTCGCCGCGGGTGCCGAGGTTGAGGTTGAAGGCACCGTTTTTCGAAAGCGTCGCATCAATGACATCAAGCGCGAACGCGGATTCGGGAAACTCAATTCCGCCGCCGAAACCCAGCGTCCAATCACCGGTCACGCGGTTGAAGGCGACCTTGCCGAAGGCGCTGTTGATTTTCAGATCGCCGGGCAGGGGAAAGGCGACATCCTCGGTGCCGAGCGTGGCTAACAGTCCGTTCATCGCATTGGTCACGCGGTTCAAGCCGGCCATCGCCTCCATCGCCGAGGCGCGCAGCGAAAGCCCGAAGGCTCCTGCTAGATCGACGCCGTAGCGGGTGGCCATGCGGTCAAGCTCGCGGACGTAGGCGGTGAGATACCAATGAGCCTTCTGCGCCTCGGCCACCGCGGTCCACGGCACGCGCAGCGCCTGCCAGCTCTGGGTGAACTCACCGATGAGCTGGCCTTTTTCCGGCATGAAGCTATGAAGGAAGACCAGCCCTTCGGTGAGCTGTTGGAGATCGCGCGTGGCGGAGGCGAGATTGTTTTCGACCTCAAATGTCTGCGGAGATTTACGCGCCTGCTCGGTGCGGAAGTAGTCGAGGTGATCGGTGAGCGCCTCTTTGTAGCCTGATAGAGCGGCGGCGGTGAGCAGCCCACGACCCTGCATCAGCTGGGTGACATCACGCACCATGTTGAGGTAGGAAATTTCTGCCAGCGTGAGCCCTTCCGGGTCCTTGGCGGAGGACTTGGTGATCTGTTCGTCAAAGAGCGCGGTGCGGCGCTCCCGCACTCGCTCAAGCCGGGATTGCTGCAACTTCGTCGCGGCAAGGATCAATGAACCCGCACTCTCTTTCGCCAGAGCCGAGCCTCCTTTGCGGGCGACGATTGAAGCATGGGTGTCTGGCAGCGCGAAGGCCATCAGATCCACCTCGTCAGGTGTTGGCTTTTCCGGTGAGGCAGGTCCGTCGAGAAGGCTTAATCGATCATGCAGCAGCATCGACCATGGAAGCCAGGCACTCGTTTCAAGCTCCTGGAGCATGTCGGCGCGCTCGATCGCTTGCTGCCGCGAGTCCCGGATTTTGACAAACCAGCGCCGGGTGAGCACACGCGCAGGCTGGATTCCATCCACGCTCACACCGGCGTTCTGGGCAAGGGCATCGATTTCTAGCAGCGCGAACACCATCACAAGCAGATCTTCATGCGAGCGTGCGGCGACCTTCGCGGCATCGGCTACCGAGGCATCGGGAGCGAACCCGTTGGAGGCGAGCAGCGAGTTGCGTGCCTGGGTGAGCTTCGGTGCGATGATCGAAAGGTCCGGTAGCGAGGAGACGCCTGCGACGGAGGCGTTGGCCGTGGCATCGCTGAGGAGTTTGCACGCCGCGAGCAGGGTCTTGATGTCCGTGCCGGGGGGCAAGTTGTTCAGCCATGCTTGGGCCTTCTGGGCAGCGTCTCCCAAGGCGAATGCTGTTTCGCTCAGCAATCTTGCCGATTGGACCGATGTCAATTCGCTGACCTCGGCGGCGCGCCCAATGCGCCGCCGCGCTTCGGTTATGGCATCGACCATGCGTGAGAGGCTGCGGATGTCGGTGGCTTTCGGCTCGATGTCAGCGCGCACGGCCGCCACCTCGTTGCGCATTGAAGTGAGGATCGAGCGTGCCGGTTCGAGGCTGGCGTCCACGGTGCCATTGACCGCTGGTCGCACGAAGTCGTTGCCGATCGCGGTGAGCCAGGCATCGAGCACATCGAAGGGGAGGGTGGTTTCCGGAGTTTCGAATTCGGGTGCCTGGCCGAGCTCGATGGCGGAGGGATCCGGCAGCGAGGGCTCCTCGCGCAGCAGCGTTTCGAGGCCCGCGTTGTAGCTGCCGAAAAACTGGGCGAATCCGCTGAGGGCATCCAGCGCCAGCGGTTGGGCGGCGATGAAATTCACTGTCGGCCGGATGGTGTGGATCTCGCGTGCGAGATCGAGAGTGACGCCGCCGCTGTAACCGAGGCTGAAGACGTAGTCCAGATCGTCGATGTCGAAGAACGCGTCGAGCTTGATGTCTTCGGGAAGGGTGAGCCGCACGCCGCCGCTGGCGCGGAAATCACCATCCTCGCCGACGTGGAAATTCAGCGGGGTGCGAACCGGGACCGAGAGCAGGATGCCGCGCGGGTCGCCCGGTGGCAGAGAGATGGCGCCATGGGCGGTGAGATCGAGGTTGCCGCGCGAGTCGATCGAGGCGCGTGGCACGCTGAGTGCGGCGTCGATTCCCGGCAGCAGCAGCTCGCCCGATAGATTCGCCGAGTAGGCGCCGGTGAGGGTGTTGATGCGCGCGCCGCCGCCGATGCGGCGCAGCACCATGCCGGCGGGCAAGCGCCAGTCGGGCAGGGAAGCGGCGTCAGGAAGAGCGCCAGCCGCGGCATCCTGCAAGCCCGCGACTTCCACCTGATAGGCATCCTGCAACCGTGCGGCGGCCAGCAGTAACCTGCCGCGCAGGATAAGGTGTGCGGGCGTCTCTCCGGACGCGGAGACTTTTCGGGTGCTACCTATCAGAACGTCGATCGCATCGCGAAGCACGTCCCGCCGTGGATCGCTCACGTCCGCGGCGGATGCGAGCAGGCGGTTGACCAGGACATCGAGCGTGACCTCACCGGAATCGATGGCGGCGAAGATGAAATCCGGCGTGAGCCGCGGCGGATCTGCGAGCACGCTGAGTTCCACGAAACTCAGGCCGGCGCGCAGGCTTTCCAGGGCATCCTTGCGCACGCTCACCGGATCGGCGACTTGTGCCGGCGCGCTTGCCGATGCAAGCACGGCAACCAGCGGCAGGGAAAGCCAAGGGCGGAAATTCATAGCGCGTTGAGGTCGAAGTAAATGGTGTTATTGAGCAGCACTTTGACCACGCGCCAGCCGGGCACGCTTTGGGGGGAGCCTGCCGGAAGGGTGCCGAGGACGGTGGACTTGCGCAGCTCTTGGAGTAAGGCGGTTTCGGTGGGATTCAGTCCAGATGGCACCGGCAGGTCGCTGCGTGCGGGTTGTTCGCCGAGAGAAAGGATGCGGACGGGCGATTGCTCGCTTCCCAGTTCGCGGCCGAGGATGCGGTTCAAGGCGGCGAGCGTACTGAGATTTCGGTCCACCGACAGACTCAGATTCGCCGCATCGGTGCCGACGGTATCGGTGAGACCGATCAAGGTAATCTTGGCCGCCGGGTCATCAAAAATGGCGCGGTATTCCGCCACGAACTGGCGCAACTGAACCCAGCCGCAATCCGTGAGATCGCTGGAACCGTTGTTGAAGACCGTTTGCTGGTCGCGGTCGAAATTGCGGCGCGGCGGCCCCTTGAGCGGTTCCAAGCGGGCTGTGAAAATGTCCACCTCACCCTCGAAGGCTGACATTGAAACGACACCTCCGAGCCCTACCGCAGCCTCGGCGCCCAGTCCGATTTCCTTGCTGCTGGATTTGAACGGCAAGGGCAAGACCAAGGCCGGCTTGCTGGGATTCAACCCAAGCGGACCCATCAGCGTGATGCTGCCAACGCCACGGCTGACGGCGAAATCGCCGCTGCCGGTTGGAGTTCCCACACCGAACGTGGTGGCCATGGCCCCTGCGGAACTGAGGACAATCGGCCCCGCGAGGTCGGCTTCGCTATATTCCACCGGGCTGGTGACGGTCACGACATCTCCACCCGTGCCACCGGAAAACCTCCCGATGAAATCGGAGATCTTGCCGAGCGGTACTCCAGCACCCGCTTGGGTAAACCCGCCGCCAAGCAACAGCGTCTCCTGAACTTGGCCGTTGAATTGACGCTTGATTTCGAAAGTGATACCGCCGGCTGCGAATGAGAGAGGGAGGGTAGGGGGGGCAACTCCTACAATGCTTTTGTTGATCTCGCAGGTGTAGGTGTAGAGAGGAGCAGTCTCCGGAAGCGGTTCACCGGTCAGCAATCGCGCACAGGATGTCAGCACCGGTTTCCCATCCCGAATCAGGTCGTCGCGGTCGCGGAAAAGTTCCAGCAGCAGCGTCCATTGGGTTTTTTGACCGGTTTCGACGGTTTGCAGCCGCCTTACCAGTGGAGTGGTAGGGGTGGAGCCCGGGATCGGCCGTTCCGAAACGGCGCTGAGCCGGCTGCGTGTGAATTGCCGCAGCAGCGGAATCTGGTCGCGGCTAACGACATTCAAGAGTACGGTGCAGGCGGAATCAATTTCATCGATCAAGCCACGCTTCAAGAAAGGCTGGGCGCCGGGACTGAATTGTTCCCATTGCAGCAGGGCGGTATGGAGGCTGTTGATATGTTTGGCGATGCGGACCTGTTGATCCTGATGCAGCGGCGCACGGAGCGAGGCGTCGAAGACAGCCTTCACCTCGTTGCTCATGCGGTCCGAGAACTGAGCCGAGTAAAACGGGCGCGTGGATGTCCGCTCGAAATTCAGCACTTCAATTTTCGTCTGCGTCGAGCCATTGCCATTGGGCCTTTTGACGTCAGATTTGGTAGTGACGCGCACATTCATGCTGTCCACTGAGGGGGTTACTTCGAGCAGTGTGGAGACGACGCCGCTGTTGCCACTGTAGCGCACGCAGGAAA
Organism: Akkermansiaceae bacterium; assembly: GCA_031425955.1. Classification (GTDB taxonomy): domain Bacteria; phylum Verrucomicrobiota; class Verrucomicrobiia; order Verrucomicrobiales; family Akkermansiaceae; genus Luteolibacter. The sequence goes on along the minus strand of JANPKJ010000027.1, from coordinate 24,845 downwards.
ATTTCACACCCGCCGCAGACTCGCTGCCGAGCATGAGTCCCTCGAGTTCCCAGGACTTCGACTGGTGGAGCGGTTCGTGTTCCTGCAAGCGGCCCAGCAGGTATTGGCCGGCGCGGTTGAGCTGCAGGGTGAAAGATTTGCTGCCGGTGCTGCCGGTGCTCTCATAGGTGCCGGTGAGTGCGAGCTGGTTGGACGCACCGTCTGCGAGCGGCTGGGTGTTAGGCGGGAGCGGCGCGAAGGGGAAGTAGGTGCTGGACTTGAGCGCTTGCAAGAGCTCATCGCAATCCGGGCTGTTGTTAGCCAATGCGCGGAACTGATCGCCAGAGGTGTTGAGTTCGTCGAGGAGCAAGGTCAGGAAGTTTCCTGTTAGTGCTGACTGGCTGCTTCCCACGATGCCGCCGATCACGCTGATAAATTCGGTGTACACCGCTTGGCGCTTGCGCGGCGGCGTGCTCTGGATGGCGCTCGGCAATGCGGTGAAACTGGCATCCATGAGGTCGAGGACGGCCGGGTCGAAGAGAGGCAGCCTGCCGGTGATGATTTGATAGGAGTTGGCATATTCGACTTGCTGCTTCAGGGCCAGTTGCATGGCGGAGAAATCCCCCCCACTGATGATTGCGGGTCGTTTGGCTGCCAGACCGAACTCGATGGCTTGGGTGAGGATTTCGAAAGTGACCAGGTCTTGTGCCGCTTCGGGAGACTCGAGCGTCCATCCGGGAAACAGCCGTTTCTTCTGTTCATAAGTTGCGGCGAAAGATGCCAGCGCGGAGAGGTTGTTGGGCACACCGGCGGTGGCTTGTGTCTCGACGGCCGATGGGGGCGTTGGGCCAGAGGTTGGCATCTTCAGCTTATTGAACAACGCGTCTAACTTGCGCTCCACCTCGCGGGTCGCCACGTCCCTTTCGCGGGTCTCGTTAGACTCTGCGGGTAAGGGGGCGCTTGAAAACGCGATGATTTGTGACTTGTCCGCCACCGTGGATTTAGCCCCGGCGGGTTGCGGGGCTGCCGGCGCTTCTCCGGCGAATTCCGGGAGCTCGTGGTTCGCGAGGAACTCCAACTCCTCCGGCAGCGGCTCGGTCACAAGGCGCTCGCGCACGGCCAGCAATTCCGAGATGCTCGAGGAAATCACCGCCGCGAGCGCGGTGGCCTCGGTGCTGGTCCCGGCGACGGCCTGGTTGCTATCGACGATGATGAGATTCGACCAGATGGCGGCGATCAGGCTGAGTTCCGCAGTGCCCTTGGCCGCCTTGACGGCGTTGGCGGCGGTTTCGGTGAGATTGACGGTTTGTGCGGTAGTGAGTGTCTGGCCGGTGCGGTCGACCGCCCAGGTCGAGAGCCGCGCGGCCCAGGCGGCGAGCGCCGCGGCCGAGGCCCGCGCCTCGGGAGCCGGTAAAAGCGCGCCCACGGAGGCGATGTTCGGGGCTTGCTCTGCGGCGGCCTGAGCGGTTTTAGCCAGCGTTTGCTGAAAGCCGGACAGAGTGGCCTCCGCTGCCGCTAGGGCTTCCGGTGTGTTAGCGGCAAGTGCGTCGTTCACCACCGATTCCGAGCCGGTGGGCAGCACACCGCGCAGGGCACCGAGCGAAGGCACGATGATTTTGCGGCCTTCGAGATTGATTTCGAAAAACGGCGGCGACCAGGAAACCGATCCGCGCAGGCTGCCGCCGTTGTCGAGACGGGCGATCACGGTGCCGCGCGCGCGGATTTCGCCGCGGCCGTTCAGATAGAGTCGCAGCGGATCATTGCGCGGCACTTCGAAGAGCGGTCCCTCCGCCAAGGGCCGCCAGTCGCCGGCGTAGGTGACCACCAGGCTTTCGGGCGAGTTGCCGGGGCCGATGACCACCTCGGTGTCGAGTTGATCGCCGGGCAGCAGGAAATCCCCGATCGGGATTTTAACCTTGAGCCCGCTCCAGCCGTCGGGCCCGAGCGCGCCTTCCTCCCATTTCACGGAAACCCCACCGAACTGCAGGTCGATCGGTTCATCCGGCGCACGGCCGAATGATTCATTCACCTCCTGAGGCGTGATCGAGGCCAGGCGCAGTGGCGATGTCCCCGCGCCGGCGGCGATTGGTTGTGCGTCTTGCGGGCCGCGGTGAAACTGCGCGGAGGAGAAATCCAGCGCTGCGTTTTCATTAGCGCCGGTCAGCGCGGCCGAGCCCGCCGGGAAGGCGAAGAACGCTCCGCTCTCGCGCAGGCCGTCCGAGACACCTTCCGGATAGAAATAGAACGCGCCGAGCCGCCCGCTGCCGTTCAGCTCGACGAGCTCGCCGAAGCGGCGTTCGCCCGCGGGGCCGGCAGGCACGAAGCGCGCCGGATCGGCCAGCAGAAAACGCGCGGCAGGAACCAGTTGCTCGGTGCCATCTTCAGCCGTCACCTTGGCATGGATGTCGCGGATTTCCGGGCGCTCCCCAGCCGGCAGCGTGTAGGACCAGGCATTTTCCAGCTCTGGCTCCGCCTCGCCGAGCAGCACGCCCCCGGAGAAAAACTCCACCTTGGAAAGTGGTGGTTCTTCACCCGTCGTCAGGCTGAGCACGGCCACCGCTTGATCCCCGTCGAGCCGATAGGTCGCCCGGACCGGGGACACGACCATCACTCTGCCCAATTCGCTGACGCGCCAGAAGGTCTTCGGCCCGGGCAATCCCAACTCTACCAGATTGAGCCGGCTGGTCACTGCGGAGAGGCGGGTGACCTCGGACCAGTCCGCTAAATCATCGCTTGCCTCCACCAAGTAGCTTCTGCCCACCGCGGCGTCCCATGCCAGGAGGAATCTCCCCGGGGTCACCGAGGGTTGAATTTTTACCGGTCCAACAGCATGGGCTGTGCCCGAAATGACTATTGCTGCTAGAGTGAGGGTTGATAGCCATTGGACCATCGCCGTATGCCATGCAGCTTTGATGCGGGACCCTGTCTGCTCGCCGGGACTTTCCGGTGAAACCGGACCGCTCGAGTCATCGTGGCAGCAATTGGAAGTTTCCGCTTTAATAGCGGAGTTTGCTATCGAACCGATTGCCGGACTTCAAGCATTTTTTAACCGATAATACAAACCATGATGTATATTTAACTAAATTGAAAAATTTATTAGTCGGTAAGTTTATGCCGTGTGTTGACTCATAAAACCCGGCGATTCGGAAAGGCCTTTGATTGGATCGAAACCGGAGGGACGATTACGGGGTATGATAATTTTCCGAAAATTCCCAAATTTATCTTCCCATTAAGGAATGAGTCTGCTTAAACGCCGGATGTCGTTATAGCAACGGTTGAAATTCTAACCGTAGTCGTTATGGGTATCATCTCCTGGATCTTTCTCGGCCTCATCGCCGGGGCACTTGCCAAGTTCATTATGCCTGGCAAGGACCCGGGCGGTTTCTTCGTCACCATCCTGATCGGGATTGTCGGCGGAATCGTCGGTGGATTTCTCGGGACCTTCATCGGTCTCGGGAAAATCGCTTCTTTCGATCTCGGTGGGATCATCATCGCCACCGCCGGGGCCGTCCTGCTGCTCGTGATCTGTCGAGTTATGAGAAAATCCCGCGCCTGATCCCCACCCGCCGCCACCTCACCGAAACCTTGAGTATCTTCCCCCCGTTGAGCCGCCACCCCCTGTCGTCGAGTCCCCCGTGCTCGGCGACTTGGCGGCGCATCACCGGGAGAAACCGGCATGCTTGATGGTGGATGCTTGATTCACTTCGAGCGCCACCATGGCGAACCTCGATGCCTGATTTCCGGGATCTCAAGAAACGGGCAGCGGAAACCGGCCCGGCGGAGTTCATCGCCAACCCGCATCGGACGTCCGGGCTTTTGGTTCGTGCCGGACAATTTCCGGGTTCCGCGGAAATTCGGATTGCCCTGGACCGTATCGCTTGAATATCACTAAAGTACGATGCGGAATCGTGATAGCGATAGCAATTGGCTCGAAATCCGCATGGGTTGCCTTTTCTAGCAAGATGACCGACTCAATTCCATGAATATCAAATCCATCGCCACCCTCGCGCTCGCGGCGTTCTTCACGGGATCACTGCTCGCCGTCGAGCAAACTCCCAATGCCGACCAGTTGCTCCGTCAGATGTCGTCCAAACTCGCCGCCGCCCGGACTTTCAGTTTCAAGGCGGTCCGTGAGATAGACGCGGGCCTGCTTCCCGGCAGGGACAAAACGGAAAAAGCGAAGATCTCCGTCATCGTGCAACGCCCGAACCAACTCGCCGCCGTTTCGAAGAGCAACCACGGCTTGCGACACGCCGTCGCGGACGGGACTCAGCTTTCACTTCTCGATGAAAGTACCAACCACTATTCGGTCATCCCCATGCGCACAAATATCGACGGTCTGGTCGAGCGCTTGGACAAACACTACGGCTTCACTCCACCACTCGCGGAATTCGCCTTGAGCGACCCTTACAGGGACCTCAAGCGGCAGGCGAAATCCATCACCTATCTCGGACGCGGAAAAACCACCGCAGGATTGCTCGGGATGTTCGGAGTGGACTGCCATCGGCTTGCACTGGCTGGCAAGGAGGCGTCCGCCGAGTTGTGGATCGGGGTGGACGACCAGCTTCCCCGCAAACTGACGGCGACCTTCCACCGCCAGGCGAATCCGCAGGTTCGCATCGCTTTTTCCGAGTGGAATCTTGCGGCGGCCGTTTCCGCCACGGAGTTCACTTTCACTCCGCCCAAGGGGGCGCAGAAAGTTGAAATGTGGACCACCACCCAGATGCAATCCGTCGCAAAGCGTTAAATCCCAACACCCTGTTACCCCGATGAAGACGAAGCTCATCCCATCCCGCGCGCTACTCGCTTGCGCGGCCTTGTTCCTCACCGTCTCGCACGCGGATGCCCGTGCCTACGGAGTCAGCGCCTCCCGCGCCGGGCGCGGCACTGTCTATCACGGCTCGGGCGGCGGCTCTGCCTACGTCGGACCGCGCGGAGCGGTGGCCCAGGGGCCAAATGGAAATGTCGCTGCCGCCAACCGCTACGGCGGGGCGGTCGTCGCCGGTCCTAACGGTGCCGTCGCAAGAAGTGGCTACGGTGGCGCGGCCGTGGTGGCGCCGCTTCCCGCCGGATATATCCGCACGGTTCCCTACGGCTACCGCGCCGTTTACTATGGCGGATATAACTGCATGTATGTCGGCGGGATCTATTATCGGCCGGTGATGTACCAGGGGTCCACGGTCTACGTCGTGGTCAGGTAGTGACCGCTAATCGGTCACTCAGGTTTGAACAATGTCAACGTCTTCGAATTCTGCTTCTCCACAGGTGGCTTCGTCGGGTGCGGGGACCTCACGCCGACGTCGGAAGTCGCGCGCATGCTTGCCGTGGTGAAGGTTGGCACCGGCATTCTTGATATGGGTGCGTTGAGTTGGTGGTGGCCAACCGCGCAGCAGGCCGTCGTGGAAGTGGAGCGCATCCTCAAGGAACCCCAGGCGACACCGGGGAAACGAGCTCGACATCGTGCTCGCGGAATTGACGGTGGCGAAACAGGTGCTCGACGTTGGTTCGATCGGTGGTTATGAGACGGCCCTCCAGAGACGCAATGGAGGAGGGGACTCGTGGCATACGGACGGGAAGTTCCCTATGATCACTCTGGTCCCATTTACTCACTGAATCATTTTCTTTCATGAAATACCTCCGCTGGTTCTGTTTCATCCTGCTGGGACTTCCGGTTCTGGCCTGGGCCTTCGGGGCCGTGTATTTCGACGGCCCGTCCAGGACCCTCGCATGGGCATTCGCCGGCGTGAATTTGGCGGTCGTGATTCTCGTGCGTCCATGGCTGCGGAAAACCGGCATCCTCGGCGGCGGATTCTTCATCGTCCTGGTCTGGTGGCTCACCCTCAAGCCGAGCGGCGAGGGAGACTGGCAGACGGATGTGGCGCGGAAACCCCGGGCGGAGGTCAACGGCGACGAGGTGACGATTCACAATGTCCGGAACTTTGACTATCGGACGGATACCGACTACACACCGGTTTGGGAAACCCGCAAGGTGCGGTTGTCGAAACTCACCCATATCGATTTGTTCGTCAACTACTGGGGATCCCCGTGGATGGCGCATCCGATTGTTAGTTTTCAGTTCGCCGACTCCCCGCCGCTTTGTTTCTCCATCGAAACCCGGAAAAAGGTCGGGCAAAGTTATTCCGCGATCGGCGGGCTCTATCGACAATACGAGCTGATCTTCATCGCCGCCGATGAGCGGGATGTGGCCCGTGTCCGCACGAATTTCCGGAAGGGCGAGGACGTCTATCTCTATCGAACCACCGCTGGTGTCGCGCACACGCGCGAGCGTTTTCTCGAATACATCCGCTCCATTAACGGGCTCGATGAAAAACCGCGCTGGTATAATGCCATCACCACCAACTGCACCACCGGGATCCGGAGCCAGCGTCCGGTGTCCGGGCGCCAGCCGTGGGATTGGCGGATGCTGGTGAATGGCAAGGGCGACGAGCTGTTGTATGAGCGTCAGGCGATCGTGACCGGCGGACTGCCCTTCGACGAACTCAAGAAGCGAGCCCACATTAATGCCGCCGGGAAGGAGGCGGGTGATTCACTCGATTTCTCCGCGTTGATCCGCAAGGACCGTCCGGGTTTCGGACCCGTGAAATAGCTTGCGGTGTGGGAGGCTTCGGCAGATGACTTCCCGCATGTCCATCCTGCGTTTTGCTGCCACCCTGTTTGTCTCGGGTCTCACCGGATGCACGGTCGGAAAAATTGCCACGCCGGCTCCGACCAGTCCGTTCCTCGCCGCCACCGGCGCCGACACGTCCGGGCGGCTTGCTCGGCTACCGTTCGATCATTCATGGAGATCGCCCAAGGTCGAGCCGACCACCTACAAGTATATCGTCGTCCGTCCGGTTTCCATCAAGTGGCTCCGGAAGGAACAATGGAATGAGAGTGTCAGCCCTTATGTGGCGGATCGCAGAAGTTATCTGAAGCAATGCGGGTTGTTGGGCGACTACTGGACCAAGTCGCTGCGCAAGGCGTTCTCATCGCCCGTGTGCAGTTATTACATCACCGACAACACTTCCCAGCCCGGGACCCTCATTTTGGAGACCGCTCTCACCGAGGTGACCTATGGCAGTCCGCCGACCGGCCTCGGCAGCATGGCGTTCGAGGCCCGGGTGAAGGACGCAGCCACCGGCAAATATATGGCGACCACCGCGGATCGCCGCGCGACGGTTTCAAAAGTTGCTGAGTTCAATCAAAAGACCCTGACCACGGCGAACGAACAGATTCTCGACGAATGGTCGCAGCAGTTGATGGAGTCGTCGAACAAGGAGCTTTTTCCCAAGGTGACGAGCTCGGTGTTCACTCCTTTTTAAGTGGGATTGCGGAGGATTTGCGGATCATCCGCGAGCAATTGAGGTGTTCCGCCTTAGGTCCGGCTTTAGGATTTCCCCCTATGAGTCCGCTGCCCATCACCCCTGAAGACCTGCAAATCACAAGTCTAGGCCCTCGCGAAATCCCCTCGCCCGGCTGGAAACGCGACTTCGCGGCGGAAGGTGCCGGCTGGCATTCCGATGGCGACCGCATCCTGCTCAACGACCATATCAATTCCGTCATCGCGTCGCTGCGCGATGGGGCGGAGCCGCGCACGCTCGAACTCGCCGGACCCCGTCACGAAATCTTCTTCGACCCCGCGCAAACCTGCTGCGCCATCGTCACCTGCGGCGGTCTCTGTCCCGGCATCAACGACGTCATCCGCGCCATCGTCATGCAGGCTTACTACGTCTATGGCGTCCGCCGGATTCTCGGAATCCAGTATGGCTACGAAGGGCTGGATCCCGCCTACGGCCACAAGCCGCTCGAACTCACTCCCGATGATGTTAGGAATATCCCCTACTTCGGAGGATCATTCCTCGGATCCTCCCGCGGGAGGCAGGACACCAAGGTGATGGTCAACCGGCTGGAGGCGCTGGGCGTGAGCATTCTCTTCGTCATCGGCGGTGACGGATCGCAACGGGGAGCCCACGATATCTTCGAGGAGGTCCGGCGTCGCGGCGGGCGCATGTCCATCGTCGGCGTGCCCAAGACCATCGACAACGACCTGATGTTCATGGACCGCAGTTTCGGCTATCAGACCGCGTTCGCGGCGGCGTTCCACGCAGTCACTGCGGCCCACACGGAAGCCCGTGGCGCCCGCAACGGCGTGGGTCTGGTGAAGTTGATGGGCCGTGACTCGGGATTCATCGCCTGTTCCGCCGCGCTCGCTACCGGCGAGGCAAACGCCGTGCTCATCCCCGAGGTGCCCTTCGCGCTCGAAGGGTCGAACGGACTTTTCGAAATCCTGGAACTCCGCCTCGCTAACCGCGGCCACGCCGTGGTGATCGTGGCGGAAGGGGCGGGACAGGACCACATTCCTTCGACCGAGCAGACCACCGATGCGTCCGGAAACAAACGCCACGCGGACATCGGGGTCTTCCTCAAGGAGCGGATCACCCGGCATTTTCAAGAGAAAAATGTCGAGTTGAACCTGAAATACATTGATCCGAGTTACCTCATCCGCAGTGTGCCCGCCGCGCCGGAGGACCGGATTTTCTGCCTCAATCTCGGCCGCCACGCGGTGCATGCCGCCATGGCGGGGAAGACAGGCATGGTCGTCGCCCGCTGGCACCAGCGCTATGTCCACCTGCCGATGAGCCTGGTTACCCGCGGTCGCCGCAAGGTGGACCCGAATGGCGATCTGTGGCGGTCCGTGGTTGAGGCCACCGGCCAACCTGCCCGGCTGGGTCGCTGACATCGCAATCCGAAAAGCCGGTCAAGTAGGTGTACACCCCATGGCGCTTGCCCTCGGGGAGCTGCACGGTAGGGGCTCCCCTCCATGATCCTGTGCAAAATGCATGATTCCGAAGAATGTTCCGGCTGGTAACGCCGATTCACCTATCGCATAATACAGGGTGGTCGGTTTGGTATTCATCATGCAAAATTCTTCATTACCTCGCGAAGCTTGGATGGACGCGCGCGAGCGTTCCTCATCCAAGCCCGGAGATTTTCCGCTGCGGGCCGAGTTGTTCGGTGCCGAGCAGTTGGCCCGCCACGCCAAAAGCTTGGCGGCCACCCATCAGATCACCTCCCGGTTCACCGCGAATGTCCTGCTGAACCGCTTGGAATCGAATGAGGAAAACCTGCGGGCATTTCATCGCGATGCCATCAAGGTGGGCCCCGACCAGCGCATAACCCCGGCCGGGGAATGGGTGCTTGATAACTTCTATCTGATTGAAGAGCAGGTCCAGATGGCCAGACGACATCTTCCCCGCGGATATAGCCGCGAACTGCCGCGCCTGGTGAATGGTGCCTCGCACGGCTTGCCGCGGGTATATGACATCGTCTTGGAACTGATTTCCCACGTGGACGCGCAGATCGACGCCGAGTCGCTCACGTCGTTCGTGGAGGCCTATCAGTCCATCAAGTTTCTGAAACTCGGGGAACTTTGGGCGGTCCCCATCATGCTGCGGCTCGGCTTGATCGAAAACCTGCAGCGGGTCACCACCCGCTTGACCGCGGCACACATGGATCGGGATCTCGCTTCCCTGTGGGTCGGCCGCCTTCACAAGATGGTCGAGAAGTCGCCGTCGGATCTGGTGGTGGTGGTCGCGGAAATGGCCACGTCGCACATCCCTTTTTCCAGTGCCTTCGTTGCCGAGTTCTGCCAGCTGTTATCCCGGCACGGGACGGAGTTGCACTTCGCCCGCAGCTGGCTGGAACAACGTCTTGGCGAGCAGGGACTGTCCATCGAGCTGCTGGTCCATCAGGAGGGACAGAGCCAGGCGGCGGACCAGGTTTCCGTGAGTCATAGCATCGCCAGCCTCCGGCTGATCGGCGGCCTGGACTGGAAGGACTTCGTGGAGAGCCTGAGCCGCGTCGAGGAAATCCTGCGCACTGATCCCGAGGGGGTTTACAGCACCATGGATTTTGCGACTCGTGACAGCTACCGCCACGCGGTGGAGATGATTTCCCGGCACAGTGACCAATCGGAAGAGGAAATCGCCCGCTTGGCGGTGTGGATGGCGGTGGATCGCCCGACGGGGCCGGATGACACCGCCCGCGAGCGGCATGTGGGCTACTATCTGGTCGGCGGGGGCAGGTCCGCTCTGGTGCGCGAAGCGGAGATGCGATGGCCGTTGCGGTTGTGCTTCGAGAGGCTCATCCACTGCTGTCCCCTGTCGTTTTATGCGGGGGGCATCACCGCGTTGACATTGTTGGCGGGCTTCGGTCTCTATTCCCAGGCGGGCCGGCTCGGGCTGGCGGGATGGACGCTCGTTTTTTTCATCGCAGTGTTCCTCGTGGCCGCGAGCCAGCTGGCAGTGGCGCTGATGAACTGGCTCTGCACCTTCGCGATCCATCCCAGCCGGCTTCCCCGACTCGACTTCTCCGCCGGGATTCCCGACGAGTGCCGGACGATGGTCGTGGTACCCACCATGCTGACGGGCGCCGACGGGGTGGCTAGACTGATAGAAACTCTGGAAGTCCACTATCTGGCGAACCGCGATCCGAAAGTCCACTTCGCACTGCTAACGGACTTCCGGGACGCGGAACAGGAAATCCTGCCGGACGACGAAGATCTGGTAGAGTGCGCGCGGTCCGGGGTGCGGTTGTTGAACGAAAGGTATTCCCCCGAGGGTGGAAACCTGTTTTTCCTGTTCCACCGCCCGCGCCGGTGGAACGAAGGGGAAGGCGTCTGGATGGGCTACGAGCGGAAACGGGGAAAACTCCACGATTTCAACTCCTTCCTCCGTTCCGGGTCCCGCGGGTGTTTTTCGGAAGTGGTTGGCCAAACCTCCATTCTGTCAGAGGTGAGATATGTCATTACGCTCGATACGGACACCCAGCTCCCAAGGGACGCCGCGTGGCGGCTCGTCGGCACCATGGCGCATCCGTTGAACCGTCCGGTGTTTGACGAGTCCCGCAATGTGGTGGTCGAAGGCTACAGCATCCTGCAACCGCGTGTCGGGGTGAGCCTGCCGAGCGCGAGGCGCTCTTGGTTCGTCCGGTTGTTCGCGGGAGATCCCGGGATCGACCCCTACACCCGCGAGGTGTCGGATGTCTATCAGGATGTTTTCCTGGAAGGCACTTTCATGGGCAAGGGCATCTATGACGTGGATGCCTTCCAGCGCGCGGTGGACGGCCGGTTCCCCGAGAACAGGATTCTCAGCCACGATTTGCTGGAAGCCTGCCATGCACGCTCCGCCCTGGTCAGCGACGTCGAGTTCTATGAGGACTATCCGTCCTGTTACAATGTGGACATGGCCCGCAGGCACCGCTGGATCCGCGGAGACTGGCAGATCACCCAGTGGCTGCTTCCCCGAGTGCCCGGCCCGGATGCCAGCCCGTGCGCCAATCCTCTATCAGCCCTTTCGCATTGGAAGATCTTCGACAACCTGAGGCGCAGCCTGGTCCCGGTCGCGTTGTTGTTGCTGATGCTGGGAGCCTGGCTGCTGGTTCCCGAACATGCCGGGCTCGGACCGTTGCTGGTGCTCCTGATCGTCGTTTCTCCCGCGGTGTCGGGAGCGTTTGTCCATGTTTTCAATAAACCGGAGGACCTGCCCTGGCGGATCCACTTGCGTGGAGAAATGGATTCTTATGCGCGGCGACTCGGCCAGACCTTCGTGACTCTCGCCTTCCTTCCTTACGACGCGTTTCTCAGCCTGGACGCAATCGGCAGGTCGCTCATGAGATTGCTGGTTACCCACCGGCAACTGCTGCAATGGCAGCCATCGGGCGACGTCGAACGCGGCGCGCGGGTGACCCTTGCGGGATACTTCGGCATGATGTGGATCGCTCCGGCGATGGCAGTCACGGCCGGATTCTATCTGATGGTTCTCCTCCCGCACCAGATCCCGGCCGCGCTGCCGTTTCTCGTGATGTGGATTTTCGCGCCGGCCATCGCCTGGTGGATCAGCCAGCCGATCGAATCCCTGCCGCCGGATCTCACTGCGGAACAACTGACGTTTCTCAGGCGCACGGCGCGCAAGACCTGGTATTATTTCGAGACCTTCGTCACTGTGGACGACCACTGGCTGCCGCCGGACAATTTCCAGGAAGTCCCCGTGCCGACACTCGCATCCAGAACTTCGCCCACCAACCTCGGGCTGGCTCTTCTGTCGAATCTTGCAGCGAAGGACCTCGGCTATCTATCAACGGGCGGGCTTGTCCGGCGCACCCGCGACGCGCTCGCGTCCATGCTGGAACTGGAGCGCTATCGCGGTCATTTCTATAACTGGTATGACACCCGGACCCGCAAGCCGCTGTTCCCGCTCTACATTTCCAGCGTGGACAGCGGCAACCTCGCCGGGCACCTGCTGACACTCGGTTCAGGGCTTCGAGAGCAGGCGGATACCGGATGCGTGTCATCCCAAGTAGTCCTCGGCTTGCGCGACACGGTCCGGATACTCAGGGAGTTGGTCCGTGACAACATCCCTTTGGCCCGGCTGGAGGAAGAGCTTGAGAGAACTCCCGTCGGACTGCGCGCCACGGCTTCATTGCTTGAGAGAGTGCTGGCCAAGGCGACGGAGGCCGCGGCATCGATGGACAAGGAGAACCCGACCGTCCGGGCATGGGCGGCGACCCTGATGCGGAACTGTGAGGATCATTTGCAGGATGCGCATTTCCTCGCGCCCTGGCTGGGATTGCCCGAGTCGGGTCATCCGGTGGAGCCCGGTCTATCAGTCGCACTCGACAGAATTTCGACCTTGCGGGAGCTTTGTGAACTCCATGAGTCGATGAATCCGGATGGGTCGGAATCAACCGCGGAGCCGGGCGAATTGTCGCGGTGCATCTGTGAAGCCGCCGCCCGCGCCGGCGAGCGGATGGCGGAACTGGAATCGCTGGCAGCACAGAGTGACCAGCTGGCCGCGATGGATTTCACGTTCCTGTTCGACACGGAGAGGGACTTGTTTTCGATAGGCTTCAGCATTCACGAGGGACGCAGTGACAGGAGTTATTACGATCTGCTGGCCTCGGAGGCCCGCCTTTGCAGTTATGTCGCCATCGCCTTGGGCCAGGTTCCACAGGACCACTGGTTCTCGATGGGGCGCCTGCTGGTCGCCTCACAGCACGAGGCGCTTCTCGTCTCATGGAGCGGCTCGATGTTCGAATACCTCATGCCGCAGCTCGTCATGCCGACGTATGAAAACACGCTGCTCGACCACACCTGCCGGATGGCCGTGCGGCAGCAGATCGACTACGGAAAACGGCGTGGCGTGCCGTGGGGGATTTCCGAATCCGGCTACCACCGGACCGACGTGCAGCTGAACTATCAGTACCGCGCCTTCGGAGTGCCCGGGCTCGGACTGAAGCGCGGCTTGTCGGAGGATCTGGTGATCGCGCCCTATGCCTCCGCGATGGCTCTGGTTGTCGCGCCGCGGCAGGCTTGCGAAAACCTGCAGCGGCTCGCGGCGGATGGCCGTGAGGGGAACTTCGGCTTCTACGAGGCGGTCGATTACACGCCGTCCCGCATGCCGCTCGAGCGCTCAAGCGTTACGATCCGTTCATTCATGGTGCACCATCAGGGAATGAGCCTGTTGGCGCTGGACAACATCCTGCGTGATTTTCCCATGCAGCGCCGTTTCCTCGCCTGCCCGATGCTTCGCGCCGCCGATCTGCTGCTGCAAGAGCGGGTTCCCAAAACCGTGGCGAGCGTATTCATCGAATACACCCTGCCCGAGATCCAGCGGAGCCAGACCGGCGAGGAGGACAGCGTGATGCGTGTCTATCGAAATCCGTCATCACCCTCACCGGACGTCCACCTGCTTTCCAACGGCCGCTATCATGTGCTCGTCACCAGCGCGGGCGGAGGTTACAGCCGTTGGCGAGACCTTGCGGTCACCCGTTGGCGCGAGGATGCGACTCGCGACTGCTGGGGTGCGTTCATCTATCTGCGGGATCCCGCCACCGAAGAGTTCTGGTCCACCGCCTATCAGCCGACGCTTCGTGACACGGAGGGCTACGAGGCGATTTTCACCCAGTCGCGGGCGGAGTTCCGGCACCGTCATTCGTCGCTGGAAATCCACACCCAGATCAGCGTGTCGCCGGAGGACGACGTCGAGTTGCGGCGCGTCACGCTGACGAACCGCTCGGAAGTGGAGCGCGTGATCGAACTGACGAGTTATGCGGAGGTGGTGCTGGCGCACCCGGCGTCGGACGCGGCCCATCCGGCCTTCAGTAATCTCTTCGTGCAGACGGAGTTCGAGCCGGATTCCTCCGCGATTCTCTGTACCCGCCGCGCCCGCTCGGAGGACGAGAAACCTCCATGGTTGCTGCACCTGATGGTAAGCCGGGATGGCGGCGGGGGCGAAATTTCCTGTGAGACGGATCATTCGAAGTTTATCGGTCGTGGCGGCTCGCTGGCAAATCCGGCGGCAATGCGAACCACCGGGCCCTTGTCCAACACGGTCGGGCCGGTTCTCGATCCCGTAATTTCCCTTCGGAGGTTGGTCACGCTGCCGCCCTTGGGAACCGTCATCGTCGACCTGGTGATCGGCGTGACCCAGACGCGGGATGCGGCGATGGGCCTGGTGGAAAAATATCAGAGTCATCACATGGTGGACCGCGCCTTCGATCTGGCGTGGACCCACAACCAGGTGTCTCTCCATCAGCTCGACATCACCGAGGCGGAGGCCCAGCTTTTCGGCCGCCTGATAGGGCCGCTGGTCTATGCATCCGCCGCCCGCCGGGCGAATGCGAGCGTGCTGCTAGGCAACCGCCGCGGGCAGAACGGGTTGTGGAGTTATGGCATCTCGGGCGACGTGCCGATCCTGCTGCTCTACGCCAGCGACTCTGAGAAAATCGGAGTCGTCCGGCAGTTGGTCAGGGCGCACACCTACTGGCGCATGAAGGGACTCACGGTGGATCTGGTCATCCTGCACGAGGATGTTTCCGGCTACCGGCAGTCGCTGCAGGACCACATCATCGGCCTGATCTCATCCGGAAGCGAAGCCCAGATGCTCGACAAGCCGGGCGGGATCTTCGTCCGGAGTCTCGACCAGATTTCCAGCGAGGACCGCATGCTGCTGCTGTCTTTCGCCCGGGTGGTGCTGGACGACCGGGTCGGAACACTGGCGGAACAAATCTCGCACCTGGCTGTTTTCCCGCCAGCGGTCCCGAATCTGATAGCCACCCAGTCCGTCTTCGCGGATCCGCAGAAACCGCTTCCACTGCGAGAATTGGCGTTTGCCAATGGCTTCGGCGGCTTCACCCGCGACGGTCACGAATACATCATCACACTCGATCGTGACCAGATGACACCGGCACCGTGGGTGAACGTCATCGCCAATCCCGATTTCGGCACGGTTGTCTCCGAGAGCGGTTCCGCCTACACCTGGGTGGAGAATTCCCATGAATTCCGCATCACGCCGTGGAACAACGATCCCGTTCAGGATCCCACCGGCGAGGCGCTCTACATCCGCGACGAGCAGACGGGGCGCTTCTGGTCGCCCACGCCGCTGCCTGCCCGCGGCGAGACGCCCTATGTCATCCGTCATGGCTTCGGCTACACCGTGTTCGAGCATACGGAGAACGGGATTACCTCCGAGTTGTGGGTCTACGTGGCCATGGATGCTTCGGTGAAATTCACCGTTTTGAAACTGCGGAATGTTTCCGGCCGCTCCCGCCGACTATCAGTCACCGGATACTGGGAATGGGTGCTGGGAGAAATCAGGCAGAAAAACCTGATGCACGTCCAGACCGAGTTGGACCTTAAGACAGGTGCGCTGCTGGTGCGCAACCACAGCAACACCGAGTTTCCCAACCGGATTGTGTTTCTCGATGTCAATGATGCCACGCGCACCGTCACCGGCGACCGCCGCGAGTTCATCGGCAGGAACGGCAGTTTGGCGAAACCCGCCGCCATGAAGAAAGCCCGGCTCTCCGGTCGCGTCGGCGCCGGTCTGGATCCCTGCGGCGCGATGCAGGTCTGCTTCGATCTCGCGGATGGCCAAGAGCGGGAAATCAGCTTCCGTCTCGGGGTTGGCATGAACGTGCGGGAAGTCCAGGATCTCATCTATCGGTTCCGTCGTCCGGATTCCCGCCGGGTGGCTCTGGAGGGAGTCTGGGAATACTGGAACCGCACGCTCGGTGCGGTGAACGTGGACACGCCGGATCCTTCGGTGAACATGATGGCCAACGGCTGGTTGCTCTATCAAACGCTTGCCTGCCGCATCTGGGGGCGGACCGGGTTCTACCAATCCGGGGGCGCCTACGGCTTCCGCGACCAGCTTCAGGACGTGATGGCGCTGGTTCATGCCGAGCCGGTGCTCACCCGCAGGCATTTGCTGCTCGCCGCGAGCCGTCAGTTCAAGCAGGGAGACGTCCAACATTGGTGGCATCCGCCGGTCGGCCGCGGAGTCCGCACGCATTTCACGGACGACTTCCTGTGGCTGCCGTATGTCACCTGCCGTTATGTCACCAGCCTCGGCGATTCCGGAGTGCTGGATGAGGTCGTGCATTTCCTCGACGCGAGGCCGGTGCGGGCGGACGAGGAGGCCTATTACGACCTGCCGAACCGCTCGGAGGAATCCGCCACGCTCTATCATCACTGTGTCCGTGCCATCGAAAACGGGCTTTCCTTCGGAGAACACGGCCTGCCTCTGATGGGCTGTGGTGATTGGAACGACGGCATGAACCGCGTCGGCATGGAAGGGAAGGGCGAGAGCGTGTGGCTGGCGTTTTTCCTTTATGAAGTGCTCACCCGCTTCTCCGGAGTGGCCCGGGAGCGGGAGGACTTTGTGTTTGCCGACCGTTGCATGGCCGAGGCCCGCCAACTCCAACAAAACATCGAAAAACACGCATGGGATGGCAAGTGGTATCGCCGCGCCTATTTCGACAATGGCGAGCCACTCGGCTCACATCTCAACGAGGAATGTCAGATCGATTCACTTCCGCAAAGCTGGTCGGTGATCAGTGGAGCTGGTGAACCTTCCCGCTCGCAGGAAGCGATGGAATCCGTGAACCGGCGTCTCGTGCGTCGCGAGGAAGGGCTCATCCAGTTGTTTGATCCGCCTTTCGACAAGTCGCCGCTCAATCCGGGATACATCAAGGGCTACATTCCCGGCGTGCGTGAAAACGGCGGCCAATACACCCACGGTGCGATCTGGACGGCGATGGCTTATGCGATGATGGGGGAGGGCGCACGCGCATGGGAGCTCTTCGGCCTGCTCAATCCGATCCACCATGGAGGCACTCCGGAGCAGATCGCCACCTACAAGGCGGAACCCTACGTCGTCGCGGCGGATGTCTATGCGGTCGCACCGCACACCGGTCGGGGCGGCTGGACCTGGTACACTGGATCTGCGGGATGGATGTACCGCTTGCTCGTCGAAACGCTGCTGGGAGTGAATCTGGAAGGCGATCGCCTGCGCCTCGCTCCCGTTCTGCCCGAGAGCTGGCCGTCATACAAGATCCACTATCGCTACCATCAGACGGTCTATCACATCACCATCAGCCGGCTCCCGGCGGATGCCCCCCGGGGAAGCCATCTCGTGGTCGACGGTCAGGAGTTGGCGGGAACGAGCATTCCCCTGGTCGATGACCAGCACGAACATTTCGCCGAGTTGAAAATGGGAAATCATGTCTAACTCTTCCGGCAACCATTCGTTTGATTACGATGTCGCAGTTCTTGGCGGTGGCAGTGCCGGATATGCGGCGGCAAGGTCGGCAGCCGCCGCCGGTTTGCACACGGTGTTGATTGACGGCGGAAACGCGGTCGGAGGCCTGTGCATCCTGCGCGGTTGCATGCCCACGAAATCACTGCTCTACGCGGCGGAGATCATGCACCTAGCCGGGAAATTGCCGACTTGGGGAATCACCGCGGGATCTGCCGGGTTTGATTTTTCAAAAATCATGGAGCGCAAAAACGCGTTCATTGAAGGCCTCGCGGCTGGTCGTCGCGAGGATCTTAACGGCGGAAAGTTCACTTTTCTACGCGGACAGGCCCGTTTTCTCGATCCGCAGACCGTCGCCGTGGCCGGCCACGGCGCGCTGAGCTCTGCCAGCTTCGTCATCACCACCGGTTCCTCCGTCGCGCCACCTCCCTTGCCGGAGTTTGATGAGGTCGGTTATCTAACCAGCGACGACGCGCTGGAGCTGACCCGACTCCCTGAGTCCCTCATCGTTCTGGGAGGTGGGGCCGTCGCGGCCGAATTCGCGCAGTTCTTCGCACGTTTCGGAGTTCGGGTCACCATTCTTCAGCGCAGCGGGCATCTCTTGAGCGGCTTCGACACCGATGCCGCGGCAGCAATTGAAAAGGTCTTCCGGCGGGACGGCATCGAAGTCTTCACCCATACGAAGATCACCGGCATGCGCTGCGGAGCGCACGGCAAGACAGTCTCGTTTGAACACGAGGGACGG
Organism: Akkermansiaceae bacterium; assembly: GCA_031425955.1. GTDB lineage: Bacteria > Verrucomicrobiota > Verrucomicrobiia > Verrucomicrobiales > Akkermansiaceae > Luteolibacter. The sequence goes on along the minus strand of JANPKJ010000027.1, from coordinate 6,524 downwards.
CTTCGGTCGGTCTCTGCGGAGGAGATTCTGCTAGCGATCGGCCGCGATCCCAACACCGGGTCGCTGGATCTCGCCAAGGCGGGCGTCGCCACCGACCACGGCCGCATCGTGGCTGACGAGTGCCTGCGGACCAGCACGCCGCACATTTTTGCCGCCGGGGATTGCACCGGGCCTCATGCCATCGTCCACCTAGCCGTGAGACAGGGCGAAATTGCCGCCCACAACATCATGCATCCCGCTTCCATGCGGAAAATGGACGACCGGCTTTTACTCGCGGTGATTTTCACCGATCCGCAGGTGGCCCAAGTCGGCCTGACCGAAAAAAACGCGGCCAAGCGCGGCATTCCATATCTCGTCGCCAGTTATCCGTTCAGCGAACTCGGAAAATCCGTCATCATGGATGCCATGGATGGCCATGTGAAGCTGCTCGCCGATCCCGATTCGGGCGAAATCCTCGGTGGCGCGTGTGTGGGTCCGGTCGGCGGCGAGTTGATCCATCAGATCATCACGGCCATGGCGAAGCGGATGACGGTCCACGAGCTCGCCGTCCTGCCCCACTATCATCCGACGCTGGCGGAAATCTGGACCTATCCGGCGGAGGCGCTGGCGGGGCGGATCACTCGGGGGGAGTAGGGTTACACCCCATGGGAAGACGCCGGGGATCGGCTAACTTGTGCTACCATGAAAACTTTGTTCACATCGGAAGTCATCTCCAAGGGCGCGCGCTCCGGCAGCCTCAATTCTCCAGACGGATTGCTGGATGTCACCTTGGGAAATCCGCTTGAGGAAGGCATCGAGACGCGCGGGCCCAATCCCGAAACCCTGTTCGCCGGTGCCTACTCCGCCTGTTACCACGGAGCCGTGGTCAACGCGGCGGAAAGGCTTCTGATCCCGATCACCGACTCCACGGTGCGCGCCTTGGTCAGCCTGATCGAGGAGGACAACGGCGGTTACCGACTTGAGGTGGAACTGCACGCGCAGCTTCCGGGTGTCGACGCGGAAAACGCCATGAAGATCATGACGGAAGCCCACGTGACTTGTCCTTACTCCAAGGCCCTCCGTGGCGATAACGCGGTCACCTTGGTCGTCGATTGAATGTCATGAACTCACATCGTGATGAAACCGACACCTCTCGAACCTGAAAAGCAGCTCGGCAAGGATTTGAAAACCTTTGCGAAGCTGCCGGAGAAAACCAAGGAACTGCATCTCCTCGCAGATCAGGCGGAAAAGGAGACTGGCACGAACCGGGCGGCACTGGACCGGTTGATCCAGACGAAATCGAAAAGGAAATAGCTCGGCGGATTTCAAGAATGGACGCCATCCGACGATTCCCTGCAGGTGCAGTCCAGGCATCCGTGTTTGCTGCAGGTCCGGCAGCTGCGGGAGAGTTCCTCGCGCAGGTGTTTGCGAGCACGGTGGAGGCGCACGGTGAGATTGTTCCGGGTCAGGCCGAGCTCGGAGGCGACGTGGCCGGCGTCCTCGCCTTCCAGATCGATGCGCTGGAGCAGCTCCCGATAGGTTGCCGGCACCGCAGGCATCAGGCGCTTAAAACATTGGCAAAGCACCCGTGCGTCGTTCTCACCGGGCGACTCCGGGAGCTCCTGTTCGAAGCGGTCCATCGCGCGTTTGCGCGCGGCCTCGCGACGATAGAGATCGATGATGGAGCGGCGCAGGATCCGGTAGAACCAGGTCAGGGTGGCATCCCCGGCGGCAGGCTGATTCGCCGATGCCAGTGCTTTCACCAAGCTTTCCTGCACCACATCCTCCGCCAGTTCCGGGCTTCCCAGGCGGCTGCGGGCGAATGCCACGAAGGTCCTCTGGTTTTCGAGCAACGATTCCTCGACGCGTTTCATGGCACGGAGGCTAAGCGCGACAGGGAGGCGTCGTAAAGTCGCGACAAACGTACGGATCGAAAATACACTGTAATGAGTCCGGCACGGGTGCGTTTGCCCGGATGTATGAAGACAATGATCCATCAACCGTGCTCTGCGGAGCCGACGAAAACCAATACCATGACCCAGGACCCTATTTGTGGAATGACGGTGGACGAGACCACCGCCATCAGCGCGACCCGCGACGGCGAGACCGCCTATTTTTGTAGCGAGCACTGCCGGGAGAAATTCCTTTCACAGGCCGCGCCATCGCCAGCGGCGGGTAGCTGTAGCGGCGGCAAGCCAAAGGCCCCGGCGCCACCGTCCTGTTGTGGCGGGAAATCCCATGAGCACGCCGCAGTGACTCCTGCGGCGACCGCCAAATACTTCTGCCCGATGTGTGCGGGCGTGGAGTCGGACAAACCCGGCGATTGCCCGAAGTGCGGCATGGCGCTTGAGCTGAACCCCGCCTGGAAATCCACCGCCAAAACGATTTACACCTGCCCGATGCACCCCGAGGTGCGGCAGGATCATCCCGGCGACTGCCCGAAGTGCGGCATGGCGCTGGAACCGGAAGCCGCCGCTGCCGATGATGAGGAAAACGGTGAGCTGGTAGATATGACCCGGCGCTCGTGGGTCTCCGCCGCGCTCACCTTGCCTGTGTTTTTGCTGGCGATGGCTCATTTCATCCCGGGGCTCGGCGCGCAATCGTGGGTGATGGGGGATGTCTCGCGCTGGATTCAGTTCCTTCTCACTTCGCCGGTCGTGCTCTGGGCGGGCTGGCCGTTTTTCCGCCGGGGCTGGCGCTCGCTGCTGAGCGGTCACTTGAATATGTTCACGCTCATCGCCATCGGCGTCGGTGCGGCCTATCTTTTCAGCATCGTGGCCATGCTCGCTCCCGGGTTGTTTCCCCACAGCATGCGGCACGGCGGCCATGTCGCCATCTACTTCGAGGCCGCCGCGGTCATCATCGTGCTGGTGATCGTCGGGCAAGTGCTCGAACTCCGCGCCCGCAGCCGCACTGGCAGCGCCATCAAGGCACTACTCAATCTGGCTCCGCCCACCGCCCGGGTGATTGCTCCGGGCGGCGACAATGTCGTTCCGCTGGATCAGGTGAAAGTCAGCGACCTGCTGCGCGTCGTTCCCGGCGACAAGGTGCCGGTCGATGGCGTGTTAGTGGAAGGCCACTCCAGTGTGGAGGAATCCATGATCACCGGCGAGCCGCTGCCGGTGGAAAAATCCACGGGCGATCCTGTCACCGCCGGCACCGTCAACGGCTCCGGCAGCTTTGTCATGCGCGCCGAGCGGGTGGGAGACGACACACTGCTAGGTCAAATCGTGAACATGGTCGCGGAAGCCCAGCGCAGCCGCGCACCCATCCAGGGACTTGCCGACCGTGTCGCCGGCATCTTCGTGCCCGCCGTGTTAGTTGTTTCCGTGCTCACTTTCATCCTCTGGATGTGGCTCGGGCCGGAGCCAAAACTCGCCTACGCCATCGTCAATGCGGTGGCCGTACTCATCATCGCCTGCCCGTGCGCCCTCGGCCTCGCAACGCCCATGTCCATCATGGTCGGCATCGGCCGCGGCGCGCAGGAAGGTGTGCTGGTGAAAAACGCCGAAGCGCTCGAACGCCTCGAAAAAATCACCACCCTCGTCGTCGATAAAACCGGCACTCTCACCGAGGGCAAGCCCAAGCTCATCGATGTCCTGCCAGCCGATGGCTTCGCTCCTAACGATTTCCTGCGCCTTGCCGCCTCGCTTGAGCAAAACAGCGAGCACCCGCTCGCCGCCGCCATCGTACAGGGCGCGAAGGAGCGGGAAATCTCCCTCGAATCCGTCACCGACTTCCGCTCGGTCACCGGCGGCGGGGTGGTTGGCACCGTCGCCGGGCGCGCCGTGATGATCGGCAAGCCGGACTTCCTCAAAAACGAATCCATCACCGGCATGGAGTCGCTGGTAGCCGCCGCCGTGAAACTCCAGGAAGAAGGGAAAACCGCCATGTTTGTCGCCATCGATGGAAAACCTGCGGGCATTCTCGCCGTCGCCGATCCGATCAAACCCACCACCGCCCGGGCGATCAAGGAGCTCCATGAGCTTGGCATCAAGCTCGTCATGATCACCGGCGACAACCGCCGCACCGCCGCCGCCGTTGCGAAACAACTCGGTCTCGACGACGTGCAGGCGGAAATCGAACCCGCGGGGAAAGTCGATCACGTCAAAAAACTCCGTGCCGAAGGAAACCACGTCGCCATGGCCGGCGACGGCATCAATGACGCCCCCGCCCTCAGCGAGGCGGAAGTCGGCATCGCCATGGGCACCGGCACGGACGTAGCCATGGAGAGCGCGGGCATCACTTTGGTTAGGGGTGACCTCCGCGGCATCGCCCAGGCCATCCGCCTCAGCCGCGCGACCATGCGGAACATCCGGCAGAACCTGTTTTTCGCCTTCCTCTACAACGCCCTCGGTATCCCGGTGGCTGCGGGTCTGCTCTATCCGTTTTTCGGCCTCCTGCTCAGCCCCATCCTCGCCGGGGCGGCCATGAGTCTCAGTTCCGTATCCGTCATCAGCAACGCCCTGCGCCTCAGGAATGTGAAAATCTAATCATTCACTCGCCGCCCGGGTGCGTCTGCCAACGGATTTTCATGCCCGCTGGAGTTTTGTTGGAATCAGGACCCATTACAAAAAGTGCGGTCGCCCAGGACGACGCGCTGGCACAGTCTCCGGCGATGACGGTGACGGATGACAGCGGGCGGATGACGGGCACACCCGTCTGCGGGTCGATGATATGGCTTTTGATGCCTTCCGCCGTCTGATGGAACTGGCGGTAGTTGCCGCTGGTGGCGATGGCTTGATTCCTCAGCGTGACGCTGTCCGCAATGACCCTGCCTGAGGGATCCGGGCGTTCGATGGCGATCTCCCAATCGCCATCGCCCGCGAGCGCCTCACCGGCGAGGTTGAAAACAAAATCACGCACTCCCAGCTCCCGCAGCCGCTCGCCCACGCGGTCGACCGCGAAGCCCTTGCCGATGGATGATAGATCCACGCCTGTCCCCGCTGGACCAAAACCCGCGGCGTGGACCTTGCCGAGGAGGTGGTGGTCGAACGCGCCCCCGCTCGCTTTTGTGATTTCATCGGCGAGTGTTAGCACTCGCGTGAGATCCGCAGTGGGTGGCTCGCCGCGATTGAAGCGGGAAAGGTCGGACTGTGCGCGCCATTGGCTGAGTACCTGTTCCCAGTGTTCGAGTGTGTTGGAAACTTCCCGATCGAGGTCTTTGGCGGTCGCCGCGTCGCCGCGCCAGGCGAGTGTCCATGCGCAACCCATCGCTCTGCCATGTAGCTCGCGCGAGACGGGCGGCGGCAGGGATTTCCGGATCAGGACCGCCAGCAGGCAGGTAAACCCGAGGACGATCAGCGCTCGTTTCATCGGGACATGACGAAGCCTCCTGCCAGAGCCACGAGCACCAGGGCGACGGTGTCCTTCGTCGTCCAGCGGCCGGGTGATTGTGTTAGGAATTTCAGTATGGCTCCTGTCGGGCAGCCGTAGTGGCAGTATCCCTGCGGGAGGAAGACGGCGGCCAGCAGTCCGATCGAGAAGATGGCCGCCGGAAGGACGGCCTGGAAACCGCTGCTCCAGCTTTCGAACGGTTCGGTGTGCGAGAACGGGAAACCGATGGATGAAAACGCGAGCACCCAGATGACCAGCAGGGTGAGCCACGGCACCCGCCGCATCAGGTGATGAAGCTTCGGAGGAAGGGCGAAACGCCTTTTCACCAACTGCCCGAGCAAGGTTTGCGCCGCTCCATGCGGGCAAATCCGGCTGCAATAGACGTTCCTGCCGGTGTAGGCCGGGATAACCAGCGCCGCGGCGGTTAGGGCGAGCAGCGGCAGCATCGTGCGGACGTTCATTCCATTCCGAGACCAGCCGATCAACTGGTCCTGGCTGACCATCCAGCCGAGTGTGACCCCGGCGGCCACGGATAGAATCGCGAAAGCCATGCGCACCCGCTGGTGGTTCCCCCATTTTGCCAGACCGACCACCACGCCCAGCGCGATCCATGACAGCGCGATGGCATGGCTCCACGGGAATCCGCGCGTGGCCTCGGCGGTTTGATGGCGGCGCAGCATTTCACCCACACTGGCAACAACGGCTCCGGCGGTGACGCTCGCCCCGCTGACGACCAAATGCGGGTCGGAATCCGATAGTGCGGCGGTGCTTGTTCCGGCGAAGCCGTCGGCGTATTTGATCTCGTCCGCCACGTCGCCGACGTAGGGCTCGTTGTCGCGGCTGGCTAACAAACCGACTCCGAGAATGGTCCCGCCGGTGGAATCGAGACAAACAATGACATCCGAAGTCCCATTGAAACCGCGGGCGGAAACTCCCATGCGACTGCTCCGGAGCACCGTTCCGAGTTTCCGGTCGTTGTTCCAGACTTGATAGGTTCCCGCATCCGCGAGTGGATCGATCCGCGTTGCATCCGGAAACCAGCGTGTCAGTTGTGAGGGGGAAAGCTCGGCGGGAAACCACTGTTCCATGCCCTCCGCGCCGAAACGGGCGGCGATGCCGCGGTTCATGGCTTCACTCGTCAGGCTGGCGCCGGTGACGATTCTGGTGGCGGGAGCCGCGCCGAGGGCAGCCTCGGGACGGCCATTCCA
>JANPKJ010000026.1:0-6321 GCA_031425955.1 Akkermansiaceae bacterium | reverse complement strand
CCAGCCCGACCCGGCCCATGCCGAAAATCGCGATGCGCTCGCCGTTGGTTTCGATCGGCAAATCGTCCGGATGCTGGCCTGCGGTTTCGAAGCGTTTGAGGAAATTGCTGATCGGATCGTAGAGTTCCTCCGCGCGTCGGCTGATAGGCGCGGCGATCAGGATGCTGAGAGAGAGCGCCGACGCCATCGCGACCAGCCACTCCGCCGGCAGCCAGCCTTTTCCGACGGCCAAGGCCACTACAATGAGCCCGAACTCGCTGTAGGTCGAGAGCGTGATGCCCGTCATCCACGAGGTCCGCGCCCGCAGGTGGAAACGCGTGAGAATGGCAAAAAACGCCAGTCCCTTAAGCGGCAGCAGCGCGGTCAGCAGCAGCGCCCAGAGCACGCCCTCCAGCGAAATGGATCCTTCCAAGCCGATTTGCAGGAAAAACCCGACCAGCAGAAGGTCCGTCAGCCCCATCAGCGATTTGCTCAGCTCCTTCGCCCGCGGGTGTGAGCCGACCAGCACGCCGACGAAAAGCGCACCGAGGTCCGCCTTCAAGCCGACTTGCTCGAAGCCCTTCGCTCCAAGCACCAGCGCCAGAAAAAGCCCGCACAGCGTGATCATCTCGCCGTGACCCGAGCGCCCGATGAGCGTTCCTAACCATTTTCGCCCGAAAAGCAGCGCGGCTAACAGCGCGATCGCCCACAACGAGGGCACCTTGCCCGTCGAAAATGTCAGGAACAACACCGCGAGAATGTCCTGCATGATCAGCATGCCGATGGCCACCCGCCCGTGGATCGCGCCGAGGTCGCCGCCGTCTTCCAGGCTTTTTACGGCGAAGACCGTGCTGGAAAAACTCAGCGCGAAGGCCAGCAGCAGCGCGGTCCGCCAATCCAGCCCTGCGAGGTGGCCGGTCAAGGTTCCCGCCGCCAGGAGCACCGGCGCGATGACCGCCACCACCGCCAGCGTGTGCAGCGAGGTGCCGGCCCAGATTTCCGGCCGGGCCAGCGTGCGCACCCGGAGTTTCACGCCGATGCTGAAAAGCATCAACGTCACCCCGAGGTCTGCGATGACCTTGAGGGTGCCGCCGCCCGTCTGGCCGCACGCCTGCAAAACAAAGCCGGATACCAGAAACCCCACCAACGGCGGCAGCCGCAGTTTTTGCGCGAGCAGACCGAAGAAAAACGCAAACGCTAACAAAACAGCATCCATCGTCCGCCCACCGTAGCTGCCCGAGTGCCACCGGTCGATTTTTTTACCGCCAAGCATCCGCTTGCGAGACGGCGTCGGGTCGTCCAAGCTGCCGCCATGTGGACCACCGTGCGCGAATTCGAGGACATCCGTTATGAAACGACGGATGATGGGAGCATTGCCAAAATCACCATCAACCGGCCGGAAGTCCGCAACGCCTTCCGCCCGCTCACGGTGAAGGAAATGCTCGTCGCCTTCGACCTCGCCCACGAGGACCCCAAGGTCGGCGCCATCATCCTCACCGGTGCCGGCGATCTCGCGTTCTGCTCCGGCGGCGACCAGAAAGTCCGCGGTCACGCCGGCTACATCGGCGAGGACGGGATTCCCCGCCTCAACGTGCTCGATCTTCAGAAAAAAATCCGCTCACTGCCCAAGCCCGTCGTCGCCATGGTAGCCGGCTACGCCATCGGTGGCGGCCACGTGTTGCACATCGTCTGCGACCTCACCATCGCCGCGGACAACGCGCGCTTCGGCCAGACCGGCCCTAAGGTCGGCTCGTTCGATGGCGGGCTCGGCTCCAGTTACCTCGCCCGCATCGTCGGCCAGAAAAAAGCCCGCGAAATCTGGTATCTCTGCCGCCAATATGACGCCCAGCAGGCGCTCGACATGGGGCTGGTCAACACCGTCGTCCCGCTCGCCGATCTCGAAAAGGAAACCCTCCAGTGGTGCCGCGAAATGCTCGCCCACTCGCCGCTCGCGCTGCGTTGTTTGAAATCCGCCCTCAACGCGGATTGCGATGGCCAGATGGGCCTGCTCGACCTCGCCGGAAACGCCACCCTGCTCTACTACATGAGCGAGGAAGGCCGAGAAGGGAAACAGGCGTTCCTCGAAAAGCGGCAGCCGGATTTCTCGAAATTCCCAAGGGTGCCTTGAGGTCACTTCAATTTCCCAATTTTCTCAAACAACTCTTTGCGGTTGCGCTCGTTCGTTTCGGCCTCCGCGATCGCCCTTAGCCACGGCTCGTCAGCTTTTCTGCAAAAATCGTCCACATGGAGGATTCCCCATCGCCTCACGTCCTCAGCCGGATCCTTGAGTTTTTCTTTCACCATCCGCGCCGCCTCTTCGTGCGGCAGACCATCTAGAAAATACGTCGCTTCCTGACGAATCCCGTCATTCTGATGCGATAAGCCCTGCCGCAACAATTCCCTCGAACGCTCATTGGTCCTCGGCTCAAGACTGGAAAAGAGGTTGTGGCATTCACCCACCTTCGACTCATTCATCACAAACTCCAGCCTCCGGTGAAACATCTCCAAACGATTGGGAACTTCATATAGGTCCAGCACCCAGCGGGCATGGAACTGGGGCAGAGTGTTATCGGAAAACCGCTTTACCACTACTGGGACTGCCTTCTCATCTTTCACTCCAAGGTTGGCCAGATCCTGAACAATCTGACAGAGTTCATCCCATTCCTCTCCGACCGCTGTCGCCGCATTTTCATGAAAGTGGTCCAGCAACTGTTTCACATCCTCCTTGGGGAGTTCCGGATACTTTCCCTCCTCAAGGTCTTCCGCCAAATCACTCCATGACCGCAGGGTATCCTTGATCCATGTGCGCGCCTCCTTCGACGAAGTCCAGTCATTGCCAAACCTCTGGAGTTTCCCATCCCTCAGGGGCAGCCTCGTCTTCACCAGGTAGCTGCTGCCGTCTTCGTTCAGGGAAGTGGATTCATAAAAAAGCCCCTCTTCCGTCCGCTTCTGCGGCTCACCCAGCAAAGCCACGACTTCGGCTACCGGCGTCCCCACTCTCAGCCAGCCGATTCCGGCCAGGGGCTCCTTCCGCTGCTCCATGTTGTAGGACCGCCAATCCGCGACAGACCGGTCCGAGGCAGGCTTGAGACGCACGGAAGCGCCGATCCTGACATAGGCCTCCTGGCTGATCACCGAATGTGTCCACTCGAAGAGGATGGCCCGGTGGCGGCCGTTGAGTGCCTGCACCTTCTTGATCCGGCCGTCTGGCAACTGGCTCAGTTCCAGAAAATTTCCTCCCGATACCACAAAGCTCTTCAAGTCGACCGGGCCGCAATAGCATTTCTCTTCCTCAAACCAGGGCAGCTCATTCACCAACACCGTGCCGTAGTGCAGACCGTTGAAAGTGATCCGATAACCCCTCTCGAACGATGGACCGGTCCCGACCTTGTCACCCACGATCAGAGGTTCCGACACATCTTTATCGAATGGTTCCACTTTCAGGATCAGATCATCCGGCACCTCGAACTCGATCAGATCGTCGGAAAACTTCCGCCAGCCACCTTCCGCCTTCCGGTCGAGCAACCTTCTTTCTTCGTCGTTCAGTTTGCGGCCGATCTGCTCTTCCAAAACTCCAGCTCCGTGCGCGCTGTAAAACGATTTCCGTGGTGGCAGCAACCGGATGCTTTCAAGGAACTCGGGTTCTATCGCGGAAGCCGCGGAACATCCAATCAGAATGAACAGGATTCCGGTCGTAAGCCACACTCTTTGACAATGATTTTTCAAGAAAGAACAGACTTTCTCAAGTCGCGAGGAGGTCACAAGCTTACCCCGGATGCACTCGACTCATTCACCGCCGCAGGCTCATCAGGAACTGTAGCACATACCAGAACAGCAGCGCCACGGAGGCGAAGAGTGACAACGCCGCGGCTACATGCTGACCCGGCTGATAGCGGTGGAGCAGGTTACTGGTGTTATAAAGGATCGCCGCCGAGGCGAAGAGAATCATCGCTCCGGAAAACCAAAGTCCCAGCGAGATTGGCAGGATGAACGAAGCGACGATCAAGCCGAGCGCGATGAAGCCGCCGATCTTGAGCATGCCGCCGAGGAAACTGAAATCCTTCTTCGTCGTCAGCGCGACCGCGGAGATGCCGAGCACCATGGCTCCGGTGATCAGCCCCGCTTGGACGATCAGCGAGGCGTCCCCGGTCATGATGACAGCGAGGGCGATCATCGGCAGGAAGATGATCGCTTCCGCCACCGTGTAGAGAATCAGCCCTGCGTATTGTTTGCCGATGGATGCTCCGTTCGTCGCCCATCGCTCGGCGACCCAGGAAACCGCCATGAAAGCCCCCAGCACGATCAACCATGAAAACTTGCTCGCGCCCAGCAACGAAAGCGCCGCCGTTCCCCAGCCAAGGCTTAGAAACAGCCACTCCAGCACCGCGAAAAGCGCGATGGCTCCCGCGAGGTGGCCGTAGGTTTTCCGGATGAACTCCGCCCGCGCCGCTTCCGGCGAATCTGAAATCATGCCGACGACATAGGGATTGGTGTAGGAACTCATGGCGACGGAGATCATGCCAGATCCCTATCATCTCCACAATCCCTAAAAATCCAACTCGCTGAAACCGACCGGACCTTTGCTTTGCAGTGGATCGATACTTGGGTAAGTTCCCGCTGTGGAAATTCCCGACCGGTTGGAGCTCGAACTGCGCGACGGCACGCCCGTCATCGCGCGGCCGTTGATCCCGGAGGACCGCCCCGCGTTGGCGGAAGCTTACCGGCGGTTGTCGCCGGAAGCCCGTTACAACCGTTTCTGGACGCACACCGGCGAGGTCGTGGGGGACAAGATGCTCGACCGCGTGCTCAATCAGGATCCATTCACCCATGTCACTTGGACGGTGCTTGATCCGTCCCGTGAATTCAGTCCGCTCGGCGGCGCGAGTTGGTGGCGGGACAGGAATCATCCCGCCGAAGCGGAAATTTCCTTCATCGTGCTCGACGAAGACCAAGGCCGCGGAATCGGCACGCTGCTGCTCGCCATCATGTGGCTCACCGCCTTCCGGGCCGGCGCGGAATCCATCGTCGGCTACGTGCTCCCGGACAACCGCCAGGCCGCCAGCTGGATGCGCGCTTGCGGCGCCACCGGCGAGTGGGACGGCTACAAACTCATCTACCGCTGGAATCTCAACAACCTCGACGTCCTCCCGGAAACCCGCGTCGCCGCCGAGCTCGCAGCTTGGCTCGCGAAGCTGGCACCGAAGATTCTCGGGTGAAACCGCGCCGGCCGGACCCCGAGTCTCCAGACTCGGAAGCAGAAGGACTGACAAAGCGACGGCGGCGGATGCCGCACTTCTTTGGCGTCTCTTTCTCAAGCGAATCTGGAGACTCGCGGTCCGGCGAAACTTGGCGCGTGATCCACGCGTATGCTGCGGATCATGGAAAAATTTTCAGCACCGGGATTCGGGCGTCGGTCATTCATCGGCGGAGTCTTCGCCGCGGCGGGCGGTGTCGCGCTCTCCCAGGAAAAAATGAAGCCCGAGCCGCCCAGGCTCGCGAGAAACCCGCTGGTCTATCAATTCAAGATCGGTGACATCGAAGCCTGGTCGATCAGCGACGGCCACAGCCTGATGGGGAAGGGGAATCCGCTCGGCATGATGTGGCCCGAGGAAGACCGGCCAGTGATGAAAACTTGGATGGAAGAGCACAACGAGCGGATGGAAGGCGTCCCGCTTTACATCAACATCCTGGTCATCCGCCGCGGCAAGGAAGTCATCCTCTTCGACGCCGGATTCCGACCCGGGAAAAACCCGAACTGGGGATGGCTGGGTGATGGACTGGCGCAAATCGGCATCACTCCGGACCAGGTGACCGCCGGATTTCTCAGCCACGCCCACGGCGACCATTTGGAAGGATTCGTCCGCGACGGAAAGCCTGCGTTTCCGAACGCCGCTTTCCACTATCTGCCAGACGAATACGATTTCTGGCACGGCGCGGATCCGGATTTCTCCAAGTCCCGCCGGAACAAACAACAACTGCCCGGGATGGTCAAAAGCGTGCGCGCCGACTTCGAGGCGCTCAAGGGCGTCTCCCAACCGATCAAGCCCGGCAGCGAACTCTTTGGCGGCATGGTCACCATTGAAGCCGCACCCGGACACACCGCGGGGCATGCCGTTTTCCGGATCAAATCGGGAAAGGAATCGCTGCTCCACATCATGGACCTCGCCCACCACCACGGGCTCAACCTGCACAACCCGGACTGGACCATCGAGTTCGACCACGACCCGGTGCAGTCGGTGGAGACCCGGAAAAAAATCTTCGCCCGTGCGGCGGTGGAGCGGACGCGTTGTTATGGCTTCCATCTCCCGTGGCCCGGACTCGGGCAGATCGTGCCCGTCGGAA
>JANPKJ010000025.1:0-44579 GCA_031425955.1 Akkermansiaceae bacterium | reverse complement strand
ACGCGGTCGGCCATTTCCGCCATGATGGCGTTGTGGGTGATGATGACGGTGAGGGTGCCGAGCTCGCGGTTGATGCGCTCCACGGCTTCGAGCACGGCGATGCCGGTGGTGACGTCGAGCGCGCCGGTGGGCTCGTCGCAGAGCAGGACTTCCGGGCGCTTGGCGATGGCGCGGGCGATGGCGACACGCTGTTGCTCGCCGCCGGAAAGCTGCGAGGGAAAATGGTCCATGCGCGCACTGAGGCCGACCATTTCAAGCGCCTCCTCCGGTGTCATCGGATCGCGGGAGATGCCGGTAATGAGCGCGACATTTTCCCGGGCGGTGAGGCTGGGGATGAGGTTGTAGAATTGGAAAACGAAGCCCACGCAATTTCGCCGGAAGAGTGTAAGCGTGTTTTCGTCCGAGCCGTCGAGCGGCCAGCCCTTGTAGATGAGGTCGCCGGAAGTCGGCACGTCGAGGCCGCCGAGGATGTTGAGCAGGGTGGATTTTCCGCTGCCGGACGCGCCGAGCAGGCAGACGAGTTCGCCGGCGTTCAGCTCGATGTCCACGCCGTGCAGGGCGACGACGTCGAGCTCACCAGTGTGATAGACTTTTCTCACGCCACGCGCCTCGAAGACGACTCCTGTGGAAACCGGCGGTGGCGTGAGCGTGGAAATCATCGGGGTGCGAGAGGGTAGCAGACGAAAGCGTGTTCACAACTCCCGGCTTGATGAACCCGCCCGCTCGCAACATGGTCCGCCGCCTTGTCCCACGACGAATCCATCCTACCCTCAATTCGCCGCGAAGCGCCGTGGATGGCGGGTCTGCGGGCGGCCCGGGCGAACGTGGTGCCAGGCCTGATCGTCCAGGGGCTGATGCTCGGCCTGTTGCTGGCGTATTATTTCCACCCGCCGACGCAGGTCTGGCTGAATCATCTCGCAGAAATCAAGTCGCGCTGGAGCTACGGCTACTCCGCCTTGAGCGCGATCATCGCCGGCGCGTTCATCCCCGAGTTTCTGAGGATTCTCGTCTCCCAGAAGGGTAGATTTCAGAGGGCGAATTTTTCGAACCTTCTGTTCACCATTCCGTTCTGGGCATTCATGGGGATGGCGGTGGATTTTTTTTACCGCTCCCAGGCGGTCTGGTTCGGGGATGAAGCCACGTTGCGCGTGGTCACCCAGAAGGTGCTTGTGGACCAACTTCTTTACACGCCGTTCTTTGCCTCGCCGATCATGGCTTGGCTCTACGATTGGAAAAATCTCGGGTATCGGCGCGAAGGGACGGAGCGGTTTTTCACTGCGGCCTACTTTCGCGACACCATTTTCCCGCGGGTCGTGGCGGCGTGGGGGGTGTGGATTCCGATCGTTTCCATTCTTTATTCGTTGCCGTCGCAGCTGCAGATTCCGTTGTTCGGGCTCGCGCTGTCCATGTGGGTCACGCTCTACACGTGGATCAGCGAGTATCGGAAACCTTGATATTCCGGAAATTCCCGTTGGCGTTCAGGCGAACATCCGCTAGCCTCCGGGAAATCTCATGGAACTCGACTCGAAGCTCGCCATCCTCGCCGACGCCGCCAAATACGACGCGTCCTGCGCCAGCTCCGGGGCGGTTCGGGGAAATTCCCTCGGCGGCAAAGGCGTGGGCTCCACCGGCGGCTCCGGCATCTGCCACAGCTACGCGCCGGACGGACGCTGCATTTCCCTGCTCAAGGTGCTGCTCACGAACATCTGCATCTACGACTGCCACTACTGCATCAACCGCCGGTCCAGCAACGTCCGCCGCGCGGCGTTCACGGCGGAGGAGGTGGTGAAACTCACGCTGGATTTCTACAAACGAAACTACATCGAAGGCCTGTTCCTCAGCTCCGGCATCATCCGGAACGCGGATTACACCATGGAAATGGTCATCGACGTCGCCCGCACGCTGCGGGAGGTGCATGATTTCCGCGGCTACATCCATTTGAAAACCATCCCGGAAGCGTCGCCGGAACTGATCGAAATCGCCGCGCGCTACGCCGACCGGATCAGCATCAATCTGGAGCTGCCGACGCAGAAATCGCTCGACGTGCTCGCCCCGGAAAAAAGCATCGTCCGCACCCAGCACGCGATGGGGCGCATCCGCAATAAACTGGATGAAGCGCATGATCGCAGGAAAAACGGCGACAAAAAAGTCCGCCACGCCACCGGCCAGAGCACGCAGGTGATCGTCGGCGCGGATGACTCGACCGACGCGGATTTCCTCGCCCGGTCGGACGATCTTTACGGCAACTACAAAATGCGCCGCGTGTATTATTCCGCCTTCAGCCCGATTCCCGAGCCATCCAGCATCCTGCCGCTCAAGGCCCCGCCGCTGGTCCGCGAGCACCGGCTCTATCAGGCGGATTGGCTGATGCGGTTTTACGGCTTCAAGACCTCGGAAATCCTCTCGCCCGAGACGCCAAACCTGGATCTGGAGCTCGATCCGAAACTCGCGTGGGCGTTGCGCAACCGACAGGACTTCCCGGTCGATATCCAAACCGCCAGCCGCGAGACATTGCTGCGAGTGCCCGGCCTCGGCGTGCGGAACGTGGAGCGCATTTTACAAATCCGCCGCTTCACCCGCATCCGACTGGCGGACCTGGTGCGGCTGCGGGTTTCTCTATCCAAAGTGCAGCCGTTCCTGAAAACGGCGGATCACAATCCCACCAGCTATCTGCTCGACTCGGACGCCCTGCGCGCCCGTTTCCTACCGAAGCCCTTGCAGCTCGAACTTTTCCCGACCGATGAGGTGCGTTGATCCGGGAACCGATTTCACCTCGTGGCGCAATGCCGCGAGGGGCTTGTTGGAAGAGGGAATTCCGCCCGGCGACGTGTTGTGGGAAGCGCCCGGCGGGTTGTTTTCCTCGTTCGTCCGCGAGGATCCGCCGCCATCGTCGCGGATGAAGGTGCCGGCTGCGTTTTTCGAGTTGGCGCAATCGGTCGCGTGCCACCGCGAGCCGTCGCGGTGGGCGCTGCTCTATCGGATCTTGTGGCGGATCACCCGCGGCGGGGAAAAGCATCTGCTCGCCATCGCCAGCGATCCCGACATGGCGGCGGCTCGAAATCTGGAGAAAAGCGTGCGCCGCGAGATTCACAAGATGCACGCGTTCGTGCGCTTCAAGCTGATCGACACGGATGCGGAGACTGGCCGCGAGCGTTACGCCGCATGGTTCGAGCCGGATCATAGCATCGTCGAGGCCGGCGCGCCGTTTTTCAAAAAGCGCTTCGCCAACATGGACTGGAGCATTTTCACGCCAAAAGGCTGCGTGCACTGGAACGGCGAGGAGATGACATTCACGCCCGGGATTCCGGAGAATCCGGTCGAAGATCCCGACGCGCTCGAAACCGCGTGGCGCACTTATTACCGCAGCATCTTCAACCCCGCGCGGCTCAAGGTGAAGATGATGAAACAGGAAATGCCGATGCGTTATTGGAAAAATCTGCCAGAGGCGGGTCTGATCGAGGAGCTCATCGGTGACAGCAAAAAACGTGTCGCCGGGATGTTGGCTGAGGAGCTGCGGCCGGTGAAGCCAAGGCCGAAAAACGCCTACCTGGACAAGCTGCGGGAGTTGTCCGCGGAGGAAGGCGGTTAAGGGGTCAGGACGTCTCGTCCCTTAGGTCAGCGCTCCGTTTATTTGACCACCGGGCGCAGGATCATGTTCCGGTAGTCCACGTCCGTGTGGTCGCCCTGGAGGTAGATCGGGCCGGGCCTGAACTCGTCGCTGGTCATCGCGCCGCCGGTGACTCCGAGCACCGGGGCGTTGTCGATGATGGTCTTGCCGTTGAGAATGACGGTCAGGTGGCGGTCGACCAGGGTGATGTCGAGCGTCTGCCACTCACCGACGGGCTTCTCGGCATTCACGCTGGGGGTGATGCGGCTGTAGAGGGCCCCCATGTTGTGCGGATCAAGCGGTTTCCCGAAGCTTTCCATAATTTGAATCTCGTAAACGCCTCGCAGGTAGATGCCGCTGTTGCTGCCGGGCAGCGTGCGGACTTCGGTTTTGAGATTGAAGTCTTCGAATTCGGCGTCGGTGCGCAGGTTGCCAAAATGTTTGTCCTTGTCCTTTGAGACCCGGTTTTGAAGCACCCCGTCCACCATACGCCAGCCGTTGTCGGCCTTTGGGTTCATCAATCGCCAGCCGCTGAGATCCTTGCCGTTCAGGAGTGGGATGGATTCGCCGAATTTCACTTTGGATAGATCCGGGGCGGGCGGCAGGTCGGGAATCCGTTTGCCGGTGAATTTGGCCTGCCCGGCAGCGTTTTGTTTTTGGGTCGTTAGAGAGAGTTCGTCTCCCGCCACTTTTGCGGTGATGGTTTCGACAATCTCGTTCTTGTCCTTGTCCTTGGAGACGCGTGTCAAAACGAGAGTTTCGCCATCGAGAGTCGAGGTGGTGACGGGCACCACGCTGCCGCCGCCCCAGAGGATGGCGGTGGCAATTTTCCCGTCTTTGGATTCCACCCCGAGCCAGCCGGCACCGCCTCCAGGAATGGTGAGCGCCCAGCGGCCGATAAATGGATTTTCAGCGGCGTTCAGGGTCATGCTGAAACCAAGGGCGGCGAAGGCGGTGAGAAGTCGGGTCGGTGTGATCATGGGTGTGACGGTGGGAATCGTTGGAACGCGATGAACCCGGTGGATTCTTCAAGAATTTCCCGCGAGGCGCACTTCCTCGGCGATGATCTGCAGTCCATCGCGGACCACGCGCTCATCCATTGCGTAGGAAACGCGGATGCACTCGTGGCGGTGTCGCCAGTTTTCGTCGTCGTGGCCGAAGAAGAAGTGCTGGCCGGGGATGACGAGGACCTCGCGTTTTTTCAGGCGTTCGTAGAGTTCCTGGGAGGAAATCGGCAGCCCCGGGAACCAGAACCACAGGAAAAGCGCACCCTCGCTGCGATGCATGAACCAGTCGATGTCGTCACCGAACGCCTCCAGCGCGGCCTGGCGGGCGAGTTTGCATTTTTCCTCGTAAAACGGCCGCACCACCTCGCAGCTGAGGCGGAGGATTTCGCCGGATTTGATGAGCGGCAGGGTAATTTGCTGGCCGATATTCGGATTGGACAGACCGGCGATGGCACTCATGGATCCCAAGGCGCGGATGATTTCAGGCGGACCGATGACAATCCCGGTGCGGGTGCCGGGCAGGCCGAGTTTCGACAGGCTCAATGTCAGCACGACGTGCTTGTCCCAGAAGGGCTTGGCGTCGGCGAAGATGATGCCGGGGAAGGGTGCGCCGTAAGCATTGTCGATGATGAGCGGGATTCCGTGTTGTTTCGCGATGGCGGAAAGGCGGGCGACTTCCTCGTCGGTGAGCACGTTGCCGGTGGGATTGGTCGGGCGCGAGGCACAGATCGCGGCGATGTCCGCGGTGACTTCGAGTTGCTCGAAATCGACGCGGTATTTGAATTCGTGCGGGCCGTTTTTTTCGATGATTGGAGTGATGGCGCGGAACAACCCGCCGCTGACGCCCTGGTTGGCATAGCCGATGTATTCGGGGACGAGCGGGAGGAGGATTTTGCGGTGTGAGCCGTCGGGCATTTCTCCGGCAAGCAGGTTGAAGAGGAAATAGAACGCGGTCTGGCCACCGCTGGTGATGGCGACGTTTTCCGCCGTCAGGTCCCAGCCGAAGGTTTCGCGGAAGAGAGTGGCGATGGCTTCCAGGAAATGCGGATTTCCGCGCGGCGGGTCGTAGGTGGTCAGGGCCCGCTCGAGGCCGCCCATTTCTCCCATCAGCTCTTCGAGACGGCGCCGCCAGACGGCGTTCATTTCCGGGATGCGGGCCGGTTGGCCGCCGCCGAGCATTTTCAGGTCCGGGCCGCCGCTGGCCATGGCGTGGCCGAGATCGTCCATAAGTTCCTCGATGCCGCTGCCGCATCCGAGGTGTTGGCCGAAATTTGAAAAGGGATAGGACATGGCGTGGATGCGATGTCGGAGGGTCGCGCCCCGGTCAAACCACTGCAAGCTCACCGGCGTGAAATGTTGAAAATTCGTATGACAGATCGGGAATCCGGGTTTTATAGTCCGGCCCACTTCCAACCAACCTCCCTACCACCATGTCCATCAAAGTCGGCGACCAAGCCCCGGATTTCACCCTCGTTTCCAAAACCGCCAACGGCCCCGAGTTGGTCACGCTCAGCGAGCTCGTCGGAAAAACCAACATCGTTCTGTTATTCGTACCGATGGCCTTCACCGGCGGTTGCACGGCGGAGTTCTGCACCATTTCCCAAGGCATAGCCGAATACGACGCGCTGGACGCGAAGGTGCTCGGGATTTCCGGCGACAATCCGTTCGCGCAGGAAGCCTGGGCGCAGAAGGAAGGCATCACCATCACGCTGCTCAGCGATTACGAACACGCGGTGACCGAGGCCTACGGCGTGGCTTACGAGCAATTCCTGCCGACCAAGAACCTGATCATGGGCGGCGTGCCGAAGCGTTCGGCGTTCGTGCTGGATAAGGCCGGCGTCGTGAAATACGCCGAGGTGCTTGAAAATCCAGCCGACCAGCCGGATTTCGAGGCGATCAAGGCGACGTTGAAGGCGATCTGAACGGATAGAATTTCCTCATCGATTCAAGGCCTTCGGGAAATTTCCCGAGGGCCTTTTTCGTGAGGTGTTTTTCCGCCAAACATCGCTCGACAACGATCGTGGTGGGCTTCAGAAAACGTTCCAGTTGAAACGATTTCTAAAATCTGAGGCCGGAGCCATTGTGATCTGGGTGCTTGCGGCGTTGTTAGTGGCGGCCATCGCCGCGCCGTGGGCCTATCAAATCGGGAAGAACTTCGCGCAAGTCGCGGTGACGCAGGAGCTATCCGCCGTCTGGGAGTCGCTCGGCAGGTCCTGCGGGCGGGCGAAGCTGGAGAAATACTTCAGCCGGGCGATGACAGTTTCCGCGATCCTGATGCTGCCGTTTTTGATGGCGAGAATCCGCTCGATCCGCGCCGCGTCGGGCGTGCCGGTCGAGAAACGGACCCGCGTGGGGTGGAAATCCGCGGCGCTGCAAATCGCAACCGGCTGCATCATCGCCGGCGGCATTCTACTGGCGATGGGGATGATCCTGACCGCGCTCGGGGCTTACCTTCCGACGCCGAATCCGCCGGAACTCGGGAAACTCCTGAAACGAATGATCATCCCGGCCATCGCCGCTTCGTTGCTGGAGGAGTGGTTGTTCCGCGGGCTGCTGCTCGGGCTTTGGTTGAGGTTTGCGAAGCCGCTCTCCGCGAGCATTGGCACCTCGTTGTTGTTCGCCTTCGTGCATTTCCTCGCCCCGCCGGATGGCGTGGTTATTGCCAATCCGGCATCCGCCTTCGCGGGGTTCGAACTGTTGGGGAAAATCCTGCTGCACTTCACCGATCCGCTGTTTTTCGTGACGGACTTCGCGACGCTGTTTGTGATCGGGATGATCCTTGCCACGGCGCGGCTGCGAACCGGGGCGCTGTGGTTTTCGATCGGCCTGCACGCTGGCTGGATCGCGGCGTTCAAGGGATTCAACATGCTCCACCGCGTGGTCCCGGTCCACGAACTGCGGCCGTGGGGCGTGGGCGATTCCCTGCGCTCGGGGTTGCTGCCGATGCTGGCGCTGGGTCTCACCGCGGTGATTTGCCATTTCGCGCTCAAGCGTTTCGACAAGGCGGGCTCGCTCAACCTCGCATCACGGTGACGACGAGGACTTTTTGAAATCCGGCGCGGCGGAGGGTTTTCGCGCATTCATCGACCGTCGAGCCGGTGGTCAGCACGTCGTCGACGAGGATCGCGCCGGCCGTGGAATGCTCGATCTGGCGCTGCCCGCCGCGGCTGAGGACGAAGGCTCCGCGCAGGTTTTCCAAACGCTGGGCGCGGGTGAGCGCCGTCTGGTGCTCGGTGGCGCGGTTCCGTTTCAGGGCGTTGACCACCGGCAGACGGGTGTGGAATGCAAGCTCTCGAGAAATTTCCTGGGCCTGGTTGAAATGGCGGTGCTGGAGGCGCTTGTGATGCAGCGGCACCGGCACCAGCGGCCAATTTCCCGCGAGGGCGTCGGCCAGACGGGGATCGGCGAACGACTCGGCGGCAAGACGTCCGAGGTCCTTCGCCAGATGAAGCTCACGGCCGTATTTCAGCCGGTGGATCATGTCCAGCGTGCGCTCGTCGCGGACCATGGCGGGTCGAGCGAATTCGAAGAAGAATTTCAGCTTGCTGCAATTCGGGCAATCGAACGGCCCGTCGATCTGGCCCTCGAACGGTTCGCCGCAGCGCTCGCAAAACGGCTCCGCCAGCCGGGGTAAATCCGCGTCGCAGGCATCGCACAAGGCGCGTGCATCCGACAATCCGTCGCCACACACCACGCACAGCGGCGGATAGAGCAGGTCGAGGGTGCGCGACAGCCATTTCCGCCAGCCAAGGGACTCACGCCTGGTGGTCGTCGGCGGCATGGGGGTCGGTGGTGAGATAGTTGGCCAGCACTCCGGCGACCACGATGCCGACCAGCGGCACCAGCCCCTGGTTCAGCGACGTGCCGGAGATCACCCACATGATCGAGTCGCTCGAACTGGCCGCCAACGTCACGGAGCCGAGCAGGCCGTTCACGAAAATCCAGCCGGTGTGCAGGCCGACCGGCAGAAAAAGCGACGCCGTCCGCCACCGTGCGTAAGCGAGGACAAACCCGAGCGCCAACAGAGGACTGAAGATCCCGAAAACACCGCGTGGCTCGGAAAACTGAGCGGCAATTTTCCCCAACAGCTCGAATCCGACGCCGGCCGCATCCGGGTCCGCCACGTTCAATCCCGGCGGGGAACCGAGGAAATGGACGAGGGCGAAAAGCACCGCCGACAGGCCGAGCGCGGTCGCCGGCCGCATCGCTCGCAGGAAGATCCCCAGCGCGATTCCACGGAACAGGATTTCCTGCAAAACCGCCAAGACGATGGCGACGATCGCGACACGCAGCAGGGTTTTGAAAATCGGGGTGCCCGGATTTTTCCAGTCCAGCACCCCGGCGAGAACCAGCACGCCCGCGATCAACAGGAACAGCACCGTGACCAGGAGAAATCCCGTCACTCCCTGCCGGAAACCGTCCGGATTCCGCTGGAGCCGTTGTCCCGCCTCCATGCCGCGGGCCCCTTCCGGTAGCCGCAGCTTCCATGAGCCCCCGCCTTCCGCCGCCCGCCCGCCGCGGAGCCAGCCAATCAGCGGTAAAAACAGGATCCCGGCGGCAATCAGCACGCTGGTTTCGAAAAACCTCGGGAACTCCGCCACCCGGCAGATCCCGGCCAACCACTCGAGAAATCCGTTGGTCTGCTTGGCGGAGGAGATTTCCGCGAGCGCTTTTCCCGCATTATAAAGAAGCGGTGAGAACCATGCGCCGAGCACGACGGAAGCCGCGGCGTAGAGCCACACCTTCAGGACATCGCTGGACGATTCGCTGTGCACGGGCAGCAGCCTGTCAGGAGGTTAGACAAAATGAAAGCTCCGGGACGGCGATTTTACCTTGGTCACGGTTCGCACCCGCTTTTAGGCTGCGGGCATGGTCACCATCGAACCGATTTCAAACATCCGCTGCCAGTGGGGCGAGGGCCCGGTGTGGTGGCAGGGGGCGCTCTATTTCGTCGATATCGAGGGTCACCTTGTCCATCGCTTCGACCCAGCCGACGGCAGTGAGAAATCCTGGGATGTTGGCCAGCGCGTCGGCACCGTGGTCCCCCGGGAAAGCGGCGGGCTGGTCATCGCCGGTGCTCGCGGGTTGTATTTTCTCGATGAGGAAACCGGCGGCCTCTCCGCCATCGCCGATCCGGAACCGGACAAGCCGGACAACCGCTTCAACGACGGCAAATGCTCGCCCGACGGCCGGTTTTTCGCAGGAACCATCAGTCTGGTGAAAAAAACCGGCGACGCCCGCCTCTACCGCCTCGACCCGGACCTCACGCTCCACGAAGCCTTCGGCCCGGTGACCAACTCGAACGGCATCGCCTGGTCGGCGGGTGGAAAAACCGTCTATTACATCGATACGCCGCGCCAGGAAGTGCTCGCGTTCGACTACGAGGACGACGGTCACCTGCGGAACCTGCGCAGCGTCGTTTCCACCGCGCATCTGGACTCGTCGCCGGATGGCATGACCCTGGATGCGGAGGGAAATCTGTGGATCGCGTTTTGCCACGGCGGGTGCGTGGCGTGTTTCAATCCGACAACCGGCGAGGAGCTGCGGCGCATCGAGCTGCCCTGTCTGGAAACCACCGCCTGCGCGTTCGGCGGACCGGGCTTGGCCGATCTTTACGTGACGACCGGCGTCCACAAGTCGGTGGAGGAGGAGCACGCCGGTCGCTTGTTCGTGATCCGCGGCCTGGGAGTCGCCGGACTGCCTGCGAATGCGTTTGCGGGCTGAGCAATGAGGCCGGTCCCGGCTGCGGGCGGGGAGGAATTTTGCATGAAATCCCGGGCGCGGCGCGTTATGCTGGTGTAGGAAAGTCCAGCCCTTTGAATTTATGAAACTCACGTCCATCACCGCTCTTGCCGCGCTTTTCCTCATCGGAATCGGAGGATTCATGGCCGGCCGCGTCTCGTCGCCCGGCAGCGCGACCGTCGAACCTGAATCCCCGGCGGAAACCCGATCGACCCGGTCCGCATCTCGCGAATCAGCCGCGGGGACAGTTGAATCGAAGCGCCTCGCCCGTACCGCCAAGTCGGAAAAATCCGAAACCGGCGGCACGACGGCGGACCGCCTCGCACGCATGGAGTCCATCGTCCGTGGGGAAAATCCGCTGGAGCGAAACCGCGCGCTGCTCGCGTTCATTGACAAGCTGGCCCCCGGGGATTTCGAGCAGGTGGTCGCGAATTTCCGCAGCCTCGGCATCACCGACAGCCGGATGGGGGAATACTCGCTGCTGCTCACCGCCTGGGCCCAGGCGGATCCCCTTTCCGCTCTCGACTACACCAAGCAGAACACCACCAACAACTTCGCCACCGATACCATCCTCACCTCATGGGCCACCACGGATCCGGAAGCCGCCATCCGTTGGGCACAGGCCGACTACAAGGGCGACGGCGCGAACCCTTACATGCCCGGCATCATCCGCGGCCTGGTGGAGTCCGATCCCGCACGCGCCACCCAACTTCTCGCCAGCATGCCCCGGAGCGAGGAACGCGGCCAAGGTCTCGACTACATCCTGCCCCACCTCCTGCAAAAAGGCTCCGAAGCCACCCGCTCCTGGATCGCCGCCATCTCTGATGAATCCCTGCGCAACGGAGCCATGATCCGCGCGGCGGAAAAACTCGCTGCAACCGATCCGGCCGGCACCGCTTCATGGTTGCTCGCCAATCCCGGCGAGGCGTCCCAGCGCCGGATGGACGACGTTTACAGCGCTTGGGCGAAAAAGGACCAGCAGGCCGCCCTTTCTTCCCTCAACACCCTTCCCACCGGAGATATCCGCAGCAACGCGCTGCGCGGTGTCGTCAGCAGCGTGGCCGTCGCCGATCCAACGGCCGCCGTCACCCTGATGAATCAATACGCGAATGATGTCACCGACCGGGTGGTCCAGAATTTCGTCTGGCATTCCTACGGAACTGATCCCGCGATCGCGGCCAGCCAGATCTCCCGCATCGGCGACGAGGGGCAGCGCGACCAGATGTACCGGCGCATGCTCGACAACTGGATCGAGCGCGACCCCACCTCCGCGCAGGCTTGGATTCAGACAAATCCACTCCCGCAGTCCGTCCGCGACCGCATCGCCCGCCGCCAGACCGAGCAGCAGTAAGCCGCCGGATTCCGGGAGAAAACCGGGGAATCGCCGTGCGTTGACATCCGCGCCCGGCCCGTCCAACGTCCCGTCCATGGACACGATGAAACTTCTCCTTGGCGCCACCATCGCGCTCCTGCTCGGCGCGCTCGCGGTATCTTGGCAGGGCATGAATACCGGCGTGAAAAACACCCCGCCCGACGAGGTCGCCCGCCTCGAAAAACAAATCAAGGAACTCCGCGCGGAGCAGGACAACCTCAAGATGCAGCGAGATTTGCAGCTCCTCCGCAGCGAGCCCATCCAGGCCCCGGCCGCCAACTCGGCCCTCGAACTCGAAGCGATGAAACTTCAACTCGCTCAGAACAAGCTCGCTCTGGAGGAAATGGAAATGCTCAAGGAGGCGGAAAAACGCGACAAGAAAGTCGCCCAGGATGAAGAAGGCCTGATCGAACAACGCAAACTGGAAGGCGGCGACTCCGAACTCCGCCGCGCCCGCATGATCAGCGAGGCCCTGCTCATCGGACGCGTGAAGGAATACGTCGAGGATGCCCAATACGGTGGATTCATCACCTTCGACGTGCTCATGCCCGACCAGGTCCAGCCCGGCGTCATCGTCGCCATCCGCCGCAAGACCGGCATTCTCGGCCAACTCAAGGTTTCCGACATGTCCGCCGAGGGTGCGATCGCCAATCCGATGCCCGGCTTCGGCCCGGTCAAACCCCAGATCGGCGACGAGCTCATCCTGCCGCCGCAATACTGATTTCAGCTTTCCGTTTTCCCAATTTCAGCTTTTCCACGAATGTCCACCACCGTCGGTCTCATCTCACTCGGCTGCGCCAAGAACCTCATCGACTCGGAAGTCATGATCGGCCACCTCGCGCAAGCCGGCATGTCGCTCACGCCGGATCCCGAGCTCGCGGATGTCCTCATCATCAACACCTGCTCGTTCATCGACATGGCCAAGCAGGAATCCATCGACGCCATCTTCGGCGCGGTGCAGGACCGCTCGGCAGATCCCGATCGCGAGCGCCAAAAAATCATCGTCGCCGGTTGCCTATCACAACGATTCGCCAAGGACCTCCCAGGCATCATGCCCGTGGTGGACGCCTTCATCGGCCTCGACCAGATCACCAAGGTCGCACCGATTATCGAGAACCTGCTAGGAAAGAAAAACGACGCGGAAGTCCAGAAAACCGAAGGCCCGTCCGCGACCGAAGACCCGCGCGATTTCGTCACCCTCAAGCCGCAATACGTCCCGGACTGGTCCACCCCAAGGATGCGCCTCACGCCCGACCATTTCGCCTACGTCAAGATCGCCGAGGGCTGCAACCACACCTGCACCTTCTGCATCATCCCGACCATCCGCGGCAAACACCGTTCGCGGACGCAGGACTCCGTCGTTAGAGAAGTCCAGGCGCTCGTCGCATCCGGCGTGAAGGAAATCAACCTCATCTCCCAGGACACCACCTACTTCGGCATGGATCAATGGGAAGGCAAACGCCCGACACCGAGCTCGCCGGTCGATTCCACCCGCGGTGAATCGCTCTCCACCCTGCTCCGCGAGATCAACAAGATCGAAGGCGATTTCTGGGTCCGGCTGCTCTACACCCACCCCGCGCATTGGTCGGACGAACTCATCACCACCATCGCCGAGTGCGACAAGGTCGCGAAATACGTCGACATCCCGCTCCAGCACATTTCCGATCGGATGCTCACCGCCATGAAGCGCGTGACCAGCGGCGACTACATCCGCGACCTGCTCCGCCGCATGCGCGCCGGCATCCCCGGACTCGGCATCCGGACCACATTCATCGTAGGCTTCCCCGGCGAGACCGAGGAGGATTTCCAGGAGCTGTTGGAGTTCATCCGCGAATTCCGCTTCGAGCGCGCCGGCGTTTTCCAATACTCCAAGGAAGAAGGCACCCGTGCTAACAAAATGGACGGCCACCTCCACCACGCCACCCGCAAAAGCCGCTGGTCCCGCGCGATGGCGGAGCTCCAACGCATCGCCGGCGAGACCAACCAGGCGCAAGTCGGCAAAGCCGTTCGCGTGTTAGTCGAGCAACCCGGCGAAGCCCGCACCCAGTGGGACGCCCCGGAAATCGACGGCTCCGTCATGGTGGACGAGTCGATCCCCGTCGGCGAGTTCGCGAACATCACCATCGGCGACTGGCGCGGGTATGATCTCCTCGCGGCGAGGTGAAGTCCCGTTCTAATAACTACCGGGTTCTGTGCTCATAGAGAGGCACTTGAGCGCGCTCCATCGCCTCCTCGCGGATTTTCGGATCTTGGATTTTCCCGATCAGCTCGTCGATGCCGGGAAGGCCTCTGGCGTAACAAGAAGCGCTTTTGGCCGCTGCATCGAAATAGGGACCTTGGGGGAAGGTGGAGACCCAAGCGATGATTGCATTGCGATCTTTGTAGGAATAAGCGCCCACAATTTCCTCCATCAATCTTGGAACGAGTCGGCCGGGATTCGCCATCACGTGGTTAGCGGCCGCCGCTGGATCGATTTCCGCCCAACGCCAAAACAGCCCACGACGGATTAGCGTGAACGCGTTTTCGTCTCCGTAAGGACCCTGTGATTCATCTTTGGGGCCGTCGGGCGGCAGTTGTTCCTCGAATTTTTGAAAATCGACTTTCGGGGAGTTCTCGACTTTGAAAAGCAGGCCGACTCCGGCTTCACCCGAGATGGATGGGGTGCCTGATCGGAACGCTTCGAGCGACGAGGTGAAAGCAGCTTGTGGGTCGCTGGCCATCAGCCGTTCGTTACGGCCGTAGAGCGCTTCCAAAGCACACGATTTGCACTTCAATGCGGCGCGGAATGAATCAAACTCATCCTCCGGGCAGCTTTTCCCCGCTGCCATGCTCCACTCGTCCCGGTAGGTCTCGCCACCTTGTTTGTAGGATCTCTGGCCCGTGATCTCAGCCGTCTCAGGCAATTCAGTTAGTAGTTGGCGGACTTCGGCCGCGCGTGGCGAATCGAACAGGCGGGCGATCTCATGCTTCAATGGGCCCTCTCCCCAGAGTTCGTTCTCCTTCAGAAAAAAGAGCAGTTCGACTGCTTCGCGGCTGCATAGCAGCAACCCGGCGGACTCCTTCGCCAAGGCCTGTTGCTCGTTCACTCCGTAGTTCCCCTTGAGTTTGAGTTCCATCCATCGCAGCTTCAGTCTTGCCAGCTCCTTTTGACGATCAATTGGTGGTTTCTCCGCCCGTGACTGGGCAAGTTGCTCGACGACGGATCTTACAGCCTTTTGCTCTCGTCCAGAGGAGGAATAGCTGGACTGCGTTTGCAAGTCATCCACCGACTGCGAATGCCGCTGGAACTGATAGATCGCCGTTCCTGCGAGCACAGTGGCAACCGCAGCGGCGAGAGCTTTTTGCAGCGTGGTCATGACGATGATGTTGGCGGTGACGACAGCGGAAGAAACCGTCGCTCCCGCAAATGCTGCGGCGGAAACGATTGCCGCCAGCCCAATGGGTGCTGTTTGCACGGCGTTGGCGGAAATGACTCCGGCAAGTCCTGCGGTTCCGGCGGTCATCCCGCGTTTGGCGAAGTTTTCCCGCAGCCGCTCGACGGCACGGCTCACCCGCTTTTGCGCGGCCTCGGCGCTGATGCCCAGGATCGCCGCCATTTCCTGTGCGGGCTTGTTTTCGAAGTAGCGGAGCAGGACAGCATCGCGTTCGGGCTCGCTTAGTTCTGCTAGGGCGGCATCGAGGTGAGGGGCGATTTCCTGCCATGCGGCGTTAGTTTCGGGATGTTCGTTCATGGCGGCGGCGTCCTGTTCGCGTTGACGGCGGCGCACCTCGGTGCGGACGGTTTGGGCGGTGATGTTTCGGGTAGTTAGATGCAGCCAGCCGGACAGCACCGGGTGATTCGTTAGTTTCGCGGCATCTTTCGCCAGCGCCACGAACACTCCCTGCGACACGTCCTTCGCAAGATGCGAATCATTCACCATCCGCAGCGCGGCGGAATGCACGAGATCGATGTGCCGCCGGACCAGCTCGGCGAAAGCGGCCTCGGAGCGGCGTTCGGCGTAGGTTCGCAGCAGTTGCGGATCGGAAAGAGCGTTCACTTACCTATTGATAGCCGCCGCCCGCGGAATCGGACAGGAAAACTCAAGCCGGGGCAAATTGGACGATAATCAAGCCATGATCGCCGCACACTTCCGCGCTCGCTCGGCAATTGCATCCGCCAGCTTGTGAAGAAACGGCGAATCGTTCCTTTTCGCGACAGCACTGCGGGTTGCCTCCAGCGATTCGATGACTCCTTGAATCAAGGTTTCCACCGCCGCCTTCACCCAATCCGGAGACAGGCCCGCTTCCTCAGCCCACTTGTTCCAATGCCTCGCTTCTATCTGATGAAGCCGGTAAGTTCCGCCGATTTTCATCGCGAGTTTCACCTTCGTGGAACCCGGGTCCCGCTGATAGGGCAGGAACGATGCCACATCGTAGAGCGGGGCGAGTCGTAGGACGCTTCCCTCGGCATGGAGGAGTGAGTAGTTCTTGGAATGCGCGTCTGTTCCGGCGATGACCCAGTTCAAGGCGAGCGCCATGATGAATCTGGAAATGTCGTCATCGCGATCATCCGAAAACCGATCCAGCAGCTTCACGATCCCAGCGGCGGATGGACCGCGGTCGGCCTGGTATTTCTGGTTTGGATAGAGGCCCATTGCCTGGCAGGTGTCCTCCTGATGCCAGCGCTTGATGGTTCCCGGCGGATTCTCGACCCGGTCATAGCGCTTCGCACACAGGACTTTCTTTCCGGCGATCTCAAGAATGCTGCTCTCCGCCCGCAACAACCCGATTCTGGACGCCAATTGGAGGCAGAAATGCTCGTTCAAAGCGTGTTCTTCAAACTCGTCCAACTGTGGCTTGAGAATGTGGGTGGAGGGAATCCTCCCTGCGGGAACGAACCATTGGCCGTCCTTGAAATAGAGCGCGTCTTTCGTCTGTGCGCCGGCAAGGCTGAAGCGTCCTTCGATCTGTGCCGGTACCGCATGCGACTGGGATTTAAGATCGGTCATTCGCTTGGCGAGATCGTCTTCAGACAGTGGCGTGAGCGAGTCCAATGCTCCGGAAAGAATCAGATCCAAGCGCTCCGGCCGGACAAACTGCAATGCTCCGGCGCAATCCTCGCCCACATGCTTGACGACATCGAAGGGATTTCGCGGGGAAACCTGGAACCGTTTACCCCAGGCCTCGATGACGGCCGGATTGTCCGGCAGCAACCCTTGTAGAAATGGACGGATGCTCGCATCCGAATGCCTCTTTATCGCCAGCGGCAAGGACAGCGACACCGGGAAACTTTCCGAGCCAAACTGCCAACCTTCTTCGTATGACAGGGAGATTTCGTCCTTTATCCGTTCATAGACGAGGCTGCCAACCGACACATTGCCGAACAAAATATGAAGCGTTTCCTTCATGGGTCCCACGGCCCTCCTGTGAAAGAGCTTTTCCTGATGAGGCTCGCCTCGAGACTGAGGTCCAGTGCTCGAAGTGCTTTCAAAACCAAACCCAGCTCCACGGATTCCTTGCCGTTTTCGAACTGCCCAACCCACAAGCGGCTTACGCCGACTTTCTCCGCCAATTGGCTCTGCGACCAACCACGCTGTTTCCGCTGGTCCCGGACCAGTTCGCCAAGCGTGCCGACTGTTTTGATTCGCATCGGAGTTTTGGTATCATTGCATGCGTTCGATTGCAATGACATATTTGCATTCGATCGCATACAAAAAGAATCATGCCTACGTTCGCATCCAATCATGCGCCACAACGCGATTCGATCACTCCGTGATCCCGACCTTCTTCGCGAAATTCCGGGCCGCGTCTTTGTCTGCGGGCGAGTTCCTCGGCCATGCGTCGTAGAGTCGCTTCAAGGTGCTGTCCCGGGCCGGGTCTGGAGGGACGGTGAGCACCCAGCGAATCGCATTTTCCCGATCATGCGGAAAAACCTTTTCCGCATAAGCGAGCGCGGCCGTGTGCTTCGCCGGGCTGTCCGGCGCGTTGGTGAGCCAGTTGCCGGCGGCGCGGACGTCCTTTCGGGTCCACTCTTCGAAGAGCTTCCACGTTTGGTCACGGGCCGCATCGGCGGGCAGCTTGTCGGCGAGCCACTCGATCCACCTGCCGGTTTCCTTCGGGTTGATCAGATAGTTCAGTCCTCTGTCGGCGAGAAATCCGAGTTCCTTCGGGGAAAGTCCTGCACCGTCCATCCAGCGGGTGGCCGACTCGAAATCCGCACCGCCTCCGGAAACTCCCAGCGCCAAGGTCCGGATCGCCCAAGATAGCATTTTCACCCGCTCCTGCTCATTCTTCACAGTGGCGCTCCACTCCCGAAGCGCCACCAGACAAGCGTCGCGATTTTCGGGCGGCTTGCTATTGTTCGTGAAAAAATCAGGGATGAAACCCATCGGATCCTCGCCGATTTCGATGTTAAAACGGATCGCCAGCGCCGGGTGGGCGTTCTTCAACCCGCCGATCACTCCAAAACGCGCGGCCCGAGTGAGATCGTCGTCGAGCATTTCGCGGTGCGCCCGAAACCAATCCATCGCCGCCTGTGGGTCGCGCTCCGCCCACCTTCCGGCCGAGTCGAAAAGAATTGGTTCTCCGCCGCTGCGGTTGCGGCGGATCAGGGAGATCATCCCCGGCTTCCCGGTGAGGATTGACATGACCTTTTCCGGATGATCGCGGCCGAGCCGTTCGAGCGCGAAACGGATGAGCGTTTGGCGGAGACTGTCGTCGAGATCCCCCGCTGCGAAGACCTCGTCGATGAGGATGACCAGTTGCCTGCCATCCAGCGACGTCACTTCGTTCATCTGATCGATGATCTTCTCACGCATGGCGGCATCGGGTGATTGCACCTTGTCCCCGAGGACGGCCATTTCCTTGGCGTAGGCCATGAAATCGGACGCTACTTGCCGGGCCTCAGCCGCGTGATCCACACGCGGGCGTTTCGTGGGACGGCTTGCCGCAGACGCCGGATCGATCTCGATTCCACGGGTGGCGAACTGCGCGACGAGTTTCGCCCGGGCCGCGTGAAGGGCAACAAGCCGCTGGTGATCATGCCATCCGAGTACCACCAGCGCGAAAAGGATCAGGGCAGTGACGACGATCGGTATCCTCAGAGTTAGGCGCGGTTTCATTTGAACTGCTTGAGATAGAGGCTGCGCGATTCTCCGTCCGAAAGCTGGCGGACAAGGTTGAGGATCCGTTCTTTGTGTTCGGCTGCATTATGGGCCTCGATGATCGGAATCAGTACTTCATCGCCGGCACCGGCCTTGTGAAGACCGCTGGCGTAGTCCGCCCATTGCGGAAGCTTGTTGCCAGTATGATTCACGATGTTTTTGAGGGCGAGCGCGGTGGCTTCGTCCACCAACTCCGGCGATGTCTTCATCACCCATTCCCTCAGCGCAACGAGGTCGGCAGGCATCGTATCGAAAATATTGTCGGACTCTCTTGGAAATCTGCCTTCCTCCGTCACCGCTAGAATACAAGCGTTCACTTCCGCGGGTGTCGCCTCGATCCTCGAAAAGTAGTCATCCACCGCAGAGTATCCGATGGTCCCGGTCTCGCCTCGATCGATGAGCGGCCAACTGATGACATTGAGCCGGTCTTCATCGGGCAGTTGTTGTCGAAGGACCTCTGCAAAGGGTCGGTGGAGAGCCACATCCTTGAAGATCATGCGGCCAGCGCCCACCCCTTGCAGCAAGCTCCTCCGCTGCACTTCTGGAAATGCCGCCAAGCGCCGACCTGCCAATTTCGCACTTTGTTTCAGCAGGACGATTGTGAGTTCATGCTCGAAGAGAAAGCGGGTGGACGGGAAGCCGTTCAACAGGAGGCTGTCGAATTTTCCGGCGGCGATCTGTCGGTCGAACCACGCCTCTGCCTTGGCCGGGTCCGCCTGCAACCATTCGCTAAACGCGGGGGGGAGTATCCAGATGAAAAGGTCCTCGTGGACCCGATCGACGAATCTCGTGAGTCCTCGTTCGGGATCCTTTTTCACGAGCAGGCTGGCGAGAGTGCTTTCCAGGACGGCGAGATCTGCTTCCGACAGTCCGGCCACGGCGATTTCGTCCAGCGAAGATTCCAGTTCCGCGATACTCATGGCATCGAAGTTCTCCATCAACCGCGTCTTCAGCCCCAGGCCCGTCTGCAAAAATCCCTCGCCCTCGCCCATCTCCAACTGCCGGGCGACCTCCGCCCAGTTGATCGGCTTCTGGTCCAAGGCGCTGAGGATCGGTATCGCGCGTTTGACAGTGGTCGGAACCCTTTTGTTTTCCGCCAATCGGCTCTGCAACCCGGCGTTTTGCTGCTCCAGCCGGGCGATGGATTGGCGCTGGCTGACGAGCCAAGTGCCGACTGCGAGAAAGGCGGCGAACGGAACAATGGCTGAGGTGGTCTTCATGGCGGTAGTTGTCATCAGCGCGGTGATGGTGGGGAAAAATCCCGCGCCGGTGGCTCCTGCGGCGATGGCCTTGGTGGCGAGCGCGGAAACCGCAGGGACCGCCGCCTGGGCGTCCACCGCAAATCCGGTCAGCAGCGCGGCGGAGAGCGCCCCGCCGGTCTGGCAGCCGCGGCGGGCGAGTTTTTCCCGCAGCCGGGACGTGGCGCGGTCGATCCGTTTTTGCGCCGCGTCCGTGGCAATTCCGAGAGTTTCCGCCACCTCGCGGACGCTCAGCGCCCGGTAGAATCGCAGCAGCAGCGCCTCGCGGTCTTTGGTAGAAAGCGCGGCCAGCGCGTCGTCGAGCACCGGTTGGATTTCCCGCCAGGCATCGTCGGTGGAATAAGTTGGGATTTCCATGGCGAGGCGTTCGAGTTTGCGGTTTTCCCGTTTCGCACCGCGAAGCAGATCCTTGGCTTGTCGGGCGGCGGTGAGGTGCAGCCAGCCGGCCAGCGAATTGCGGTTCGCCAGCGATCCTCCCTTGCGGGCGAGCAGGATGAACGTGAGCTGCGAGGCCTCGTTGGCCAGGGATTCATCGCCGCAGGTCCGTCGCGCCGCCATGTGGACAAGGCCGGCATAGCGTGAGACAAGCGCATGGAACGACGGCTCGTCCCGGTGGCTCAGCCAGCCGGCAAGCAGTTCTGCATCGGATGGTGCGGAGTCGCGCATGGTCTGGAAATAGACTGGCCGCCCGTCACAAAAAACGGACAATTAAATTTGTCAGCAATCAAATAAGCGATTCTCAGAGGCTGTTTGAAAATTACCCTCGCAAGGACCTCTTTCCGGAAGGTCATGCGAGGGAGATGGGAATGGGGAGGGTGTGAGGCTTTTTTCATTCGCGCCTCCCGCGCCAGCTCCTAACCAATTTGTATTCAATCAATCCCAGCTTCCTCGACAGGCCCTTGTACCCGATTCCGGGAACTGATCCAGTCACCGTTCTGGACCAAGTCATGGCACCCCTGAGACTTGCATGATCAGTTAGCCCAGCGTGATTCCCACCGGGCAATGGTCTGACCCGACCACGTGCGGCAGGATTTCCGCGTCCTGCACGCGGCTCATGAACGGAGTCGAAACCCCGAAGTAGTCGATTCTCCAGCCGACGTTGCGCTGCCTCGCGCCGCCGCGGAAGGACCACCAGGAATAGGCGTCTTTCTTGTCCGGATAGAAATGGCGGAAAGTGTCGGTGAAGCCCGCGTTGAGCAGCTCGCCGAAGCTCGCCCGCTCCTCGTCCGAGAAGCCGGCGGAGAAGCGGTTGTCCTTCGGCCGCGCGAGGTCGATTTCCTGGTGCGCGACGTTCAGGTCGCCGCAGAAAATCACGGGTTTGGTGGTCGCCAGCCCCGCGACGTGGCGGCGGAAGGCATCGTCCCAGGTCAGTCGATAGGGCAGCCGGCGGAGTCCGTCCTGCGCGTTCGGCGTGTAGACATTCACCAAATGGAAATCCGGATACTCGAGCGTGAGTACGCGGCCTTCCTTGTCGTGTTCGTCCATGCCGAGGCCCACCCGGACGTCGAGAGGTTGCTCCCGCGTGAACACCGCGACGCCGGAGTAGCCCGGCTTCTGGGCGGAATCCCAATAGCCGTGATAGCCGCCGAGTTCCAACGGCAGCTGCACTTGCTCGGGCCGGGCCTTGGTTTCCTGCAGGCAGAGGATGTCCGGCTTTTCCGCCGTCACGAAGTCGCCCAAGCCTTTGCCAATCGTCGCGCGGATGCCGTTCACGTTCCAGGAAATGAGTTTCATCGCTGCGGAGCTTTCACGTCAGACCAGCAACATGCAATCGCCATAGCTGAAAAACCGATATCGCTCCTCCACCGCTTTCCGATACGCCTCCATCACCAGCTCTTTCCCGGCGAAGGCGCTCACCAGCATGATCAGCGTGCTTTGCGGCAGGTGGAAATTCGTCAGCAACCCGCCGACCACGCTGAATTGATAGGGCGGATGGATGAAAATATCCGTCTCACCACTTTTCTCGCAGACCGGCCAGCCGATGGATTCCAGCACCCGCGTCACGGTCGTGCCCACGGCAACGACGCGGCGGGCAGCGTTCACTTTTTCAGCAGTCTCCGCGCTCACGACGTAGCGCTCGGAGTGCATGATGTGGTCCGCCACGACTTCCGCACTCACCGGTCGGAAGGTGCCGACGCCGACATGCAGCGTGAGGAAGGCGTGGGGGATCTTCTCCAACAGCTCCGGCGTGAAATGCAGCCCGGCGGTGGGCGCGGCGATGGCTCCCTCTTCACGGGCATAGACCGTCTGATAGCGGTCGCGGTCGGCGAGCTCGTCCTCGCGGCCCATGTAGTGCGGCAGGGCGAGGTGGCCGTGTTTTTCCAGATCCACGGGCGTGTCCCAACGGATGAGGCGGTCGCCGTTTTCGAAGACTTCCGTCACTGTTCCTGTGATGCCGCCGACGCTGACGTTACGGCCTGGCTTCATGCGTTTTCCAGGCCTAACAAGGCAACGCCATTCGAGCGGGGAAAGCCGGTCGAGACAGAGCAACTCGGTCCGTCCGTCGTCGGAAAACAAGCGGGCGGGAATCACCTTGGTGTCGTTGAGGACAAGCAGATCATCCGGTCGCAGGTAGTCGGGAATATCTCGGAACATCCGGTGCTCGATCAAGCCGCTGTCCTTGTGCACCACTAACATCCGCGAGGCGGAGCGCTCGGCGAGTGGCCGCGCGGCAATCAGTTCCTCGGGCAGGTGGTAGTCGAAATCTTTCGTCAGCAGCGGCATCGCCAATCCGTAACCAGCGCGCCGCCGGGCCGCAAGATGAGATGCCGCATCAGTTGAACTGGTAGCGCCCGTCCGCCACCGAGACTTCTGGCGGCACGCGGTTTTTTTCGAAGAGGTCGTAGCCCTCCTTGAGGTTGAACCAGAAGTCCTTCCAGCCGGGCTCTGCGAGCGATTGGATGCGCTCCGCGGTCATGCGGAACGGGAAGATGTGCACCCGGAAATACTCCTGTCCGCCGTCGTGGGCGGCGGCGCAGAGCGTGTAGATTTCCTCGATTTTCTCATCAGTCATGGCCAGGCAGCCGATCGAAACCCGATTCCCGTGGACCATGATGGCGCTGCCGGTGCGCTGGTGGGCGCGGTCGAAATCATTGGGATAACCGATGTTGAACGACAGGTGGTAATCGCTGTTCGGGTTCATGGCGCGCGGCGGGACGAAGTAGAATCCCTCCGGCACCTGACCGTCGCCCTCCGCGAGTTTCGGGCCCGAGTTTCCGGACATGCCGGCGATTTTATAGGTGCGGAAAAGGTCGAATGTTTCCGTGGCTCGATTGCGAATGTAGAGTTCCAGCGCCCGCTCCTTTTTCAGGGCGCGTATGAATACCGGATCGCCGAAATGCAGGCCGGCGGCGACTAGATCGCGCTCCAGAGCAGGGCGGACGTTTGCGGCGGCCTTGGCCGCGCGTTCTTTGCCGGGCAGCACTTTTTCCACAGGCATTTCGGCAGCGCGGGGCATTTCCTTCTCCTGACAAGATGCCACCGAGCCGAGGCTCAGGACGCAGACGCACAGCCAGGATTTCATGTAACAGAATCTTGCCCGTTGCCGACGAATTGGCAAGGCTCCTTGCATGACTCTCAAGCCACTCGGCGATTCCGCATGGTTGGTGGAGTTTCCCGGACTTTCCGGCGAGGCCGCGCTGGCGCGGGTCATGGGGTTGGTGGAAGCCCTTGAAATGAATCGGCCGGCGGGAGTGTTGGATGTGGTGGCGTCGTTTGATTCACTGGCGGTGCATTTTGCGGGTGGTGATGGGCTGGACGTACTCGACTGGATCCGCTCAGCGGAAGTGGTGGACCGCCTTCCCGAGGGCGGGAAAATCCAAATTCCCGTGTGCTACGGCGGCGAGCACGGGCCGGATCTGGTGGAAGTGGCGGCAAAAACCGGTCTGTCTCCGCAAGAAGTTATCGCCCTGCATACGGGCACGGCTTACACGGTGGCGGCGGTCGGATTCTCACCGGGATTTCCTTATCTGCTAGGTTTGCCAGAACGCCTCCATCTCCCCCGCCGCGCGACGCCGCGGCCGGCGGTCCCCGCCGGATCGGTGGCGGTGGCGGGCGGGCAGGCGGGGATTTATCCGTGTGCATCACCGGGTGGCTGGCAGGTGCTGGGGCGGACGGGGGTGAAATTGTTCGATCCCTCGCATGAGAGACCGGCGCTCTTGCGCTCCGGCGACCGCGTGCGGTTCGTGGCGGTGGACGAGCTCGCAATGGTCGAAAAAATTGCTCCTCTCGCAGAGCCTAGCGGACCGCGTGGGATCGAAGTGATCCAACCGGGCGCCCTGACCACGGTGCAGGATCTCGGGCGGCCGGGCTATGAATCATCCGGCGTTTCACCCGGCGGCGCGGTGGACCGGCAGGCGCTGCGCACCGCCAACCTGCTCGTGGGAAACCCGCAAGGCGCGGCGGCCTTGGAACTCTGTGTGACCGGCCCGATCCTCAGATTTCACGCGGAAACGGTCGTTGCCCTGGTAGGAGCAACGGGCAAACCGCGGCGCGTCGCGGCAGGCGAGACCGTGGATTTTACGAAACTGGCAGGCGGCGTCCGTGCCTGTCTCGCGGTGGCCGGCGGACTGCGGGTGCCGCAGGTTTTGGGAAGCATGTCCACCGACCTGCGCGCAGGATTCGGCGGACTGCATGGTAGGATGCTGCGGGCTGGTGATCGGTTGGATTTCGGCGAGCTGCGGCAGGCTCCCCGCGACGGGAGTTGGCATGTCGGACGACCTGAGAGGGTCGAGCGAATCGAGCTGCGCTTCATCCCCGGCGTGCAGCAGCATTGGTTTTCCGACTCGGCCCGGAAGCGTTTTCAAAACGAAATCTATTACATTACTCCACAGTCCGACCGGATGGGCGCGCGTCTCTCAGGCGCGGATCTGCCACTCGCCGAACCCCGCGAAATGGTCTCGCAACCAGTGGCTAGCGGCTCAGTGCAAGTCCCGCCGGATGGGCAGCCGATCATCCTGCTCGCCGAGCGCCAGACCATCGGCGGTTACCCACAGATCGGCCATGTGATCTCGGTGGATCTACCGAAACTGGCGCGCGCCTGGCCCGGAACTCAGGTGGTTTTCCGGGAAATCCCCCGCGAGGAAGCGGTCTCGTTGCGGCGGGAGGAAGAGAGGGGCTTCAAGTGGTTGCAGACCGGATTGGAGCTGTTATGGTGACCGACATGCGACTCATCGATTTAAACGCGGACCTTGGCGAAGGTGGCACCGAGGACGAAGCTCTGCTCCGTCTGGTCAGCTCAGCCAACATCGCTTGCGGCGGTCACGCGGGGGATGAAACCTCGATGCGGCGGGCGATCGGGCTGGCGATGGCTTCCGGCGTGGCCATTGGAGCCCATCCGAGCTACGAAGACCGCGACCATTTCGGCCGCCGGGCGCTCGTGCTGCCGCTGGAGGTGGTGACGGAATTCGTGCGGCATCAGGTGGGACAACTTGCTGCCATCGCCGCCGACATGGGCGCGGAACTGCA
This sequence comes from Akkermansiaceae bacterium, assembly GCA_031425955.1. GTDB lineage: Bacteria > Verrucomicrobiota > Verrucomicrobiia > Verrucomicrobiales > Akkermansiaceae > Luteolibacter. Next base: position 18,984 of record JANPKJ010000025.1, on the reverse strand, counting down.
TCATGTGAAAGCCCACGGCTCGCTCTACAATCAGGCGGACCGCGACGTCGAACTGGCCGGCGCAGTGGTCGAGGGTATTACCGACATTTCACCGGATCTGGTGCTCTACGCCCCGCCCGCCGGGGCACTTGCCGCCGCCGGTCGCGCGGCCGGGCTGACAATCTGCGCGGAAGGATTTGCCGACCGCCGGTATTTGGAAAACGGCGCACTGATGCCCCGCGCCGAGCCGGGCGCAGTGATCTCCAACGTCGAGGAAGCGGTGGCCCAGGCGATGGAAATCGTCGCCAACGGCGTGGTCGAAACCCTCTGCGTCCACGGCGACGGCACGACCTCGGTCGCCATCCTCCGCGACTTGCGCAGACGGCTCGAGGCAAACGGCCACTCCATCCGATGCAAGAAGGCGGCGCTTGCACCGTCCGGCGCATCCCGTTAACACCGTCGCGTGGCTGCCAAAGCAAAAGCAAACCCTGTCAAAGCCGGCAATTTCTTCGCCGTCGTCGGCAGCGACGAAGGCCTCGTCCGCGAAAAGGCACTACTGCTCTACAACCAGCTCACCGGCGGCGTGGACGATGGATTCACCCACGAAACCATCGACGGCATCGCGGACAACTCCGAGTCCGCCTTCGAAATCTGCTCCACCACCATCCAGGCCCTGCTCACCATCCCGATGTTCGGCGGCGACAAGGTGGTCTGGCTGCGCAACGCGAATTTCCTTGCCGACAACGTCACCGGCCGCTCCCAGCGCACCGAAGCCGGCGTCGAAAGCCTCCGCGCCACCCTCGAACGCGGCATCCCCGACGGCGTGAAATTCCTCATGACCGCCCAAGGCGTGGACAAGCGCCGCGGGTTCTGGAAATTCATCGAAAAAGCCGCCGACGTCCAAGTCCACGACCGCATCGACACCAGCCGCGACGACTGGCAGGACCAGGTCGCCTCGCTCGTCACCAAGCGCGCCCGCGAACTCGGCATGACTTTCGACCGGAACGCCATGGAGCTCTTTGTCATGCTCGCCGGCGAGCAGTCCCAACAGATCGGCAACGAGCTGGAAAAACTCGACCTCTACCTCGGCCCGGAGCGCCGCGAGGTCACCGAGGACGACGTCCGCGTGCTCGTCCCGCTCAGCCGTGCGGCGGTGGTTTTTGAAATCGGCAAGGCCATCCAGTTAGGCAACGCCGCCCGCGCCATCCAGCTCATCGACCAGCAGCTCGAAGCCGACGAATCCGCCATCGGCATCATGCGCGCCTCCATCATTGGCGTCGTTAGAAACCTGTTCATGGCCAAGCTCATCATCGAGCGGTTCAAGGTCCCCACCGGCAACTACAGCGCCTTCTCCGGCGGCCTCAACCGCCTCGCAGAATCCGACCGCGCCTGGCTGCCGCAGAAAAAAGACGGCTCCGGCGTGAACGTTTTCCCGATCTTCCTCGCCGCCGACAACGCGAAAAACTTCGAGCTCGCCGGCCTCCAGCATGTCATGGAAGCCACCCTCAAAGCCGACCAAGCCCTCGTCACCACGGGACTCGACCACCGGCTGGTGCTGCATCGGCTGATCGTTGAGATTGCCTCTGCTAGAAAAACACCGGCGAGGAGGCGGTAGTTCTTTCCCTATGAGCAAACCAAAGGTCATTTTCGTGGCGTTGATCGTCCTGCTGCTCGGGATCCTGGTTTTCGGAAGATCTTACCGGCTCTATTTCACCGACACACGGCCGGATGGAAAATATACTGTCCAGGTTTTTCAAATCATGCGTTATTACGAATGGAACCCGGATGACGGCTATCACGACGCATTGATCCAAGTGAAGAACCAGCGGGGCAAGGTTCTGAAACGAATGTGGGACAGCCCGGCAAACATGTGCCCGGTTAGTTGGGGGGAGAAGGGCGTTTTGGTGGGTGGTGAGTATTACGAGTTTGAGAAACCCACCACACCTAAAAACCCGTGATTTGACCTAGCCTCCTGCGATTCTTCATGGAATGCTGCCCGGAGAAGTTTCCCGGAAATCCCATGGAAAAAATACTTACCCGCCGGTCCCTCAAGAATTTCAGAGAGCGCGAGAACCCATGGAAGGATCGCAGTTATGAAGAGCGCTTTCTGGCCACCGCAGTGATTTGTGGAACTACCCAAAAACATGGAACAATTGAACCAGGATTTTCTCGAATTTATCGGGTTTTTAGAAGAGGAGAAGGTTGATTACCTTGTCATCGGCAGGGATGAATTGATTCGGAATACGGCGGCATCAGGACGTCCCAAAGATCGCATCGATCTCGAAGAGTTGAAAAAACTCTAATCATCGCCAGTCCATGAAATTCATCATTCTCGCAATCCTCATCGGCCTCGTCGCCGGGCTGCTCGGCGCGCTCTGTGGCGTGGGCGGCGGGCTCGTGATGGTGCCGGCTTTCGTCGGATTGCTAGGAACCGAGCACAAGCAGGCGGTTGCTACCTCGATGGCGGTGATCATCGTCACCGCGCTGGCGGCCACCGCGAACAACGCGCGCGTCGCCAACCTCATCGACTGGAAAATCGTGCTCGCCGTGGGCCTCGCCTCGGCGCTCGCCGCGTGGTTCGGCAGCGACCTGATGCGCTCGCTGAGCAACCACACGCTGACCCGGATCTTCGGCTGCGTGCTGGTGCTCTTCGGCGTGCGGATGCTGTGGAAAGGTTGAGGTCAGCGATCCTCCTCCAGCAGCATCCGCTGACGCTCCTCATTTTCCCGCTCGGCGCGGCGCTGGGCGTTTTCCGCACGGAGCATGGCTATGTCGCGGGCCCACAGGTTGATCAGGTGCTGGCGCACCAGCCAAATGCCGGTTCCGACCATGACAAGCAGCATCAGGCAGGTGGTCCAGGCGACGATCATCGGCACCCAGCCGTCCACGAAATCCCGCACCCAGCCGAGCATCACGACCAGCGCCTGCACGCCGATCACGATTCCCCAGGTGAGATAGGAATCGCCGTCGCCGCGGATGAAACGCATCAGGAAATAGAATAGAAACGGGATGTTTAGAAACGCCCAGGAGCTGAAAAGCAGCAGCGGTCCGGCCCACAGCCACAACAAGGTCTGCCCCGGCGAAGTCCCCGCTTCCACCATGCTTCCCGCAGCGATGCGCGCTCCGCCGACGCAGCAGCCGAGCCACACCGCGACCACGAAGAGGACCATCCGTCCCAAGACGCTTCCGACCGCGCCGGCGATGATGTCTTCCACGTCCAGATCCATGGCTGCGTTCATAACAGGCAGACCGGTGGCCTGCGAGATTCAAATCGATCCACGCGCCCTGCGATCCCCGGAGCCTCATTTCCCGCCTCGCCGGAGTTCGGTCCTTGCTCGCGCCGGTCCGCGAATTTTTTTGTGTGCCATCCGCCACCGCCCTGCTTGACTCCCCACGCGAACGCGATGCCGGATCAATCTTCAGAAGACACTTTATTACTCGTCGATCCCGATTTGGATTTCCTGGACTGGGCCACCAAGCACCTTTCCGCCAAAAATCTGCGGGTTCTTCGCTGCGACAATGCGGCGAATGCCGTGAAGGTGATCGAAAAAACGCCAGTGAGCGTGGTGGTCGCCGCGATGGAGCTGGAACCCTTCGACGGGATGGAACTGCTCGGCCGCATCCTCCAGCAGAGCCCGCAAACGCTGGTCATTCTGACCGCCGGCTTTCCGACGACCGGCCAGATCATCGAGGCCACCCAGCGAGGCGCGCACGATGTGCTGCGCAAGGAGTCGCTGGCTTTCGAGCTCCGCCCGGTGGTGGAATCCGCGCTGCAGACGCAGGACGACCGCCGCACCGCAGGCCAGCCGGACGCGGAGATGCCCAAGCATGACGGGCGGGTGAAAATGATCGGGGTTTCCCGCGCCTTGCAGGAGGTTTTCAAACTCGTCGGCCGCGTCGCCCGCTCAGATGCGCCGGTTCTCATCGCCGGCGAGAGCGGCACCGGTAAGGAACTGGTGGCCAAGGCGGTACACGAATACAGCCCGCGCCGGCAGAAGGAGATGATCACCATCAACTGCGGCGCCATCCCGGAAAACCTGCTGGAAAGCGAACTCTTCGGCCACGAAAAGGGGTCCTTCACCGGAGCCATCGCCCGCCGCGCCGGACGCTTCGAGCAAGCGGACGGCGGCACGCTTTTCCTCGATGAGATCGGCGACATGCCGCTCTCCATCCAGGTGAAACTGCTGCGTGTGCTCCAGGACGGGTCGTTTTCCCGGGTCGGCGCGAATGAAACGCTCTCCACCGACGTGCGGATCGTCGCCGCGACGCACAAGAATCTGGTGGACGAAGTGGCCGCCGGACGCTTCCGCGAGGACCTTTATTACCGGCTCAACGTGGTGGAAATCAAGATCCCGGCCCTGCGCGAGCGGATGGAGGACATCCCGTTGCTGGCCGAGTATTTCCTGCAACGCATTACCCGCAAGAACGGGATGGCCCGCATCCGCATCTCCGCGGAGGCCATCACCACGCTGCAATCCCACCATTGGCCGGGAAATGTGCGCGAGCTGGAAAACACCATCGCCCGCGCCTGTGCACTGGCCTCCTCACAGATTCTCCTGCCCGCCGACATCCCGCTGGCCTCTGCGCCGCGAAAATCGGCCGCGGACTTCACGGCGGCGCTGGACCAGTTGATCAATGCGGCTCCTTCCGGCGAGGATCTCCTCGAATGGCTCAGCGGTGAAATCGCCGGACGCATTCTCGAACGCTCGGACGGCGACCTCAAGGAGGCCTCAAACACGCTCAACCTGCCGCTCGCCGATTTGCGTAAACTTTTGTCCCACAAGAAGTAACATGCTCCACGTCGTTGAACACCCGTTGATTGCCGACGAGCTCACCCGGCTCCGCGATCCGGCGTGTCCCTCGCCCGAATTCCGCCAACGGGTCCGCCGGATCGCCTCGCTGATGGTGCCGCCGGTGACTGCCAATTTTGAAACCACGGTGGTGCCGTGCAATACGCCGCTGGAGATCACCTCCGGAGTGAAACTGACCCGCGGCGTCATCCTGGTGCCGATTTTGCGCGCCGGATTGGGATTTCTTGATGGATTTCTCGATCTGCTCCCCCAAGCGTCCGTCGCCCACATCGGCCTAGCGCGGAATGAAACCACCTTGGAAGCGGAATCCTACTATCTCAAACACCCGCCGGTGCTGGGTGAGCAGGAAGTGATCATCCTCGACCCGATGCTGGCGACCGGCGGATCTGCGATCGAAGCGGTGCGCCGCCTGCGGGATGCGGGTGCGAGTCACATCCGATTCGCCTGCCTCGTCGCGGCTCCGGAGGGGATTTCCGCGCTATCGGAGGAATTCCCGGATTTGGGGATTTACGTGGCCTGCGTCGACCGTTGTCTGAATTCGTGCGGTTACATCCTGCCCGGGCTCGGCGATGCGGGTGACCGGCTTTTCGGCACCAGCGCGTGAGGATCGGGCTGGCAATGGGCGTTTTCTCGCTTTAGTTTCACCGGACCGATGAAGTTGTGGCCCATTTTCCCCCTCATCCTGCTTGCCCCGCACGCAACCATGGCCGGACCGGCAGAGGCATCGGCATCGGCATCGCGAAAGGGCGATGAGGCACTCGCCGCCGGGCTGTGGGAAGTTGCGGAAATGCATTTCAGGCAGGGTTTAGCGGACGCATCGCTCACGTCCAACGCGAAATCGAACGTCGCGATCCGCCTCGCGGAATCCCTCATCCGGTCGGGAAATCCGGCAGAGGCGCTTGAGATCCTGGGACAATCGTTCGTCGAGAAGGATCCGGAGACCCCGTTTTGGAAAGCCCTCGCGCTCGTCGGCCAGAATCGCATTTCAGAGGCAGCCGGGATTTTATCCGCGCAATTGCCAAATCCGACGGCTCCCTACCGCACGGAAACCAGCCTGACCTTGGCAAGCCTCCAACTCGCTCTCGATCAACCGGAAGCCGCACTCGCCACTCTCACTGCACTGGTCCCGGAAGCCGACGCCGCCGCACTCGCCGGCGTCCAGCTCAATCAGGTGGAAATCCTGCTCGACCTCAAGCGCACCGCAGAAGCCCGCGAGGCGATGCCACCGACGGCGAAAGTCACCGCCAAGGATCGCCAGCGTGCGGCATTTCTGGATGCGCAATTGCTGCTCAGTGAGGGAAATCCGGCGGACGCCCAAGCCGGTTTCCAGGAACTCATCAACCAACCGCAAGGGCAGGCGCTTCCGCTTCATCACTCCGCAGCGATCGGCTTGGCTGATGCCATTCACTCTCAAGGGAAACCGGAGGAAGCTGCAAAATCGCTGTTGGATTTTCTCCAGAATCACACGGATGCACCAAATCTCGCGGCGATTTTCCAGCGCATCCTCCAATGGCTACCGGAGAAACCCACCGTCACCGATCCGGTGCTCGAACGCATCGCCCAGTGGATCACCCCGTCCGTGCTGCCAGCCAGCGGGGCGATTTCCATCACCCCGACCGAGACTGGATCGGCCGCGGTTTCCGCATGGCCGGTGGCTCCCGATCCGGATGCCGAGTCGGACTTGCTGGCCTACGCGCTATACGCCCGCGGTCTCGGACTTCACCGCCTCGGCGCGCCGGAATCCGAAGCGGAATCCCGCCGCCTGCTGTATCGGCTGCGTGTCGATTATCCGGATCATTTGCTGACTCAGCGGGCACTCTATCAACAAGCGCGCTGGTCCTTGGACGAGGGCGACGTGGACCAGGCATTCGCCATCCTCGACACGTTGCGGGAAACGGCCAAAACACCCACCGTCAAGGGCGAGGCGACATTCACCGCGGCCCACGCCGCCTATCTGAAAGGCGACCCGAATCAAGCCATCCAGCTCTTCGACGAGGCGGCGCTCGCCCTGACAGGCAGCGAGGCGAAAGCGGCGAAACGGCAGGCCTCCATCGCCCGACTCCGCAATCGCAACATCCCGGGTGTCACCCTCATCCAGCAGCACGGCATGCCGCCGGACCAGACACCCGATGCGGATCTCGAATTGGAAAAAGCCCTGTCCACCACCCCGCCGGACGCCGCCCGCACTGCTCTCGCAGAGTTTCTGAACCGTTTTCCAGAGCATCCACGAGTCGCCGAAGCCCGCCTCGCTGCGGCGGAAGCGGCTTTGGCCGGATCAACGCCGGATCTTCCGTTTGCGACGGCGAAGCTGGAAACCCTTTCGGCAGCCCCGGAGGACTCGTTGGCACCCCGCATCGCCCTCGCCCGCCTACATCTCGCTGATGTTTCCAATGATTCCGCCGCTGCGGTCACCGCCGCGCAGTTGATCATCGAACGCTACCCGACCGCCCCCGCCGCCGCCGAGGCCGCGCTCACGCTGGGGCGGAATTTCTTTGAGTCCGGTAGCTACAACCAAGCCCGGTTGGTGCTCGAAAAACTCGCCGCCTCCGAGACCAATCCGGTACGCGCCCAGGTCGCTTGGCTACTCGCCGCCCGCTCCGCGGCACTCGGCGGCACCCCGCAATCGAAGGAACAGGCGTTGATCCTTTTTGACAAGGCGATCGAGACCGAGGGCCCGGTGGGTTCGCTCGCCCATCTGGAAAAAGCCCGCCACCTGATCGACATGTACCGGCTTTCCGAAGCCTCCGCGTTTCTCCAGAAGTGGATCAAATCGTTGCCGCCGGAAGACCCGCTGCAACTTCCCGCCGGCTTGCTGCTCGGTGAGGCGCTTTACGCGCAGGGCACTTCCAACCCTGAGTCGCTGGTGGAGGCACTGGCGGTTTACGACAATCTCCTCGCCCACGCACAAGACCAACCCGCCCTTTTCAACCGCCTGCAATACCTCCGCGGTACTACGTTGGAACAACTGCCCGACGAAAAGGACCCCACGAAAAAGCGCGAAAAACAAGCCTTTCAAGCCTATCACTCGGTGCTCGAAACAACCGCAGCGCCGCAGGAATGGGAATATTTCGAGCGCTGTGGATTCCGCGCGCTCGCCCTGCTGGAAAAAGCCCAGCGCTGGCAGGCAGCCATCAGTGTTGCTAAAAAAATCGCCTCATTCAAAGGTCCCCGTGCCGAGGAGGCCGCCAACCGCGCCAGCCTGCTCGACCTGAAATACCCGGTCTGGTAACTCCTTTTCCCGAATCCCCATCCCACTCCACATGCCAAATCTCCTCGTCACTGGAATCTCCGGCCGCATGGGCCAGGCCGTCCTCCAAGCCGCCACCGAAGCCGGTGTGCCAGTCACCGCCACCCATGATGCGGGCCAGGACATCGACAGCGCCATCGCCAAGGCCACCTGCGCCATCGATTTCACCATCCATTCCTTCACCACCACGCTGGTGGAAGCCGCGCTGAAACACGGCACCAGCCTGGTCATCGGCACCACCGGCCACACCGACGAGGAGCGCGCCGTGATCCGCGAGGCCGCCAGAACGATTCCCATTGTGTACGCCTCGAACTACTCCGTCGGTGTGAACACGCTTTTCTGGCTTACCCGCCACGCCGCCCGGATTCTCACGCAGGACCGCTTCGACATCGAGGTCACCGAGATGCATCACAAGCACAAGATAGACGCACCCTCCGGCACCGCCCGCCGGATTTTGGAAATCCTCAACGAGGAAACCGGCACCTCCTATCAGGACGACGTCGCCCACGGCCGCCTCGGCAACATCGGCCCGCGCAAGCTGCGGGAAATCGGCATGCACACCCTCCGCGGCGGCGATGTCGTGGGCGACCACACCGTGCTCTTCGCCGCCGATGGCGAGCGCGTGGAAATCACCCACAAAGCATCTTCCCGCATGACCTTCGCAGCCGGTGCCGTGCGCGCGGCGTGCTGGCTGGAGACCCAGCCTGTCGGGCTTTATGACATGCAGGACGTGCTCGGGTTGGTGTGACGCGGGATTAGCATACTTTTTGACTGTCACTTTGATAAGTCATCCATAGGTGTTTTGGGTGTCCACAAGTGGAGAAGCACTCCTTGCCACGGCGGACCGCATGACTACATTTCCACGCACTATCACAATGAAATCCGTCCCCCTCTCCGCTTATCAGGAAACCCTCGGGATGATCTATTTCGCCCGGATGCTCGAAAAGATCCGGCTGCATGCCGCCGGAAAGTTGCGCGAGGACTTCTGCGACAATCTCGGCTCAGGATTGGACGGCCGCTGCGTGAATTTCCTGCGCGTGGATTACACGGATCTGGTGAGCCGCACGCTGCAGGGCGGCTCAGACGAGGAAATCCTGCGCTGGTGCTTCGGCACCGGCCGGGAACCCAACGAAGGCGACCTCTTTGTCTGGAACCAGTTTTTGAAAAAAGTCGGCTGGCAGGACGGTGTCTCGGAAATCCTCGTCCGCCGCAAGCAGGAAAGCGGCCTCGCTGACCACGATGAAATCATGACGATGGCAGAGTATTTCGAATACGACGAGGGCCGAAAGTCCTGAGAGGACTGCGGTCATTCTGGACGCTATTTCCCGTGAACATCCTGGCCGGCGGCGCGACCCGGATCGACTGATAGAATGCCGGGGCGAAACAGACGATTGAACACCAGTGCCCCCTCATTTTCAGCCGGCATCCTACAATTTCCGCAAATACGCGATGCTCGTCTGGATGTCGGTCATCGGGGCCGGCGAGTGATCCTGTTCCACGTGGCAGTGTTTCACCCCTGCCGCCTTGGCGGCGACGATGATCGGCTCCATCGGGATGATTCCCGCCCCGAGCGGCTGGAACGCATTCTGCGGCAGGGGCGTCGCGAAGGACGGCACCGGGATGCCCTCCTTGAGATCCTTAAGGTGAAGCTGCGTGACCCGGCCTTGAAGCTTGCCGATCAACTCCACCGGATCGATCGCCGCCACCTTGACCCAGAAAACGTCGATTTCGAACTGCATGTCAGGCGAGAATTCTTCCCGGAAAACATCGTAACCGCAGCTGCCGCCCTCCTTGGGTTCGAACTCGAAGCTATGATTGTGGTAGGAAAGCTGGATGCCCGCCTTTTTCCCCATCGCCGCGGCCTTGTTAGCATTCTCGGCAACTTTCTTGTAGTCGTCCAAGGTGGTGCGGTTGGGCTCCTTGAGATACGGGATGACCAGCTGGGTCAACCCGGTTTGGTGCGCCTTTTCCAGAATTTTCGCGAAATCCGACATCCCCACATCCTTCGGATTCACCACGGTGTCCCACTCGAAGTGCGCGGAATTGATTTCAAGCCCGGCATTCTTGGCCCCCGAGATCAGCGGGTCCGCATCGGGAAATCCGTAGAGCTCGACCTGCTTGAAGCCGGCCGCGGCGACCTTTTTCAGGGTTCCGGCAGGATCCTTGCCGAGTTCGTTGCGGAGCGTGTAGAGCTGGATTCCGATGTTTTTGCGGTAGGCGTTCTCCGCCTCCAAGGCGAACAAGCTCTGCGATTGGCCGAAAACAAGCGAAGTGGCGGCGGTCGTGCGGATAAAGGTCCTGCGGTTCATGGGTCTCAAAGGTTTTATGCCATGCCGCCGCCTGCGTCAAGGGATCGCCATGAAAGGGTGGGACTCGGTATACCCCATAAGGAGCATTTGCAGCTGTCCGTTTTAAACCCATCATACCCCAGATGAACCGCATCCTCGCCTGCCTTCTCCTCGTCGCAGTCTACGCCGGAGCCGCCAGTTTCCCGTCCGATCTCCTCAAGCGACCCGATGTCTGGTATGCCTCGGCGGAAGGCAGGAAGACCACTGCCTGCGTCCTGTCATGGCAAACGCCAGATGGAATTTGGCCCAAGGCCAAGGATACCGCGGGGTCGATGAATTCCAAGTCGCCTTCGAAATCCGAAGGCACCTTCGACAACAAGTCCACCACCGACGAACTCCGATACCTCGCCCGCGCTTACCGGGCGACGAATGACGAGGCATGCAAGACCGCGTTTCTCAAAGGCTTCGACCTGATCCTCAAGGCGCAGTATGCGAACGGTGGCTGGCCGCAGCTCTATCCGTTGGGGAAAAAAGGCTACCCGCACCGCATCACTTTCAATGACGGAACCATGGTGCGCCTGATGGAATTCCTGACCGAGGTGGCCGCCGGGGAAACCTCCTCTATTGTCGATCCGGACCGCCGGTCCGCCGCCCGCACAGCCGTCGACCGGGGCGTCACCTGCATTCTCAAATGCCAAATCGTCATCGATGGAAAACCCACCGTCTGGTGCGCCCAGCACGACGAGGTCACCTTGGCCCCTGCACTCGCGCGCGCCTACGAACTCCCGTCGCTCAGCGGCTCCGAAAGCGCGGGCATAGTCCGGTTCCTCATGTCGCTCGACACGCCTTCGCCCGAAGTCATCCGCGCTGTGAAAGCAGCTGTCGCTTGGTTCGAATCCGCAAAAATCCCCGGCATCCGCGTGGAAAAGGTCAACGGCGACCGCCAGGTCATCGCCGACTCCTCCGCCCCGCCGCTGTGGGCCCGCTTCTATGATCTCGAAACCGGCCGACCGTACTTCTGCGACCGCGACGGCGTGAAAAAATCCCAGCTGTCGAAAATCGGCAAGGAACGCCGCAATGGTTACGCATGGTATGGCTCCTGGGGCGAATCCGTCGCCTCGCAATATGCCAAGTGGCCTCACCGTTGACGTTTGGTCCAAGCGCACTCCCCGCATGGTCATCAACGACTGGTATCTGTCAGACGACTATCACGCGGATCACGGCGAGGGCGCTGACTTCTACTCCGCCGGCACCGCCCGTAGCTGTGGCGGCAACGGCCTGTGGGCCGCCGACCGCCTGTGGACTTCCCGCAACTACATCCACTCGCGCGTCCTTGCTAACGGCCCGCTCCGCGTGATGTTCGAGCTCACCTACGAACCTTTCAACGTGAACGGCATCAGCGTGGGCGAGGTGAAACGCATCTCTCTCGACGCAGGTTCCCAGCTGGACCGTTTTCAGAGTTCCTACAAACCCTACACCCGTCCCGGGCATTCGCAGAAACCCACCAGCGGCATCGGCTTGAAAAAAGTCAGCGGCGAGCAGAAGAAAGTGAATTCCTCCCGCGGGTGGCTGTTGAACTGGGAGAAAGTCGCCAAAAACGCGGGCAATCAGGGCCTCGCCATCATCGTGGATCCGAAACAATGGGTGAAGGATGCCGAAGACGAACAGAACCACCTCGTGCTGACAGCCACCACCGAAGGCGACGTGGCATCCTACTGGACCGGCTTCTGCTGGGACAAGGCCGGCCACATCACCACTCCCGATGCGTGGAGACAATATGTGGATGAATTCGCCCAAGGTCTGGCATCACCGATCGAAACCACAGTTTCTACAGCAACCCAGCAACCACCCGTTTCCGATCCATGAAATCATCGCCGCTCATCCTCGCTCTAGCAGCCCTGCTTTTCATTCCGCTTTGCTCTGCGGAGGAAAAGCACAAAGACTTCGGCGGCGCGACCCCGCTGGATTGGTCGGTGCGCATGGCGGACTCGGAAACCGCCCGACTCGGTGACAAACTCGCCTGGCGGGAAGGGCGCAAGACGAAGTGGGATTACACCGCCGGCCTCTTCACGCTGTCGCTGCTCAAGCTGCACGAAAAAGTTCCCACACCCGCCTATGTCGAGTTCGCCAAGGATTCGATCGGCTCGTTCATCAACGCAGACGGCACCATCCGAAGCTATCAGGTAGAGGACTATAACATCGACCACATCGCGCCCGGCAAGACGGTCATCGCGCTCCATGAAATCACGGGGGAGGAACGCTACCGGAAGTGCGCGGACCTGCTGCGCAAGCAACTCGCCACCCACCCGCGCACCAGTCAGGGCGGGTTCTGGCACAAGCAGCGTTACCCGTGGCAGATGTGGCTCGACGGCTTGTTCATGGGCGCGCCGTTCTATGCGGAATACACCGTCGACTTCAACGGACCACCCGCCGACCTCGACGATGTCGTCCAACAGTTCCGCCTGATCGACGAGCACCTCTACGATGCGAAGAGCGGCCTCTACTGGCACGGCTGGGACGAAAAACGCGAACAGGAATGGGCGGACAAAACCACCGGCCGCTCCGCGAATTTCTGGGGCCGCGCGGTGGGCTGGTGGATCATGGCACAAGTGGACGTGCTCGATTTCCTGCCAAAGGACCATCCCGGTCGTCAGGAAATCATCGCCCTCATCAAGAAGACCAGCGACGGCATTGTAAAACACCAGGACCCCGCGAGCGGCCTTTGGTGGCAGGTGCTCGATCAAGGCGGTAGGGAAGGCAACTACCTTGAAGCCACGGCCAGCACCATGTTCGTCTATTCCATAGCCAAGGCGGTGAACAAAGGCTACCTCGCGGAGGACTACCTCCCGGCGATTCTCAAAGGTTATAACGGCATCATCCGGGAATTCATCAAGACGGACGACAGCGGTAGAATCTCGCTCACCCGCTGCTGCTCGGTCGCCGGACTTGGATATGGCCGCGACGGCTCCTACGACTACTACCTGCGGGAGCCGATCGTCGACAACGACCTCAAGGGCGTGGGCCCGTTCATCCTAGCAGGCATCCAGCTTCAGGAATTGCTAGGTCTGCCGATGACCGCCAGGAGCCCTCTGCTCAAGTGAAGGGTTCCGGATTTTCGTTCCACCCGTCATTCAAAGCAGTCAGGCGATTTCACCGACTGCTTTGACCGTCTCAGAACGCCATTCGCACGCCGGCCAGCAGGGTCCATCCCTCGAAGTCCCCTCCCCCGGAGCCACCGTCGAGATAGGAATACTTCACGCCGGACATGAGCTTCAGGTTGTGGCCGTGGATGTAGTAGTTCAGTCCGGCAAATCCGGCGACATACGCGTCGCCCGCCTTGTCGCCCACGCCGGGAGACAGCGCTTCATAGCGGGTCGGCAGGATTACGCCGTTGTCCTCGCTGCTGCCGGCGAGTTCGAAGGTGGTGATGAGTTGCAACTTTTCCGTGAAAAAATACGTCGGCATGGCCATGATTCCGCAGACATTGGGGCGGTCGTTCACGCCATTTCCCCAGAGAAACTCGGTGGTCAGGCCGAAGGGGCCTTCCGTGATCTGATGAGAGATTGAAACGCAGTCGGAGTACGACGGCGATGCCAGGCTCGTGGCGCTGTCTGCAAAACCCGGATCGGTGTTATGCAGGTATTGGAACTTCACCTCTGCCAGATCGAACGACGTGCGCTTGGAATAGTCGTAGCCGACCTTGCCGAGGATCATCGCGCCGCCATTGAAATGCGAAACCTCGTCAACGCGGTCGTTGCTATAGGCACCGAGATGATAGAGCCAGCCACCGGCGATGGCCTTGCCGCAGACCCAGGTAGCCAGGAGTTCGCCACCGTAGAACATGCTGCCAAGCGCCGTGCGTTCGAAAGGCAGGAATTCCTTCGAGGAATATTCCTGTTCGCGGTTGAACTTCAGCTCAGTCTTGCCTGCGGAAATGCCGAGTGCGTCGCTTTCAGTCCAGGTGAAATACGTTTCCGGCGTGCGTTTGTAGATCCGCGGCGAGAGATCCGGATAGAGATCGATCAGATTGAGAAACGTCAGCTTCCTGAACAAGCGGCCCTTCAAGCCGAGGCGCATCCGGCGCACTTCGGTGTCGCACCAAGTCAATACCTCCGGCATGTCATTCGATCCAAACTGCCCGGAAGCATCGGAACCGTAGGAATACTGCGTCTGGAGCTGGCCGATGACCGCAACCTCCTGGACCCAGGGATTCTCTACATTTTTATAAAGCGTGGGCACTGAGAGCGCCCGGTCCCAGCCCGATCCATCGGCGAATTTCCCGACTAGCAGGCCAGTGGCCCCCGAGTCCGTGTCTTGCGTGGCGGCCAGTGTGGTTCCCGCGGAACCGCACCCCGGAATTCCAGCACCCAGCCAAAGCAGGATGGCGGCGGTGCGAAGTGATCTCATGAACTCGGCCGCTTGTTGAATTCCAACGGCCCCTACGCAAGAATTCAGCAACCCATGCAAAGCTTGTGGTTCGATAAGGTAAGCCGAATCGGTATTCGGAACAAGATTGCCGCTGCGCAACACCACCCCCGGTCTCGGTTGCGGCCAATTCTCAGGTTGTTTTGCAGGTTAACTCGGAGCCGAGTTGCAGCCGGTGCTTGTACGAACCCTCACGCAACAGCCGGCTGGAATTCACGATATTTTCCTGATGGTCCGCCCGGTGCCCCAAGGCAACACCGGCAAATCCCGGAGTTGCCCGCCGTCCTCCCAAGCCGAAGTTGGCGACAACCTCTCCAGCTGTTAGTTCGACGTGACCGGGCCACCTCAGAAGCCATCGGTCCGCTCGTGGCTCTCCTTCTTGCGGGTCGCGATGTCGTGAGCAATGAAGTCCGCGGTGACGATGCAGAGTGCTCCATCCGAGAAGATGAAGGCGCTGCGCTTCGCATCTACCGAGATCCAGGAGTTCTTCTTGTTCTCGAACCACTCGACTCCGCCTGAGTTCACGGTCAGCAGCAGCTGGATTTCATCCCGGGTGAGTTCCCTGTCGGCATCGTCCGCCGGCTTCACGGGAATGAACCTGATGGAATGGCACACCCCGTTCCAAAGAGTCGCGAAGATGGCGAGGCCATTTTTTTCGAAGCGCAGTTCGGAAGCATCCTTGCCAGGCTTTGATTTGCCATAGCGGACGACCAACTGCTCGGGTGTCTCCCCGAGGCGGGCTGACACCGGGACAACCAGCATGGCGATGATCAGGGTGAGAATAGCTTTCATCAACGTATCTACCACAATCCCCGAGGTGACCTCGGCCGTCAAGGAGCCGATTCAACCTTGGTTGCGGCTATCCAGTGACCGTTGTCAGTGGATTGTCTGCGCACGCCAGCCTTGGCGGCAACCCTGCCACATACTCAAGCCAGCACCTCGGTCCGAAGGCAAATGAACCACCGGGCATTCCCCGTAGTCGCTATCGCCGCGCTCGGCCTCCTCCTTCGACGGGAATTGGCTTTTTTCAGGACACTCGATGCCTCATGAGTATCTGTCACCGGAGAAAATATTTAAAAGACCTAGAATTGTTGCCGGGTCGATTGCCGAAAACATACCATTAATCCGGATATCGGGGAGCCGGGGCGAATTTCGTTCGAAGAGGGGTATTCCATCTGGAAACGAAAAAAGCCCTAGAAACTAAGGCTTTTAACGATATCGAGAGTGGTACACCCGAAGGGACTCGAACCCCTAACCTTCTGATTCGTAGTCAGACGCTCTATCCAATTGAGCTACGGGTGCCTTGCGGCTTGCGCGGGGCGGAAAGAAGCCGATTTTTCGAGCGGCTGTCAAGAATTTCGGCACGAATATTTTATGATCCAAGCAGGGGCCGATGAACTGGTTGGGGAATCCGTCGGATTTTCCGGGATTGATGCGGGATTGCGGCCTCTTGTTCCCAATTCGCCCGCTTTTGTCTGTCTTGCGGAGTGACAAATGGAAAGATAGCGTTGGGCAGGAATGAGTCACGAATCGCTTGAAAATGAGCCGACGGGGCGACGCTGGTGGGGCTTTTGGTGTATGATCGTTCACCAGACTCAGAACACCTTCAGCGACAAGATGGCCCAGTTCACGCTCATCCCGCTGGGGGTGGCGGTTGCGTTTTCGCTGACGATCCCGGTGGGTCCGGGAGTGGAAGTCGACGTGCCTTCCACCGCCGGACTGATGATGGCCTTGCCAATGGTCCTGTTCGCACCAATGGCCGGATGGGTGAGCGACCGGTTTTCCAAACGCGACGTGCTCTTGGCGGCCTCGGTCGCTCAAGCGCTGGTGCTGGCGGCCATTTGTTGGGCGGTGGCGATCCAAAACATGCCGCTGGCGCTGTGTGGATTTTTCGCGCTGGCGATGCAGGGGGCTTTTTTTAGCCCTGCGAAGATAGGAATCAACAAGGAGCTGGTGGGCTCGAAACACCTCGGATTCGCCTCTTGCATCCAGCAAATGACAGCTATGCTGGCGATTCTCTCCGGGCAGATATTTGCGGGCTGGCTGTTTGACCGCCGTTTCACCGGTCATGGCGGCGGGGCGGCAGTCGCTTGGCAAGCGGCCCACGCTCCTTTGGCGATTCTGGTAGTTTTCTCGGTAACCGGCCTCGCGATCGCATGGGCGATTCCACGGGTGCCGGCGCAAGGAGGGCCCAGGTTCTCGACGAGAATGGCGGTGAGTCATTTTATCAATTTGGCAGAACTGTGGCGGGACATTCCTCTGCGCCGTGCGTCATTCGGCGTGGCGTTTTTCTGGGGTTTCGCCGCATTCATCAATTTATGGTCGGTGAAAATCGCCAAGGCAATGACCGGTGGAGGAGAAGGTTTTGGAACGATGTCCTCCGTATTAATGACGGCTGCATCGTTGGGAATGGCAGCCGGATTTGGCTTCGCCTCCTTCATTCTGAGGAAGCGGATCGAACTTGGCTGGGTACCCGCCGCCGGGATTGCAATGACAGTCGCGGCGGCAAGCTTGGTGTTTATCTCGCCCGGCAATTGGGCGTTTTTGATTTTGTTAGGATGGCTCGCGTTCTCAGGCGCAGTTTTCCTCGCTCCGCTAACCGCTTGGATGCAGGACCGGTACCCGGCGGCAAAGCGGGGTGAACTGCAAGCGGCGGTCAACCTGCAGGATTGCATCGCGGGAATCAGCGCCGTGCTATTGATCGGAATTTTTGAGTATGGAGGGAAGGTTTTCGGGATTTCCAGCGCAGTTGATTTCCGGCTCGAGATCGGGTTCCTCGCAATCGTCTGCGGCCTGGTGTCCTTGTCCCTTCTGCGACTGCTGCCCGGCGATTTCATTCGCCTGGTCGGTGGTGCGGTTATCCGCTGGATCTACCGGATCCAAGTGGTCAATCCAGAGCGGATTCCGGGCAAGGGAGGAGCTCTGCTCCTGCCGAACCACGTGACCTTCGCCGACGGACTCTTCATCTCGGCGGCCTGTCCGCGGCCGGTTCGTTTCGTGATGGACGAGGCGTTCATGGCCAAGCGCTCCATCCGGATATTCGTCAGTATTTTCGACACCGTGACGATCCGCCGCGACCAGCCGCGGGAGGCCATCCGCATCACGATCGATGCATTGAAAAAGGGCGCTCTGGTCTGCCTGTTTCCGGAGGGACAACTGACGCGGACGGGAACTCTTAATGAACTGCGACGCGGATTCGAGTTGATCGCGAAAAAGGCCGGTCACCCGCTGATTCCGATGTGGTGTGACGGGTCGTGGGGCTCGATTTTTTCCTTTGAACGCGGCCGCTTTTTTCGGAAGTGGCCCTACCGGCCTCGCTATGGAATGACGGTGGCCTTCGGCGGCGAAATCCAGCCCGAGGATGCAGATTCGGAAACGGTCCGGCAGGGGCTGCTATCGGCGTCCGCCGTAGCGCTGGGTAAGCGTTTCGAGGCACCGGTCTGGGTAACCAGAATTCCCAAAGGCAAAACCGAAATCGTTCAGAAATTCAGAGCGAATGACGTGTCGACCCGTCGCAGAATTTGGGCCAATGGCCACCAGATCGGTCAAGTCAGTGGGCTACAACGCCATCAGCCATTTCGGGTGCTCAATGGGGACCCCTGCCTATCAGGCCTGCCGGGTGTGTTGCTGACGTTTCCAGAACTCTATGGTGCCGAATGGAAAGCGCTTGATGCAGTGAACGGAGATATTTCCGTAGCATGGGTAGGAGGGGACCGGTTGCGCCGTGAATTCGGGCATACCCAGCTATCGGCCGAGCTAGTATTCTACGACTTTGGTCAGAGCGCTCTGAATCCGATTTTCCGGTCGGGATTGTTGCATTGCCCATGCCTTGCGGTGGATGGAATCGTGATCGCCATGTCGATGCCACATCCCCGGAAGCCGTCGATTGACGGTGAAGAGCAATTGGGACATAAGCTCGGCACGTGGGGTAAACTGCTTCCGGGTTGGTTCCTTGAACCAGCGGAAACCGGAGGGCTCCGGGCACACGGGCCGGCAGCACCCACGGAAGGCTTGCCGCTTCCGGCAAAATGTCGGCTCGACGCGGAGGGATACCTAACTGCATCCAGATAGATGTTCTACCTTAGTTGACTGATTTATTCCTGTCCGGATGGTTGTCCGTCAAGTTGGTCGAAAGTCTTCCGGTTGCGTTGGAACAATTCAGGCGTGGTGTTGTAAAATCGCTGGAACTGGCGACCGAACGTATGGATTGACATGAACCCGAGGTCTTTTGCCA
>JANPKJ010000024.1:0-78502 GCA_031425955.1 Akkermansiaceae bacterium | reverse complement strand
CCACCGGCACAATCGGTTAGCGCAGTGAGGGTGGCTTTGCACTTGGCCTCGTCGCGCTCGGCGCGGAGTTTTTTCAACCGCTCGATCTGCGAGAGGCGGACGGCGGTGTTGTCCACGTCGAGGATGTCGATGGGATCTTCCTTGGCGAGGCGGTATTTGTTCACGCCGACGATGGTTTCCTCACCGGAATCGATGCGGGCCTGGCGGCGGGCGGACGCTTCCTCGATGCGCATCTTGGGAATGCCGGCCTCGACGGCCTTTGACATGCCGCCGTATTCCGCGGCCTCCATGATGTGGGCCCAGGCGCGGTGGATGAGTTCGTGGGTGAGTGCCTCCAGATAGTAGGAGCCACCCCATGGGTCTAACACGCGACAGATCGACGTTTCATCCTGCAGGAAAATCTGCGTGTTGCGGGCGATACGGGCGGAGAAATCCGTTGGAAGTGCGATGGCTTCATCGAGCGCGTTGGTATGCAGCGACTGGGTGTGGCCGAGCGTGGCGGCCATCGCCTCGATGCAGGTGCGGGCGATGTTGTTATAGGGGTCCTGTTCGGTAAGCGACCAGCCGGATGTCTGCGAGTGGGTGCGCAGCGCGAGCGACTTCGGGTTCTTCGGGTTGAAGGTCTTGACGATTTTCGCCCAAAGCACGCGGGCAGCGCGCATTTTCGCGACCTCCATGAAGTGGTTTTTCCCCTGCGCCCAGAAAAACGAGAGCCGCGGCGCGAAGGCGTCGATGTCGATGCCCGCGGCGATGCCGGTACGGAGGTATTCCCAGCCGTCGGCAAGCGTGTAGGCCATCTCCAGGTCGGCGGTGGCGCCGGCTTCCTGCATGTGATAGCCGGAAATCGAAATCGAGTTGAACTTCGGCATTTTCTGCGAGGTGAACTCGAAGATGTCGGCGATGATCTTCATGGAGGGCTCGGGCGGATAGATATAGGTATTCCGCACCATGTATTCCTTGAGGATGTCGTTTTGAATCGTTCCCGCGAGTTGATCGAGCGTGGCGCCCTGTTCGAGCGCGGTGACGATGTAAAACGCGAGGATGGGCAGGACCGCGCCGTTCATGGTCATCGAGACCGAAACCTTGTCGAGCGGGATGCTGCCGAAGAGGATCTTCATGTCGAGGATCGAGTCGATGGCGACACCGGCCTTGCCGACATCTCCGACGACACGCTCGTGATCCGAGTCATAGCCGCGGTGGGTGGCGAGGTCGAAGGCCACGGAAAGACCTTTTTGTCCGGCTGCCAGATTTCGCAGATAGAATGCGTTGGACTCCTCGGCGGTGGAGAAACCGGCATACTGACGGATCGTCCACGGTTGGAAACAATACATCGTGGCGTAGGGACCGCGGAGGAACGGCGCGATGCCGGCCTGATACTTCAAATGCTCCATCCCCTCGATGTCGTCTTCCGTGTAGAGCGGCTTGACGGGGATCTTCTCCATGGTGTTCCAAACGATGTCACCGATGGGCTTGCCGAGGTCTTTTTCAAGCGCCTTGGCCCACTCGTCATAACCGGTCTTGGACGGCGCGGCGGTGTAGGGAATGTCTGCGAAGGATGGACGGCTCATTTTAGTAAATGCTGAAAAGCTGAGATGCTGAAAAATTGAAATGAAGATTAGATGACTCCGGCTTTTTTGAGGAGCTGTTCGTTCAGTTCGTAGTTGTTACTGCGGACGTTGACGAAATCATCGACACCGGCGGCACACCAGGCGGCTTCGTTGTCACCGGGCGCTCCGGCGACCAGTAGCATGACATCGGCTCTGGCGGCTTTCACGGCGGCGGCAAGAGGAGCGACGGTTTCCAGATAGGTGGCATCGTCCGAAGTGATGACGGCGATGCCGGCCTTGCTGGCAGTGAGTGCTGCGACAGCTGCCGCGGCGTCCGGGAAGTCGTGGGCACCGTCGATGACGAATCCCGCGGCCTCGAAGAACGAGGCGGTCCAGTCGGCGCGCAACCGATAGCGGCCGGAAGGGCCGATGTTCAACTGGAGGATGGCGGGAGCCGCTCCGGTTTTGGCGGCGAAGGCGGCGGAAGCATCCCGCAGCGCTTCGTATTCCTCGGCGGCGCGGTGCGCGGGGAGAGCCGTGACCGTGGGAGCTCCTGCTCCGTTAGTCAGGCCGGTGGCGATGGCGATGGAAACCTTGCCGGATCCGTTTTTCCCAGCGGCGATAGCCTGCTCGATCATCGACGCGTCCGCGGAAGCGGTGACGGATGCGGGTTCCGGCGCGCTTGGCGGTGTGTTGGCGGCCTTCCACTCGGGACTGAGCACCGCGAGTTTTTTCCCCTTGAGATCGGGATACATGTTAGCACCGACGATCTTGTCCTTGCGGCGGCGGATGTTCTGGAACTTGGCCTTGCAAACGGCGTCCACCGACTGTTGGACGGAGCCGTTTTCGAGACAGGCGAGCATGCCGCCTTGTTTCTCGATGTCCTGGAAAATCTCCCAGCTCTTGGCGGCGAGCCGGTCAGTGAGCCACTCGATATAAGTCGAGCCGCCTGCGGGATCGATCACTTGATCCAGTCCGCACTCCTCGCGGAGAATGATGTGGATGTTGCGGGCGATGCGGCGTGAGAACTCGTCGGTCCTGCCGGAAATCTCATCGAACGGGCCGATGTGCATGCTGTCCACGCCACCGACGACGGCGGCGAAGGCTTCCGCAGTGACGCGCAGCATGTTGGTGTGGGCGTCGTAGGTGGTCTTATTCCACTTGGAGGTGCAGGCGTGGATATGAACGGGCGCGTTTTCCACCCCATAAGCGGCGGCGACCTTGCTCCACAACCAGCGGGCCGCACGAATCTTGGAGATTTCCATGAAATAGTCCGAACCCACCGCGAGGCGGATGCGGACATGCGGCAGGACACTTTCAGGTGATAGCCCGCGGGCCTTCATTTCCTCCAGATAACAGACGAGCGTGGCGACGACGTAGGCCAGCTCCTGGGTGGCGGTGGCTCCGGCGTTATGATAGATGTCGCCCCGGACGCTGATGGTGCGGAGCTGCGGCGCGCTTTTCATCGCGTAGGCAGCGAGCGCCGCCATGTGGTCGAAGCGGGTCTTGAGCGACTGGTGGAGCGCGCCCTTGACAACGAGTTCCCCCAGCGGATCATTTTCAAATCCACCGCGGAGCTGTGAGGCGGGCACACCGAGCTGCTCGGCGGCGGCGATGACGAGGGCGGCGACGGGCACGCTGGAAGCACCGGTCTGCCAGAATGTCGAGACGGCATCGATGGCGACACCGGCGAGCGCGGTTTTCACGTCGTCCACGGTGTGGATCGCGACTCCGCCTTTGCAACACTCCTCCTGGCCGCAGCCGACGGCGATGTTCAACTCGCTTTGTCCACCGTTGAGCCCTTCATGGATCATCGAATTGAGCTCCGCGGTGTTGGAGGCTTTCAGTTCCTGCGAGATTTCCCACCCGGCTTTGAGAAAACCTTCCGCATGACTGCCACGGACGAGCGAGGCCGCGCCGGGATAGTCCTTGCGTTGTTCCAAAGCAGCAATGTCCTCGCGTCGATAGATCGGCTGGATGGTGATGTCCTCGTAGGTCGTGCTGACCAGCAGTTTTTCGAAAGGCGCGCCCTTGAGCAGGGCTACCGCGGCAGCATGCCATTGTTCGTAGGTGTGCTCGGGGAATTCGGAGAGCAGGTTTTGCGCGGGGTCACTCATGATGGGAGATATTAGAACTTGGCGTTACGCATGTCGCCGGTTTCGAGGAAACACTCGTGGAAGGCGAAGGCGGAGCGGAATGACTGCGGGGTGTGGCCGCGTTCGGTGAGTTTGAAATAGTTCCATAACAGATCCTTGTAGGAAGGATCCACGCAGTTGGAGATGATCGCCGCGGCGCGCTCGCGCGGGTCCTTGCCGCGGAGGTCAGCGACGCCGTGTTCGGTGACGAGCACCTGCACCGAGTGCTCGCTGTGGTCCATGTGCGAGCACATCGGGACAATGGCCGAGATGTTGCCGTCCTTGGCAGTGGACGGGCAGGTGAAAATGGAGATGTAGGCGTTGCGGGTGAAATCGCCGGAGCCGCCGATGCCGTTCATCATCTTCTGACCAAGCACGTGGGTGGAGTTGATGTTGCCGAAAATATCGGCCTCAAGCGCAGTGTTGATGGAGATGATGCCGATGCGGCGGACGATCTCCGGGTTGTTGGCGATTTCCTGCGGCCGGAGCAACAGGCGGCCGCGATAGTTTTCGAGGTTGTCGTAGATCCCCTGCAGCACCGGGTCAGTCAGTGTGAGTGAAACACCGCTGACGAAGGAACAGCGGTCTTGATTGATGAGCTCGATCACGGAGTCCTGGATCACCTCCGTATACATCTGGAAGCTGGGAATTTCGGGATGGGCCCCCATGGCTGCTAGGACCGCATTGGCGATGTTTCCGACTCCGGACTGGATGGGCAGGAACTCTTTGGGTATGTGCCCATTCTTCAGTTCGGCGGCGAGGAAGTCAGCGACGTTGAGGCCGATGCGGGTGGTGACATCGGTGACTGGGGTGAAGTCCTTGACCTCGTCCTGGCGGTCGGATTCGACGATTCCAACGATCTTTTTCGGATCGACCCAGACCCGTTGCGTGCCGATGCGGTCGTCGGCGGCGCAGATCGGGATGGGGCTGCGGTGGGGCGGCGACATCGGTTCATAGATGTCATGGAAGCCTAGCAGTTCCTTCGGATGACGGCGGTTGACTTCAATGAGTATCTTTTTCGCCTGGGAGAGGAAGGTGGGTGCCGCGCCGACGCTGGTGGTGAGGAGGATTTTTCCGTCAGGGGAAACATCCGCGGCTTCGACGATCGCCCAGTCGAGCTCGCCGAGAAATCCATAACGGATGTATTGCGGCAGCAGGGAAAGGTGCATGTCGAAGAAATGCGTCTTTCCCGCGTTGATGCTTTCGCGCAGGTCCTTGTCGGACTGATAGGGCGTGCGGAATTTAATGGCGTCCGCCTTGGCGAGCTCCCCATCCAGCGAGGGGCCGGTGGAGGCGCCGGTGATCACGCCGATCTTGAAATCGCGGCCGGCGGCGTGTTCGACGCGCGCCTTGGCGGCGATGGCGGTGGGGATGACCTTGGCGGCACCGGCCGGGGTGAATCCACTGAAGCCGATGATCTCGTCGTGGCTGACAAGGGCGGCCGCCTCTTCGGAGGTGAGGGAGGGGTATGGGCTGTTCATGGAGTTGATTGATAGGAGGGTGGAGAGGATTCCATCAATCAATCGCGTAGAGAGCCTGGCCTTCTGCCACAGCCTCGCCGACCTTGACGAAGATGGCGGAGATGGTTCCGGCGGCGGGGGCGTTGATCGCGGTGCACATTTTCATGGCTTCGAGGGTGATGACGAGGTCTCCCTCGGCAACGACGGCCCCGACTCCCATTTCGATGGAGTGGACGATTCCGGCCAGCGGGCTGGTGATGCTTCCGTCGACGGCGGGTGGGACGGCGGCAGCGGGGTTCGGCGCGAGTTTCAAGCGTGGGGCTGCGGCTAGCTGCGGCGCGCTGGTGTCCACCTCCTCTCCAACGATTTTTTCGACGATGACATCGTAAACCTTTCCTTCAACGGTGATGCGAAGATGTTCCATGGTGATTTCGGATTAGCGGATTCTGTGAGATGTGAGAACGGACTGGCGGCCGACCTTTTCCCAAAGGTTGACCTGGCGGAGGATTGAAACGACGCGGTGGAAGTGTCCGGTGGTGGCGGCGACCGCGGCGGTGATGACGGCGACGACTTCCGGACCGGGTTTCTTCCCCATCAATGGCGTGGAAATGGCCGGGCTCCCGACAGGCGCGGGTTGCGCGGGTTCCTGCCGGGCCATGACCTTCCGCGTGGTGCGCAGGAAGGTGACGGCGATGATGGTGATGAGGATGGCGGCGAGGTAGGGAAGAAGCTCCCGGATCGAAGCCACGAACGCGATGATGGGATCGGAATCCATGGCGGGTTAGAGTGGGATGTTTCCGTGTTTCTTGGGCGGACGGGATTCATGCTTGCCCATAATGCCGCGGAAGGCGAGGGCAAGCGTGCTGCGCGAGATGGCGGGGTCGATGACGTCGGTGATCATGCCGTTTTCCGCAGCCTGATAGGGCGAGGCGAATTTTTCCGTGTAGCTCGCGCGGAGTTCCTGTTCGAGGGCGACAGGGTCTTCGGCTTCGTCGAGTTCCTTTTTGTAAAGCACCTTGAGCGCACCCTGGGCACCCATGACGGCGATCTCGGCGGTGGGCCATGCGAAGACGAAGTCCGCGCCCATGTCGCTGGAGCACATGGCGAGATAGGCACCGCCGTAGGCCTTGCGGCAGATGAGGGTGATCTTGGGTACGGTGCCGGAGGCCCATGCGAAGAGCATTTTCGCGCCGTGGCGGATGATGCCGCCGCGTTCCTGGGCGAGGCCTGGCATGAAGCCGGGGACGTCGACCAGCGAGAGCACGGGAATCGAGTAGATGTTACAGACGCGGATGAAACGCGCGGCCTTGTCGGAGGAGTCGATGTCGATGCAACCGGCTTTCACCATCGGTTGGTTGGCGACGATGCCGATCACCAGCCCCTCGAGGCGGGCGAATCCCACGAGCATGCTACCAGCGAAATCCGGCATGATTTCGAACCACGAGTCGGGGTCCATCAGGCGCTGGATGACCTTTTGCATGTCGATCGGCGACTTGGAATCCGCTGGAATGAGGTCGCAGATGCCAGGGTCGCGGGTGAGGGCGATCTCGTCGTTGATCTTGTGGGGTGGATCGCTGAGGTTGTTGGAAGGAAGATAGTCCAACAGCTTTTTCGCAAGCTCGATGGCATGGGCGTCGTCTTCCGCGATGAGGTGGATGTTGCCGCTGATCTGGGCGTGGGCTTCGGCACTCGCGAACTGGTCGAGTGAGGCGACCTGGCCGGTGGCAGCCTTGATGACGTCCGGCCCGCAGATGAACATGTTGGAGTTGCTGCGGGTCATGATCAGGAAGTCCGTCAGCGCGGGCGAATAGGCCGCACCGCCGGCGCAGGGACCGGCGATGATCGAAATCTGCGGGACCACTCCCGAAAGCAGCACGTTCCGGAAAAAGATCTGTCCGTAGCCGGCGAGGGCGTCGATGCCCTCTTGGATCCGCGCTCCGCCGGAGTCATTGATGCCGACGACCGGCATGCCGGCCTTCACCGCGAAGTCCAACAAATCACAGATTTTCTTGGCGTGGATGCGACCGACGGCACCGCCGCCGACCGTGAAATCCTGGGCAAAGGCGGCGACCTGGCGGCCATCGACCACTCCCGTTGCGCAGACCACGCCGTCACCCGGCATTTTGCGTTTCTCGAGGCCGAAGTTGATGCAAGAGTGGTGGGCGTGCATTCCGAACTCGATGAACTCGCCACCATCGAAGAAGGCGGCCAGTCGTTCGCGGGCGGTGAGCACGCCCTTCGCGTGGCGTTTTTCAATGCGGTCAATGCCTCCGCCGACGAGAGCTTCCTCCCTGCGGCGCTTCAGCCCTTCCATGAGTTTGTTGTCGATAGCCATGAAATAATGTTAGTTAGAGGTGATAGGTTGGCAGAACTCGGTGAGAACTCCAAAGGTGGACTTGGGATGAAGGAACGCAACGAGCTTCTCTCCGGCTCCCTCGAAGGGAATCTCGTGGATCAGGCGCGCGCCCTTTTCCTTGGCGCGGGCAAGCTGGCCGGTGATGTCATCCGTGGCGAACGCGATGTGGTGGATGCCGGGGCCGTTTTTTTCGAGAAATTTGGCGATCGGGCTTTCGTCCGAGGTCGGCTCAAGCAACTCGATGTGCACGTCTCCGGCGGCAAAAAACGCGGTGCGGACTTTTTGGGATTCCACTTCCTCGCGACCCTCACAGGTCAGGCCGAGGACGTCTTCGTAGTAGGCGATACTCTCGTCGAGCGACGAGACGGCAATTCCTAAATGGTCGATTTTTATGATCATCGTGTGCTGGCGGGGTTCATCTGAGGAGATAAAAGCAGGGAATTCGCCGGATTGCCCCGCAGGAAGCTGCGTAGACTGCGCATATCTCATTTCATGGAATGGAGAGGTAACATTGACTCCATACCCTGCCGACGGGCGCAATTAAAAAAAGACGCCCGCCTCCCTTGCAGGAAGCGGGCGTCATGAATTGGAAACGAGTGGATTACTTCGAGGACGATGTGAAGCTCGCCTGACTGGCGCCCTTCTTGATCTTGCTCGACTTGATCCAGCTCATGGTGGAGCGGAGTTTCTCGCCGACCTTCTCGATCGGGTGCTGCGCTTCTGCCTTGCGGATCGCGTTGAAATTTTTGTTACCACCGGCGTATTCGGCGGTCCATTCCTTGGCGAACTTGCCGTTCTCGATGTTCTTGAGCTGGGCGACCATCCGCTTCTTGACGGAGGCGTCGATGATTTTCGGGCCGACGGTGACGTCACCGTATTCAGCGGTCTCGGAGATCGAGAAACGCATGCCGGCGATGCCTTGCTCGTTCATCAGGTCGACGATGAGCTTGAGCTCGTGAAGGCATTCGAAGTAGGCCATCTCGGGCTGGAAGCCAGCCTCGACGAGCACTTCGAAACCGGCTTTCACCAGTGCCGTGGTGCCGCCGCAAAGGACGACTTGCTCGCCGAAGAGGTCGGTGACGGTTTCTTCGCGGAAGTTGGTTTCAAAAACACCGGCACGGGCGCAGCCGACTCCACCGGCCCAGGCGAGCGCGGTTTGCTTGGCCTTGCCGGACACGTCCTGATGGATCGCGATCAGGCCGGGAACGCCTTTGCCGTTCACGAATTGCGAGCGGACGGTGTGGCCAGGGCCCTTGGGCGCGACGAGGATCACATCGACATCGGTCGGGCAGGTGATCGTCTTGAAATGCACGGCGAATCCGTGGGAGAAAAGCAGCGTTTTGCCCTTGGTGAGGTGCGGTGCGATATCCTTGTTATAAACCGACGGGATGACGGTGTCCGGCGTGGCGACGAAAATAACATCTGCCTTTTTGACCGCCTCGGCAGTGTCCATCACCTCGAAGCCGAGCTTCTTGGCGACTTCGCGGGACTTCGATTTCGGGTAGAGGCCGATGATGACCTTCATGCCGCTATCCTTGAGGTTCAGCGCGTGGGCATGGCCTTGCGAGCCGAAGCCGATCACGGCGAGGGTTTTCTTCTTGAGAGGAGCGATCGGGGCGTCCTTGGTGGTATAGATCTTCGCGGCCATGGCAGCTCGGTAGGTTGGTTCGATTAGGGCACGCCGCTACCATCGGGGCAAACGGCGGGGCGGCACCCTGCCGGGCTGAAATGACCGGGTCAAGCAACAACAGGAGGAAATCCAGGGGCATTTTCCGGGCACCGAACGACCCGCCTTGCCATGAAATGCCGAGGAACGCAGCTTCGGCTGACGGTGGGTATCTCAGGAACACATGGCCTCGCCTCAAGTGCCGCCGGTTCCAGCCCTGACTGGAATTTCCGAGCAGCAGTTTCATCCCCGTCGACAGATTGGCTTCCGGAGTCTCCACCAGCAGGTGGAAATGGCTGGGGCACGGGTGCGTGGCGACACAGCCCAGACATTGAGTTCCGAAATCCACACTTCCGTGTGCCGACCTTGTCCTTTCGATCAGCGCGCCGGACGCACCGGAAATGCAAACGCCAAAGTCTCATCGGCCCCATCGATCCGGACTTCGGCGAACAGATGACAATTGCCCGCTGCGGGGGGCCGAAATCGGAAGTCGATCTCCACGCTTCCCGGCAACTCGGGCCGGGCGGCGGGGCCGGTGGGGCGGATCGGGATGGCTTCCTTCGCGCCGTTGGAAAAAGCGATGAGGTGGGCAAAAGTGCCGAACACCGGTTCAAGCGGCTTCATCGGCTGACCGTCTAGCCGCGAGATGGTCAGGCGGGCGACTGCGATTTCCCCAGCGCGCGGCGTCCCACCTACGAACCGCACCTCCGCCTTGAAGTCTCCGCGGGTAATGGCCAGCGTCTCTCCCACAGGACTCGTCGGAGCTGTGACGGCCGACGCTAAATCCATGCGCAGAAGTTCCTCCCGCCCCGTCTGCTCCAAAGTCGCCGCGACCCATAGCCGATGCGGACCTCCTTGCCGGGGCGTGAACGCTGCGGTGAATTCACCGGCCTGGCCAGTCGCCTGCGCGGTGACGTGATGGAAATCGCCGCCATCCGCGGTTGCTAGAAAGGCGTGGCATCCTGAAATTTCGGCGGTCCCGCCGCCCTCCTTCGTGAGCTTGAAGATCACGTTCAGCGGCTCGCCCGCGACCACCGCCGGAGCGTTGACCAGCGTGGCGCGGAGCTGAGGCGGGATCGGCTCGAGCAGATGAGTCAGCGGGATCAGCGGTTTGAGCTGCTCGGCGGGGAATTGCTGCCCTACCAGTGCCGTGCCAGCCTCGATCTGGGACAGCTCGGCCCGCAGTCCCGCGGCATCACCGCTGAGCGCGAATTGATTGGACGGCAAGGTCCGGCCGGCGACGAGTTGCACGCCCATCGCGATTCGATCGCGTTGCGCCTGCGGCAAGAGCGACCGCCTTTCCATGAACCGTAGATGGGAAACCAGCGCGGCCATGCGTTGCGGCCAGAGGACCAGTGACCCGCTGGCGAGGATGCGCTCGAACTCGTAGCGCTCGACCTGCACATTTTCCCACGCGTCTCCCGTCGTGAGAATGTCGCGCCCGCAAAGCTGCTCGGGCGCGGTTTGCGCGCTGGCGGAGAGCGCAAACCGGAAGGCGAGGATGCTGGCGAGCCAGAGCGGGGAAACTTGCATGGGTGAACCAACCAGAGCTTGCGGCGGCATTCAACTGTGGTCTAATGCATTTCTCATGAAAAATTTCCTCATTTGGACGCTTCTCATTTCTCACGGCATGGCCTGGGCGGAGGCAACGCGTGACTTTACCGTCCGCGGAGTGGTGCGGGAGACGAAGCCGGCCAAATCCCAGCTGATCGTGAAGCATGAGGAAATCCCGGGCTACATGGACGCGATGACGATGCCGTTTCAAGTGCGCGATCCGAAAATTCTCGAGAGCGTCAAGGCCGGCGATGCCATCACCTTCCAGCTCCACGTCACGGACCAGGATCACTGGATCGACGGATTGAAAATTGTCGGTGTCGGCGAAAGGGAAGCGCCCCGGAAGAAGGTCATGGACATCGCTCCGTTCAAGCCGGGCGATCCGCTCCCGGACCTCACCTTTACCGACGAACGCGGCCAACCGCTGCGGCTTGAGGACTACCGCGGCAAGGCGCTCGCGGTTACCTTCATCTACACCCGATGCCCCTTGCCTACCTTCTGCCCGCTGCTATCCGAAAAATTCCGCACCGTGCAGGAGTCCCTGCTCGCCGATCCGGCGGCCCCGAAAAACTGGCAGCTCTTGTCGGTGACCATCGAACCGGAGCACGACACGGCCGAAGTGCTGCAGCGCTACGCCAAGACCCAGCGGGCCGACCCGGCGCACTGGCGTTTCGCCACCGGCGAGTTGCGCGACATCACCGTGCTGGGCCTGCGCTCGGGACTCGAGTTCTGGGAGGGCGGGAGCGAAATCACCCACAACCTCCGCACGGTGGTCTTCGACGCCCAGGGCCGCATGAGGAAAGTGTTTTCCGAAAATGCCTGGACTCCGAAGGAACTCGCCGACGAGCTCCGCGCGGGTGCTCTGGTAGCGCCGTGACCATCGATGCGGGAGCCCGGCTCTGCTAGACCAACCCCTTTTGCTCCTGCGCCCGGCGGAGGCGGATTTGCAGGTCGGCGAGCACGTTCATGAAGTAGATATACGCGTCGTAAGGACTCGGATAGGGCGTGAAATACTTGTGCACGCTGCCGTCGGTGCCGCCCTTGGTGGACATCCAGTAATAGTGGTCCGAGGTTTGCATTTTCGCCCAGGTGTCGGTGAGGTCCGGGTCGTTCACGGCGAGGATTTCCTGCTCGAGGCGGTGGACCTTGGCGATGGCTTCCTGCTGCATGACATTGCCCATCCAGGCGGATAGATCGCGCTCGGCATCCGCCCACGAGGTGATGGAGTCGCAGTTGTATTCCCGCGAGGCGCGGTAGAGTTCGGTGGCTTCGGTGGGCGTGACCCATTGCAGTCCGGCTTCGATGAGCGCTTCGGGGATGGCCTCCCAGAACTTGTAGATCCCGGTCTCGTCCCAGTGATGCTCACCGATGGTTTCGTAGTCCATGAAGAGGTTCACCAAGTCGCCCTCGCACTCGGCGAGCCATCGGGAGAATTTTTCCGCGGTGAGCGGATACTCGGGCCATGCTGGATCGGAGAAACGGAAACCCAGATCATCGGATAGAGGAATGTTCCGCAGCAACGTCTTGATGCGCGCGGTGGTGGGCGCGCGGTAGAGGAAATTCGGCGAGCGGCCGTTGAGGTTCCACTCCACGCCCTCGGCGATGATGCCCTCGAAGCCCATGGTTTCCGCCTTGGCGGCGATGGCGTCGTTGTAAATCAGCTCGGTGTTGCGGAACACACGCGGCCTGACGGAGAAGACGTCCTCGAGTTTCTGCAAATGCATTTCCACCTGGCGGTCGAACTCCTTGTTGGAGTGCACGAAGGCCAGCGAGTGATAGTAAGTCTCCGCTAGAAGCTCGACGCCGCCGGAGGCGACGAGTTCCTGAAAGGATTCCAACACGTCCGGGCGGTAGCGCTCCATCTGCTCGATGACGGTGCCGCTGATAGAAAGCGCGATGCGGAAGCGGCCTTCATTCTCCTCGATGAGCCGTTTGAACATGCGGTTCGCCGGCAGGTAGCATTTTTCGGCGACCTTGCTGAGGATCTCGCGGTTCATCGCCTCGTCCTCATAGACCGCGTTTTCACCGATTCTGAAGAAATCGTATGATAACAACCGGTTCGGCTGGTGGACTTGGAAGTATAGACAAACGTCGGGCATTGGGTTTGAGAAGGGGAAAGGGGTTGCGGGGAATCAGCGGGCCAATTCCTCGTAAAGGTGGACCACCTTGGCCGCGGCGGCGTCCCAGGTGGAGGCGGCGATGTCGAGCTTCGCCTGTTCGATGACCCGCTCGCGGAGCTCGGGGTCGGTGAGGAGGTTGTTGATGTGCTCGGCCATCAGCTCGACGTCCCAGTAGTCCGCCTTGAGCGCGCCCTTGAGGACTTCGGCGACGCCGGATTGTTTGGAAATGACGGCGGGGATGCCGAACTGCGCGGCCTCGAGCGCGGACAGGCCGAAGGGCTCGGAGACGGACGGCATGCAGTAAACGTCGGTCATCGAGAGCAGGTCGTTGACCTTTTCCTTGTCGATGAATCCCGTGAAATGGAAGTGTGCGCCA
Source organism: Akkermansiaceae bacterium (assembly GCA_031425955.1). GTDB lineage: Bacteria > Verrucomicrobiota > Verrucomicrobiia > Verrucomicrobiales > Akkermansiaceae > Luteolibacter. The sequence continues at coordinate 65,288 of JANPKJ010000024.1, read as the reverse complement.
AGCCCGCGGAAAGCGCCGGACTCGATGAGCGGGCGGAGCTTCTCGCCGGTCCCGGCGACGACGAAGCGGACGTTGGGATTTTTTGCGATGACCCGGGAGGCGGTTTCGAGGAAGAACTCCGGGCCTTTTTGCGAAGTGAGGCGGCCGAGGAAGAGCACGAGTTTTTCCGGGAATTTTTTCTTGGTCTCGAAGGCGTCCACCGGGTCCGCGCCGTTGTGGACGGGGCGGATTTTCGCCGGATCGATGTCGTAGTGGCTGGCGATGATTTTTCCGGTGTAGTGGCTGACCGGGATGATGCAGTCGGCTTGCTCCATGCCGAATTTTTCGAGATCGTAGATCCAACCGTGGTCTTCCGCCCCGGAGCGGTCGTATTGCAGGGCGTGGACGTGGAGGACGAGCGGCTTGCCGGTGGCTTTTTTCACCTCGACGCCGGCGAGGAAGGTCATCCAGTCGTGGGCGTGGATGATGTCGAATTCCTCCAGCAGCGCGAGCTTCGCGGCGACCTTGGAAAACTCGATCACCTTGCTGCCGAGATCCGGCCCGTAGAGGTCGCCGATTTTGAAAGAAGCCAACTGCTGCGCGGTGGTCTCGGAAAAGATTTGTTCCTCGCCGAGCGTGAGCTGCGGGACATTTCCGGCGCTTTTCCCGTCCTCATAGGGGTCGAGGAAAACCGGCACGTTCCGGACTTGGGCGAAGCTGTCGTAGCGATAACGCCCTTCGACCTCTTTCAGAGATTCCAGGCTGAGCAGATTCAGCCCGCGCAGGTCGAAATCCAAGTAATCCGCCTCGGGCGACGACTGCGGCACCACCACCGTGAGATCGACGTGTTTCGCAAGCGCGCGCGCCAGACCGAGGCATGCGATTCCGAGGCCACCATTGATGAGTGGTGGGAATTCCCAGCCGAGCTTGAGGACGCGAAGACGATTCATGGGTAAGGGTCTGCAGCACGACCGGCTTGCCGGTGTTGATGGGCGCAACGGTCCTGTGGTTCCCGTTCTAAGCAAGTGCCGGGCCAATATCAACGGTTGATCGTCCGGACAGGCGACGATCCCGCGTAAGGCCCCGTGACAATCCCGCCACATCCGGGAAATCTCCCCATGGCTTTTGTGCCTTCATCCCTCCTCGGGAAAATCCTTGGAAAAACCTTGATCTAATACATCAGTCTGTTACCCACCTGTTATTGCAGCGCAGACGGGCAGAGGGACCCCAAAATCCCACCACCCGGAATTCCGCCCCCGCAGGAAGTGGCTGCTATCCCCACACTGGACGGTCATCAAGGTACCCCGCCCTCGCATTTCCCAACCCGGCTCCGCCAATTCCGAACCTCGCGCAGTCAATCCCCAGCCTCAGCCTCGGAAACCGCAACCTCGCCCCGCAAATTCCCAACCTCGAAGTCTTAAAACCCAACCTCACGCTACCAACCCGGAACCTCGGAGCCTTAAAATTCACCCTCGGAGTCCTGAAATTCACCCTCCCGATCCCCATTCTCCACCCTTCCCAACTGCAGCCCCACTTCCCAACTCATTGATCTCTATTAAACAACGAAACCAAACCATCCCAATCCCATGTCAGACACCACCACCACACCCGCCACCGGCGAGCCCCAGCCGCCAAAAAAGCCCCGCACCCGCGGCCCCATCAACGCCAAGTATCTCGACGAAGTCACCCTCGTCGGCAAACTCGTCCCCCACGCCCGCCTCGCGGAAAACGTCGCCCTCCTCACCGCCCGCGCCTGCACCCCCGCCGATGTCACCGTGCTGGAAAAATCCGCCGCCGATCTCAACCAGGCCGCCCTGCTCGCCGTCGGCCGCACCGCCGCCCGCAAGCTCGACACCCAGGAAGAACAGACCGCACGCGCCCGCCTGCTCGACGCCATCCAGCCCATCCGCACCGGAGCCAAGCGCAGCCACCGCGGCACCGGCAACGAAGCTGGCCGCGATGCCTACTTCGTCAACGAACCCACCGACGTAAGCCTCGAGCGCCTGCTCTTCATCGCCGGGGCTCTCCTCCTTAAGCTCACCCCGCAGCCGGATCCCTCTGGCACCGGCACCCTTCCCGCCGAGGAAACCCTCAAAGGCGTCACCCCGGAAAACCTCACCGAACTCGCCGCCGCCCGCAACGCCTACATCGACAAGGATGCCGCCACCACCAGCACCGGCAACCAAGCTGCCGCCCACCGCCAGACCGCCGAGAGCCTCTTCGCCCAAACCCGCGCCCAGCGCATCGATCTCCAGCTCGCCGCCGACCAAGCCTGGCCCCACACCCATCCCGCCAACGCCGCCACCCGCCACGCCTTCCTCATCCCTGAAGACCGCCCCGCCCACGAATAAAGGAGCTCAGGAATTCAGTCCGTTCTTCGTAAAAAAACCACCCGAAGCCCGACCGGAAATCAACCTTCCGGCCGGGCTTTTCCCTTTTCAGGGAATCGACACTGGCCGTTTCGATCAAAACCTGATTGAAAGACAAGGTGAATTTGCCAGAACTCTCTTTAAGGAAGCATGATCGAACCGTTGGATTTTACCAATGCACATCCGCGAGCACCGAGCCCATTGACGGCTCACGGCTTACCCGGCACTTCCCCCCACTTCCAATTCCACAGCCCCCCACCGAGAGATTCACCGCGAAATTTGTGGGATTGCTGTGAGAAGTCTGCGTTTGAATGCTTTCCACGCCGGTTCCTTGTTTTTAGTTTACGGACTATCTCTCACGGTGATGAATAAGGCCAGTCAACTCGCTTTAAAATTCTCATCTATTTCGCCCTCCACACTCTTCCATTGACGCCACGCCCAAAAACTGTTCGCCTGAACTCATGAAGCCCCTCGCCGAATTGCAACCGCTCCTCATCAATGCTCCAGGATCTCTTCCGGACCAGATGGGAAATTTCCCACGTTTCCGCTACATGGGCAGCAAGTTCCGCCTGCTCCCATGGATTCACGACACTTTCCAAGAACTCGATTTTGAAACTGCCACGGACGCCTTCTCTGGTTCCGGCGTGGTTTCCTACCTTCTGAAAGCCATGGGCAAGCAAGTCAGGGCAAATGATACGCTCGCGTTTCCCTCCGTTCTCACCGCCGCAACGGTCGCGAACACTGCAACACGCTTAAATGGCGACGATTTGGAATTCCTGCTCAATTCACGAGCTCGAAAGTCTGCTGAGCGGTTCATTCGCGGAACCTTCGAAGGAATATTTTACACCCCGCTTGAACTCTCTTTCCTCGACGATCTCTGGGCTGGAATACGCGAAATGGATTCCCCTTTGAAACGCTCCGTGGCTTTGGCTGCCATCCTTCGTTCCGCAATCAAGCGTCAGCCCCGCGGACTGTTCACGGTAAGTGATCCCGCACGCTACCAAGATGGTCGCCGCGACCTCAAACTTACGCTTCGGGAGCACTTCTTAGAGCAGGTTGAAACTTACAACGCTGCCGTATTCAGCAACGGAAAACGCAACTCTTGTTCTTGTGGAGACGTCTTTGAGGTTAAGGCGGGCAGCGATCTCGTTTACATGGATCCTCCGTATGTTCCACTTGCAGACGATAACTGTTACATCAAGCGCTACCACTTTCTGGAAGGACTTGCCTGCTACTGGGAAGGCAAAGAACTGATGATGAGCAGTAAAGTCCGGAAAATAGTGAAACCTTTCACTCCGTTCTCTTACCGAAACACCGCAATCGACGCATTTGATCGTCTCTTTCGTCATTTTGCCGATTCTACTCTCGTCCTTTCATATTCATCCAATGCTTACCCGGATCTTCAAACGCTCCGTAAGCTCATGGGGCGATATAAACGTTCGGTTGAAGTGCTGGAGAAAACCCACCGTTACCACTTTGGCACCCACTCTGCGGCCAAACGGAATGTTGTTCAGGAATATCTCATTATCGGTTCATGAAGCGTTATCGGCAAACATTTAAGGAAATCGCAGATTCTCTACAAATTCTCGGCGTCGACTGGTTGATCGATCCTCACGCCGAAGCAGTGATTTCCATGTTAAAGTCATTGCCAACAAATGAACCTGTCACAGAGCGCCACGTGATTGGCATCTTGACATCCGATTTTCGCGCAGCATCAACGGTCTTGCGGCTATTTCTTGGAATGGCGAAAGACGAGTATGATCGAGATGTTCCCGCTCTATTTGAAGGCAAGGGCGGTGGAGGAAAAACCCAATTCCGCAAAGATCCTGATGCTTACGTCGCAGCCTTTCTGAAGCTGAGATTGCTGGAGAAGATCAATGCGGAAATTCATCGGCCGCTTCACTGGTCGGACCGTCTTTTCGGTTTATTTGAGGGCGGTTGGGGCAGTGCAAGAAAGGGACAGCTCCGTGGGCGCTTACTAGAGGACTTTGTTCAAGAAATCCTTGTGCAGGTATTCCCCGAAAACCAAATCGTTCCACGTTGTCAGTTCATAGGAGCTTCTGGCAGAAGTAGTGAGAAAGCCGATTTTGCAATACCAAATGCTGCCGATGCTCAAATTCTCATCGAAGTAAAGGCGTTCAATGCAACAGGGAGTAAGCAATCAGATGTGCTTGGAGATATTCTCCGGATCGTGGACCAAAAGCGTGACGATACCGCCTTCCTGTTAGTCACTGATGGTATTAGTTGGAAAGCGCGTGCAAGTGACCTTCGGAAAATCATAGAGCTACAGAATCTCGGAAAAATCCGCAAGATTTACACCATGGCGATGGCTGAGGAGTTGAAGTTGGATCTCATCTCACTCAAGCAGTCATCTGGTTTATGACTTCGTTCATTTCCCGGCCCTAAAAAACAAGCGTTGAACGTCACTCACCTTTCGCACAAAAAACTGCGCTCAATCAATGTGTCGCCCCATCAATCACCGCTAACTAACCCGATCCAACACATGTCCAGCATCGTAAAGCAGTTTTCCTTTCATCATATCCCGTGCGATGAGGCGGAACCCGAGCGTGAACTTGAGAACGCGACCGCAGTAGATGATTACTTGCGCGACCTTTTGGGGTTTTTGGAGAAGGAGACCACAGTTCGAAAATTCATCTTCGAGGATGGCCGCGAGCCTGAGGCCAAGGCGAAGCTATGCGCCCTGCCGGAACCAACTGAATTTGATGAAGCAGCGGATATTCTCGCAATGCGACTTTATGAGAAACAGAAGGAGGTTGCAAAAGGAGCTATCACGGTTCAAGCGGGTGATCTGCTTACCATGTTTTATGAATCAGCGGGGAAGCCGTTTGTTCTTCTCGCCAAGCTTGAGCACCTGAGCTTTCTAAACCGGGTTACTGGAAAGCAAGATTCAGGTTTTCCTTTCAAGAAGAATCGACTGCTGAAGACATGTCTTGCCGAATTGAGTCAAGAGGACGGGGAATGGACCGTCGGCGAAGTTTCTGTATATGACTCAAGCTCTGATTTCCGGCAGTTTTGGTGGCGTGAGTTTCTCGAACTGACTGAGCTCACTAATAATGCAAAGAATAGCCATCGCGCCCACCTGGCGTGGAAAGAACTGCTGGAAAAACATGTCCGTCCACATTCGAAAGCGGATTACAACATTTTGCGAAACGATATCGGCTACTTCTTCCGCAGCCCAAATCCCTATGTTCACAAGGATGTCGTCAAGCAGATCCTCGGTGCTTACAAGCCGGAGAATGTGGAGTTGGACATGGCAGCACTTACCGCAAAAGCCGAGAAATTGCCGCATCAGTCGAAGGCGCTGGATAAGAGGTTCGACGAGCAATTCGACATCGATCCCAAAGCCTGTAATATTCGTCTCCGGCCGATTCAACTCACTCCACAAATTGACTTGGTCCTAAAGGCACCAGTCGAACACTTGCGGGATGTAGTAAAGCCTGCCATTCAGGACGGAAAGAAGGGCGTTTTTGTCGTCTCCGAAACAGGATATCAAGAAGTGAGCGCAACGTAAAATTAGCGCGATGGAACAAATCCGCTCCATATTTGAATGCCTTTTCGGATCGAGTTTTTGCGACCTGACAGTGAAGGAGACTTTTACCGAATGCACAGTCATTGCAATAGGGATAGTCGAGTCACAACTGCAATCCACGAAGCTGCAAACGCATTTGGAACAATTGTCCGGCGTGTCGTGGATACTCTCCGTGACCTTGAATGATCAAGATGCACCCCACACATTGTCGGACGGCGAAACGGCGACGATTGAGACCTTCTTAGAAGGGCTGAGGTTCGGCGCGAGCCTATCGCCGGAAGCGTCCGTGAAGATTTTCATCCAAAAGCCGACGGGTGATTCGGTGGTGATTTATAGCCCCGACGCATTCTTCGGATGGCTAGCCTCGCTCGAAATCCCCGACTCTTTGAGTCGTTTCAGTCAACTAATTGGCGAGCGAGAGACGGTTTCCTTTGTTCATCCAACTTTTGTCGCTTGTTCCTCAACGGGATGCTTTCGCTTCTTGCCGGTGGCGGATAGTCTCCCTTCGCCCCTGGCGGCTGCTCAGAACCGGAGTGATTTATTTGTGACGCGGCGGGAGCAGATAGTTTCTGATTGGAGCATGCTGCGACTCTTTCCGGATGACTTTCGGTGGAAGGACGGGAAAGGAATTCCGGCGATCAATGCGGCATTCGCTCAACTCGAAAATTTTTTGGGTGTCGTATCACTCGCGGATTCCACAACCATGGTTGAAAACGGTTTTATCGTCCGAGTGAAGAGTCATGTGCTGCGAGAAGAGACGCTTGCTTGGACCGAAATCCCGAAAAATCCTGACATTCCGTTACGGAATCTCTTTGAGTGGTGCTACCTCGCAAGCGGTGCTGGACCACTTTCCGACAAACTTGGTTTGGTGAGAAATTACATGTCGCTCTATTGGGAAAAAAGTATTTTTGGTCAGGACTTACGGGTAGTCGCCGCCGTGCGAGCGGGTTTCGGAATGTATTTAAAACGCAACCTCAAGGAATTTGTCGAACTCCGCGCAAAAGTTGCCGCATTCATCTTGGACCTCGATGCCAAAGCAACAAAGGCAGTCGAAACCGCAACCGGAAACCTTGAGAAGAATCTTTACGGAATAGTGACGTTCGTAACGTCGGTCGTAATCATCAAAGCTCTTCAAGATAAGACGTTCACCGGGGCATTTTCCCCACAGGTGGCCCTGCTCGGATGGACGCTCATCGGCTTTTCTTTTCTTCATGCGATTTTCGCATGTTGGAGCACAAACAAGGAGTTGGCGCGAGCGTCCGAGTTGTTCGACGACTTGCGAAAACTATACTCCGCCTTCTTCAGTGTTTTAGATTTCGACACGATATTCAGCAGCGAGGTGAAGAAGATGAGCAAGGGAAAGGAAACCAAGAAGACATTGACCCCAATTGAAAAGACCAAAGCTTATGTTCGCTGCCGGTTGATATCAGTAATGATTGTTTGGGGGATTACGCTTGTGGTTGCGGCCGTAATTATCGGGTTTCTCCGTAAATAGATCTTTTGATGATAACACCGCTTTCAGGACTACACGGTAGAGTGGGAATATGGACGGAGGTTACGACACTCTTGTCATAACCGGCGATAAGCTTGCAGAGGATGGCGACTTCCTCGGGCAGCCGGTTGGGCCAGGGGAAAGCCGAAGAGGGATTGTTTGACGATTAAGGATCCATCGACGCTGTGCTTTGCCGGGACAAGTTGTTGATTTTGGATTTCTGATTTGAAGAGGAAGAGTCTGTGAGGTGTGGTTAGGGTGGTTTGTAGCGGCGGGCCTCTTCGTGCTCGGTCTAGCTGGCACCACCGAGGAAATGCCGGTTCCCCAGACCGGTCGTCAGCCTCGAGGCCATCCAGTGATTCGGCGGGCGGTTGAGAACAACCTCTATCTGGATGAAAAAGTGAAACGCTAAATCGTCCGCATGGTGCACCCAACGCGCCGTCCGGACGACGATGGCATCCACATCACGCCGCTCAGGTTAGATGTGGATGGATGATGGGAATGCTTGTCGAGGATCACGGCCCGGCTGTCTCAGGGAAACACCGGATCTCCGAGAACCTGCTTGCAGAAGAGTCGCCGATGGGTCGCATGGAATCCTAGAGCGTCTAATTTCCGCTGGTCGACGTGGCTGGAGCCTGTTAAACGAAAGTAGCGAAATGGAAAAATCAATCATTTGTGATGGAAGAAAAATCAAATTACGCGGCATGTGATTTGGCGACGCCTGGTAGCATTCAAGAACCGCTGAGATTCGCAAAACCTAACTTACAACATCGCCATGAAACTCAATCAAACGCTCCGCATACAATTGAACAAAGATCGCTCCCGCATCCCCGCACTTGCCATTGGAATCCTGTCCCTCGCGACGGGCGCAGTCCTTGCAAGAGACCTCGGTCGCGGAGTCGGCGGGGCCGGCGCCGGCGTTAGACCGGGTTTCGGAGTGGGAGGCGTGGGAGCAGGTGCCTTCCGGGTGGCCACGCCCGCGGGTATCGGCCGCATGGGAGTCGCCGGTATCGGTGTGGGAGCACCCGGTGTCGGAGTTCTGCCAGCGGGCTACTTTTACGCCGTGCCGGTCGGCTACACCACAGTGGTCTGCAACGGATACTCTTGCCGTTTTGTAGCCGGAGTCTACTATCGCACGGCCACCTATCAGGGGCAAACTGTCTGGATCGTCGTACCATGATCCGGCTTCACCGTCTCACCAAGGAACCATCCATTTTATGAACTACAAAGATAATACCAACCGTCCATCTCCCCCTGTGATCAGCCCTGCTCTTGGCCTGCTCATGATCGCCCTGTCGGTCGGCTGCGCTTCCAAATCCACCTGGAACGGCCAGTTCCAGGCGGACCGCAAAGAGCGGCTGAAGCACGGTTGCGTCTTCTACCTCGACGGCGCCGGCGGCGGCACCATGAAGTCGAACTACGCGGAGGGAGTGGTGCAGGGCATGCTCGACGCCGGCTACAAGGGCGCGGGAGACATGATTTCCTGGCAGACCGGCCGGGGGCTGATTGCGGATCAAAGTGCCAGTGTCGCTTACAAGCGGGGTCAGGCCAAGGAAGAAGCGCTCCAAATCCAAGCCTACCAGAAAAAGCATCCCGGCGCGCCGGTGGGCTTGCTCGGATTTTCCGCTGGCACCGCCCAAGCGATCTTCGCCCTGGAGACGCTTCCTGAGACGGCACCGGTGGATCACGTGGTTTTGCTAGGAACGTCGATCAGTCACGACTACGACCTCACTGAGGCCCTCAAGCGAGTGAAGAACAAGCTCTACATTTTCACCTCCCCCCACGACCGGATGCTTGGCACACTGATGCCGCTCTCCGGCACCGCCGACCGGAAGTTCGACGACCCAGGCGCAGGCATCAAGGGATTCGTCCTGCCTGCCGGAGCATCCGCCGTCACGCGCAAGCTCTACGCGGACAAGATCGTCACGATCCCCTACTCCAAGGATTTCCGAAAGGACGGAGACAAGGGCCGCCACTTCGACAACGTTAAAAAAGAGTTCATCCGTGACGAGGTGGCTCCATTGCTGATGGGCAAGCTGGCCCGTTCAACCTCAAACTCCTCACTCGTAGCCCGTTAGGTTTTAATCAAAAAGAATGTGAAATGGTTCCGACATGCGGTGTTATCCTGTCCAATGAAAATCCGATATGGTATCATGGGCGTGGCCATTGTGCTTGCCGTCGCTGTTATTGCCGGCGGCATTGTCCTGATGACCCCCCGTCCGGATGTGGGCCTCAAGGACGATTTCAAGGACGGGAAGCTTGAACAGGTGATTGCTTTAGCGGAACGCTCGAACTCGGCCTATCACGAAGATAAGGATTTTCGGCACGAGTACGGCCCTCACATCGAGTATGGCGAGTTTCCGGCTTCCGGTCTGCGGGTTTATCTCGATGCCAATCCCGGCGGTGATGCGCAATGGGTGATCATCCGCGGCACCGCCAACATGCAGGATGTCTTCGACGACCTGGAATTTATCGGCCGCGACAGGCACGAACTCGGCATCAACGTTCACGCGGGATTCGACGAGTGCCTGCAAGATTGTTTGCCATAGATTCTCAAGCGCCTTGACCAAGCGCGCCCGGTCCAGGTGACGGGTCACAGTCTCGGAGGCTCGGTCGCCGCCCTGTTGGTGGCCACGCTCGATCATCGTGGATTCAAGAACGTTTCCGCCATCACCTTCGGCCAACCGAAGTTCACCGACGCCCATGGAGCCGCCAGGCTCGGTCACCTGAACATCCTGCGCATCGTTCACGATGAGGATCCGATCCCGATGCTGCCCCCTGTGGAAATCCAAGGGAAGAGCCTCACCCCCTACCATCATTTCGGCCCCGAAGCAGTCCGACGAGACCTACAAATACATCAAGGCGCTCAACGCCGACGGCTTCAAAATCGACGGGCTGGGCAACCAGAGCCATTTCCACGCCAGCGGCCTGCCGTCTCCGGAGGAAATGTTAGCCGTGACTGACCGCTTCGCCGAGATCGTTCCGATCCAGCAGATCACGGAATATGACATCGATTCCGCGGACGATGAATCTCTCGCGGCGGACTTCACCCGCGACGCCCTGATTGCCTGCTTCAGCCACCCCGCCTACAATGGCTTCCTCCTTTGGGGTTTTTGGGAAGGAAGCCATTGGAAAAAGCAATGCGCCTCCTGGAATCTCGACTGGAGCATCCGCGAGCGTGGCAAGGTCTTGGAAGAATGGATCGGCGAGCGCTGGCGGACCCGGGTCACCGCCACCACGGATGCCGACGGCCGCATCACCTGGCGGGGGTTCCCCGGTTGGTATGAAGTCACCCGGGCTGACGGAGTGACGGTGCTCGTCGAGCTTTCCACGGCGAAACCCTCTGCGACCACCGTGGCTCGATAGGGGCAATCGAGAGGGCTTCAGGAGATTGATCAGTAATTCCTGTGGCCAACCAATCACTGGGGATTGCATTTTTTAGCGGTAGATATGAACTTGCCGCACGCTGCAACGCACTTATTTACCATGTGTAAGAATTTCACACTGAAATACCCAGTCCGCAGTGCGCCGCTCGTCGCGGGTCGGGCTATTCAACTCTACCCCCTCCTTATCTTTGGGTGGGTTCTTGCTGGGATGAACGGATCCTCATCGGCTGCAGAGACGCTCGCCCGAATCTCCGACATACGGGCTATGCCCCGCGAGCAGGCGGCCCTGGCCATTTCTGTCCGGGTGTGGGGCGTGGTGACGTGGCAGAACGGAATCGAAAACCTTACGATGCAGGATGAGTCAGCCGGCATCTGGGTGGACATGGTGGAGGCGCGCAAGCGGGGCATCTGGCAAGGCGACGACACGGATTTACTGAAAGGTGTCACCGGAATGGAGGTCGAGGTCGAGGGCCACTGCAACCCCGGAGGCTACGCCCCGATCATCCTGCCGACCCGGCTGAGGGTGCTCGGCCCCAAGCCTCTGCCGAAGCCGATAGCCATGGACCCGGCCCGGTTTTTTAGCGGCGCGGATGATTGCCAGCGCATCATGGTCCGGGGAGTGGTCCAAGGTTCCTATCGGTTGGACCCTTGGATCGTGCTGGTGATGGACGCAAATCCCGGCCGATTCACCGCACTGGTTTCACGGAACGTGGTTGCGGATCCCGGGTCGCTTGTGGATGCGGAGGTGAGTCTGACCGGCGTGGGAGCGGTGCGTTTCAACCTGCGTGGCGAAGCGACAGGAAGTAGGATCCGCGTCGGAAGCCCGGACGATTTAAAGATCGAACGACCGCCGCCGCCACCGGACGAAGTTCCGCGCGTCACTTTGGACCGGTTGCTCGCTTTTCAACCCGTCCCAAAAGGCCCGCACCGGGTGAGATCCGAGGGTACGGTGACGTTTTCGAGGCCCGGGAAATTCTTTTACTTTCAAGAAGGGAGTAGTGCCGTCCGGGTGCGGACGGACTCAAAGATTTCCTTAAAGCCGGGGGACCGGGTTGAGGCCGCAGGCTTCGTTGAGATTTCAGGTCTCATCGGCACGCTGAGTGACGCGACCGTCCGGAAAATCGGCGTCGGCGTATTGCCCAAACCCTTGGCGATCAGTCCGGTTGAGATTCTGGCAAGCTATGCGGCGACATCCGCCACGAGCCGAATGGAGCGGGATTACGAAGGACAACTGATCCGCTGCAGGGCGCGGCTGCTCGCCGTTGAATCCGAGACTGCCCAGAAGGAAGTCAAGACGCTCATCATGGAGCAGCCCGCAGCGAATGGGGGCAGCAGTTTTGTTTTTGAAGCGCAACTCCACGAAGTTGAAACCAAGTCGCTGCTCTTGCCCCGCATTGGCAGCGTGCTTGAACTAACGGGACTCGTGGAACTCGACTTGGGTCCGATCAATGGGCGGGGCCAAGGCGCACAAACCATACCGGTGAGTCTTGCGATGATTCTGCGAACGGCGCAAGACGTGCTGATTGTTAGCGAACCCTCGCGTTGGACTGCGGGACGGTTCACGGTAATCTTGGCAGTTGTGTTGACGGCATTGGGGGCGGCGCTGGTCTGGACCGTCGTCCTAAAACGTCAGGTCAGGAAAAAGAGCCGGCTCCTCGCCCGCGAAATCAGCGCCCGCCGGGATGCCGCCCTCGATTTCCGCACGACCATTCGTGAGCGCAACCGGCTTGCCGCGAATCTGCACGACACCCTGCCCCAGACGATGAATGCCATCAGCCTGCAACTCGACGCCTGCGAGTTCAGCCTTCGGCGACAGGGCATCGAGTCACTACCGCCGTTGCAATTGGTGCGGACCATGGTCGGGTATGCGGTCAAAGAGCTGCGCGGAGCGGTGTGGGAAATGCGCAGTCTATCACTCCGCGGTCGGAGCTTCACGGCGGCTCTCCAAGCCGTGGTGGACCGGTGCGGCGAGGGACATGCCGCAAAATTCAGCGTGAGCACGGAAGGCCCGTTCGAGACGATCCCCGAGTTCGTCTCTGGAAATCTATTGCTCATCGTGCAGGAGGCTTTGCATAACGCGCTGCACCATGGGCACGCGGAAAATATAACAGTTCGGTTCCGCACCGATACACCCGGCTCGCCCGTTCGGCTGGAAGTGGCTGACGACGGCCGGGGTTTCACTCCCGGCACCGGCAGGGGGCCGGAGCAAGGCCACTTCGGAATGATGGGCATGACCGAGCGGGCCCAGCGCCTCGGTGGATCCCTTCGGATAGAGAGCACACCGGGAAGCGGGACTCGCGTGATCGTGGAAGTTCGACAAGATCTGGATGATGACACTGCCGATGAAGCCCCGATCAAAATTCCCGGGATCGAACCCCTGAACTGAAGTTTTAATCCTTTCTAACAACACAATGACGACCGATCCATCTCATGGAAAACCGCTGCGCATCCTGCTTGTCGATGACCATCCGATGATGCGGGTCGGACTTGCCAGCGTGCTCGCGATGGACCCGAATTTCGCCTCGGTCATGCAGGCCAGCGACGGCGAATCCGCTTTGGAAATCTGGCGGCAGCAGCAGCCGGACGTGACCCTGCTCGACATCAGTATGGGTGGTATGGACGGCCTCGACACCTTGCGCCTCTTGATCCGGGATTTTCCTTCGGCACGGGTGCTGATGCTCACGACCTCCGAGGCCAGTGAAGACATCCGCCACGCGCTCGAAGCCGGTGCCTGCGGCTACGTCACCAAGAACATCAGCGCTGCTGACTTGGTGGAGGCGATTCGAGCCATTCATGCCGGCGAAAAAATATTCAGTGAGCAGGTGAAACGCAAACTCGCGGAAAGCGATGCCGATGGCCATCTAACCGCCCGCGAAATTGAAGTGCTGGAACTGGTTCGCCAAGGATTTACCAACGAAGAAATCGGACGTTTGCTCGATGTCTCAGAACGGACCGCCAGGGCTCACATCAGCAGCATCAAGGAAAAGCTCCATGCCTCCGACCGTGCTGCCGCCGTGGGCCGCGGGTTTGAGTGCGGGATTCTGAAAGCGTGACGGCCACCGATTGCCGTTTACGACGATAAACGGCAGATGGGCTTAGGTTATCCGAATGTTGTCGAAAAACCCTCCCAAACCTCCAGCACCTACGTGGTCGTCAGCGCCTGATCTTCGACAGTTCGCTCGCTGCCGACACTTCGTAGTTGACGTTGGCAGCGATGAGGCTGCGCAGACTCATTTCGCAAGAGCGACCCGTATTTCTGATCCTTCCTTGGCGAGGGTCGCGTTCACGGTTTTAAAAATTCCGTTGGAGTTCACGGTGATTTCGTAGGCCCCGTGGAAGCCGCGTATCCGATAATTTCCTTTACCGTCCGCCCGGCCCTCGGCGCGCGTGTGCCATTTTTCCTTCACGAGTTCCCGCCAGGCTTTTCCAGATGGCTTCTCGCTCCAATCCTTCCGCCAGAGTGCTGCTTGCGGACGCCAGTGCTTGCCTTCCCAGAATCCCCACATGATGAATTGCGTGTAGGCGGGATGGGAAAACGTGGCGGTTAGAAGATCGCGGAGGTAGTCGGCCTGGAGTGCATCGTTTTCGGTTTCCAGATCGTATTCGGTGACCGCCAAGTTTGGCACCAGCGTGGCGAAGCGATCGCTCATGTCCAGCCAATCAGGGATGCCGGTTAGATTTGCGCCGCGGAAGTGGGCCATGTTGCCGATGCCGTCCGGCGCCGCACCGTCGTCGATCATGCGTTTGACGACTTCGAAATAGCGGTCCTGCCGCCAGCGGCTGTCGAAGAGGTCTTCGTTAACCCAGAGACCGAGACCGGTGCGTTTGCGGGCCTCCTTCAAGATCTCGGCATACACCTGCGGCCCTGCTAGATCCGCGATGTTGTTGCCAAACGCGACCGGGTGATTGATTACATCCCACTCGATCAGGCGATAGCCGGTTTCCTTCAACACGCTGTCCATGTGATCGTAGATCTGGCGCTTGATGCCGGGGACATCCTTGGCTTTGAAATAGGATTCATTCCACGGCTGGGTGTAACACCATGCAAGGAAATGGCCGCGCACGGGGATTTCCTTGCCGCGCAGCCAGCCGAGGGTTTCCATCGTGCGGGTCCGGTGGGCGGCGCGCTCCGTCTCGTCTGCTTTCATCCAGTTAGGCGTTTTGAGATCGTTCTCTAACACGACTCGGGAAAAGTTTTCCTCCACCATCGCGCGGTATTTGTCGCCGCCGGTCTTCCAATTCAATATCTGATCGGCAGTCACGGCGGAGCCGAAACCGAAAGCGTGCCGCTTCAAATTCACGCGCACCTGGGCATTCGGGACCGGCTTGCCGGAGGCATCGACGACCACAACACGCAACTCGCTCTTGCGGTGCTTCTCAATATTCGCCGCAGCGATCTTTCGCCACGGTGCATTGGCTTCGCGGCCTTCGTAAGTCTCGCCGGGCACGCGCGGGAGTTTTGTCAGATCGGCCTGCGGGCCGTAGTTAGTCAACTGGAGATCGCAGAGTTCGACCGTTTGCTTTTCGGAGCCGAAGACGAGATTGATGACGCCCGAGCCTTGCGGAATCGCGAACTCCGAGCGAAACGGCAACCTGACCTTCTGCCAGACGGCGGTGGGTTTGTACTGTTGCTCGGCAGTTTTTTCATGGGAGGGATTGAGCTGCACGTTCACGCCGATAGACCCGCGGGCGGAAGCCCCGTCACGCGACAACGCCCGCATTTGAAAACCTAGCAGGCAGACGTCGCCCTTCATGATCGCACTGCCAAGCGGATAGGCAACGAAGGCTTTCCACGGAACTGTCGGCGGCGCGTTCACCTCGGCACGGATGACTGGGTTCGCAGGCGCGTCAGCGATCGTAAGCGATGTAACGCCACCCACTTCGGGTGGGATGGAGAACTGCGCTTTCGTCGTGTTTGTGAGAAGCGCGTTGCCGCCCTCGGGGAGTGGAGGATCGGCGGCTAGGGCAATGCCGCAAGACGTGGCAAGGAGGAGAATGGCTAACGGTATTTTCATCAAGTGCTTAGAGGTGGGAATTGTGGATTGGAAACGCGGGTTGACCCAATGCCGACATGCCGACATGCTGACGGGCTCGCCCGGACCGTGAGATCTTCACCCTACAGGGCCATCATCAAAACATGAAACTTACCGTTTGCCGTTTACGACAATAGGCAGCGGTTGTAACTTAGCTTATCCAGTGGCTGTCCTAAAGCCCACTATGAAGCCTCCCCACAGCCCGTTCGTCGCGTCCGTTCTCGCATTAGCCGCGTCCTCCACACTCCACGCCCAGACTTGGGATGGAAATGGCAGCCCCAATGCCGGCGGAACCTGGTCAACCGCCCTGAATTGGACCACCGACACCGTCCCCACCACCGGCAATACCGCCGTGCTGGACACCACGGGAGCCAACCGGACCGTGATCTATGACGCCGCCGCCAGCGGAGCACTCGGCACGCTCACCTTTAATCAATCCTCGGCGTTTTCCAATATCCTCGACTTCCAGCGCTCCGCCACCGTCAACAACGCCATCGTGCTGGGTGCGGCCTCCGGCACCGAGCGCATTTCCTTTAATACCGGCAACACCCCCACCGCGAATATCGCGCTTACCGCCACGGGCGGCATTACGCTCAATGCCGGTGGCGAGCTTGAGCTAGCGGCATATCGCCAAGCCGGCACCTCCGGCACCAACGGCACCGTTTCCCAAACCGACATCACCGGCGGCGTGACCGTCTCCGGCGGCATCCTTACCGTCCGCGACACAGACAACAACGCCGCGCCCTTCGCTTCGGGCTCCGCGAGCAACACCATCAGCGGCAGCCTGACGATGAGTTCGGGTTCTCTGGTCATCGGCAACAACATCGGCGTCGCCGATCGACGCTTGTCGGTGAATGGGACGGTCAACATCACCGGCGGCGCTATCTCCTCTAACCGCCTCGGCGCAGGTGGGACATTAACCTTCAACAGCGCCAACAACTCGCTCAGCCCCACGTCGTTTGACACCGACATCAGCATTACCCTTGGCAGCAGTGGTGCCCAGGCTTTATCGTCGACCGTCAACATGGGCGGGCTCACCGCGCGTGGCACGGGTATCAAGACTGTCACCAACTCGGGCACCATCGGCCAAATCCAGTTGATGGACGGCGACAGTACTTCCGGCAGCAAGACTACCCTCCGTCTCGGTTCCAACCTCACCCTGAGTTCCAACGCCACGCAGCTCGCGGCCCAAAACTTTGGCAACTCCCACGAAGCCGGCGTCATCAACCTCGCCGTCGATACTAACGGTTTCACGCTCGACCTATCCACTGGCGGCTCCTCCGGTGTCTGGACGCCCAATCTCGGCGGGCAGTCCGGCGTCACTTCCGCCGTATGGGACATCTCGGGCGCGGGTGCGGTGCGCGCCAATGCCTTCGTATTCACCGGCACCAGCGTCACCACCAACGTGGCCTCCGGCACCACCCTCACCGCTTCCG
Source organism: Akkermansiaceae bacterium (assembly GCA_031425955.1). Taxonomy (GTDB): domain Bacteria; phylum Verrucomicrobiota; class Verrucomicrobiia; order Verrucomicrobiales; family Akkermansiaceae; genus Luteolibacter. The sequence goes on along the minus strand of JANPKJ010000024.1, from coordinate 48,043 downwards.
GCGGCAATTCCACCGCATCTAACCTCGGCGGCACCGGCACGATCGACGCGAATTCCACCTTCCGTTACTCCGGTACGGCCGCGACGGCCACGCCCGCTACCGTGACTAGCAACCGCAACCTCGGCGACATCGAGGTATCCTCCGGCGCGCTGCGCATGCTCACCGGCTCCACCGGTACCGCGCAGGACCTCCGCGTCAGCGGCGGCACCTTCGATCTCGACGCCAAAACCGACCGCACCTTCACCACCATCAGCCTCACCGGCGGCACTCTCGCCAACGGCACCTTCGCGACCACCGAGGCCCACTTCACCGGCCTCTCCACCGGCACCGTCTCTGGCAATCTCACCGGCACCCTGAAGGAGCTCCGCAAGACCACCGCCGGCACGCTTACCCTCTCTGGCTCGGGCAACACCTACAACGGTGCCACTATCGTCTCCGCCGGCACCCTGGTGCTCGGCCACTCCAACGCCCTCGGCAACACCAGCAACCTCCAGATCACCGGCGGCACCCTCGACCTCGGCGGCTTCACGGTCAATAAATTCATCAATGCCCTGAGCAATGGCGGCACCCTCTCGAACGGCACCATCAACCGCACCAGCAACACTAGCTTTACCCTAGCTTCGGGCACCGTCTCCGTCAACTTCACTGACACCGGCGGCGTGCTCAGCTTCATCAAAAACACCGCCGGCACCGTCACGTTCTCCGGCATAAACAGCTACGACGGTACCACCGCCGTCACCGCCGGCAAACTTCTCATTAACGGCAACAACTCCGCCGCATTGGGTGCCGTCACGGTCAGCACCAACGCCACCCTTGGCGGGATCGGCAGCGTCGGCGGCTCCGTTACGGTGGACAGCAGCGGCATCATCGCTCCAGGAGTCACCGCGGGAAATCTCACGCTCACCAACGGCCTCGACCTGAACGGAATTTTCGCGTGGGACCTTGGCTCCCTTTCAACCGCGAACCCCGGCACCGACTTCGACATTCTCACCGTCACCGGCGGCTCAGTAGACATCACGGGCGCTAGTTTGGGTTTAAATCTAGGAGCGAACGCGCCCAGTGCGATCCCGTTCTGGCAGATGGACCAAACCTGGAACGGCATCCTTAACAACATCGGCCTCGGCTCGCTAACCGGTGCCTTTGCCGCTATCGACAACAGTGCTTGGGCCTCCATCGGTAGTTTCACCACCACGAATTCTGGCAACGACGTTAACCTCGTTTGGAGCGCCGTTCCCGAACCCAGTTCCTTCTCCCTAATTGGCGGACTCGGTGTCCTCGCTCTGCTTCGCCGCCGCCGCTAATCCCGTAACGCCTCGTCCTGAAATTCTCATGAAAGGTTTTAATCCAAGAAATCCCGCCGCCTGTCCCCGCGCGGCCTTCACTCTCGTCGAACTGCTGGTCACCATCACGATCATCATCGCCATCGCCGCGCTTTCCTTCACGGGAATGTCAAAAATGCGTAAGTCTGGAGACCGGATCGTCGCCATCCGCAACATGTCCCAATTACAACTCGCCAACACTAGCTACGCCGCCGAAAACAACGGGAAATACGTTCCCACCGATGAGTGGAATGATGAAGGCAGTAGTTATGTGAAATGGATGGATAATCCGAAATTTATTAGCTTTTTCAAATCAGATTCAGCTGTCTATCTAAATGATGGGAGAATTGATGTAACTTTGCCACTCGGCATGATGGATCCTGCGGTCGTCAGAGCGAAAAAACTTTTGTATAACGAAACCCAAGCGAATTATGCCTACAACAAGACCGGAATGACCGGTGGGTGGGCCACGCCTGGAGCCCGTCCTTCCTACACGGTCAGCCAGGTCACTGATGCTTCACGCTCCGCCGTATTCTTCTCCGCCACCGACTGGAACACCGACCATTCCCGAAGATTCCTTTGGACCGGGGCTGCCGCAGTCGAAGGAAAATCGCGGGATGGCAAGATCGCCTACCGGCACAACAACAAGACCATCGTCATTTACTATGACGGCCACGCCGGAGAGGTCACCCAGGCAGACATTCGCCGCATCGACGGCCTCGGTGGTGCCAACAATATTTTCTGGAAAGCGAACGCACCGTAATGCTCTCCCGCCTCATCATGATTCCAAATTTTTCTTCTCGTCAACTAACAAAAAACACCATGAAATCCAATCGCAAGTTTCTGCAAACTCTCGCCGCGCTCGCCGCCACCTCACCTCTCGTCCTTCACGCCACCACCTACACGTGGGACGGCGGCGGCGTCGCTAACACCAGTGGAAACTGGAGCACCGTCACCAATTGGGACGCTGACTCGACGGCGGGTGGTCCAACAACCGGCGACACCGCCACGCTCGACAGCACCGGCGCGAACCGTGTGGTCTCTTACGATGTGGCAGCCCTCGGCACGCTTGCCACCCTGCAGATCAACCAGACTTCCGCATTCACCAACACGCTGAGCGTGCAGCGGGCGTTCACCCTTTCCAGTGCGCTCACCCTCGGGGCGACGGGTGGAGGCACCAGCCAACTCGCCATCGCCCCATCCAGCGCTGCTCTAACAGCGGCGATCACCGGCGGCCTCACCGTTAACACCGGTGGATTGCTCACTCTTGGAGTCGGTGCCGCCAATGCCAACGGGTCCACCCTGAATGCGGCCACCACGATGAACAGCGGCACGATCTCCGTTTCCGCGGGTGCGACAGGCAGCTCGACCCAGGCGCAGATCTCCTCGTTGAACATGACGGGTGGCAACCTCACCCTGGTGGCGGCCGCCAGTAACGACACCCGGCTGCGCATCAGTGGCGCGTTCACCGCATCGGCCGGTGCCATTGCCATAAGCGGAGCCGGGGGAGGGCAGCTTGTGCTCGGCGGCGCGACGAACACCGTCAGTGGAACAGCCACCTTCGGCTCCAACATCACCCTCTCACTCGACGCGACAAGCCAGACGCTTTCCTCCACCACGGCGCTGGGTAACGTGATCCTGCGCGGCAGCGGCACCCTCGTTAAAACGATCTCCTCATCCGCGGCGGGCAATAACATCGGCCAGATCCAGTTCATCAACTCGGCCAACAACGGCAGCACCACCCTGCAGCTTGGCAGCAACCTGAAAACCGGAACATCCCTTCCCACCGCGGCAAACTTCGGCAGCCAGGGTGCCAGCAGCTCCGGCACGGTCAATTTCGGCATCGATACCAACGGCTTCGCTCTCGATCTCACGAGCAACACCGGCAGTTATACGCCCAATCTCGCGACGAACGGCAGCGCAATCACCACGAATTACACCTTCTCCGGCACCGGTCGCATTAAAGCCACTTTGTTCACCCTTTCCACCGCCAGCCAAGTAAACATCGGCGCAGGCACCACGCTGGAATCCATCGGCACTACGGCAGCTAACGTCCTTAGCGGCGGCGGCACCATTGATGCGACTTCCACCTTCCTCTACTCCGGGGCAGCCACGACGGTATCGCCCGCCGCCCTCGCCTCCACCCGCAGCATCGGCAATCTCACCGTCAGCAGCGGCGCGTTGAGAATCAGCGGCAGCGCCATCACCGCGGAGGGATTGCTCACCATCGGCAGCAACGCCACGCTCAATCTGAGCCTATTCGGGCTTACCTCCAACGGACTCACCTTCAACAACGGTCTGCTCAATACGCCCGCCAACCTGACCATCGTGGGCGTCGGCGCAAATGTGCTGAAGACAGGTGCGAGCACCCTCGTCTTGAGCAATCCCAACAACAGCTACACGGGCAACACCACCGTCCAGGACGGCCGGCTCAACTTCGCCGGTGACGCACCTATCAGCTCGGACAGCGTGCTGGGGAACTCCGCCACCGCCATCCTCCTCGGCACCGCCTCCTCCACCACCAGCCAGCGCATTCAGCTCTTCGGCACAATGGACGGCTCGGTCGTCTCGCGCGCCATCGACGCCACCAGCGGCACTTCCGTTGCCACGGATTCCGCGAACTCCAACCGCTACCGCATCGGCGCAGACCTCGCTTCGGGCGGCACCGTGACCTACAACGGCAGCGTGACCTGGGGTTCTGTCGGAGCCCTGGTCATCGGCCGCACCCTGGAGCTCAGTGCCGTGCAGGTCGACACCACCAGCATCTTCACCGGCCTCCTATCCACGACCCCCGGTTCCGCCGGAAATCTGCTCGTCAACGGCGGTGCCAGCGGACTCGGCTCCGTCCGGCTCGCCAACCCCAGCAACACTTTCACTAACGGTCTAACCGTCACTCAAGGAACCCTCCTCGTTGGCGGCAATGCTCCCGCAGGTGGCGTCAGCGTCCTGGGGAACAACTCTGGCGCCATCAGCCTCGGCGATGGCGGCACACCCGCTAGCAACTGGACCGTCTTGGGCGGCTCGTTGAACAGCGGTGACGCGGGAAACCCCGCCATCCTTACTGACGGTGCCTTCACCGTCGCCCGTGCCGTGAACCTCTCGAACGTCGCCACCTTCACCGGCGGACCCGCTCCCACCAGCCCGGGTAACGGCTCGCCGAACAGCTACGTTATCGGCGGAAACGCGGCCGCCATCTCGACCTTTTCGGGAAATGTCACCGTTGCCACCAATGCCGGTGCCGACAAGCTCCTCCGCCTCACTCAAGTCGCCGGCGGCACCGTCACCCTCAGCGGCGTGATCAACCCGAACTCCGACGCAACCCGGGTCCTCGACGTCGAGAAAATCGGCGCTGGCAAGGTCATCCTCACCGGGGCTAACACCTACGACGGCGACACTACCGTCACCGAGGGGATTCTCGAAATCGGCATCGCGTCCAGCTTCGCTAACGCCTCCGACATCCGCCTCACCACCGGTTCCTTCCTCGCTCTAACCGTGGCCGGCACCGACACCGTGAACGCCCTCTTCATCGACGGCGCGCCGCAGGCCTCCGGCAAATGGGGCCGCACCGGCTCCATTGCGGCACTCGGAGCGGATCATGAAACCCCGCTCATCACCGGTAACGGCTTACTGCTCGTCAACCCCGGAGCCGGTGGAGCCCCCTATCAGACTTGGGCCACCGGTGGCGAACTCTTCGACGCTGACACCAACAACGACGGCGTGAAAAACGGTCTGGCTTGGTTGTTAGGCGCGGCCACTCCGAACACCAACGCCACCGGCCTGCTGCCGTCGGTTTCTCAAAGCGGTGGCGCGTTGAGTATGTCCTTCAACTGCCTGCCAGCCGCTGCCCGTGGTGGCGCGACACTCAAGGTGGAGCACAGCAGCGACTTGGGAGTCCTTGATTCCTGGACTGCGACCACGGGCGTGGTGCCGGATGCTACCAACGCTGTTCCCGACAACAACGTAACCTTCGTGGTCGGCGCAGGTCCGGTGGGTCCTCCGGCGCTCAATAGCGTCACGGCCACCATCAGCGCGTCCGCAGCTGCGGGCGGCAAGCTCTTCGGACGCCTCAAGGCCATCGAATGATTTAGCTCCGAAACTGATCCGATACACCGTCCGGCCGTGCATGGCGGGCGCCCCCTCTTCGGAGTCCGGGCGACCCCCGGGGCAAGGTCGGACTACGAACACTCAGCCAGCTCGTCATCCATGATGAAACGAAACGTTGCGAACACGAGGTCCGCCCTTGCCATCAGTCTGCTGTTAGCACAGTTGTCCGGCACTGCGCAAACCCTCCTGAGCGACCCTTTCACCGACACCTCCCGTTCGAACGCCACCGGCGGCGATCCACTCGGCGGCGTGTGGTGGCACAACGCCACCGCACCCGCCGCCATAACCTTCGAGGACGACGCCGCAGGAATTGGTTCCGGTCCGGCCCTGAAACTCACACCCACCCAGGATTTCCACAAGCTGCTCACGTTCTTCACGCCCACCACCCTTGCGGCGGCGGGCGAAGCCTTGCGCGTCACCTTCGACTACCGGTTCCCCGTCGCGCAAATCTCCCAAAACGACACGTTCCGGGTCGGCCTCGTGAACTCGAACGGCACCCGCCAGTCCGGCGACGGTTGGGGGAGCAGCCGCAACGACGACGTGAACTATGGGTTCAACACCAATCCCGGATTCAACGGCAATAACACCGGACTGCGCTACGAAGGCGCCGGTGACGACAGCCTCGGAGGCAGTGGCGCGGGCTCCCGCTACTCATTCGGTGCCGCTGGCGCGAGCGTGAGCGGCACCGACAGGCATTCCGCGCTCTTGCAGATCACCCGGTTAGCTAATGGAGATATCGCGGTGGAGGCCCGGATCGATGCCCTCACCCGTGCCACCGGCATCCACCCCGCCGCCTCGGTGCTGACCTACACCTTCGATCAATTCGCGCTCGGCTTCGGCGGCACAGGAAATCGCCCGGTTATTCTGCTAGACAATGTCACCGTCGATGCCCTGACGCAGAACGTGCTCAACATCGCCACAACGGATGCCGCCGCCTCGGAAGCCAGTCTCGATCCGCTGTCCTTCACCGTGACCCGCAGTCTAACCGCTGGCACCCTGAGCGTGCCGTTCACCCTGTCCGGCACGGCCACCGCCGGTAGCGACTACGGCACCGTTTCCGCCATGCTCAATTTCGCCGAGGGCCAGGCCACCGCCACTCTCACCATCGTTCCGCTGGAGGACTGGTTTATCGAGGGAAATGAAACAGTGACAGTGACCCTAACACAGCCTCCCGGCTCCGTGCTCCAGACTTCGACTGCCACGGCGACCCTCGCCGATGACGGGACGCGTACCATTCCTAGCGATCCGCTGTTTCTCTCGAAATTCGATCTGGCGAGACCGGGTCTTGAGGCAGTCCAGGCCGCCGTCCTGGCCGGCAACTACGCCACCGCCCGTAGCGCGCTGGCCGCCTATTTCCGAGCGCGGACCTCGCCGGTGTTTCCCGTCTCCGCCTTCACCCCCGACGCCACCAGGATCGCCAACGCGCTCCTGCACAAATTCACCCAAGTTGGAATCACCTATGACTTCGAGCCGGAGCCGCTGACCACCATCGACTGGTCGTTCAATCCCACCACCCCCGTCAACCCCGAGTGGACATGGCAGCTCAACCGCCACGAAGTGTGGGACGATCTCGCGCAAAAGTATATCTCCAATCCCGCAGCGAACTCCGCCTATCTGAACGAGTTTTTATTCGAGTTGAACGACTGGATCACCACCAGCCCGGCACCCTCAAACAGTGGGAACGCGTCCAGTGCGCGCTGGCGCACCATCGAGACCGGCATTCGCATGCTGGGTGTCTGGCCAGGCTGTTTCTATCGGTTGAAGTCCGTGCCGGCGCTGTCGGATGACCTTCTAATCCTGTGGTTGAAGTCCTTCTACATGCACGGCTGGCACCTCAACAAATACACCGCGGGCGGGGGAAACTGGGCGGCCATCGAACAGCACGGCTTGTTCAACGTGGCCGCCATTTTTCCGGAATTTCATGACGCTGCCGCCTGGCGCTCGGTGGCCATCGCACGGATTGAAAATTTATTGACCAACGACGTTCTCCCGGATGGCGCGGAGGTCGAGTTCTCCCCCGGCTATCATGATAACGTCATCGCTGACATCGAAGGCATCAAGTCCATGGCTGCGGCCAACGGCCTACCCACCTCGCCGGTATTCGATGCGAAACTGGAAGCCCTCTACGCTTATGAAATGTGGGCCATGGAGCCTAACGGAAACATTCCGGTCATCAACGATTCCTGGAATCTCAATGTGAGATTTCGCCTGGGCAAAGGCTATACCAGTTTTCCCCATCGACAGGATTTCCGCTGGGTCAGCACCAGTGGTGCTGCCGGAATCATGCCTGCGCACACCTCGCATCTCTTCCCGGATGCCGGCCAAGTCGTCATGCGCTCCGGCTGGAGCACCACGGACAACTATCTGTTCATGGACGCCGGCCCCTTCGGCATCGCCCACCAGCACGAGGACAAGCTGTCCATCAATGTCGATGGCTACGGCACCCGCCATATCATCGATGGCGGCACCTATGACTACGACACGTCCGACTATCGAAAAATGTGCCTCGGCTCCCATTCCAACAGCCAGCCGCTCGTCGATGACCTCGACCAAAACCGCCTCGCGGATTCCACCCTCCGCCGCAATCCTACGCCCATCACCTGGCGCACCTCCCCGCTCTTCGACTATGCGGCCGCCAGTTATGGCGAGGATCCGCGCGAAGGCTGGGGACCCGCGCGCGTCCGCCCGGCCGTCACCCGGCGGCATGTGTTTTTCATGAAACCGGATGTCTGGGTGGTGATCGATGCCTTCAAGGCTCTCGACACTAATAGTCACATTTACTCCGGCATCTTCCTGTGCAATGACGAGAACGTCGGCCAGGACCCCGGCAGCGGGCGCGTGACTGTGCAGCTCCTGCCCGGCGAGTTCGATCCCTATTCGCGCGCCACCATCACTGCCGCCAGGCCCTCTCTAACGATCACCCCGCTGCTCGAAAACGGACAGACCGTGCAGGTCATCAAAGGCCAAGATCATCCGACCATTTTCGGCTATCATTTCGACTACACCCGCTCCTTCAAGAAGCAGGCCATTCCCGCCCTGCGCCATGATCGCACCGTCACCGGCGACACACAGATGGCCTACGTCCTCGCCGCCGCTCCCGGTGCAGGCAGCCCGCGAATTCCCACCATTACCCGGGCCGCCACCGCTCCCGGGACCTACGGAGTCACCGTGAGCTTCGGAAGTCCGGGCGATGCCCAAATCTTTCTGATAGGACTCGACGGCACGAGCACGCATTGGGACGGAATCACCCATGCCAGCCCCTCGCTCGTCGTCACCGCCTCCGGAGCCTACGCCTGGGACGCGACTTCGGCTCTCGATGCCTGGCGCTATCAGAAATTTGGTCCCGCCAGCCCCCTCTCGGCCCCGGACGGCGATCCCGACCGTGACGGCACTTCCAATCTCCTCGAATTCGCCCTCAATGGAAACCCGAACGACGCTTCCAACAGCGGCCTTATCTCCTCCCGAATCATGGACTCCAGCCCGCCTCCGGGCGACGACCTCAGCCTGACCATCGCCGTCCGCGATGGCGCTGTCTTCTCCGCCGGCACCGCCACAGTGGACGGCATCACCTACACCGTGGAAGGCTCGACCGGTCTCGCTTTCCCATCCTCCGCAGTTTCCAGCAGCGCCCCCACGGACACCGCCCCAGCAGGAACCAGCCTGCCCGACCTGACCGGCAGCGCCTGGGAATACCACACCTTCAAGCTGGATGCCTCCGAGAGGCTGACTGATAGAGGCTTCCTCCGCGTCCGGGTCACCCGGCCTTGAACCTGGTTTCGGCGCGTCTCAAACCTCTTCCGCTACCGCGGCGAAATGTGTAGCGCTGCCTGCACAATTTGATGAGCATAAATGGAATCAAGCTTATCGCGTTCACGTCTTGAATGGGTGCCGACACGGAACCTACGAACACACCGCGTTCCGGGCAACAGCAAAGACCTGCCTCTGAAACGATCGGGTGCCGGTCCCGACCCACAAACATCAAGGTGTTTGGTGGATTCGCCGGGATGAGGGCAAGGACCTGGGGTTCTGTTTCCCGCAAGCGAGAATGAAGTCGAATGGATAGATCTGCCCGTCGGACTCGGCGAGGATGGCGTTTTCCGGGCGGACATCGGTGGCGAGGATGTCGTGGCGGGTCGGCGGCACGAAGGGTTGCCAACCGCGCTAATGCATCCAGTCCGCGAGCTGGGCCGAGGTCGGATTCCCGCCGACGATAAACGGTTGTTGAAGGAGGAGGAAGCTGCCGTCGGTGCCGAGGGCGTGAAGATCGAGTCCGGTGGGAAAATGCGCCTTGGCAAGGGCGAAGCGGCGCAGAGACCCGGTGAGGCCACCGGGGCGGAGCATCCAGAGGCCCTCGGGGTCGATGTCGATGGTCCAGCCGAAACCGGGCTTGCCCGCGCCACCGAGGAGCTTGATGACCTGTTGATTGGCTGGATCGAAAAAGCCCACGGCCTCGCCGCCACCGCCAATGAGGGTCAGATCGCCTCGGGAGTTACCCCGGGACGAGTCCGGCGGGAGAGGGATCCTGCGACGGTCATAGACGCGACGCTACAGGGGCTGAGGGTGAAAAGTTTCCCGGACTTCTTCCCTAGGTCGGGTCACCTGATCAGGAAGTCGCAGTTGGCGCTTGGAAGCGGGGGATCCGCCGGACAAAGTCCGCCGCGTGGTGGCGAAAACGACGCATTTTAGACGAGCCTCGGGCATGCCGTCGCTAGTCCAGCGTGGCGTTTTGAACCCCATCGGACATTTCAGACTCAACGACAACGAATCATGACAATTGACACGGAAAACCACCCCGCCCCGCCCACCAGCCCGGCGGATACGGAAGCCATCGTGCGCGAGGCCTCGCACTGGATCCACCCGCTTCGCAGCGAAATCGGCCGCTACTTGATCGGCCAGAGCGACCTGGTGGACCGCCTGCTCATTTCCCTGATGGTCAAGGGCCACATCCTGCTCGAAGGGGTCCCCGGCCTCGCGAAAACCCTCGCCCTCAAGACCCTCGCCTCGCTGGTGAACGCGAAATTCAACCGCATCCAGTTCACGCCGGACATGCTGCCCGCTGATATTGTAGGCACGGAAATCTACGACCCGCGCGAAGCCCGCTTCCGCGTGAAACACGGCCCGGTGTTCGCGAATTTCATCCTCGCCGATGAAATTAACCGCGCGCCCGCCAAGGTGCAGAGCGCCCTGCTCGAAGCGATGCAGGAAAAGCAGGTCACCATCGGCGAGCAGACCTTCGCGCTGCCCTCTCCCTTCTTCGTGCTCGCCACCCAGAATCCGCTCGAACAGGAAGGCACCTATCCGCTGCCGGAAGCGCAGCTTGACCGCTTCATGATGAAGGTCGTCATGGACTATCCGACCGAAGAGGAGGAACTCCGCGTGCTCGATCTGGCCGGAACCACCGAGGAAATGCCAGTGCCCCAGCCGATCGTCAGCCTGGAAGCGATTCAGCAAGCGCGCACGGTCGTGAACAATCTCTATCTGGACGAAAAGGTGAAACGCTACATTGTCCGCATGGTCCACGCGACCCGCCGCCCGGACGAATACGGCATCCACATCGCGCCGCTCATCCGTGTTGGCGCTTCGCCGCGCGCCACCATCAATCTCGCTCTCGCCAGCCGCGCCCATGCCTTCCTCAACGGTCGCGCCTACGTCACGCCGCACGATGTGAAAAACGTGGCCATGGACGTCATGCGCCACCGCGTCACCGTCACCTACGAGGCGGAAGCGGAAGGACTCAACAGCGAGCAAATCATCACCCGCATCCTCGACGAGCTGCCAGTGCCTTGAACAGCCCAACGCTCCGAACCGCAGAGAATCGAACCACAGATGGACAAGATGCACGCAGATGAAAGAAGGGATGGGAAATTCAAATTTTGTCCGCCCTTTGGCTTCTTCATCTCTTACCATCTGCGTCCATCCCGTTCATCTGTGGTTGAAAATCCAAATGAACCCACTTCGTGATCAAACCTAAAGCCAGCACGCCCATCAGCGTCAAGGACGAGGCCCGCGCGGCGGAAATCCTCGGCCGCGTCCGGCGCATGGAAGTCCGCACGAACCGCCTTGTCGACGACTCGCTGGCCGGTCGCTACGCCAGCGTTTTCAAAGGCCGCGGCATGGACTTCGACCGGGTGCGGAACTACGTCCCGGGCGACGACGTCCGCACCATCGACTGGAACGTCACCGCCCGCACCGGTGATCCGCATGTGAAGCTTTTCACCGAGGAGCGCGAACTCACGATTCTGCTGCTCATCGATGTCAGCGCATCATCCGATTTCGGCTCCGTGGTCGATTCCAAGCGCGAACTCGCCGCCGAAGCCGCCGGGGTTCTAGCAGCATCCGCCATTCGAAACCGCGACAAGGTCGGCCTCATTCTTTTCAGCGACGAGGTCGAGTTATACATTCCACCAGGCAAGGGCCGGATGCACATCATGCGCCTGATCCGAGAAACCTTGTTTTTCCAACCGGAGAAACGCGGCACCGACATCGCCAAGGCACTGGACTTCGCCAACCAGGTCATTCACCGCAAATCCGTGTTCTTCCTCGTCTCGGATTTCTGCCTCGGCGCGCCCTTCGATGACCGGTTGAAACTCCTGCGCAACAAACTGCAGGTCACCAACCGTCGACACGACGTCATCGCTGTTTCCGTCACCGATCCGCGCGAGGAATCGCTGCCCGATGTCGGCCGGATTTGCATCGAGGACGCGGAAAGCGGCCAGGTCGTCGAGATCGACACCGGCAGCGCGAAAGTACGCGCTGCCTTCGAAAAACAATCCCGCGACCGCCGCGAGCTGACCGCCGCGCGCATCCGTTCGCTCGGCGTGGATCTATTGCAATTCACCAACGGCGAGAACTGGATGCCCGCGCTGATGGGTTTCTTCCAAAGCCGCCGCCAACGTTCCGGCTGATCATGCCTAACTGCTCTCCCATGCCCCGTTGTGTCTTCTTCGTTCTTCTGATCGCGGCGTGGACCTGCAATCTATCCGCCCAAGCGCCCGATGCCGTCGAAGACATCCGCGGGCCGAAGGCGCTGGTGGAAATCCCAGTGCCCGAGAAGCCGCCGATCGTGCTCTACAGCTCCATCGCCGGCGGAGTTCTATTGTTAGCCCTTGCCGCCTGGCTTCGGAAAAAGCGTACCCGCAACCAGCGGCTCAAAGATCCACGGGAAGTCGCGCTCGCCTCACTGACAGAACTTGAGTCCACCCGCGAGGCCATCGCCACAGAAGCCTTCGCCAATCGCGCCGCGCAGACGGTCCGCCAATACATCGCCGAGCGATTCAGCCTGGTCGCACCCCGGTTGACGACCGAGGAGTTTCTCCACGCCCTCACCAAGGACTCCAGCTCACCGCTCAGCGCCGAAAGCGATCACCTGCGCGCGTTCTTGAAATCCTGCGACCTCGCGAAGTTCGCCGGCGTGAATCTGGATTTCAACCAACGCATCGAACTGATCGATACGGCCCGCAATTTCATCCGCTCCACGTCCCGAGCCACCACGCCATGACCGAGAGTTTCCAGTTTCTTCATCCGGAATTCCTGTTCCTGCTGTTGCTCCTGCCAGTTCTCGCGATCTGGAAAGGCCGCTGGGGGCGTCCTGTTGCGATCCGCATGCCGTCCACCGACGACGCCATCCATGTCGGTGCGAAAACCCGTTCCAAGGCCGGGCGGTTCATGGCGTTTCTCGGACTTCTATCACTCGCGCTGCTCATCATCGCGTTCGCCCGGCCGCGGCATGGCAAGGGCTCATCCGAAATCGAGGCCAGCGGAATCGACATCATTCTCACGTTGGATGTCTCCGGCTCCATGGAAGCACTGGATTTCGAACTCGAGGGCAAACCGGTCAACCGCCTCGAAGTGGTGAAAAACGTGGTCGCCAAATTCGTCGGCCAGCGCCCTAACGACAAGCTCGGCATGGTCGCCTTCGCCGGTCGGCCTTACCTCGTCAGCCCGCTCACGCTCGACCACGAGTTCCTCGGCAAGCGCCTGGCAGATGTGAAGATGGGCCTGGTCGAGGATGGCACTGCCATCGGTTCCGCGATCGCCTCTTCCGTGGACCACCTCAAGGATTCCACCGCGAAGTCGCGGATCATCATTCTCCTCACCGACGGCGTGAACAACGCCGGTGCCGTAAACCCGCTCACCGCCGCCGAGGCAGCGAAAGCACTCGGCATCAAGATCTACACCATCGGCGCTGGAATTCGTGGTGAAGCTCCGATGCCGGTGCAAGACGCCTTCGGGCGCACCCATTTGCAGACGGTGAAAGTCGAGATCGACGAGGAAATGCTCCGCGAAGTCGCCACCGCGACCGGCGGCCAGTCGTTCCGTGCCACCGATACCGACTCGCTGGAAAAAATCTACGCCTCGATCAACCAGCTCGAAAAAACCACCCGCAAGCTTAAGAAATACCAGCAGTATGACGAACTCTTCCTGTGGTTCCTTATCCCTGGACTTTGCCTGCTCTTGCTGGAACTCGTCCTGAGCCAAACCCGCTTCCGCAGACTTCCCTAACTCTCAAACCATGGACGACTCTTCATTACAATTCGCCCAACCGGTATGGATCCTTGTCGGCCTCGTCGTGTGCGCGGGCGTCGTCGGTTTGTTCATCCGCTTTGACCGCCGCCGCGAGGCGGATTTGGCGAAGCTGGTGCACCCGCGGTTCCGCCAACGGCTGACCGAAGGGTTTTCCCCGTGGCTGCGCAATCTCAAGCGCGGGCTTTGGCTGCTTTCCATCCTACTCGTTTTCACCGCGATCGCCCGGCCACAAAAAGGCTACGAATGGCGCGAGGTGAAGCGCAAGGGCATCGATATCCTCTTCGCCGTGGACACCTCACGCAGCATGCTGGCGGAGGACCTAACACCGAACCGGTTGGAGCGCGCGCGGCTTGGCATCATTGATTTTGTGAGCCGCCTGGAAGGCGATCGCGTCGGGTTGATCCCCTTCGCTGGCAGTGCGTTCGCGCTGTGTCCCCTCACCCTCGACTACGAGGCGTTCCGCGAGTCGTTGAACGCGCTGGATACCGATTTAATTCCGCGCCAAGGCACAGACCTCGCCAGCGCCATCAAGGAAGCAGAGCGGCTCTTCGATGAAACCGGTAACAACCACCGCGTGCTCGTCCTGCTCACCGACGGCGAAGACCTGCAAGGCGACGTGATTGACGCCGCCAAGGCTGCGGCCAAAAAAGGCATGGCCATTTACACCGTCGGCGTCGGCAGTCCGGAGGGCGGCACCATTCCCATTCCGCTGGGAAATGGTCGCAAGGATTTCGTCCGGGATGAATCCGGGAAAGTCGTGAAGACCACCTTGGATGAATCCACTTTGAAGCAAATCGCCGAGGTCACTAACGCGCTCTACGTCCCGCTTGGCCGCGGGGCTGAGGGACTCGACACGCTCTATCAGGAAAAACTCCGCTTGGTCCCGAAGACCGAGCAGGACCAACGGATGGAGCGCATCCCGCTGGAGCGATTCGAGTGGCCGCTTGGCTTGGCGATCCTCTTTTTACTGCTCGAGTTTTTCATCACCGACCGCCGCAGGCCGAAGAGTCCCCGCGCGCTTCCCTCCGCCGCGCGGCGGCACAAGATCCCGCCGCAGACCACAGCCCTGTTGGCACTCGCATTCTTCATCTTCCTGTCGAACGATCTCAGCGCCGCGGAGGCAAGCGTGGACCCGCGGAAGATCTACAACGAAGGCACGGAATCCTACACCAAAGGAGATTTCGCGAAGGCCTCCGAGTCCCTCCGTTCCTCGCTGCGGACCCAGGATCTCGCACTCCAGCAGCGCTCTTACTATAATTTGGGGAACACCCTCTATCGCACCGGACAGGGCACGCTTGAAAAAGATCCTGAAGCGACGATCAAGTCGTGGGAAGAATCCATCAAGGCCTATCAGGACGCCCTTTCACTCCACTCCACCGATGAGGACGCAAGCTACAACAAGGTGCTTGTGGAGAAGAAACTCGAGGAGCTGAAGAAGCAACAGAAGCAGGACGACAAAAAGGACGAACAGGAAAAGAAAGACGACCAGGAGAAGAAGGACGAAGAAGAGAAAAAAGACGAAAAGGACTCAAAGGATCAGAAGGATTCAAAGGACGGTGAGAAGCCAGAAGACGAGGGCCAGCCCAAGAACGGAGAAGATCCGAAAGACGGCGAGAAACGCGAAGACGGCAAGGAGCCGAAGGACGGCGACAAGCCCGGCGAGGACAAAGAAGGCAAGGACGGTCAGAAGCCTCAAGAGGGCAAGGACAGCAAGGAGCCGAAGGACGGAAAGGAATCCAAAGACGGCGAAAAGACCGACGAGGAAAAAGCCGCCCAAGAGGCGAAAGATGCCAAGGAAGGCGACGAGAAATCCGGTGAGAAGCAAACCGGCGAGATGAGCAACGAACGCACCCAGAAGCAGGAAATGACGCCGGAAGAAGCCAAGCAGTTACTCGAAGCCCTGCGCCAGGACGAGCGCACCGTCATTCCGATCCCGCAACCCCAGCGGAGCCGCTTCAGCACCCCTGACAACTCAACCAAAGGCAAGACGTGGTGAAAATGTTCCATCATTTCGCAAGACTGCTCGCCGCCATCGCGGTGCTGCTCTCCGCTGCCACCGCAGCGGAGGTCGAGGCAAGGCTCGACCGCGATTCAGTTCCTGCGGGGAACGGCGCGATTCTCGAAATCAAGATTTCCGGCGGCACCGTGGCGAGGCCCGCGATTCCGGCGGTTGAAAATTTCATCGTGCAGCCTCGCGGACAGCAGAAGAAGATCGAGATGTTCAATGGTGTCACCTCCGAGTCCACCACCTACAGTTATGCCGTCGGCTCCACCGTGCCGGGCGACTATCAGATTCCGGCCATCGAGGTCACCGTAGCCGGGAACAAACTCACCACCCAGCCGCTCAAACTCAAGGTGCTCGACGCCGGCGCGGCACAACCGCCCGCCGGGATGCCACCCACACCGCCCGGCCAGCAACCCGTGCCGGATGGCGCAGCGGATACCGGTGAGAACCGATTCGGTTTCCTAACCGTCGAGCTGGCGGACAACGAGCGGAAGCACGCGTATGTCGGTGAGATCGCGCCGGTGCGCATCCGCGCCTGGCTGCCGGCGGATTCCCGCGCGAATCTCCGCAGCGGCATTCAACCGGAAGGCAAAGCCTTCACCTTGCACAATCTCAGCGACCGTCCGCAGCAGACTCAGGAAATGAAGGATGGAAAACGCTACCTCGTCGTCACCTGGTTCGGAGGCATCTCCGCGACCAAGGCCGGGAAGTATCCGGCATCGCTTTCAGTAAACGCCACCGTCGCCGTGCGCGACACCTCTGCTCCGAAGCAACCGCGCCGCCGCATGGGCGGGCCATTCGATGATCCGTTTTTCGACAGCGTCTTCGACCAGATGAACACGCCGATGATCCAGAAGGACGTGACGCTGAAATCCGTCGATCAGGAAATCGAGATCCGCCCGCTGCCGACCGAAGGGAAACCCGCGGGGTTCACCGGAGCGGTGGGCGATTTCAAATTCGCCGGATCCCAGATTCCAGGCAAATGGACCACCGGCGAGCCCCAACAGATTCTAGCAAAAATCGGCGGAACCGGAAACTTCGCCTTGATGAAGGCCCCCCAGCTCACCCCGGCGGACGCTTGGAAAACCTACTCCGGCAAGGATGAGTTCGCCGCAGGGGATGAAGCTTCATTCTCCGGCAACAAGACCTTCCAATTCAGCGCGGTGCCTCGCAAGGGCGGGGATCAGGACGTCGCGCTTGAGTTCAGTTACTTCGATCCGGCAGCCGGGACCTATAAAACCATCACCACTCCGACCCAGAAGCTTCAGGTCACCGGAGCCGATATGGTTGAGGTGGAGCCAGCCGCCGCCGCCGAAGTGAAGGCGCCGGAACCGAAGAAGAACCCTACACTCGTCGGGCAGCGCACGGACCTGTCGCCGGTTGGATCACTCACCCCGTTGGTCTCCCAGCCGATGTTCTATCAAATCATTCTGGCAAGTGGCGGGCTTTGTCTGCTGGGTGGAATTCTCGCCCTGCTGCGCAAGCGCCGCGAGGATCCGAAGCGCAAAGCACTGGCCGCGATGGAAGCCGCCACCCGCGAGGCACTTGAGGCTGCCGGGAAATGCGCTGCGTCCAAGGATGTGACCGGTTATTTCGCCGCCGCCCGGCTTGCCATCCAGCAGCGGCTTGGCTCGATGTGGAACCAGCCGCCACAAGCGATCACGCTGGCCGAGATCAGCGCCCGCATCTCCGATGACTCACCGGTCGTCCGGTTCTTCCGCGAGGCCGACTTGCACGAATACAACCGCCAGTCTTCCGGCGAGGTCCTGCCACAGTGGCGCACCTTGCTCGATGAGGCCATGGCATCCCTCACTCCTGCCGTCCGTTGAAATGAACAAGAACCCCTTCCTCTGCCTGTGTTTCTTTCTGCTAGGACCGGTGTCCGGATTCGCCTCCGCGTTTGATGATGCGAACCAGCAGTTCAAGTCCGGAGACCTCGCCGGAGCCGCTGCCGCGTACGAGAAAATCATCGAAGCGGAGGGACCGCGCGCCTCCGTCTATTTCAATCTCGGTAACAGTTATCAGCAACTCAAGCAATACGGCCCCGCCATCCTTGCCTACGAGCGGGCCCGCCTGCTCACCCCGCGCGATCCGGACCTGCTCGCCAATCTCGCGCTCGCCCGCAAGGCCGCCACCGCCTTCGAGGAAACCGGTCTTCATCCTTGGCTGGATGTCGTGGTCAACCGCTTGAGCCGGAACGAATGGTCCTGGCTGGTCGCCGGATCGGCGTTGTTTCTCGGCGTGCTTGCCGTGGTTGGCGGAGTGGTGAGACTTCCTCGTCGTGGAGTCCTGATCTCAGCCAGCGTGACCGGACTATTGATCGCCACCGCCGGTGCCGCACTCTATCTGCGCCGTGGCGAGAATGTCCGCGGGATCGTTCTAGCCGAAGGCGCGACGGTCCGGCTCTCGCCATTCGAAAAGGCGGAATCCCTCGGCACCCCCGGCCCGGGCCGCATCGTCCGGCTTGGCGCAAAGAACGGCGATTACCAATACATCGAAGTTCCCGGGGCGGGTCTCAAAGGCTGGCTGGCAAGCAAGGATGTGGCCTTGATTGCCCGATAGGGGCTCCGGGGTTACTCCGGTTTTGAGCCGATGCGGCCACCTCCGGTGACTTCGTTCATGTGGCGGAGCCGATCAACGAGCACCTTCATCACGTGTCTGGCAAAGAAAGGATTCTGTTGGATGATGAAGTTGAACCGCCGTTCATCCACGCGGGCCAGGCGGGACGCCGCGCTGGCGATGACCGTGGCACCGCGGGGAGACCGGTCGATGAGCGCCATCTCGCCAAGCAACGCGCCGCGCTCGGATTGTTCCACTGTTTCGCCACCCACCTTGACGTCCATCGCACCTTCCAACAGGACAAACATGCAGTCGCCAGAATCGCCTTCCTTGAAGAGAACCTCACCGGCAGCGAGATCGGTAGTTTCGGTTTCGTGTTTGAAGAGATCGGCGGCATTCATCGGTTCGGTATGCTGTGAAGGCGGATCGTCACGGCAATACGGGTTGTGTGACGGAAATGTCACATTGCCCGCCATGACTTCGTGGCCGAGCGTCCCGGGAAAGCAATCGTGTCGTAAGAATCATGATGCTGCCGAATACTGCACACCTTCAATACGGCCCGCGGATTTGGTCACTGACTTCGTTTTGATAGAAGTTCCGCAGGGTTTCGTGGACCTCCGGGGAGAGCGGCGGGAGGTCGGAGACCCCGGCGTTCGCTTTGGCTTGTGAGGGGCGGCTGGCGCCAGTGATGACGGTGGTGACGGCCGGATGGTCGAGGATCCAGCGCTGGGCCATCTGCGCCAGAGTGAGACCGGAGGGCACGAGGGGTTTGAGGGCGTCGGCGAGTTCGACGGCTTTTTCGTAGGGCAGTCCGGCGAAGGTTTCGCCGACATTGAAGGCCTTGCCGTCGCGGTTGTAGTTGCGGTGGTCGTTCGCCGGGAAAACGGTGTCGAGTGTGAGCTTGCCGGCAAGCGCGCCACTGGCGAGCGGCAGGCGTACGATGAGCGCAACCTTGCGGGCGAGGGCGGCCGGAAACAGAACTTCGGCGGGTTTCTGACGGAATAGGTTGAAGATGATTTGCAACGAGGCAAGGCCGTGCTGCTCGAGACACACGAGGGCCTCGTCCATCGACTCGACGCTGGCACCGAAGCGGAGGATTTTCCCCTCGGCACGGAGCTTTCGCAGCCACTCGAAGATGTCTCCCTGCCGGAGGATTTCCGCGGGGACGCAGTGGAGTTGAGTGAGATCGAGAGCTTCCACACCGAGGCGTCTGAGCGAATCTTCGGTGGCGGCGCGGAGGCCGGTCTCGTTGTAGCCGTCCGGATAGAGCGCGGCGGTGCGGCCGAGCTTGGTGGCGACGAAGAGTTCGTGGCCGGTTTGTTTGAGGAATTTCCCGATGAGCTCCTCGCTACGACCGCCGCCATAGACATCCGCGGTGTCGAAGAAATTCACCCCCGCGTCGACGGCGGCGGCGAGGATGGCGAGGCAATCCGCCTCATCGACCGCACCCCAGTCAGAGCCGCCGAGCTGCCAGCAGCCGAGACCGATTTCCGAGACCTGGATGCCGGATTGTCCAAAGGAACGCGTAATCATCTGCCCGGAAACTTGGCTGGCGGAGTGCGGTGGGTCGAGGAAATCCCTCGGCATGGGCCGGATACTCGTAGCGAAAACGGCAGATGTAATTCGGAAAAGTTAAGGATTGTCACCCAAAGGGCGAAACGCCAGCATTCGGGGCGTGGTCCGCTACCGTCCGAATGTCGCCGCATTGGTCGTGAATTCACACGGCAACCTGCTGATTTGTGAGCGCTGGACAATTCCGGGCGCGTGGCAGTTTCCGCAGGGCGGAGTGGACGGCGGGGAGACGCTCGAACAGGCGCTGTTTCGCGAGGTGAAGGAGGAAGTAGGGCTGGAGGCGAAGCACTACGACGTGATTGGGATGCGCCAAGGCTACCGCTATCTCTATCCAAAAGACTCGCGCCACAAGAAGCTTCGCAAACACGGCAGCCACGGTCAGGAGCAAACGTATTTCCTCTGCCACCTGAAGCCGGACGCGCCGCAGGTGAACGTTAAACAAAAACAACGGGAGTTCCGAGCCTACCGCTGGATCCTGCCGGCGGAGTTCGACCTCGACTGGCTGCCAACCTTCAAGCGCGACGTCTACCGAGAGGTGATGCGCGACTTTTTCCAGGTGGAGTTGTGAGTCGAAATCAGGCCCGCAGGAGGTTCCATGCGGTGACCAAGGCCTTGAGTCCGGCCATCTCGATGGACGGATCCACCCCGGCACCCCAGAGCAGGCGGCCGTCGTCGTGCTGGACCTGGACGTAGGAAGCCGCACTCGCGTCCGACCCGCCGCGGACTGCGTGGGAACGGTAGTCGGTGACTTTGAAGTCCTTGAGCCCGGCTCCTTCGAGCGCGTGGACGAAGGCGTTGATGGGGCCGTTGCCGAAGCCTTCGATGGCTTTTTTCTCACCTTCGAGAAGGATCGCTGCCTGACATTGAACCTCGCCACGCTCGCGGACGTGGTGGATGAGCTCGTAGTCGACGACGTCCATCGGCGTGGATATGTTGACGAACTCCGCAAAAAACGCATCACGGATTTCATCGGTGGTGAGCTCGCGGCCGAGTGCGTCGGCGAGGTCGTAGATGCGCTTGCCGACCTGCGGGTGCATCGACTTGGGCAAATCGAAGCCATGCTCGCGGTCGAGCACGTAGGCGACGCCGCCTTTTCCCGACTGGGAATTGATGCGGATGATCGCCTCGTAGGAACGCCCGATGTCCTGCGGGTCGATGGTGAGATAGGGCACGCCCCACGGGATGTTAGGATCCTTTTCGAGTTCCATCGCGCGGCGGTCGAGGCCCTTCTTGATCGCGTCCTGATGGGAGCCGGAGAAGGCGGTGAAAACGAGTTCGCCGGCATACGGCTGGCGCTCGGGCACGATCAACCGCGTCACCCGCTCGTAAACCGTGCGGATGGACTGCAGGTCGGAGAAATCCAAGCCCGTGGCGACTCCATGGCTGTTCAGGTTCAGCGCGACGGTGACGATGTCGAGATTTCCGGTGCGCTCGCCGTTGCCGAAGAGCGTGCCTTCCACGCGGTCGGCACCCGCCATCAGGCCGAGTTCGGTCGCGGCCACGCCGGTGCCGCGGTCGTTGTGGGTGTGCAGCGAGACGATGAGCGACTCGCGGTTTTTCAAATGCCGGCACATCCATTCGATCATGTCGGCATGGACATTCGGCGTGGTCCACTGGACGGTGTCCGGCAGATTGATGATCATTTTCCGCTCGGGTGTCGGCTGCCAGACGTCGATGACGCCGTTGCAGCACTCCAAAGCGAAATCCAGCTCGGTGTCGGAAAACGATTCGGGCGAATATTGCAAAACCACCTCGGTGCGCGGGATTGTAGGCACGAGTTTTTTCACCAGCTCGGCCCCGTCGATGGCGATCTGTTTGATCGACTCGCGCGACGCATCACTGAAAGTCACGCGGCGCTGGAGCGGCGAGGTGGAGTTGTAAATGTGGACGATGGCGCGCTTCGCCCCGTCGATGGCCTCGAAGGTCCGGCGGATGAGCGCCTCGCGGGTCTGCACCAGCACCTGGATCGTGACGTTTTCCGGGATCCGGTTTTCATCGATCAGGCGGCGCAGGAAATTGAATTCCGTGTCCGCGGCGGACGGGAAGCCGACTTCGATCTGCTTGAAACCGACGCGCACGAGCATGTCGAAAAAATCGAGTTTTTCTTCGATGGACATCGGTTGGGGTAGCGCCTGGTTGCCATCGCGCAGATCGACGGAGCACCACTCGGGCGCACGGGTGAGTGTTTGGTCCGGCCAAGTGCGGTCGGGCAAGGAAACGGCCGGGAACGGGCGGTATTTCGAGAGAGAAGTCGGATGCATTTTGAAAAAAGAAGCAGTTTTGGGAAAGGGTGGAGCGACGCCTCAAGATGGGCGGGCCGGTGAACAGAAGTGAAGGAAAGAAAATGTCAACGGGCGGCCAACCCTAGAAGAAGGGGGCTCAGCAGGATGCCGTTGGAAAGAATGTTCACGCCGAAGACTATGGAATCGTGCGCACCGCGGTCAACCGCGAACATCCTCCCGCTCAACGCGTGATGCCGCGCTGCGAGGATTCGATGAATTCGATCAGATACTTGACCGCCGGCAGGTCGCCGGTGTGGGTCGCCTTTAGGGAACTCAGGGCGATGGTGAGGTTCGCGTCCTTTTTCAAAAACAGTTTCTTGTAGGCGGTCTTGAGCGACTGGATGTCCTCCTCGTCGAATCCGCGGCGCTGCAGGCCGATGGCATTGAGCCCGCGGGTTTTCGAGGGATTTCCCTCCACGATCATGAACGGCGGCACGTCCTGGACGATCCGTGACAAGCCGCCGACGAGCGCATGTTTGCCGACGCGGCAGAACTGGTGGATCGCGGCGGCTCCGGAAATGATCGCGTAGTCACCCACCTCGATATGACCGGCCAAGGCGACTGAATTCGAAAGGATGACGTGGCTGCCGATCTGGCAGTCGTGGGCGACGTGCGAGTAGCATAGAAACAGGTTGTGCGAACCGATGCGCGTGACGGAATCCGCGTGGGTGCTGCGATGGACCGTGGTGTTTTCGCGAAAAACGTTGTGGTCGCCGACTTCCAGGTAGGTAGGATCACCGGCGTATTTGAGGTCTTGGGTTTTGCCGCCGACGGCGGAAAAGGCGAAAAACTCGTTGGCACGGCCAAATTTCGAGTGGCCTTCAAGAACGACGTGCGAGTGCAGGACACATTCATCGCCGAGTTCTACGTTCGCTCCAACGACACAAAACGGGCCGACACGGACGTTGCGCCCCAGCGTCGCGAGCGGTGAGACAATAGCGGTGGGATGGATCACCCCGGAAATGTCTGCGAAGCAACGCCTGTCTGGCCAGTTTTTTTTGCGCTCCGGCCCGCTCCACTACAAAACCAAGCCGCACCACCGACGCGGGTCGATGATGCGGCTCTTTGTCATGATCGGGGGGGAATGGTTCCTAAACGGCGTGGCTGAGAGGGTTACTTCTTCTTTTTGGCCTCCAGGCCCTCTTTGACCTTGGATTCGATGTCGGCGTAGAGGACCGCGTCGCTCTTGAGAAGCTCCTTGGCGGCGTCCCGTCCTTGGGCCATCTGGGTGCCGTTGTAGCTGAACCACGAGCCGCGCTTCTGGACGACTTCCATTTCCAAGGCGAGATCGAGCAGCGAGCCGGTGGAGGAAATTCCCTCGTTATACATGATGTCGAACTCGGCCTCGGTGAATGGCGCGGCGACCTTGTTCTTAACGATTTTGACCTTGGTGCGGTTGCCGGTGACCGTGCCATCGGTGGATTTGATCGCACCGATCCGGCGGATGTCGACGCGGACGGAGGAGAAGAACTTGAGCGCCCGGCCGCCGGGCGTGGTTTCCGGGTTTCCGAACATGACCCCGATTTTCTCGCGGATCTGGTTGGTGAAGATGCAGCAGGTCTGCGCTTTGGAAATCAGGGCAGTGAGTTTCCGCATGGCGGCGCTCATCAGGCGGGCTTGGGCACCGACGGTGGAATCGCCGATTTCCCCGTCGAGTTCCTGCTTGGTGACCAGCGCGGCCACGGAGTCGAGCACGATGACGGCGATGGCGTTCGAGCGGACCAGTGCTTCGCAAATTTGCAGGGCTTCCTCACCGGAGGACGGTTGGGAAACGAGCAGGTCGTCCATGTTCACGCCGAGCTTGCGGGCGTATTGCGGATCGAGGGCGTGTTCCACGTCGATGAAGGCTGCGAGACCGCCGCGTTTCTGGGCTTGAGCGATGACGGTGAGGGTGAGCGTGGTCTTTCCAGAGGATTCCGGGCCGAACACTTCGACGATCCGGCCGCAAGGGAACCCGCCGACGCCCAAGGCGCGGTCGATGAGCAGGTTGCCGGTTGGAATGACATCGACATCGACGCATCGGTCATCTCCCAAGCGCATGATGGCGGATTCACCGAACTCTTTCTGGATGTGTGAGATCGCAAGATCCAGGTTGCGCTTTCTGGCTTCGTTGAGCTTCTCGGTGGCGGATTCTTCGGATGTTTGTTTGGCGGCCATGGGAGTGTGTCGTGTTGATGGATTCGTGAATCAATCCAAATGGCCTGACAAGAAAAAAGATGTTCGCTCGAACAAAAAAGTGACTCAGGGCGCAAGCGCGCGATTTTTCACGACGGCTCTCCTAACGGCGACTGTTGAGAATTCGCCATTCCCCGGCGGATTCATCGCTCCGCGGTTCCCGCAACCTCGTGTACTCCGTACCTCGGGCCTTCCGGACTTACCTGATCTCGATGGTGAGGCGCGCCTTGCCCTGAGGATCCTTCGCAGGATCCGCGGACCAAAGCAGGGCAAACCCTTCAACCAACCGCCGCTTGGACGGATTCGTGAGCATCATCGAAGAATTCGGGCTAGCCGTGACTTGGACCTTCCTGTCCTTGAAAGCTGCAAACTGGATCGCCGTGGCCGAGATTCCCGGTCCGCTGACCTCCTTGGAACTTCCCTCCACCGCCTCATCGCCGGCGATTTTCGCTTTCTTGCCGTCCGTCCAGATGAGCTGCACCTTGTCGTCCTTGACGGCATCCTCACGCTCCTTGGCGGCCTTTTTATTGCCTTCCGCATCTGGTTTTTCCTCGGGCACGGCGTTGGGAATCCCCACTTCGATGGCAAAACGAGTCGGATTTTTCAACTCCGCGGGATTGAGCAAATGCCCGCCCAGAGTGATCGCACCGCGTTCCTCAGTGATAAAAACCTCGAAGCCGATATCCCCCGTCGCTTTGCCCCTGAAGGTCACATCTCTGGGTTTCATCGTCGCGGCATGAGTGGTCTCCAGGGACTCCGGGGAAAACTTCCGCGAGATGGTCTTACCGTCCGGCATGGTCTCCTCGACGGAGAAGGTGACTGGAATGGTGAGCTTGTTGTTCACCGGGTTTCCCTTCGAATCGAGCACCTTGATCGAGGTCTTGCCATCCGCGCCGATCCTGAATTGAAAGTTCTTGCTGTCGGCCACCAGGAAATACCCGAGCAGCTCCTTGTCAGTCAGCATGGGAAGCTGCGCCGAGACGGGGCACATCCCGGCCACACCAAGCACACCCACCAACAGACTTGTTTTGAAATCACGCGTAGTCATACCCCTAAACAACCGCAACACCTCTTGCCCCGCCAGTGAAAAATCCACGCGATTTCAATCAAAGATACGTCACCAGTCCCTCCACCGTCTCCTCGTCCAGCCGTCTCACCAGCGCGATGGTCAGCGAGAGCATGTGCAAATAGTCGTTCAAGTCGATGATCGCATTGTGCGAGTGGATGTAGCGCGCCGGCACGCCCAGCACGATGCTCGGGATCCCCTCGTTCGCGAGATGGAACGAACCCGCGTCCGTGCCACCACTCCGCCGCACCGTCACCTGATGGGGAATTCCCTCCGCCTGCGCCGTCTCGATCGCCAACCGCGCCAACCGAGGATTCGTGATCGCCGTAGGATCAAACATCCGGATCTGCACCCCGCCACCTAGCCGTCCCTGGCATTCCGCCCGATTGAACCCCGGCGCGTCATCCGCCGGCGGGCCTTCCAGCACGATCGCCACATCCGGCTTCGCAAAAACCGCCGCCGTTTTTGCCCCGCGCAGCCCCACTTCCTCCTGCACAGTCCCGCACAGGATCAACCGGTTCGGATGCGAAGACTGCGCTAATATCTGCCCCGCCTGGATCGTCCCCGCCATGCCCACCCGGTTGTCGAACGCCTTCGCCATGTAATAATCCTCCCGCCCCAGCGCCGTGAATGCCGCCACCGGCGCAATCGGATCGCCCAGAGAAATTCCGAAATTCTCCACCACCTCCCGCCGCGACTGCGCACCCACGTCGATGAAAAGCTGTTCAATCGTCATCACCTGCCGCCGCTGCGCCTCTGGCAGGAAATGCGGCGGCCGCGACGCGATCACCCCGAGCACCTTGTCCCCGCCGCGGGTCAGGATTTCCACTCGTTGCGAAAGCAAATTGTGCTCCCACCACCCGCCGATCCCGACAAACTGGATGAACCCGTCGTGCGTGATGTGCTGCACCATGAACCCGATTTCGTCCATGTGCCCCGTCACCATCACCCGCGGTCCCTTGTCCCCCGTTTCACAAAAAACCGAGCCATTCCGGTCCGCCGAGAGCTCGCCGCATTCCTCCAGCTCATCCACGAAAATCGCCCTCACCTCATCCTCATGCCCGGAAACCGAGTGGGCCTCCGTCAACTCCTGCAACAATGAAACCGCCTTCGTCCGCATGCCGGAAATCGTGTGAAACCTGAATCCGGCTTCCAAGCCCCAAGTTCCTTCTCTGCCACACTGCTGCTTGGCATGCTTGTCTTGCCGGAAGAAACGCGCTAGCTTCGGCAGGTCATGGTTTCAATCGATGAAGATCAGGAGCGGATCCCCGCCCCGCCCGAACTGATCGCCAAGGCGGAAGAGCTGGTGCGGAAATATTCCGTGAGCTGCTTCTGGTTCCGCCACCCGGAAGCACGGGTGCGCTATCTCGGCGACGTGCGGATTGTTGTCCAACATCTGCGTGAATACGGAGACCGCCGTGCTTGGCAGTCCGCCCAGGATCTACAACGATGCCTTTAACGGAATTCCAACGCGAGGTTCTCGCCTTGATCGTCGGCAACCGTTGTGAGGAAAGCCATTTCGCAGGTGGGTTGGTTCTCAATGCAAGTGATCAATCCGCGCGATTCTCCAGCGACTCCGACCTGTTCCACGATGCAATTCTCGACTTGGACCAACACAGCAAACGCGACGTCGCATCGTTGGAAAACGCGGGTTACGAAGTCGAAAAAGTCCTCAACCAAGGTGATTGGGCCAAGCCGAGTTCCTTCCGCAAGGCGATCGTGCGGCGGAAAGGCGGGGAAGTCGCCCTCGACTGGGCGCACGACTCGGCTTTCCGGTTTTTCCCAATCGTGCCCGACCCCCTGCTGGGTTGGCGGCTGCATTTGTTCGACATGGCCGTGAACAAGGCCCTTGCCCTCGCCGCCCGCACGGAAACACGTGACTACATCGACATTCTGGAACTTTCCCGGATCTACCCGCTGGAGGCCATCGTCTGGGCCGCATGCGGAAAGGACGAGGGCTACAGCCCGCTTTTTCTGCTCAAAATGATGAAACGCTTCGCCAAGATCGATCCGCTCACGGTCGAAGAAATCCGTGCGAGGGAACTCAACTCCGTCGAGCTGAAAATGGAATGGATCACGATTTCGGATAAAGCGGAGCAGGAAATTATCCATCTCGCAGACACTCAACTCGACATGCCCATCTGCGTGTCCTTCGTGAACGAAAGAGGCGAACCCGGCTGGATCGGCACGGATCCGATGTTAAAGATCCACCACGGCAGCCTGCGCGGCTGCTGGCCGGTTATCGGATCGATGAAATAGGCCAACGTTTTCGCGGACAGGCCGCGGCGGAAATCGGGTGAAACCTGAATCCGGCTTCCAAGCCCGAAGTTCCGCCGCTAACTCTACCTCCATGCCCGATCCCTCCTCCCGCCTGATCGAAGCGGCCGTCCGCCCGCTTTCCGACAACGCGGAGATGAGACACTCCGCCATCGGCTTTTTGGAAAACCGCGTCACGGATAATGCCGACCAAGAAGCGATGATTACGCGCTGGGAAGAAGTGGATGCGCGGAAGCGGAAACCCGTCTGGCAGATGGTTCTTTGGGCGGTGGTCGCGGTGGTTTCCGCTGGAGTGGCTGTATCCGGCTTCGCTGAGATTTCCCGGCTGGTGGCATGGGGAAAATCGATTGCCGCAGGATCGATCTACGGGCCAGGGCCGGCGGATAGCGAACAGCTCGTCAGCCGCAAACTCAATGAGAGTGACACATTGCTGCTGTTTGGAGATCTATCAAGAGAGTCGAAAGCGGAGCGCAAGGAGGCACTGTGGCGGAACGAACCGGAGAATCCGGCGTATTTCGCAGACTATGCCGTGGCCTTCGTCGGCGAGAACGAAAAGCTACCGCCCGACTTCCTGAAAACCGCCCGGCACATCGACCCTGACAACGCTTGGTTCACCTATCTGGCTGCCGGTGTGGAGTCGAAGGATTCCGTGAAAGCCAAATCCCGCAAGATCCAACGGGTGAAAGGCAGGGTGGTCTATGATAGCCCCAAGTCATGGGAGATCCGGGATCACGCACGTCTCGACCGCACCATCGAATTGCTGCGGGAGGCCCGGAATCAGCCGAAATACACTAGCTATAGCGCGGCAATGCTGCGGAAACGACTTCCGTTGCTTCCGGAGGCGACTTTCATCGAGCAATTCGACTCGGTAGCCTGCCTCGCAAAAGTTTCGGATTTTTCCAGTATCCGGCTGATGCGGTTGGCACAAGCGATCGCCGCGAAGGCTTGCAGCGTCGGTGAATCGGGCGACATCCAGGGGTTTCAGGAAATTTCCACCGACTGCGACCGGTTCATCCGCGGAATCTGTATTGGCGAAACGGGGACTCTGTTGGATCAGATGGTGACAACCGCCATGGTCGGCACTCTGGCGGAAAGCTTCAGCTCCTCTGCGGAAAAACTCGGCCTTGAAAACGAAGTCGCTCGTTGGAAACCTGTTGAAGAATGGGTAGCGGGCTCCAGGCAAAGACGTGAGTCCCGCGAATTCATCGTGGATGGCCGCACCGTGAAGCCCGGGACAATGACGAGCGGTATCATCGGAGGTTCCATCGAGAGCGTGGCCAATCAGCCGGACACCCAACCGCCGCTGACGGACGCGGATCTCAAACCGATGCGCCTGGTGAATCACGAACTCCTCTCGTGGATATCAAGCTACATTTCATGGCTTCTGCTAGGCCTGTGCGCCTGCCTGGCCGCGAGCTATCGGTTCCGGGTGACGGCCATGTCCCGCCGCTTGGCGCTGCGGATGGAGGATCTGCTGCGTCCATCCGACTGGGGATGGATCATCGCTGTGGGAGTGGTTCTGCCGTTTGTTTTCGTGATGGTCCTCAATCGCCTGACGCCGCTGGGTGGCCGGGCGTTCGGGGTGCAGGGAATGAACTCACTGATGCCCGGAGCGCATTTTATCGGACTGTTAATCCTGTGGCTGACGCTGCCGGTGCAGATCGTGCGCTGGCGGCTGGCGAAGAGAGCGGGCGGATTCGGTTTTCCCGGCCCGTCGCTCATCGGCTGGCTGGCGGTGGTTTGTGCGGCGGCGTTTGTGCCGATGATCGGATGGGCGGCGATTTCCGATCTGGACGGATCTTGGATGGATGCTCTGGCGCTCGATTTGGATGACGCATCGAAAATGCCCTGGCAGTTTTGGACGGCGATGGAACTCGGTATCGTGTCGGTGATATGGGTGATGGTGCTGATTTCACTCGCCATGCTCGGCCGTGCGGACCGCCATCTTTACCGGGCAACTTCGGCGTTCGTCTTAATCAAAGTCTTTGCCGCCGCCATGCTCGTCATCGCGCTGGCATCGATCGGCTTCAAAGCCTCGGAGCGCTACTGGTTCAAGCAGGACTGGATGACGAAGTTCGACGTCGCCGGTCCCGGTTGGAGCGCCTTCGAGTCCAAGGTGGCCGCCCAGATGCGGAAAGAGCTGCGGGAGACTTTGGGATACGATCCATAAGACTCAATCATCCCCGCGCCGCTTCTGGAAGGGCGCGCTTTCCACGATCCCTTGGATGAGCTCGCGGAGTTTGCCGTTGTTTTTCTCCAGCCGCCCGGTGAGCTGGTCGATGGTGGTGGAGTCGTAGTACTCCACCCCGCGGCCGATGGCGTAGGTGAGGATTTTTTCCGATAGACAGCGGTAGAAATCCTTCTTGCGGCCGGTGGCGAGGATCTCCTTGAGCGCGGCGACGTTGGAGAACTTCTCGCCGGTGAGCAGCTTGCCTACGGAGTCAATCGCCTTGCCGTGCTCTTGCGTGCGGAACTGGCCGAGCGCGTTGAAATTCTCCAGTCCAAGCCCGATGGGATCCATGCGTGCGTGGCAGCCGCGGCAGTCCGGGTTCTTGCGGTGGATCTCCATCATCTCGCGCATCGTCGGATTCTTGTTAGTGGCACCGGCGGCGTCCTCGAGCTTCGGCACGTTCGGCGGGGCGGGCGGGGCGGGTGTGCCTAGCAGGTTGTCGAGCACGTAGAGCCCGCGTTTCACCGGAGAGGTGCGGCTGGCGTTGGAGGTGACTAGCAGAAAGGAGCCCTGGGTGAGCAGGCCGCCGCGTTCGGGGTGCTCGGTGAGGTCCACCGGTTGGAAGTCCTCGCCGGTGACGCTGTCGATGCCGTAGAACTTCGCGAGCCGCTCGTTGAGGAAGCTGTACCGGGCGGAGATGAGTTCCTCCGCCGGGCGGTCCTTGCGGAGGATGAAGTCGAAGAGCATTTCCGTCTCGCGCTGCATGTCGGAGCGGAGCCGCGGATCGAAGGTTTTCGCGGCCTCGCGGTTCGTGTCGGTGCCGAGAATCGACTTCGCGCTGATGGCCACGGTCTCCACGTCGCGGGCGCGCAGCCACTGGCCGATGAAATTTTTCACCATCCGCTCGGAGCGCGGGTCCTTGAGCATGCGGTCCACCTGCGGGCGGAGGTTTTCGCGGAGTTTGTTGTTGAACGCCATGCTCAGCAACTCGTCGTCCGGGACCGAACCCCATAGGAAAAACGACAGCCGTGCGGCAAGCGAGTATTCGTCGAGCGGCACGATTTTGGCAGGATTGTTAGGCTCCGGCTGGATTTCCGCGCGGAACAGGAAACGCGGCGAGGCGAGGCAGGTGGCGATGGCCTGCTTGATGCCGTCCTGGAAGGTTTTCCCCGGCTCCTTGGAAACCTCACGGACGATGGCGACCAGGCGGTTGATCGTCTGATCGTCGAGCGGCCGGCGGAACGCACGACTCACGAAGCTACGCATGATTTTCCGCGCATACTGGTCCTTGCCGGATTCCGTCTCCGGCGCGGGGCCGTCCGGGAAGATCATGCGGTAGCCTTTGGCGAATTCCTTCTGCTCGCCGCCGAGCGGACCTTGCACGATGATGCGCTGGATCTTCAGGAAGAGCTCTTCCTCCGCCGGCAGCGGGCGGCGTTTCGGGGTGAGCAGGACTTGGAAATTCTGTTTGCCTTTTTTCAACGCGACTTTGCCCGTTAGCTTGATCACCCGCCGCTGGTCCCAGCCGAGTGTGGCCTCGCCGACCTTCTGCCCGCCGGCGGTGACTTCCATCTGCGCCTCGTCGGTGGTGGCCTCGGTGGCACCGTGGATGGAATACTCGACGTCGATCTGATAGTCGCCGTCCCACTGGATCTCCTGGTCGACACGAACCTGCTGGGGCTTCGCGAACGGGATCCAGCCGCCGGTGGTTTTCGGGTCGCCGGTGGCTTTCAGCGACCTGCCCTCGATCTCTACACGCGGCACCTGCGCCGCGGCACCGTCCGGCAGGGCGAGCGCCACTACTTCGTCAGCGGCGGCCATGTATTTCTCCATCAGCAGCGGCGACATCGAGAGCACGGAGCCGATGTTGTCGAAGCCGTAACCAGTATCGTCCGGCGGGAACGCCTCCTGCGTGTCGAACTCGACGCCCAGCAGGTCATAGACCGCGTTCTGATACTCCGAGCGGTTCAGGCGGCGGATGGTGACGCGGCCGGGATCCGGGTTTACGGGGTCGAGCTGGAAGACTTCTTTTTCGATCCAACTGAGGAGCTTGTGTTTTTCCGCAGGCGTCGGCTGGTCCTCGTCGGACGGCGGCATCACCTGGCTGCGGAGATTGTGCCAGACCGGCAGCCAGTGTTTGCGGTCCTTGAGGTGGGCGGGTAGGTCCTTGAACTCGTCCATGACGAAATCCCCCTTGGAATCGCCTTCCGCGTGGCAGCTGAAACAATACGTCTCCAACAGCGGGACGATTTCCTTCTTGTAGCCCTCCGAGGAATCGGCGGCGGCTTGGCCGATGCCGAAGAGGCCTGCGGTGGCGAGGAGCGGGGTGAATTTCACGGAAGATGCTGGAGTGTTAGCGGATGAAGAACAGGCAGGAATGCCTGTGTCACTTCGTTACGGGGTAGCCCTGCCAGAGCCATTCGAGTGCGCCGGGCAGAGTCTGGCGGGTGACCTTGCCGTCGGTGTGGCCGGCGTTTTTCGCGAAGACGTAGCGGTATTCGTAGCCCTTCGCCTTGAGCTCGGCGGCCATGCGCTCGTTGGCCATCACCCAGTTGTGGAGCGACGCCTCGTCGCGGTTCCAGCCGTTGTCCTTCTCGCTGACGTGGAGCCAGACGCGGATGGGTTTCTTGGCGGATTTTCCAATCAAGTTCTTGTGGTATTCCCACGCGCCGTCGGGATTCTGGCGGTCTTCGGGAAACTGCTGGTCCACGAAGGTGCCGGAGTAGGTGAGCACCTTCCGATAGAGCTCCGGGTGGAACCACGCCATGGTGAAAGCCGCCGCCCCGCCGGAGCTGCCGCCCACCGTCGCGCGGCCTTCGGGATCCTTGGTGAACTTGATGTCGTAATCCTTGCTGATTTTCGGCAGGACCTCGCTCTCGATGAATTTCGAGTAGGTGTCGTCCACGGCGTCGTACTCGAGGCCGCGCTGGCTGCCGAGCGAATCGCCGCCGCCGGAATTGATCATCACGGCGACCATGACCGGCACGCGCTTTTCCGCGATCAGGTTGTCGAGCACCTTCGGCAGCAGTCCCCGGTAACCGAGCCCGTCCTGGGCGACGATGAACGCGACCTCCTCGCCGGACTTGTACTGCGCCGGGATGTAGACCGCGACCTTCCGCTGGTAGGTGACCTTGCCTTTTTTGTCCTTGGCGATGCCCTTGTAAATCCTGCTGTCCTTCGAATCCATGGTGAACTCGACGATCTTCCCCTTCGGCACGCCAGGTTTTTCCTGCGTCTCAGGCGCGTCGGCATAGTCCGGGCCGATGGTGAACTCCGACTCCTCCGCCACGCAGAGCGAGGACACGAGGGCAAAGCAGGTGAAATGGAGCAGGAACTTCATGGTTGGAATCGGGGCAGACCGGAATACTCGGATGAGTCGCGCGCTTTGTCATCCGGGCAAGTGTTTTCGGAGAAAAGTCCGATCGGCGGGGCTGGTGATTTTGGGATTGCCGGGGCTTGTGTCCGGCTTGCTAAAGTCATGGGGTGATCGAAGAAAACAGGAGTCGCCCGTGGTTGCCGTTTCTTTGCATCATCGCGGCGAGCGTGCTGGCGCATCTCTGGTGCCTTGGGTCGCAGTTCTACATGGACGATTTCCCGCAGATCCGCGACAGCGCGGCGGTGCGGAGCGGGGATCTCGCCGGGACCGGATGGTTATTCTGGACGACGCTTGGGTATCACCTCCAGTTCCGGATTTTCGGCATGTCGGCGGTGGGATTTCACGCGGTGAACTGGCTTCTGCACACGGCGGTGGCTTGTGTGTTGTTCGGCTTCGGGCGGGATTTCGTGCGCGACAAGTGGCCGGTGGGAGTGGCGCTTTTCGGGGCGCTTTTATTCGCGGTGCACCCGCTGGCGAGTGAAATCCCGAACTACGCGCGCACCCAGGATCTCGCGTGGGTGACGCTATTTTCCCTACTCGCGGCGTGGGCGATGCTGGGTTTCCTGCGCGACGGCGGCTGGTGGAAAGCGGCGGCCTGCGTGGTCTTCATGCTCGGCGCGACGTTTTCGAAAGGCCCGGGACTGATTCACGTAATCATCGCGGTCGGTGCGGTAAAACTGGTGTTTCTCCAACCGAAACACGTGCGGATTTTCCGGCAATACCCGTGGCAAAGCGCCGGAGTGATCGCGCTCGTGCTCGCCGCCTTCTGGGTGGTGGGCGGCATGAGCACGCGACTTGAAATGGTGGAAGGCGCGGTGGGTCCGCGGGCCGTCGGCCATGCCTACACGCTGTCGCGGGTGTTCTGGGAATTCGCCTGGCGCAGCGTGATCCCGGTGGCGCTGAGCTCGGACCACGAAATCACCGAAACGCTCATCCCGGCGGGCGCGTCGTATGCGAATATCCCGGACAAAACCGCCCTGCTCGCGGCGGCGGGATTTCTCGCCCTCGCTGCCTTCAGCGTGATCCTCGCCTGGCGGAAAACGACGCGGTTGTTCGGCGTCTGTCTGTTTGTCTACGTGGCGACGATCCTGTTCCGGGTGTTCTATCCGATCCCGGAATTCATGCCGGAGTACCGGATCTATCCGGGCCTGCCGTGGTTCTGCCTCGGCGCGGCCATCCTGCTGGCGGCGTTGTGGAAATCGCTCTTCGAAACCCTCTCACCGCGCGTCCCTGCGGTCATCCTGCTCGCCGTTTTCGCCGCGCTCTCCGCCAAGCGCTCCTTCGTCTGGCACGACGTCCACCGCCTCGCAAACGATGTCCTCAAACGCTACCCGGCCCGCGCCCGCGCGCTTTGGGAAATGCACGACCGCGATGTGGACGCGCAAAACTGGCAGGCGATCATCGATCGCCAGCGCACCGTGTGGCCGGAGGTCGAGCGGCAGTTCGTTACCCGCAACCAAAGCCTCGCCCCGCGGCGCGAAATCCCGAGCGGCGACTTCGTGCTCGCGATGGTGGGGATCTTCAGCAACTACGCCCGCGCCGTCGCCCACGTGGAAAGCCCTGCGGCCGGACTGCGCGTGATGGCGCAACTCGAAGCGCACATGAAGCGGATGCAAATGACGCCGGAGAACAAGCCGCTCGAATGGAGCTATTTCTATCAAGCCAAGGTCGCGATCCTCGAAATGACCGGAAACCACCAAGCCGCCATCGACCTGCTGCGCGGCCTGGACGACAAGTCCGGAGCGTGGAAATCCGAGATCGAGCGCCTCGAAAAGAAACGCGCCCAGCCCCAAAGAGCGGCGGACTCCAATCCGCCGAAGCCCATGAAGTGACGATGGGCCGAGGCCAGCCGCCTTTCATCGGCGACCCATGGGCCACGGCGGATCGGAGTCCGCCGTTCCTTGTTCTTCCACCGCCTGACTCATCTCGGAATTGGAGAATTTTCCCGCATGACGCGGGCGCGAAGCCCCTGCTTCAACGTCCGCCCGTCCGGCAGCTTGGCGGTATCGATCAGAACAGAAATGTTGTCGACCACGGTGAGAACAGAATCCCGGCGCCATTCCAGATTTACCGGAGACTGAAGGCGGCAGACGAGATTGTATCGAAAGTCCAAAATGGGAATTTGGTCTCCCAAAGTCGGTTCCGCGTCGAACGACACGATAGCCTGATTCTTTTCGTCGAGTAACTCGAACGGGGCTTTCATTCCAGATCGAGTCAGCAGTGATACTTTCATGATGGTCGATTCCGGCATCGCTGCATCAGCTAGCCAAGCCGAACACTCGATAGTTGCGGGAGCGCTGCCGCAATTGATTGTTTGGAACAGTGCCACGATCATATCGGCGATTCGATCACTTTTACAATCCATGACAAGTCTTTCCGCAATAGGATCATACGCAACGAAATCTCCTGGCTCCAACGTAACCCCGGCATCATGAAGCAATACGCGCAGATCAAACAATGGCTGAGTGAGGCAATCCTTGAGATGATCCGGAATGACCGCGTCTGGTAGATCACGCAGAGGTGCTGGAGAAGATTCTGGGTTCTCAGCAAATGGATCAGTTGCGGCATTCGGCTCCGCAGGCACGGCCGCAAACTCCCGGATGACTTCGCTTGGGAGTGCTTTACCCATAGGCTTCCGGCCATTCTGAGGTGATGTTTCACAAATCGTTACCCATTCTGAAGTCTTCGCTGAAGCCTTGGTGATAGAGATCTCCTCGCCATCTTGCCTGAGGCGGCCATCACGATGTCTTGAACCATCGGAGAGGACAGTATCTGCGGTAGCTGTGATTCTCCACGCAGGCCCATTCCCGGCGACGAACCAAGACGCCACAGGCATTGTGCTGCCATCTTCGATAACAAGGGAGACTGAAATGCTGCCATTGACTGAGCTTTTTCGATCCGGGCCTTTCCATCCGAGGGACAGAGTCGTGTTTATACTACCCCGGTCGAGAATCGTCGGTTCCGCACCCACGCAAAATGACCACTCCCCGCTTGGGTCCATCATCTTCGTGGACGCGTTTGATTTCATTGCTGATCTTCCCAAAAGTGCCAGGGAAGCAAAGACAGGAGCATTTTCAGCTAAAGGAATTTCGGGTTTCTCGGAGCGGATCCAATCGACTGTCAGCTTGGCATGCCGGGTCTGCTCGCGAAATCCCGACAACTCTTCGACCCGCCACTGATCCAGCATCACACCATGCACCACCAGCAGTCGCTGAGTCTGATTCCAAATCGCCCAGCCGTTTCCCAACGGAACCTTTTTCTCACGGAATACCCTGGTGAGGTCATGCAACACATCGCCCACCGCCACGAAGGGCGTGGGAGCGGGTGCCTCTTTCAACAGCGGGCACTCCGCGACGGGAGTTGATAGAACTGGTTCAGCCGCGAACCGGTAGGCCATGGTTTCCACCCCGTGGCAGATCGTTGCCATGAAAATCACTGCGAGGGAAGTCCAGAGCAGTTTTCGATTCATGGACAGTTCTTCGCAAAAATTCCGGAGCATCGCAAGGCAAAGCGCGATCTCCAACCCGCCCATGTATTTGAGATCGGAACCACAGATGAACGGGATGAACGCAGATGGGGAATGGGATAAGATTCAGATCTTCAACCTCTATCTGCCCTCTTCATCCCTCTCATCTGCGTGCATCCCGTTCATCTGCGGTTGAGAGAATCCAAATGGAAACACCTCTGGACCCGTATGGTTCGGAAAAACCACCGACTAAAACCGCTGCTTGTCCAACAGGCCGATAAGGATCGCGATGTTCTCGCGGGCGGCGCTCTTCGTGGCTTCGCGCACTCTCACCAGATCGGGCATCACTTCGCGCATCGGCGCTTCGTAGCTCGACCGGACCAGCTTCCGCCAGACCACCAGGCTCCGCCGGCGCAGTGCGTAGCGGACTTCCATGTCCACGCGCAGTTTTTCTCCAACCCTCGCATGCTTGATGGAAGTAATGAACGCCTCCACCCGGAAGCCGCCGCTGCCGACGCCTGTGAATTTCCCGCTCCTCACCAACGACAATTCCAGGGCCTGCCTGAAATCCTCGTTCTCGATGTTAGGAAGCACGCCGTCCCGTGCGGTGCCGTTGATCACCGCCGCCTGGACCGGTTGTCCCGTGCGGTGCGTGGCAACCGTCTGGCGCGGCACCATCGCACGGACGTTGGCATTTCCGGAGCAACCCGCTAGAAAGCACGCGGTCATGCCGATGGCACCAACGACCGCGGACTGGATGGAAATTCTCATGGGTTTCGGGTGGCTCGGCGCTTATGCCAGGTTCGTGAACACCGCCTGCACGTCGTCGTCGTCCTCGATCTTGTCGAGCAGCGCTTCGACTTCCTCCATCTGCTCCTCGGTCAGCTCGACCGGCTGGGTAGGCAGGCGTTGGAGGCTGGATTTCGTGGGAACGATCCCCGCCGCCTCGACGGCGTGACTGAGACTGGCAAAGGCGCTGAGCTCGCCGATCACCGAGACGACGCCGTCATCCACCGACAGCTCCTCCAGTCCGGCGTCGATGAGTTCGAGCTCGAGCTCTTCGAGATCGCGGCCTTCCGGGACGGGGAATTCGATCACCGACTTGCGGTTGAACATGAAATCCAGTTGCCCGGCATTCACGAGCTGGCCGCCGTTTTTGTTGAAGATGATTTTCAGGTTGCCGATGGTCCGGTTGGAATTATCCGTCGCGCACTCAACGACGAAAAGCGACCCGTGCGGTCCCTTGCCCTCGTAGGTGACTTCCGTGATGTCCGCGGCGTCCTTGCCGGCGGCGCGCTTGATGGCGTTCTCGATGTTTTCCTTCGAGAGGTTCTGCGCCTTCGCGTTGTTGATGGCGACCCGCAGCGTGGCGTTGGACTCCGGGTCCGGACCACCGCTTTTGGCGGCCATCGTGATGGATTTGGCCAGCTTCGGAAACACCTTGGACATCGTTGCCCATCGCGATTCCTTCGCCCGGCGGCGGCATTCAAAATGTCTTCCCATGGTTTTTAGTCGGTTGTGGTTGATCGGCGGATCGGCCTGCCGAAATTCCTATTCCCCCGCCCCACAGGATGCAAGAGAAGTGACAGGCGATTCTCCGCAACCTGCACCCGGAGAATTCTTCGGCGGGAAAAACAGCAACCCATGGCTTTCCACTTCACCCGCTCCCTCTTCCACTTCGACGTTCGATGTTGGGAGTTCGATGTTCGACGTTCAAGGTCCTCCGACTTCCCCGCTGCGGGTTGGACGCAGCGGGGAAGAGGGAATTGGCCGGCGGTTTGTTGGAATTTTAGGTCTTCGATATGAATCTGAGAGGATGACCCCATTTCTCAATTAAAATCAAAGATCCATTTTATTGCCCGGTAATGGTGATATCTATCGGTTTAGACATAATTTCGCCTTCCCAAATATTTTCCATCACTCGGGGCTTCAAAAACCTGAGTTCCTGTTCCCATATAAATCCACCATCGTGACTACTGTTTCCAATGGTGGAATATTTTGCTACAATTGAATACTTTCCCTCCTTCAGGTCTTTAAAGAACC
This sequence comes from Akkermansiaceae bacterium, assembly GCA_031425955.1. GTDB lineage: Bacteria > Verrucomicrobiota > Verrucomicrobiia > Verrucomicrobiales > Akkermansiaceae > Luteolibacter. The sequence goes on along the minus strand of JANPKJ010000024.1, from coordinate 9,103 downwards.
ATCCTTCATCACCCTCATGATCACTTCTGATTTTCAGAGAAAAGAGTTTGTTCTCCTGACGAAGGAATGAAACCGCAAATGGAAAATATAGCGTTTCATGGGAACCGATCAATGGATAATCTTGTATTTGGAACGCCTTGGTCGAATCAACACCCAATCTGGTCGGGTTGATTGCCTTCCCATTTGAATCGATGAGGTTGATCTTACCCAAGTCCCTGATCCGGAATCGAACCATTTTCTCTCCAACATTGGACACTTCCCAGGCGAGAAGAATTTTCCCTGATGGTTCAGTTCCGGGTATTTTCCATTCTCTTGGATATACAATTAACTCACCTCGGATGACATCTTCCGCAAAGACCTCGGAGATGCCAAAATATGGGATAATGAGCAAACGAAGGATGCACAAGCCTTTCATGGACATCATTATAGTTGCTATTCAATTGTGAATTTCCATTTGACCCCGCCGAAAACGGTGACGTTGTTCCCGGAGGATTTCACAAAGTAGGTTTGTCCTTCCCATGAAAAGGGGCCGCCACCTGGCATTGTTCCTATTTGAGCGTAAGGACGACTTGGTTGATCAACCATAAAATCCGGGCCTTTCTGGCCTCGATAGAATGGATCTGCTCCATCGGCTCTATTATCGAGGAATGTGCCGGTTTTTCCAACGTTACCAGGAGTGTTGCAGGTAACAACTTGCACCCATCCCCAGTTCTCAGAAGCCAGTAATGGGCCGTTGATGGACGCCATGAAGTTGCACATGCCATATCCATCAAGCGCGAAAGGGGCATATGTTTCAATTTTCATCGTCTCATTCAACGTTCCCGCTGTGAAAGTCCATTCCGACAAACTCCCACTGAAGTCCGACGCGGCAAGAACTGACAAATCAGTCGTCGCAACCGTATATGTTCTAAGGGTAGTGCTATCTGTCCAAGTATCGCTATCCTTACCTAAGCCGTTGAGATCGACACTAAATAATCCGGAAAAGTCTATTCCCATTGTTGGCGTTGGAGCGTAGCAATGCTGGTTAGATCCTTCAGGGAAACCACTGGGATCCTCCGATGTCCATCTTGCCAGCTCAGGGTTGTAATTTCGGTATTTGAAGGCATAGCCGCCGGATGATGCGAGATAGGGTCTGCCGGTGAGAAGGCACCTTCTTCTGCCACGTAACCTTGGCTTGTCGCCTCGGACGCTTTCTCAGCCCGCCACTCGGCGAGTTGTTTCTCATTCTTGAACTCCGGGAGCGGAGCTTTGAATTCCGCGAAGGCGGTGCTGGTCAGGGACGCCACGAGGGCGAGTGTCAGTTTGTATTTCATTTTTTATGTGTTTGGTTTCTCCGTCGGAGATTGAACAAGGTGAACCGCAAAGGCGCAAAGGATCGCGGAAGAAGAAAGGGGGGATTTTAAGGGCTGAATGTTCAATTTTGAGTCTTGCATGCCTAACAAATTCCGGGTGGAGTCAATTTCGCGGTCCGTCATGGTTGCTTTGCGACCATTGCTGACTTTGCGGTTGGTTTCTTGCATGATCACTCGGATTTCACGTGTTCGATCACCTGTGCCCACGCCCAGTCCACGCGGTTGCCGACACCGCTGAGGGCGGTTTTTTGGAAATTCGCGGCGAGCGCGCCTTCCGTGACCTCGTCCCAGAAACCGACGCGGCCGTCCTCGTCGATTTCCGGCAGCAGGATCTCCGCAGGCTTGCTGCGGGCGGAAAGCAGGGTGAGTTCCTCGTCGAGGATTTTTTCCGGTGCCAGCAGCAACAGGGGTTTCTGCGGGAAGCTGCCGTGGGAATGCACGCTCTTGCCGGCGCAGAGAATCCGGTCCGCATCCTTCGCCCGGCCGCCTAGCAGGATTTCCACGTTAGCCCCCAGTGCCAGTTCACGTAGCAGCCTGGCGGATTGATCGCCCATCACGGTCTCGTCCACCATGAAGCCGACGGAACGGGCAGTGGGGGCGGCGGGGGCCAGGGAGGTGACACTGCGGTTTTCACCATCGCCGCCGAAACCCCGTTTGAGCGGATCTCTGCCGCTTTTCAGGAATCCCACGGCGAACAACGCGGCACATCCCGCCAGCACGGCACCGCCTGTCGCCAGCAGGTGCAATTTTCCCACCCGTTTCTTCCTGCCCACGGCGAGGGTCACCAGAACCACAGCGCAGGCGGCGGGTAGGATCCACAGCCGCCAGTCTTCCATGGTGGTGCTGAAGATCCCGGCGACTAGGAAGGCCAGGATGGACGCACGCAGCGCGACCGTGACGGGTTCCCCGCTGCGTGGCCTCGTCCAAACCCAGAATAGCACGAATCCCAACAGAACCGCCCCGGACCAAAGCCAACCCTGTTCGACGAGGAAGGTCAGGTAGCTGTTCACCATCGTCCGGTAGCCTTCCTGCCGGTCGAGCGGCTGATACCACTGCATGTATTGCTCGCCGGATTTTCCGGTGCCGAAGCCGCGCCCGTTCTCCGCCGCCATTTGCAGCGCGCTGTTCCAGAGTTCCATCCGGTTTCCCACCGAGGCGTCTTTCCCGAGTGCTTCGGTCGAGCGGGAGCCCAGGCCGTTCCACATCGTGCCTCCTGCCAGGACGCCCGCGAGCACGAGCGAGAGCCAGACCTCGCCCCGCCTGTGCCACGAGGTTTCCCGCTTCCTCGTCTGGAGAAGCGTTCGAGCCAGTAGATAGAACAAGGCCGCCGCCGCCGCGACGAGGCCGCCTCGCGAATACGTCATGATCAGGCAATACCACGCTCCTAGCAGGCCGGCCGCCGTCACCAGCAGCACGGGAATCCTCAACCACTGGTTTTTCAGCCGCCATGCCAGTTGCCACAGGCACCACAGCAGCGGCACGGCGCAGGCGAAGATCACCGCCGCCTTGTTCGGATTCTCGAAGCCGAAGCTCCAGCGCAGGGTTTCCCCGTAAAAGTATTCCACCGGTGTTTCCATGATTATTGTCCTTCTTCTTTAAGTCCCCACAGCTTGGCGATCAATTCACTCGGCAGATAGATCCGCGAGTCCTCGGCTACGGATTCCCGGGCGTCCGGGCTGTTCGGGAAATATTTCCAATCCTGCCCGTCTCCCACGTAAGGCATCTTCTCGCCCTGCAGCGCCAGCCGTTCCGCCGCCGGCGTCTGGAACGACCTGCGTTTCCCCAGGTCTGCTTTCGTGTGATCGTCGTAAAACTTGAGGAATTCCATGTCCAGCCTGTCCACGGCGGAGCTGCCCTCATGCACCATTCCCAAATACGAGCGGAACAGCGGAGCCGCCCCCACATTCCGCAAGCGGTCCACCACTTCGAGCGAGGCGTTATAACTGTCGTCCGACTCCCCGATTGTCACCAGCCAGGCCACCTCGTTGCAGCGCGCGTCCGGCGTGTCGAACCAGCTCGATGAATTCACCGCCACCGCCGTCACCCGCTCCGGCGCCCACATCGCGAAGCGGTGGACGAACTGCGCCCCGCCGGAAAGTCCCTGCATGAGCAGCCGTTCCGTGTCCACCGGGTATTTTTTGGAAACGGTTTCCAGCGCTTCAAGCGTCGCTTTGCCGGAAAACGACTCGGGATAATAGTAGGCCAGCTTTCTGTCCTGCCCCGCATCCTTCGCCTGCTTGAAGGTGCAGGACATCACGAACCAGTCCCGCTGGTCCGCCAGCGCGAGCCATGGCGCGCTGCCCGCCAGCTTCTTGAGCCCCTCCTGGTTGAGGTGCGGGCACAGGAACAGTAGGCGATAGGCCTTCCCCGGCCGGTAGTTCTTCGGCACCCGCAGATAGAACGGGACCTCCCGATTCATGTCCGAGCGCGTCTTGATCGAAAAGGTCTCCACGCGCTCCGGCAAGGATTTCTCCGTTGACGCCGGTCCCTGAGCATTCGCCGCCGATAATGTCGCAATCCATAACACAAGCCCCATTGTCACGACCCGCGCCCAACACCATTTCCTCCCCCCTCTCCCATTCGTGTCCATTCGCGTCCATTCGCGGTTAAAAATCTCCCCGCCCCCGGAGGGCCACCGTCGTTCTGCTTGTTGTCGATTCATGGTTGTTTTCATCATTAGATTCAGAATGGTTTAACCGCGGATAAACAGGTTTCACGCAGATGATAGACGGGATGGATCAGAGTGCGTTCATGTTTACGACAGCATCTATCACCCCGATCCAATTCACTTCTTATCCCTTCTTCCATCTGCGTTTATCATGTTCATTTGGCTCGGTTGTGGATGTGAATTTGCTCGCCCATGTTCGCTTCGCTGCCATTGCGGTTCAAATCCTCTTCAAGTTTCATCGCTCCATCCTCCTTCTCCCAAACCTCCGCCACCTCCCTGGAAGGCAGTTCGATTCGAAATTCCTCCGGGATCGACTCCCGCTCCGCCGGACCCACGCTCCGGTAAGTCTGGATGTCCCCATACCGTGACGCACGTGACACAGGCATTCCTGCCTGTTCTTTTCTCCCACCCGCCTGTTCTTTCCCCCTCCCCGCATAGCACGCCAGAAACACCTCCGCCATGTCCCTCACCGCCGGTGTCAGCGTGTGGCCGGTGCCTGCGTAGGACCGCCAAACCCACGGGCAGCCAAGTCGCTGGCCCTTTTTGAAGAATTCCCAGGTCGCGCCATAGCGTTCATCCGCCTCGCCGCACATCACCAGCGCCGGCACCTTCCTCACCCGCACCGTCGGCTCGCTCCACCACCCGGCGGAATACGCCACGAACGCCCTCACCCGCTGTGGCCGCCACAGCGCGAAGCGGTGTACGTAATGCGCCCCGGCGGAAAACCCGAAGAACAACACCTGGTCCGTCTCCGCTCCGGTCCGTTTCTCCACCTCCTTCAACGCCTTCTCCATCACCTCCCCGCTGCCCTGCTCCGGGTAGTAGTATCCCTTGCCCTCGTTGTTCTCCTTTCCCTCCGCGCGGAACGTCGGTGCCAGCAGCACCAATCCATGTTTCGTCGCAAACGCCTTCCATCGCGCATCCAGCATCTGCTCTCCTATCCCGTTGTAGCCGGGCACCAGGACCAGCACTCCTCCCGTGCCGATCCTGGCTCCCTCCGCTTGCCATGAGTTGAACGGCACGTCCATGCCACGGCTTGATACCGTCCACCGCTCCTCCGCTGCGGACAGGACGCAGCAGAGGAGGGTGAAAAGGCAGGTAGCTTCCTTGATCATCGAGATGTCTGGTTTCGGTTCTCGACCTCGGATGTTAATCCGAGCGGCCTGACCCCATTTAAGTGACTACCGAGTAAATAATAAAGATGCTGCAGGGCTCTTCACGTCGCCTTTCCATGGATTTAAGGAGCTGCTTGGAAAATCCGTCTGATCAGGTCTATAATGAAGCCAAATCTTGTATTTGCCGTCAATGATGTTATCGACATCCCAGTAACCACCGTTCCTTAGAGTTCCATAAATGCTTCGAATTCCACCAGAGCACTTGATCGAACAATCGACAATAATATAGGTCGAATGACGAGGTTGCAGGAAAAAGAAATCACCTTTTTCGGGAGCACGGTAAACGTCACGCGCTACAAATGTTTCAGAGATCTTGCCGGAAGGCGATTCTAATATCGGGATAGGAGTTTGATACTTGTCAATTGCTATAGGATGAATTGAAATATTTGTGATCTTTAGTGCCAGCAAGATGGAGGTAATTTCGCCCTCTGCGGGCAGCTTCGTAGCAGTTGGCATGATTATGGTTTCGAACCTGAGCTCAGATCCCGGTTCAACAGCTAGAGCAGGAAAAGAAAATACCGACCAGACCACACTGACTAAGAAAATTTTAAGATATTTATACATAATATTTTTATTACTCGGTTATTGTAAATCCCCATGTTATTCCTCCATATTTAGTAGTTACAGCAGTCGTACTATTGTAACTCACATATTCCAGTGTAGCGTTCCACGTTAGTGGGTTGCTCTGACCTCTGACAAAATGATACAGGCGTCCGGGATTATCTTGGAAAGAGTTTGCCGTGGCGGCGCCTGACGCGTCATAAAATGGTGTGGGTCCATTACCGTTATCAATAAAGGTTCTCGATGCTCCACGATCATTGGTTGTGACAGTCTGTATCCAATGGTAAGCTGTATCTTGCTGCGCATTTGGAGTTCCACTCATGGTTATGTTTATAAATGTTCCACCTTCTATGCCAAAGTCTTTAGCTATATAAGAAGTGATATTTAGCACTCCTGCAAGACTTGCGCCAGCTTGGGCTGCAACATTGGTTGTTGTGTGCGCGGTGATCGTGTATGTTTTACCACCATAGGTGGCTGTGGTGCTTGGCGAGGTCGGTGTTGTTGCGCCAGTTACGGTAAATAGACCTTAATAGTCAAAGCTGTTGGTCGGACAGGGTTGATATGCCACGCCATTCGCACCATCGGGAAACCCACTCGGATCTTCCGAAGTCCACCTTGCCAGTTCCGGATCGTAGCTGCGGTATTTGAACGCGTAGCCGCCGGATGAGGTGATGTAGGGCCTACCAGTAAAGAATGCGGCTTCCTTGGTCGCGTAGCCTTGGCTAGTGGTTTCGGATGCCTTTTCCGCCCGCCATTCTGCGAGTTGCTTTTCGTTTTTGAACTCCGGGAGCGGAGCTTGGAACGCCGCGAAGGCGGTGCTGGTCAGGGACGCCACGAGGGCGAATGTCAGTTTGGTTTTCATTTCTGTATTATGTGTTTGGATTCTCCGTCGGGAGAGTGGGAAGAGTTTACCGCAGAGGCGCGGAGGTCGCAAAGGGGGCGCAGAGGAAGAACGGGAAAATTTTGAATTTTGAATTTTGGATTTTGGATTGCAGAAGGCATTCGAGCGGAATCAATTGCCTGAAGGCCAGCCGGAGTGGGCTTCGCCATGTTGTGAAGCCTGCCATCGCAGGCTCTGGATTCCGCGCTCCAGTTTGATGGCTCTGCGTTCCTTTGCGACCTTTGCGTCTTTGCGGTTAATCTTCATGAGAGTCATTGCCGGATGACTGGAAGCAGACTGGTGATTTCCGGGAGGTTGTAGGCGTGCGGGCTGGTGCTGGATTGAACCTGGTCTTCGGGCAGGGCGACGACGGTGTAGTCGCTGGTCACGTAATTGGTCCGCCCCAGGGTGTCATAACGAAGCTTGTGGCCGGAGAGGGATTGCAGGCTGTTCCCCGGTCCTGCAACGAGCTCGATCTCCCCGGGCGCGGATTTCCACAAGAGGACTCCGGGAGTGCCGTGGTGGGTGGATCTCACGAGGAAGAGGTTCAAGTTCCCGCCGTCTTCGATGGCCACACTGCTGGCGTTCTCGATCTTGAGGGAATTTCGGACGGCCTCGCGGTGGTTCTGGTATTGGACGGCGCTGAACCCGGCGACTCCCAGGAGACAGAGCAGCTTGAGCACCGAGGCAATGTTTGAAGCCGCCTTCCGGACGGGGGCCGGGCGATCATTGACGCGCGGCGCGGCGCGCGGCCGGAAGGTTCCGGAGCGGGGTGGCGGAGATCCCCGGTGCGCGAAAGCAGGAATCTCAGGCGCGGTGAAAGAAGGTGGTGGAAGCGGTTCGCTCATGGTGGTTGGAGGAGGATTGATTCTTATGTGGTGAATGAGGGTTTGGGTTTTTCAGAAAAAAAGGGACATGGAACGATGAGGGAAGCGAGCAAGCGGGACTGATCTCACTCTTCCACTTCGATATTCGATGTTGGGAGTTCGATGTTCGACGTTCGACGAGGGCCTCCTGATTTCCCCGCTGCGGGTTGGACGCAGCGGGGAAGATGGAGTGAAGCGACTGTCTGTTGGGACTTAAGGCCTTGGATGTGAATCCGAGCCGACCGGCCCCATTTACGATTTGGGCCCAGGCGATTCGGCCCTATTTGTTTGAATCAGCCATCAATTCATTACAGGAGGACCATAAATTGCATAAATTGATATACTTAAAAGTATTAGTGATAAAACTCTTAAAAAGATACGCAGACTTTTGTTTTGAATTCTGTCAGTAGTCCAAACAAAAATATTAACAATTAGCAAAATAATAATAAATACTATTGTCATAAGGTTATTCAACTAAAGTGTATACGATTGTTCCAAAACCATTTTTAAAACCGCTCGAATTAGTTGAAATACCTGCTGGACCAACGGATAGTCCAGAGAAGCTTGTATTTCCACCATATGTGAAATTAAAACTCACGGTTTTGTTGTTGTCGGAGTAGGTGACATTTGCAACGGATACTCCACTACTAACAAGAATTCCTGGGACAAGATTGTCAGAGCCAGCTCCCCAACTAAGCATTATTTCGTTACCTCCTGGAGTTACTGATACACTACCGCTAATCTCAGATCTTACCCAGTTGCCAAAGACTCCAAGTTTGCTTTCGCTTGAGATGCCAAAAGTAATACTGTTAACTGACTGCGTTGAATCGCTCAAGATTCTCCCTCCGGGAGTTAAGTTGTTGTCAGTGCGGCTTTCAGCGGTGCCACTAAAAAGGCTTACTCTCCATGCTAATCCATCTGGGTCACAACCTAGCGTAGGACTATTAATACCGTAGATGTTTCCGTTCGCCCCATCTGGGAAACCACTTGGATCCTCCGAAGTCCACCGGGCAACTTCCGGATTGTAACTGCGATATTTGAATGCATAACCACCGGCTGATGCGAGGTAGGGCTTACCTGTATAGAAGGGCGCTTCCTCAGCTGCGTATTCCTGGTTGGTGGCTTCGGCCGCTTTCTCAGCCCGCCATTCGGCGAGTTGTTTTTCGTTTTTGAACTCCGGCAGCGGAGCTTTGAATTCCGCGAAGGCGGTGCTGGTCAGGGACGCCACGAGGGCGAGTGTTAGTTTTGTTTTCATTTTTGTGTTATGTGTTTGGTTTCTCCGTCGGGAGATTGGAAGAGTGAACCGCAAAGGCGCGGAGGTCGCAAAGGAGGCGCAGAGGAAGAGGGAGGAATTTTGAAGGTTGAATTTTGAATTTTGAATTCTGGATTACAGAAGGCATTCGGGCGGAATAAATTCCGCGCTCCAGTTTGATGCCTCTGCGTTCCTTTGCGACCTTTGTGTCTTTGCGGTAGATCTTCATGCGAGTCATTCCCGGATGACTGGAAGGAGACTGGTGATTTCCGGTAGATTGTAGGCGTGCGGGCTGGTGCTGGATTGAACTTGGTCATCGGGGAGGGCGACGACGGTGTAGTCGCTGGTC